>NZ_CAMTIA010000019.1 GCF_947072475.1 uncultured Deefgea sp.
CAGCAGCAGAGAGGCCGAAATATACGGCAGCCCTGCGATCACGTCAACACCTTGTGATAAACAAAATAGGACTAAGACGCTAAGTTGTTGAATTAAATACGATCTAATTTAAAACATTTTATCAATTTAAAACTAAGATAGTTATCTTATTAAATTCAAATGCTCATATATTATCTAATAAACCATCAAAAAAATTCCAAAAGCATAAAATTTAAAACCATCGAAACCATATTCACCCCTCTCAATCATGAAAAAACCACCCTACGTCTTGTTTCCGCTTCATTTGCCCCTATGTTCTTAACAAGATTAAAGAACAAATACCGTTTGAGGAATAAATAGATGGCGAAAGTAACAATGTATAGCACGGGTACTTGCCCATATTGCGACCGCGCTGAGCGCTTATTGCAACACAAAGGGATTACTGATTTAGTTAAAATCCGAGTCGATCTCGATCCGAGCCAAAGACAAGTGATGGTAGAGCGTGGTCAACGTACTGTGCCGCAAATTTATATCGACGATTTTCATGTGGGTGGCTTTGATGACCTCGCTGCGCTGGATCGCGCCGGTAAACTCGACCCATTACTGAATAAATAGTATCGTCTCGATGGCATTGACATCGCAAACTATGCGATGATTTCTATTGAAGCACCGTAAAATTTAGTTTTATATATACGCAACCGTTTTTAAGGGATGATCATGAGCGAAGAAACTCAAGAAGTACAACAACCGATTTTTGCCGTACAAAAACTCTATGTAAAAGATATCTCGCTTGAATCACCAAGTGCACCGAATGCATTTATGGAACAAGAACAGCCAGAATTTAACATTCAGTTCCGCAATCAAGCGCGTAGCTTTGACAATGGTTTTTTTGAAGCCAGCTTAACAGTGACTGCCACTGCAACTGCTGAAGATCGGACTATTTTCTTGGTTGAAATTACTCAAGCCGGTTTATTCCAAATCGAAAACGTGCCAGAAACTGAACTTGACCCACTGCTCGGCATTGGCTGCCCAAGTATTTTATTCCCTTACCTACGTGAAGCCGTTTCTGACTTAACAACTCGCGCAGGCTTCCCACCATTGCTCTTGCAGCCAATCAACTTTGAAGGCATTTATATGCAACAACGCCAACAAGCTGAAGCCGCAGCACAAGAAGCTAATGAACAAATCACACATTAATTTAATAACGCGATCAGCGTTATTAAATCGAGTGTGCGCCATGAGCCTACTTGCCGTTTTGGCAAGTGGCGCTCAGGCGGTTGATTACCGCTCAACCGCACGCCACGGCGTCATTGTTTATGATGCCCCTGCCGACACGGCCAGCAAACGTTTTATTCTCAGTGCCAACATTCCACTCGAAATGCTCAGCGAGCAAGGCGACTGGATTCGCGTTCGCGATCGTGATGGCACACTGAGCTGGATTAAAAAATCCGACGTACTCGCGCGTCGCTACCTACAAGTCAGCCGTCCAAGTGCCGTGCACCAAGCGGCGAATAAATCATCGGCGACCATCTATAAAGTAGAACGTAATGTACTACTTGAACTACTCGACTCTGCGGGCTCAGGCTGGCTTAAAGTCAAACATCGCGACGCTCCAGCGGGCTTCATTCGTATGGAAGATGTTTGGGGCGCTTAAGGCGTCGACTCTCCGCGCAATCAAGAGGAATACCCATTGAAACTTGCTGTTTTAGGCGCTGGCGCTTGGGGCACTGCCCTTGCCATTCGATTTGCTGACCGCCAAACCGTCAGCCTGTGGTCGCGTGAGGCCGAACAAGTAACACACATGCAGGCAGAACGCTGTAATCAGCGCTATCTCGCCGACGCGCCTTTTCCTGACAATCTCAGCGTGACCGCAACACTTGCTGACGCCGTTGCCGATGCGGGCTTGATCCTGATCGTGACGCCAATGTCTGGATTGCGCAATACACTCAAAGCGCTACGCGAACTCGGCAGCACTGCGCCAGTGCTATGGGCGTGTAAAGGCCTTGAAGCCGGTACGATGAAATTGCCGCATCAAGTCGCGATCGAAGAAATGGATGATGCAATCCCGCGCGGGATGTTATCTGGCCCTAGTTTTGCGCAAGAAGTCGCCAAAGGCCTACCTGCTGCCGTGACCATCGCATCGAGCGACGCCGCTTTTGCTCAGCAAGTAGTGCAAGATTTGAATACGAGCGTGCTGCGTCTTTATGCCAGCGACGATTTAATCGGCGTTGAAATCGGCGCCGCAGTGAAAAACGTGATGGCGATTGCCGCTGGCGTTGCTGATGGTTTAAACCTTGGCCTCAATGCACGCGCCGCATTACTCACCCGTGGCCTGGCTGAAATGGCGCGCTTCTCGACTGCGCTGGGTGGCAAAGCCGAAACGATGATGGGTTTGGCGGGGATTGGCGACTTGATGCTGACCGCGACTGGCGATTTATCGCGCAACCGCCGTGTTGGACTGTTGCTGGCGCAAGGTTTGAATTTAGACGAAGTGTTAAAAAACCTCGGCCACGTCGCCGAAGGCGTACCGACTGCACGTGAAGTGGTGAGCCAAGCTGCTGCGCTGAATATCGAAATGCCAATCAGCCGCGCCGTTTGCCAAGTGCTGTTTGAAAACGTCCCGGTCAGCGAAATCATCACCGACCTAATGGGCCGCAGCCCGAAGATGGAAACCATGCAATAGATGTATTTAACTCCAGCCATTTGCAGACAATGGTTGCGTAGCAATACCCATGAAAAAGCCACTCGATTGAGTGGCTTTTTTAATGAGCGAAGTGAAGAATCCATAAAATAGCAACAAGTAGGTACGATTTAGCGAAGCGTAATCGTACGCATGACATTCCTCCTATTACGCTTCGCTAATCGGAGCTACGATGCTGGCTAGGTATACGATAAACAACGGAGTTGTATTTCCGTGTTACACAACGATCGACAATTACCCCATTCAGAGACTCTGCGATGAGTCGGCTCGGACGATTGTCTTCTGCAACTGGATAAATGAAGCTTGTAACATCCATCTCCTGCGAAGCCCATTGCGCTATTAAGCCTACTGCTTCACGGCCAAATCCTTGCAGATGACGATCCTCTCTAATCCATATGCCCAGCTCTGGAGTAACGCTTCGTAAGTGATGGAGGCCAACCAAACCAAGGAAACTACTGTCACTGATGTGACGTATCGCGAAAACATAGTCCGTTCCATCATCGATAGTAGATAACCAAGACCGCCAGACCGAGTCAAAATCTTCACGGCTATCGGGTGGATCCCATGACATAAAACGAGTAAGCGTGGATGTAATGCAAGCAAAGGCCTCGTCCGCATCACTGGCGGAAAAAGGATTAATCAAAAGCCGAGTTGATTCAATATGAACTTTGCTTGTTTTCTGATCCATTTCCCTTCCTTGAATATCAACTAATTAGCCGACTTTAGCCTAACTCAGTCGATTCATAAGTGCATTATCGCTAAATGAAATGAAACATATATTCCACAATTTTACGCCCCCTGTTTTGATGGCTTACTGAATAATCCCCCCACCCAAGCAAACTTCATCTTTATACAGCACCATCGATTGCCCCGGTGTCATCGCCCATTGCGGCTCGTCGAACACCAGCTTCACGCCGCCGTCGACGTAGCTCAGCGTGCATGCCGCGTCTTGTTGGCGATAACGAGTTTTGGCGGTGTAGCGGCCCTCAAGCGGGGTTTCGCCCAGAATCCATGAGCAATCTTTGGCGATCAGGGTGGTATTGAGCAGCAGCGGATGATCGTGACCCTGCACCACCAGTAGCTCATTGGTCTCGAGATTTTTGCCCGCGACAAACCATGGCTCGGTATTGCCTTTGGTGCCACCGATGCCAAGACCACCGCGCTGGCCGAGCGTGTGGTACATCAGGCCTTGATGCTCGCCCATCACTTTGCCCTCGGGCGTGACCATTTTGCCCGGTGTTTTTGGCAGGTAACGATTTAAAAACTCACGGAACGGCCGCTCGCCGATAAAGCAAATGCCGGTGGAATCTTTTTTCTTGGCATTCGGCAAATTAATTTGCTCAGCAATCACCCGCACCTCGGTTTTTTGCAAGTCGCCCAGCGGGAACACCGCGTGCGAGATCTGCTCTTGGCTCAGGCGATACAAGAAGTACGTTTGATCTTTGCTTTGATCGGCTGCGCGTAGCATTTCGGTGCGGCCGTCGGCACGCAAGCGTGTTTTGGCGTAATGGCCCGTTGCCAATTTGGCTCCGCCAAGCTTGATGGCGAATTCCAAAAACGATTTGAATTTGATTTCGCTATTACACAAAATATCCGGATTGGGCGTGCGGCCAGCGGCGTATTCGGCCAAGAAATGCGCGAATACTCGGTCTTTGTACTCAGTCGCAAAATTGACCAGCTCGATGTCGATGCCGAGCAAATCGGCCACCGCAATCGCGTCCATGCTGTCTTCTTTAATCGAGCAATATTCGTCGCTATTGTCGTCTTCCCAGTTTTGCATAAACACGCCGTGCACTTCATGCCCCGCCGCTTTGAGTAAATGCGCCGCTACCGACGAATCCACGCCGCCGGACAATCCAATCACAATTTTTGTCATTTCGCTAACCTATCAAAATCTTTCAGTACCGCCAGCGGGTACGACTGCCCCGCCAAATAATCGTCCACACACGCCAATAATAAAGGGCTGCGGTGCTGATCGGCTCGCGCCACAATCTCTTCGCGCGTTAACCATACTGCCGCTTCAATGCCGTCATCGAGCGACAGCGTGTAATCGCATTCACCCAACAAACCAGTAAAAGCAAAGCGCAAATAAGTTCGCTCACTACCCGGTACCGTCCATTGATATAGCCCCTGAAACGCCGTTGGCGTGAATGCATACGCGGTTTCTTCACGCGTTTCACGCTGGCAAGCGGCGATAATCGATTCGCCAAATTCAATATGGCCCGCCGGTTGATTGAGTTTTAACTCACCCTCAATGCGCTCTTCAACCAGTAAAAATCGACCGTCTTTTTCGATCACCGCGCAAACGGTGGCATTGGGTTTCCACATGGCTGTCTTGTTCACGTCAAATAATGTTCGATTTTACCTGAAGCCCGCCATCGACGGGGTAAGCGACGATCGGTCGCATTACACAAGTGGTTTAAGCGCGTGCCAAAACTTGCTTGCCCCAACGAATACCGCGCAATTCAATCGCCTGATAACTCCAGCGTGACAGCCATAACACCAAGGCCAAAATCGACAAGCCGATTAAATTATCACCCCAAGCACTACCGCTACTGAGATACACCAAGCCATTGCCTACGCGAAGCCATTGCGGCAGAAAGGCTTCAAATCCGGCTTGAATCAAATGCACCAAGGCGTAATGCGTGAGATAAATTGAAAACGACCATTTACCCAGATTCACCCACCACGCTTGCCGCAGGACGCGAGAAATCATGCCGCTTTCAAACGCAAAACCGATAATCGCCACCGCGAATGCCCAGGCAGCAAAAAAGCTCTTCATGGGGTATTGCGCGGTAATCACCACATACAAAGCGATTAAGAGCAATACCTCAATGATGCAGCCTAAAACACGGCCAATATGCCAACGATGAATCACATCAAAACCGTGATACGCCAAAGCGCCTAAGAAAAAACACGTGATGCCGCGAAACCCGCCGCTGCCAACAAAATCGGCTTGCCAATACACACACGCCGAGCAGCCAAGCAGCACCAGCGCAAAAGCCCAACGCTGAAAACGACAGCTAGCCCAGAGTATTAGCCCGAACAGCACATAGAGATAGAACTCCACGCTGATACTCCATGCCGGGCCATTAAAGGCAAACGGGTCTGCCGCTGGCAGCCAAGCTTGCAGCAAGACAATTTGATACAACCATTGCCCACTCATTGCCCATGCATTACTACCCACTTGCAGAAATAGCAACACCGTAAACAGCAGCAACATCACCAGATGCAGCGGATAAATCCGAAAAAACCGGCTCACCATATAGCGGGCAAACCCGCGGCCATTCATCGCTTCTTGCTGATAGCGATAGGCCAGCACAAAACCACTGAGCGTAAAGAAAAACTCCACCATTAAGCCGGCCGAGCGAAAAAAGTCCCACTCGCTAAAGCCTTGCCATAAATGCAGATGAAACACGACCACGCTCAAGGCACAAAGGCCACGAAAGCTATCTAAAACAATGAAACGATGTTTATGCCTAGGGCTGGGATGCGTCATACGTTTACACAAAAAATCGCCGGCAATGGCCGGCGTTAGCATTAAAAAAACAAGTCAGCGCGCTTCAATCAAACCCGCGCCTTGCACCGCGATCAGCGCCGCAGCTTACTGTAAAGCGCGCAAAATAGCTTGGGTATTGTATTCAAATAAGCCTAACCAACTATTGGCTGGCGCTTGTTTAGCCAAGGCATCGGAGTAAATCGGTGGGCCAACTTTAGCGCCGGTTTCGCGGGCGATTTGGTCAATCAATTTTGGATTGCTGATATTTTCGGCAAACACCGCTTTGATCTGGCTTTTACGCATTTCGCGAATTAAGCGCGCCATTTCTTTGGCGCTCGGTTCGGCTTCGGTCGAGATGCCTTGCAATGGGAAAAACTCAATCGCATAACGATGGCCTAAATAACCCAAGGCATCGTGCGAAGTGACCACTTTCTTTTTGCTACTTGCAATTGCGGCAAAAGCCGCTGCAGTGCGTTGATCCAACTGCGTGATTTTGGCTTTAAACGCTGCCGCATTGGCTTGATAAGCCGCCGCATGGCTAGCGTCGGCCGCTTGCAAGGCCGCGCTAATTTGATCGACCATCAACAACACGGCGCGCGGATCATGCCAAGCATGCGGATCCACTTTGCCATGGCTGTGGCCATGATCATCATCCAATGCCAAAGGCTTTAGGCCTTGGGTCACCGTAATGACTTTGCCTTTGTAGGCAGCGGCTTGTTCAACGCGTTTGAGCCAGCCTTCATAACCCAGCCCATTAACAAAAAACAGCGAAGCGCCCGACAGTTTTTTGAGATCGGCGGGTTTGGCTTGCCACACATGCGCGTCCTCGCCCGGCCCCACCAGCGTATTCACTTGCACGTGGTCCCCACCTACTTCTTGCACTAGATTGCCCAAAATACTAAAGCTGGCAACGACCTTCAGTGGCGCGGCAAAGCTGAACGAACTCAGCAGCAAACACATCACAGCAAATATTGAGCGCATCACATTCCCATTTAATCGGCGTGTCCTTCGACACCCACGTTAAGCAACAAAGCACATCGAAGTGCTGCATTTTGAACTTGAAACCAGTGCCGCCGATGGCGACACCATAAAAACTCGAGGTATATGCAGCAAGCGCTTAGCCAAAAAAGCTTACCGCGCTATACCTGCACATCGCGATTTATTCGTATTGAATTGCCATTAAATCGCATGATGACGGCGCGCTTTGCGGCGCTGCGCCCACAAACCAAAAGGTGCGAAGACTAAAGAAAAACAATACAAGCCGCCCGCCACCAGCACAATCGCCGGCCCCGAAGGTAAATCCCATTGATACGACGCCATCAAGCCAAATAGGCACGACGCGAGGGCCACAATCCATGCAGCCACAAACAACATCGACAAACGCTCAGCCCACAACCGCGCCGTTGCTGCGGGTAACATCATCAAGCCCACCGCCATTAAGGTACCCATGGCTTGAAACGCGGCGACAAAATTCAGTACCGCGATAATGACAAAGCCAATATGAAACCGCGCGCCATTGCCCGTGGTCGCCGCGATAAAACCCGAATCAGCGCATTCGAGCACAATGCCGCGGTATTCCAGTGCCAGCCAAATCAAGGTAATCGACGCCACCGAGCTCACAATCAACAGCGAAGGATCATCAATTGCCAGTACCGAGCCAAATAGCAAATGAATCAAATCGACGCTACTGCCCCATTTCGAGACGATCAGTACGCCAATGGCTAAGGCCAATAAATAAAATCCTGCAAAACTCGCGTCTTCATTCAGTCGCGTTTTGCGCGCCGCAAAGCCTGCCGCTAGCGCCACCAGCAAACCAGCGACCAAACCACCGCCGGCCAGCCACGGCAAAGACAAGCCGCCGAGCAAAAAGCCAATCGCCGCACCGGGCAATACCGCATGGGAGAGTGCGTCGCCAAACAAGGACATCCGCCGCAGTAAGAGTAATACCCCCACTGGCGCACAACCCACTGCCAAAGCCAAACTGCCCACCAAGGCGCGGCGCATAAATGCAAATTCGCCTAGGGCGTTAAATAATTCAATATTGGGGATTAGCATGACTCGCCCATTTTAAAAGCAACCACAAAGGCGCAGAGACACAGAGGAAAAACAACAGACGCACGAGTTAGGGACTCAAGCTCAGTGCGGGTCTCTGGGCCTCTGTGCCTCTGTGGTGAAAGTTTTTGATTTAACACTCTTGGCACCATGTCGCATCATTGCGCCAATGCTGCGCGCGGCGATTGGCTTCTTGTAGATTTTCCGGCGTTAACACTTCTGGGGTATCGCCCCAAGCCAAAGCTGATTGCGCCAATAATAAGGTTTGCGGATAGTGCGCGCGAACTTGGCTCATATCGTGCAGTACGGTAATTTGCGTTTTTCCGGCGCGATGCCAATCGTCTTGCACCGCCAATAAATTGGCGATGGTTTCGGTGTCCACATTGGCAAAAGGCTCGTCGAGCAGCAAAACATCGGCGTCTTCAACAATCAAGCGGGCAAAACGAGCGCGCTGCAATTGCCCGCCAGATAAATTACCCATGGGGGATTGAATAAAATCACTCAAACCGACTCGATCCAACGCCGCATCGGCACGCAAGCAATCAGCTTTAGATAAACCGCGCCATGCGCCGCGCCGCTGCCATGTTCCCGCCAAAGCCAATTCGCGCACAGTGAGTGGAAACTGTTTGTCCAGCGTCGACAACTGCGCCAAATACGCAATCGCGCCATGCCGATGAATATGCCCCTCATCAGGCTGCTTGACACCAGCGAGCGCCGCCAAGAGCGTTGACTTACCGGCGCCATTGGGGCCAACCACCGCGGTATGGCTGCCTGCGACAAAACGGCCCGTTAGCGCATGCACTGCCGCGCGATCGCGATAGCATAAAGTCAGGTGTTCAACTTCGATCACGATTGCATCGCCCAAAAAGTAAACGCCCACAACGCAGCCAATAGCGGCGCGATACACAATAATCGCTGCCAACCGGCCATGGCAAAAAAGCCAAATAGATTAAATCGAGACAACAAACGCTTCAAAACACCACTCCACGCAGGCCAAAGTCGCTGCAATTAGCGGCAAGGATATACAAAAAACCACCCTTGGTGCAAGTCAGTTGCATTTGGAAGACAAAAAAAACGGCAAATCGTCGCAAGAATCACCTCAATCCGAACTCACCCCAAGTTGGGCGACGTGAGCGCTTGCCGCGCTTGCCGCGCTCACGCGCCTCGTTCTAGTTCTGGTTCTGGTTCTGGTTCTAGTTCTGGTTCTGGTTCTAGCAGCTCTAGTTCTAGAACAGGTCGTACGCCAAGCTGCGCTGCTTCACGCTAGCATGTTCGATGTTCGGTCTGCGGTCTGCGTTGCGCCCAACCCAACCCAACATCATGCCCAAGGGCGACGCATTGCTGCGCTTTGTTCAACAAGCCATTTGATACGCCGAAATATCACTTTCCGTCGTATGCACCGCAATACCTGTCATCGCGGCGCGCTCGGTCAACGCATCAGGATGAACTTGGCGCATGGCGATTTTTTATATTGGGTATTGGCAGCGACCACAGACTGAACAAAGCCTGCAGCCCAATACCATCAAACGACTTTCAATTTAGCGTAGGCGACCGCCAACCATTTACTGCCATGCTGCGCAAAGTTCACCTGCACATTCCCTGTCGCCCCGCCTTCATGGTCGGTGACCACGCCAAGGCCAAATTTAGGGTGCTCCACCTTGCAACCAATCGCCAAGCCATGCTCGGGCGTAGATTTTTTAGGCCCCGCCACCGGTTTTGCTGTCGCCGCAGCATTAAAACTACTCGGTGCGGCCGAACTATAACTACTGGGCGCATAACCGCGATTTAAATACTTTAATAGCACTTGTGGGATTTCATCCAAAAAGCGACTCGCCACACCATAGCGAGTTTGCCCATGCAGCATGCGGCTTTGCGCCAACGTTAGATACAAACGCTGGCGAGCGCGCGTAATCGCCACATACATTAAGCGTCGCTCTTCTTCGACACTGGCTTGATCTTTACTGCTGTTTTCATGTGGAAACAAGCCTTCTTCAAGGCCAGACAAAAACACCGCGTTAAACTCCAAGCCTTTGGCCGCATGCACCGTCATCAATTGCAAGGCTTCTTCATGCTCACCCGCTTGATGGTCACCCGCCTCTAAACTGGCGTGCGATAAAAAGGCGATCAGATTGTTTTCATCTTCACTAATAAACGTCGCTGCCGCATTCACCAGCTCTGCCAAGTTGGCAACCCGCTCTTCGCCATCTTTGTCTTTTTGGTAATGCGCCAGCAGGCCAGAAAGCTCTAGCATCACCTGCACCACGTCAGTCATCGCCAAACCGGCAATTTGATTGCGCATGGCATCAATGATGCCAACAAACTTGCCCAAGGCTGCCGCACCACGCCCTGCTGCGCCCATACACGCGGCTTGCCACAGTGAGCAACCTTCTAAGCGGGCTTTTTCAACCATCGCCTCTACGCTACGCGCGCCAATTCCGCGAGTTGGGAAGTTAATCACCCGCAGCAAGGCGTTGTCATCGCTGGGATTGGCCATTAAGCGCAAATACGCCAAAGCGTGTTTGATTTCTTGGCGCTCAAAAAAGCGTAAACCGCCATACACCCGATAAGCCACGCCCGCAGAAAACAGCGCATGCTCAATAATTCGCGATTGCGCATTACTGCGATACAAAATCGCAATTTCACTCGCCGCCATGCCGTCGCGAATTAAAGCTTGCGCTTCTTCAACAATAAATTGCGCTTCTTCAAAATCAGAGCTGGCCTCAAAAACCCGAATCAATTCACCAGCACTGGCCTGAGTCCATAATTCTTTTCCCAAGCGCTGGGTATTATGGCTAATCACTGCATTGGCAGCGTCAAGGATATTGCCGTGACTGCGATAGTTTTGCTCTAAACGAATCACATGCTTCACTAAAAAATCTGATTGAAAATCAATCATATTGCCCACATTCGCACCGCGAAATGCGTAAATCGATTGATCATCATCGCCAACCGCAAAAATAGCCGAATTTTGCCCGGCTAATAATTTAAGCCAAGCATATTGCAATCGATTAGTGTCTTGAAATTCATCAACTAAAATATGCGAAAAACGCTGTTGGTAATGCGCTCGAATTTCAGGCTTATACGACAATAATTCATAACACCGAAGGAGTAGCTCGGAAAAGTCAGCTACGCCTTCTCGATTGCATTGTTTTTCATATTCTTCATACGCCAATTTCAATTGGCGAGAGTAATCATCCCACGCCTCAACATCAGCAGCGCGACG
Source organism: uncultured Deefgea sp. (assembly GCF_947072475.1). Classification (GTDB taxonomy): domain Bacteria; phylum Pseudomonadota; class Gammaproteobacteria; order Burkholderiales; family Chitinibacteraceae; genus Deefgea. The sequence goes on from NZ_CAMTIA010000019.1 coordinate 11,455, forward strand.
GCCATTTTCTTTATGGCCATTAATATACTGCTGTACGGTACGCGGAGGATATTGATCGTCATCTAAAGTCAGTAATTTTAATACCCGCTTAATCGCACTCAATTGCTCTGATTGATCCAAAATCGCAAACGCTTCGGGCAGGCCTGCATCGCGATGATGCAAACGTAACATTCGATTACATAAACCATGAAATGTCCCCACCCATAATCCGCGCGGATTGAGTGGCAACATGGCGGTAATTCGCGACAACATTTCTTTGGCTGATTTATTGGTAAAGGTCACCGCTAATAAACCCGAAGGGCTTATTTGTCCGGTGGATAATAGCCATGCAATTCTTGTGGTTAATACACTGGTTTTGCCACTGCCAGCCCCAGCTAAAATTAAAGCGTGTTCGGCGGGCAATTCAACCGCAGCCGCTTGCTGGGGATTTAATTTAGCAGTTAAAGCATGGGACATAGCTTGGCTCGACATTAATCAATGGTAAATAATTACAAATTTAGAAATACAAACAGGGCGACTAAGCGCCCTGTTCTATTTACATTATTTAAAAATCAATACTTAGATTTTTAATGTATCCAATGTTGCGCCATTAGCGATTGCATCGTGAACCCATTGTGGTTTACGACCACGGCCAGACCAAGTTTGGCTGGCATCTGCTGGATTGATATAAGCAGCCGCTGCAGGTGCTTTCTTCGCGCCTTTTTTGCCAGATACTTCACCCAATAATTCAGCAATAGTAAAACCGCTAGCCGCAGCTGCGCTTTGCAATTGGCTCAAAATACGGCTTTTTTCTTGTTCTTTACGACGAACTAATTCACCATCTAGTTGTGCACGCAACTCAACTAATTCTTGGTAACCTAAAGTTGATAAATCCATTTGTTACTCCTCGTATAATGCTATGTTTGATCAATACCAAATGATTATGCGGCCTCAATTCTAATAATTCAAGGCGAATATTGCATTCAATATTTATTGGACCAACCATTGATTTACTGCATACAGTTGTTTTTCATCTAAATCACCAACAACGGCAGCCAGTTGCAATCGGGTGTAAAGATAGGTGTAACGGGCAACGGTTAATGCATAACGCGTATTATAAAGTTTTTGTTCTGCATTCAATACATCCACTGTTGTTCTTACGCCAACATCACGGCCTAATTTACTCGAAGCTAATAAACTCTGACTCGACTTTAATACCTGTTCTAAAGCATTAATTTGCGCTGCACCGGCATTAACCCCTAAAAAGGCTTGCGTGGTGGATTGCTCAGTACTGCGGCGAGTGGCTTCTAATGTTTGTTTTTGTTCTGATTCTTTGGCGGCGGCTTCGCGTAATTCAGATGAACGACGACCACCGGTATACAGTGGAATAGACAGCTGTAACGTAATTGCGCCTTTGTTGGTTTGATCTAAACCGCCAGATCGAGAGATACCACTTGCTTCCCAATTCTGACCATAATTCGCCACTAAATTAACTTGCGGGCTGCTTTCAAATCGATATTTATCGACTTCACGCTTGGCAATATCTAATTGCAATAATTGGCTACCAATATTTAAACTGGTATCACTCGATTTTTTCAACCAGACCGAAATATCATTGGGCGCAGCTAAAGTAGGGGCGATATTTTCGCGTAAACGCGCAATTGATTGGGCATTTAGACCCGTCAGCAAAGTAAATGCATTTTGTTTTACGACTAAGTCATTTTTTGCCACCACTTCTTCGGCCAAGATACTGTCATAACTCGCTTGTGCTTCATCGGTGTCGGCAATGGTGGCCACGCCGACTTCAAAAGCTTTTTTAGCAAAGGCCAATTGCTCGCCAATGGCTTTTTTTTCTGCCATCGCTAAAGCGACTTTTTCATCGGCTGCCAAAACCTCAAAATACGTTTTAGCCACGCGTAATATCAAATCTTGCTCAGCCGCTTTAAATGCCACATCGGCCAATTGAGCTTGGGTTTTTAATTGATCGGCTAAAGCAAATGCGTCAACGCGATAAATCGGCTGAGTGGCCGTTACGCCATAGTTATATCCATGGCCACTTTGATTGCTCGAAACGCTAGCGTTGGCATTGCCGGGTAAATATTCATTGTCCGAATGCGCTACATTGGCGCCGAGTGTCACTGTTGGCAACAATAAAGATTGGCCCTGCTGCTTTTTTTCACTGCCCGCAATCTGCGCATACCGTGCGGCAGAAAAACTCGGGTCATATTGCTGAGCCGCCCGCCAAGCTGCCAATAAATCAGCGGCAAAACTAGGCGCACTGAATAAGGCGAGGCTCAATATCAATACGTTTTTTTTCATTTTTAATCCAATTATCAATTCGTAAACAGGGTCTGTTAACGCCAGAGTTTGCGCCGCGCTAGATACAATCGCACAGCGCAACCCACTAGTACCGCCATGCATAACGTCTTAAGTGCTACTTTGGATGACGTTATGCCGCTTGAGCGGGCTTTAATTTAAACCACGCGGCATACAGCGCAGGTAAAAACAGCAGCGTTAAAATCGTAGCGACAAACAATCCGCCCATAATCGCAATCGCCATCGGCCCCCAAAAGGTATCGCGCGTCAGTGGAATCATCGCCAAAATCGCCGCCAGCGCAGTGAGCATAATCGGTCTAAAACGGCGCACGGCCGAATCAATCACCGCATCCCATGGCGCACTGCCATGATGAATATCTTGCTCAATCTGGTCCATTAAAATCACCGAATTACGCATAATCATGCCCGACAGCGCAATCACCCCCAAGGTGGCGACAAAGCCAAATGGCGCTTGGAATAATAACAACGCAATCGTTACCCCAATCATCCCCAATGGCGCGGTCAGCAACACCATAATCATTCTTTGAATGCTTTGCAGTTGAATCATTAATAAAGTCATTACCACAATCAGCATCAAAGGCATCACCGCCGCGATGGATTCTTGCGATATTTTCGACGCTTCCACCGTGCCACCGGCTTCGATATGGTAGCCCACCGGTAGTTTGGCTTGAATCTCTTGCATTTTCGGCCACAAAGCATTGGACACATCCGGCGCTTGCGCTTTGCCAATCACATCGGCCCGCACCGTTAACGCCGGTACGCGGTTGCGATGCCAGATAATGCTCTCTTCGCTTTCTAACTTGATTTTTGCCAGTTGCGACAAGGGCACGCTAACCCCTGATGGCAGAGGAATCGGCAAGTTGGCTAAGTAATCGAGCCGTGTGCGCTCATCGGGCGCTAAACGACTAATCACTTCAATCTGCAAATTATCTTCACGCAGCGCCGTTGCGGTCACACCCGAGACGGCCATTTGCAATGATTGCGCCAATTGCTGCGACGTTAAACCGGCAGCACGCAATTTATCTTGATCCACGTCCAAACGCAGCACTTTAACTTGCTCACCCCAATCGGTGTGCACTTGGCGCAGGTTTGGATTCTGCCGCATGAGATTAGCAACGTCATTGGCAATTTTTTTCAGCTCGCGCTGATCAGCACCAATCACCCGAAATTGCACCGGATAACCCACTGGCGGGCCATTCTCTAGCCGAGTTACTCGACCACGCACATTCGGAAAGTCGTTATCAAATAACTGCTTCACGCGCTTATAGACATTCTCGCGAACGTGCTCGTCTTTGGTCATTACCGTCAACTGGCCAAAATTTAAGTTTGGCATTTGTTCATCAAGCGGCATGTAATAACGCGGCGAGCCGACGCCCACATAGCTAGTCACGCTAGCGACATCGGGGTCCTTCATCAAAATCGCTTCGATTTTTTTGACTTCTTGCTCAGTGGCGTTAAATGACGCGGTATACGGCAGCCATAAATCCACCATCAACTCTGGCCGGCTGGACGCTGGGAAAAACTGCTTGGGTACGGCAATGGCAAATAAAATCACCGACATCACAAACGCACCCAAGGTCAGCGCAATCGTGGTCTTACGCCAAGTAATGCACCACGTCACCCAGCGGCGAAACGCGGTGTAAAACTTGCCACTATGCGCGTCATGCGGATGCTCTTTAAGATTTTCTGGCAGCAAGTGATAGCCCATATACGGCGTAAACAGCACCGCAACAATCCACGACATAATCAATGCAATACCGACAACAGCAAAAATCGAGAAGGTATATTCACCCGCATTCGATTTAGCCAGGCCGACCGGTAAAAACCCCGCTGCGGTAATTAAAGTACCGGTCAGCATTGGAAACGCCGTCGAGCTATAGGCAAAAGTGGCTGCACTAAAGCGATCCCAGCCTTGTTCTAATTTCAACGCCATCATTTCAACCGCAATAATCGCGTCGTCGACCAATAGCCCGAGGGCAATCACCAGCGCCCCCAATGAGATGCGCTGTAATTCCAAATTAAAGATTTTCATGCACAAAAACGTCAGTGCCAGCACCAGCGGAATCGACAAGGCCACTACAATCCCCATCCGAAATCCCAGCGCCAAAAAGCTCACCGCCAGCACAATCACCACCGCTTCAAGCAAGGATTTCATAAAGATATGCACGGCCGACTTCACGACTGCGGGCTGATCCGAAACCGCTTGAATTTCGATGCCGACCGGTAAATTTTGCTTAGCTTGCTGCAGCACAGCGTCAATTTGCTCGCCCATTTTGAGCACATTGCCGCCTTTACGCATTGAAATACCTAAGCCAATCGCCGGCTGACCTTGGTAATACATCCGCGTTTCCGCTGGATTGAGCGAGGCGCGATACACCTCGGCCACATCGCTGACGCGAAAGGTTTTGCCATTGACGGTGATCGGCGTGGCTTTAATCGCGGCGATGGCGTCAAACTCACCACTAACGCGTAAAAACACCCTCTCGTCATTGCCTTCAACCACACCTGCCGGCGTCACCGTATTGGTCGCAGCCAGCACTTGATTAATTTGCAGTGGGGTAATGCCCAGCGTTGCTAACTTGGCGCTGCGATATTCAACGTAGATTTTTTCGTCTTGCGGCGCAATCAAGGTAGCTTTATTAATGTCTGGAATCCGCAGCAACTCGGTTCTGACGTTCTCGACGTATTTTTTTAACTCCGCGTCGCTAAACCCATCGCGCGTAAACGCATACAAACTACCGTAGGTTTCACCAAATTCATCATTAAAAAATGGCCCTACCACGCCAGGCGGCATTTTGCCCTTGGCGTCGTTAATGCGCTTACGGACTTGATACCACACGTCGTTGACTTCTTTGCCACGAATGCTCTCTTTGAGCATCACGGTAATCAGCGCCTCCCCCGAGCGAGAGTAGCTCTTGGTAAAGTCGACCTCAGGAATACCTTGCAGTGCTTCTTCGAGTTTATCAGTGACTTGCAGCTCAACCTCGGCGGCGGAAGCGCCCGGCCAAAAACTGCGCACCACCATCGCTTTAAAGGTGAATTCTGGGTCTTCTTTTTGCCCCAACTGGGTATACGCCAGAATGCCAGCGACAGAAAGGATCACCATCAGATACAGCACTAAAGACTGATGGGTGAGCGCCCAAGCGGATAAATTAAACGACTGCCGTTGTTCGTTCATGGCTGTGCTCCTTGCGCTGCTGACAAGATTTTGATTTTTTGCCCTTCACGCAATAAATGCACGCCAGCCGTCACCACCACCGATTTAGCGGAAATCCCTTGAATTCTGACCTGCTGACCTTGATGGCCCAGCACAGTAATCGGCTGGCTATGCACGGTGTTTTTAGCATCCACCAACCACACTCGCATCATTTGCTCTTTACCAAAAACAGCCGACATCGGTACTGATATTTCATTGGGTATCTCTTTAGAAGCAAATACCTGACTAACCTGTATCGTCATACCCAGTGCTGCGGCATTTTTTTCTGGTAGCGCGACCTTCACGCGAAAGGTGCGGGTTTTACTATCGGCAGCAGGGGCGACTTCGCTCACCGTGCCGACTAATTCTCGATTGGCATCGGCCCACAGTTGCACCGCCACTTTTTGCCCCGGCTGCCACGCTTGAACGCGATTTTCTGGCACATCGATCACCGCTTCATACTGCCCAGCTTTGGCCAACATCAGCACCGATTGCCCCGCCGAAACCACCGCACCGGGTTCGACCAAGGTTTGTGTAATCACCCCATCACTATCAGCGATGAGCTGAGCGTAACTTGACTGATTATTCGCCAAATCCACTTGCGCCTTGGCTTGCTCGGTGAGTTTTTGCGCCGAAATCAGCGTCGTTTGCCGTTTATCAACCTCGGCTTGGCTCACAAAATTTTGCGCATGCAAGTCTTGCGAGCGCTGATAATCGAGCTTGGCTTGCGCTAACTGCGCTTGCGCAGAAGCTAAAGCCGCGCGCGCGCCAGTGGCGTTCAGCGCCACATCGCCGGCATCCAATTGCGCTAACACCTGGCCTTTTTTCACCGTGTCGCCGACACTCACTGCGCGCGAAATCATTTTGCCGGGAATGCGAAACCCCATTGGCACTTCATGCTGCGCTTTCACCTCGCCGCTATACACCTCAGCCGCCGCAGGTAAGGCCCCGCCGACCACCATGGTGCGCACCGGACGAATTTCTTCGACTGGCTTTTGTTCGGATTTGCAACCGGCTAAAACCACCATCGCGACCAGCAGAGGTACTGACCATTTATTGAGCATGAGAGACATCCATAGGACGGGCCAAAAGGCCGGTTAAAAATAAATCCACTGTGCACTGCACGTAACGCTGGGCAGAAAAATCAGCGGGTAAGCAATGTAAGGGGGTGTTTTGCTGCAACATGGCCATCACCATCGGGCTAGATAAAATATGCGCGGCATAGTCGATATCGTTAATGACAAACTCACCACGCGCCACGCCCAATGTCAGCACCTGCCGCAGCATCGCGTGCCCCGGCGCAAGCACTTCATCGTTATAAAGCTGCATGACCTCAGGAAAATTGCCCCCTTCAGTAATCATCAACTTGGGCAGCGCCGATAGCGATGTGGCGCCGACATTACGCCACCACAAATGAAATAATTCTTGCAACAGATCCCGCGCACTGCCTTGCCAGTCTTGCAATAGCGTCGCGCCAATCGCCAGCTGCGGCAACAGCAAGGAACGAATCACCGACTTAAAGATTTCTTCTTTATTGGCAAAGTATAAATAAGGCGTGCCACGGGTTACGCCTGCAGCACGGGCAATGTCTTCGATCTTGGTGGCGGCATAGCCTTTTTCGACAAACAAGGCCAAAGCGGCCTCGAGGATTTCCTGTGGCCGCGCTTCTTTACGCCGCGACCAACACTTTATGGGGCACATGACATTTCGCTAATAAATGAACGTTCATTTATTATCTACACTCGCGATTTCAGCGTCAATCATTCAAAGGCATTCATCTGGTATTTATTTTGCGACACAATCCACCCCCAGATTTCTGACGAATACGGTACAATCGCGGCAATTTAGTCCCGCCTATCCTGGAGACCGCCGTGCCTGAAATAACCCCACAAATCAAAGCCGAAATTCTGTCTGAAGCCCTGCCGTATATTCAGCGCTTCTTAGATAAAACCATCGTGATCAAATACGGTGGCAATGCAATGATTGATGAAGAGCTCAAAAACGGGTTCGCATCGGATGTGGTGTTACTCAAACTCGTCGGTATGAATCCAGTTGTCGTCCACGGTGGTGGTCCGCAAATTAATGATTTGCTCGATCGCATCGGCAAAAAAGGCGAATTCATCCAAGGCATGCGCGTCACCGACGCCGAAACGATGGATGTGGTTGAAATGGTCTTAGGTGGCCATGTGAATAAAGAAATCGTGTCGCTGATTAATAAACACGGAGGTAAAGCGGTCGGTTTAACCGGTCAAGACGGCCACTTTATCCGCGCGCGTAAAATGATGCTCAAAGACAATATGGGCGAAAACAATATCGATATCGGCCAAGTGGGCGAAATTCAAAGCATCGACCCATCGATTGTGCTGCATTTAGACGCTGCCGACTTTATTCCAGTGATTGCGCCAATCGGCGTTGATGCCACTGGTGAGAGCCTCAATATCAATGCCGATCTGGTCGCTGGCAAATTGGCTGAAGTGCTCAAGGCCGAAAAACTCATCTTAATGACCAATACCCCAGGCGTTTTGGATAAAGAAGGTAACCTACTCACCAAGCTCACTGCGCGTCGGATTGATGAATTATTTGCCGACGGCACCATCTCTGGCGGCATGTTGCCGAAAATTGCTTCGGCACTGGATGCCGCCAAAAGCGGCGTGAATGCAGTGCATATTATTGATGGCCGAGTTAAACATGCCTTACTGCTTGAAGTACTGACCGAGCAAGGCGTTGGCACGATGATTCGCGCCAAATAAGCTGCAATCAATATGGTCAAAAGGACGGCGAAAGTCGTCCTTTTTTCTTGCATGTTAAACCCTGTCAGCTACAGTAAAAACACTGCTTAGCCAAGGGAAAACTAGAAATGACTACCGCTCGTCAAATGCTCGCCGCCAAAAACAAACACGAGACCGTCGCTGTCTCGCCGAACGCGACGGTGTATCAAGCCTTACAAGTGATGGCCGATGCCAATATCGGTGCCATTTTGGTAATGGAAAACGACAAACTCGTTGGTATTTTCTCCGAGCGCGATTACGCGCGCAAAGTAGTTTTAATGGGGAAAACCTCGTCCAACACACCGGTTGCAGAAATCATGACGCATAAATTACTTTGCGTACCGCCCAATGCCACGACCAATGAATGCATGGGGCTTATGACAGAAAAACGCATCCGTCACTTACCGGTACTCGACGGCGACACCGTACTGGGCGTGTTATCGATCGGAGATTTGGTGCATGAAAAAATGGCCGAACAAGAATTCACTATTGAGCAACTTGAGCAATATATTTACAGCTAAACGCATTGTTTATCTTGAGTAAACTCGACACAATGGCCGATCTTATCGGCCATTTTCTCGACTATGCCCCAAGCCACCTGGATTTTTGATCTCGACAATACGCTGCATCACGCTAGCCGGCATGCCTTTCCCGTGATTGATTCGGCCATGACCGCTTGGCTACAAAGTGAATTGCAACTGCAGCCATCGGCCGCCAATCAGCTACGCCAAGATTATTGGCGGCGCTATGGCGCAACTTTAATGGGCTTGATTCGCCACCATCCGCACCTAAACCCACATCATTTTTTAGCCGCTTGCCATCCATTGCCGCAGCTACTAAGCCAAGTGCATCCAATGCCACAGCTTAAATCCACACTGGCTAGACTGACCGGCAACAAGATTTTATTTACCAATGGTCCCATTGCCTACGCCACAGCCATGCTGGCGGCGCTCGATATTGAGCGATATTTCATCGGTATCGCCGCCATCGACACGCTCAATCTCACCCCCAAGCCTATACCCAAGGCTTATCACCAAATGCTACGCCAATTTAAACTCAAAGCCAGCGACTGCATCATGGTTGAAGACAGTATCGACAATCTAATCACCGCCAAAAAATTGGGCATGCAAACGGTCTGGTTACGCCATGGCTATAAAAATCACCCCGCCGCCGATCGCTGTATTACACAACTAAAACAGCTATAAAAAAACGCAGCCCGTAGGCTGCGTTGATGTATAGGGTGCTAACCCTTAACTAATAATGCTTAGAGTCATATACCTATAGCTCTACCTGCATCCCCATTTCAACCACCCGGTTCGGTGGGATTTTAAAGAAGTTGGTAACCCGCGTGGCGTTGCGACTCATCAAACTAAACAAGCGACGACGCCACCAGCTCATGGATGGATATTTCGCCTCAACAATCGTTTCACGCGACAAGAAGAACGACGTATTCATTTCATCAAATACCAATTCTGGCTGCAACTGCGTCACTTGTAGCAACACTTCGGGCACATTGGGTTCTTCTTTAAAGCCAAATGTCGCCACAATTTGATAAAAACTATCGCCCAATCGCCGCACCGTGACCCGCTCTTTGAGTGGCACATAGGGAATATCATTGGTTTGCACCGTCAAGAACACCACTTGCTCGTGCAGTACTTTATTGTGTTTTAAATTATGCAATAAGGCATGCGGCACGGTGTCGGTATTGGCGGTCATAAAGATTGAAACGCCTTCAACACGTTGTGGCGGATGTGCTTCAAGGCTTTCCACAAAACCAGTTAATGGCATTTCACCTTCGCGAAGCTTGGCCGACAGCATTTTTCGCCCTCGCTTCCACGTCGTCATCAAGATAAAGGCCACCAAACCAATCACCAATGGGAACCAGCCGCCTTCATGGATTTTGAGCGAGTTAGAAGCAAACAAGGCCAAATCGACGACTAAAAATAAGCTCAACATCGCATATAAGCCATATTTTTTCCAGCCAGCCAAACCACGACCCAATACCATAAACGCCAGCAAAGTCGTCATCACCATGGTGCACGTCACCGCAAAACCATACGCGGCGGCTAAATTACTCGAGGTTTTAAAGCTAATCACCAGCAAAATCACCGACGCCAATAAAAACCAATTAATCCCCGGCATGTAAATCTGGCCAATTTCACGCTCAGACGTATGCTGGATATCCATTCTTGGTACAAAGCCGAGCTGAATCGCTTGGCTAGTCACCGAATACGCCCCAGAAATAACCGCTTGCGAAGCAATAATCGACGCACAAGTGGCCAATACCACCAGTGGCATCACCATCCATCCTGGCGCCATCATATAAAAGGGGTTTTTAATCGCTTCGGGGGTGGTCAACAATAGCGCGCCCTGCCCTAAATAATTGAGCATCAAGGCGGGCAACACCAAACCAAACCATGCATAACGAATCGCCGGACGACCAAAGTGGCCCATATCGGCGTACAAGGCTTCTGCACCGGTCAATGCCAACACCACTGCACCGAGCAAAATAAAGGCAATTTTTGGACTGGTGATAAAAAAATCAATCGCATACAAGGGGTTCAGTGCGTTTAAGACTTGAGGCGCTTTAATAATTTGTGCAATCCCTAAGCCTGCCAGTACCAAAAACCACGCAATGGTAATTGGGCCAAATAACTTGCCCATACTGGCCGTACCGCGTGCTTGAATACCAAACAGCAGCACCATCACCACAACGGCAATCGGAATGATGTAAGGATCAAAAGTGTGCGAAACAATGCTAATCCCCTCTAGCGCCGAAAGCACTGAAATCGCCGGGGTAATGATGGAGTCACCATAAAACAACGCTGCGCCAAATAAACCAATAATGGTGATCCACATCGCCTTGCGAGAACCCGGTGTGGCATTACGCGCCGCCAAGGCCATCAAGGCCAAAATACCGCCTTCGCCGCGATTATCCGCACGCATAATAAACATGATGTATTTGGTCGAAACGACGATCATCAGGCTCCAAAAAATCAGCGATAAAATACCTAAAATATTCGCCGGATTTAAATCTAGAGCCACATGGCCGTTAAAGCATTCTTTTAGAGTGTACAGCGGGCTAGTACCAATATCGCCATAGACCACACCGATCGCACCGACGATCAGTCCGGCTAGCTTTTTTGGGTCCTGCGCTTGAGAAGTCGACATGTGTATTTCTATCAAACCAAGTAGAGGATGCGGATTATAGTCCTGTGATCCGTCACTAGGGCATGAATAAACGTCAATCGTTGCGGCAACGCAGCATAAACATTAGCTTTGGCTGATGTTGCCAGTTTGGCGTAATTCCAAAATCGTTGCCGACAGCAAATCCCAGTAAAAATAAGGGCCGGGATCGGTTTTTCGCCCGGGTGCAATCTCGCTATGCCCCAATAAAAAAGCCAGCGGGTAGCGGCGCTGTAATGCCGCAGCCAGTGAATTCAACGCTGCATATTGCGCTGGCATAAACGGTACAAAGTCCGAGCCTTCCAATTCAATACCAATCGAAAAATCATTACAGCGCTCACGCGCTTGCCAACATGAAACGCCGGCATGCCAAGCGCGCAGCGTACACGGTACAAATTGCAGGATTTCACCACTACGGCGAATCAAAAAATGCGCCGAGACCCGCAATTGCGCCAACTCTGCATAACAAGCGTGATCAGCCACATCCAGCGTATTGGTAAATAGCCGCTCAATGTCCGGACCAGTAAATTCAAGCGCGCCTGCCGGTTGCGGTGGCAAATGAATATTGTGAATCACCAGCATATCGGGCGCTTGTCCTGCTGGGCGAGCATCGCAATTGGGGCTCGGTATCCGCTTGGCCGCATTGCACCAGCCCAGTTCATCGATTTCAAACTGCAATATGGGCTCATTCGATTTCATTGTTGCTGATTCACACCGCTCAAGCGACTTACTCATCTTGCGTAATCCCCAATCTTTCTAAGCGATAACGCAAACTGCGAAAAGTCACGCCGAGTAATTTGGCCGCCTGCGTTCGATTAAAGCCAGTTTTATCCAGCGCCGCGATAATGGCGGCTTTTTCGACTCGATCCAGATAATCTTGTAATGGATAAGTGTCGCCTAAATTAGCCGCAACGGCTTCGGCCTTATCGCCAGAGGCGTGCTGCAATTGCAAATCGTCGAGATCAATCTGCTGGCCATCGGCCAAAGCCATTGCGCGCTCAAGTAGATTTTCTAATTCACGCACATTACCGGGAAAATCATAACGGCATAGCGCCTCTTTGGCGGCGGCAGTAAAAGCCAGCACCGGCATGCCATGCCGCGCAGCGATGTCTTCGACTAAAAACTGGGCGATCAATAATACATCGTTGCCCATTTCGCGCAGTGCCGGCATTTTTAGCTCGATCACATTCAGTCGATAATACAAATCTTGCCGAAAACGCCCAGCCTCAACGCAGCGCGAGAGATTTTGATGCGTTGCCGAAATAATCCGCACATCCACGTCTTCTTCTTGCACCCCGCCCACTTTGCGTACTTTGCGCTCTTGAATGGCGCGCAGCAATTTAACTTGCATCAGCAAGGGCAAATCGGCGACTTCATCTAAAAAGAGCGTACCGCCGTGCGCCGCTTGAAAAAAGCCATCGCGATCCTCCAAGGCGCCAGTAAATGCGCCTTTGCGGTAGCCAAAAAACTCACTTTCCATCAAGTTTTCTGGAATCGCCCCGCAGTTCACCGCAATAAATGGCTGATCCACCCGGCTTGAGCAGCTATGAATCGTTCGCGCGGCCCGCTCTTTACCTGAACCAGATTCTCCGGTGACGTACACTGGCGCTTGATTGCGCGCTAGTTTTTCAATTAATACCAAAGCGTGTTGCAATGCCGGCGAATCACCCAGCAGCGGACGATCTCGCCGGGCGGCTTTCACCGCTGGCGTGGCTTCGATTTTAAGCGCTGATTTCACTAAAGCGCGTAGTTGCTCCAGTGCCACCGGCTTGGCCAAATAATCAAACGCACCGGCTTTGAGTGCCGCAACGGCATTCTCGGTATTGCCATACGCAGTAATCACCGCAATCGGTAAATCTAAACCTTTACTTTGAACATACCGAACTAGATCTAAGCCCTCACCATCGGGCATGCGCATATCGGTCAAACACAAATCAAAATGCTGGCGATCAATCAAAGCTTTGGCGGCAATCACCCCATTGGCGGTTTCAACCGCCAGCCCCATTTTGAGCAACGTTAATTCGAGTAGTTCGGCCAAATCAGGCTCATCATCCACCACCAAAACTCGGGGTAATACTTTAGATTTTTTCGCCATCGGTATATCCAAATAAAATTCGAAAACAAGCACCGCTCTCTGGCGGGGATTGATACTCCAGTAAAGCGGCATTGGCAGCGCAAATTTCCCGCGCAATATACAAACCCAAACCGGTGCCTTTACTTTCGGTGGTAAAAAAAGGCTCGAACAACTGGCTTTGCGCGTCGCTGGGCACCCTAGGTCCATCGTTAATCACACTGAGCATCCAGCCAGAGCGAAATACACTCACCGTAAAACGCAGACTATGATCTTGCTTTAAACAATAGCGCCATCCATTGCGCGACAAATTCCATAGCACTTGATGCAAATGCCCCACATCAAACCGCACCGTCGCCTCCGGCGGGCAAATGATGGCGAGCTGCACTGGGATTTTTTCTTGCTGCCGAAACTCATCGACAAAATTGGCCAGCCAATCGGCCAAGTGAATATCGATACGCTCAACTCGATCACGACGATTGAGCTCTAAGACGTCTTTCACCATTCGCTCAAGACGCAGGCTGTTGTCATTAATAATTCGCGTCAGTTTTTGCAATAAGGGATCGTCACTCGCCTCTTCGCGCATCAACTCAGCGGCATGGCTGATCGCCCCTAATGGATTGCGGATTTCATGCGCTAAATTGGCCGTTAAACGCCCCAGCGCGGCGAGTTTTAATTGCTGTGACTCACGGCGTAAGCGCGCCATATCTTCGAGATAAATCAGCACATTCCCGCTCGAATCCTGCGTCAAAGACACAAAGCGAGCACGCAAAGTATTGCGTCCCCCCGCCGTTTGCACTAATTCACTATTGCCCAACTCAGGAAACTCGCGCCAGCGCTGTAAAGGCCCAGCCAGCTCGGGGAAATCGGCCGCTAACGGGCCACCTAAATCAGCCCGCACACCGGTCACACGAACCGCTTGCTCATTAAATTGTTGAATTAAATTTTGATGATCGACCACCAATACGCCATCTGAAACATCTTGCAAAATCCGCGTATTCAGTTGACCTAAATTGGCAATATCCACACTGCGTCGTTCCGCCAATTCACGGTTTTCTTCGGCATACCGAGAGAGGCGGTATGCCAGCCAAGCAACCGCAAATGAAGCGATACAGAGAAATACCGTCGACATCGGTATCGTTGACTCTAAATCACCGTGAATCGCGCTCCACAGCATTTCAGCCAATAAAGCAATGCTGGCAATCGCCGCATGAAAAATCGTCATGCGGCCACGCGCAATCAAACCGGCGCCGGCTAAATAGGGTAATAATAAAATCCCAAATCCGCTTTTAATCCCACCGCCGAGATGCATCAAAGTGACAATAAAAATCACATCAATCAACACATGAATCGACAATTGCACGTCAAAACGCGGCCATTTTTTGGCAATACCAAAGGCAAAAACAATCCCGCACAAGGTATAAAACCCTAAAATCCAAATCACTCCCCAAAAATGATCGCGCTCCAGCAAGCTCTCACCGGTGAGCAAAAACGCGCCCACCATCAAGCCGATCACGATTAATAGCCGGAAAATATTAAAAAGAGAGAGCGATTGCCATAGATGCTCACTCGATGAGCGATTGAAATCGGGCATAAAATCCAAATAAAAAAACGGGCGACCCAAGCCGCCCGTTCTAATGCTGTTTTAGTTGACGACAGATGGCGGATGTTGACCAATCAATCGCGCTAACTCCCCCAAAGCCGCTTCATACACGCCACGTTTGAAATCAATCACCGCCTCAAGCGGCGACCAATATTCATTCCAGCGCCATGCATCAAACTCGGGATGCGTGGTTTTACGCAAGCAAACGTCAGAATCCTTCCCGACTAGCCTGAGCATAAACCAAATTTGTTTTTGTCCTCTGTAAGTCCCGCGCCATTCACGGCGCACCCAATTGGTCGGCACATCATATTTCATCCAGTCCCGCGTGCGGCCCACAATTTCTACATGCTCCGGCAGCAGACCAACTTCTTCGGCCAGCTCTCGAAACATCGCCTGCTCAGGAGTTTCCCCCTGCTTAATGCCGCCTTGCGGAAACTGCCACGAATGCTCTCGCACGCGTTTCCCCCAAAACACTTGGTTCTGTTGATTAATGATAATGATGCCGACGTTTGGCCGATAGCCGTCACGATCGAGCATAAGTACGACCTATTTAAGATTTCGTTGATTACCCTGATTTTTTCACATTCGCGAGCACTTGAAAACCTTTATTAACGCGGGGAGTGGGGAGTAGGGAATCGGGAGTGAAAAAAACCTTTCTTTTCTGCTTTTACTCCCTACTCCCTCACTCCCAACTCCCTGCCTTCATCAGATAAACAGACGTCGATCGTTATGCGGGTTCATTCGCGCCAAATCACTAACAAACTCATTAAATTCAAGACCATATTCCGCTTCGAGTTTTTTGGCTTTATCGGCTAATCGCTCCCACTGCGGATTGTTTTGTCCGCGCATAAATGCAAAAGCGATCACATTGCCTTTTTGCCGTGCTGGCAAGCAAATCAATCGACCTTCAAACACTTCGGACAATTGTGCGCAATACTGCTCAAACCGGCGATCAATACTCCATAAATTCACCGCCAAAACGCCATCATCGGTGAGCTTATGTTTGCACGCGGTAAAAAAATCGGTACTGGCCAATGGTGCGGCAATGCCGGTTGCCGAATACGCATCCATCATAATCATATCGACCGATTCGTCCGCCATATTGTAAACATGCGCCGCGCCATCGCCGGTAATCACTTGCAAACGCTCATCGTCTGGCGGCAAAAAAAACATCGAGCGCGCCACATTCACCACCTGCTGAAATAGCTCAACGCACGTCAAATGCGTCGTCGGCAAATACTCATGCACCCATTTGGCAATCGAGCCGCCGCCCAAGCCAATCAACAGCATTTTTTGCGGTGGCTCTAAAAACAATAAACTGCCAAATACGCAGCGCGAATACGCCAATAGCAATTCATTGGGCGCATTGATCTTCATCGCGCTTTGCGTGTCATCGCTACCAAAATGCAGTTTGCGAACGCCGCCCTCTTCAGAGACATCGATCATCAGCTCATCGTCAAAATTTCTCGGGCGACGCCGAGTGCGCGATAACATCATGACGCATCTCCACACGCGCTGGCTGCAGGCTTACTCGATAAAATCGAAATCCGGCTCGGATCAGTAAACGTTTCGCGATCAAATGCCTTATCACCATCGGCGCGTGGCGTGCCATCGGCCTTGGCATTTACAAAATCGTAACGCTTAGGATCAGCCAAATGCGATGGCACAATATTGCACATCGCGGTAAACATCGTTTCCAAACGCCCCGGAAAACGTCGATCCCAATCACGCAACATATCGCCAATCACTTGACGCTGTAAATTGGGCTGCGAGCCACATAAATTACACGGAATAATCGGAAATTCACGCGCTGCGCTGTATTTTTCAATGTCTTTTTCACGGCAATACGCCAATGGGCGAATCACCATATGTTTGCCATCGTCCGACACCAATTTGGGCGGCATGCCTTTGAGCTTGCCACCGTAAAACATATTCAAAAACAGCGTTTCTAAAATGTCATCCCGATGATGGCCCAGCGCAATCTTGGTTGCGCCCAATTCATCCGCTACGCGGTACAAAATGCCACGGCGCAAACGACTACACAAACCACAGGTGGTTTTTCCTTCTTCGATCACCCGCGTCACAATCGAATAGGTATCTTCTTCGATAATTCGATACTCAACGCCGATTTTGGCCAGATAAGCCGGCAAAATATGCTCAGGAAAACTCGGTTGTTTTTGGTCTAGATTCACCGCAACAATCGAAAAATTAATCGGCGCTGATTTTTGCAAACTCAGCAAAATATCCAGCATGGTGTAACTGTCTTTGCCGCCCGACAAACACACCATCACCCGATCGCCCTCTTCGATCATATTAAAATCGTTAATCGCGTCGCCCACGTTATGGCGCAAGCGTTTCACCAACTTATTGAAATTATATTTCTGCTTTTGCTCCGCCTCTGTCAGTTGCGGTTTCTCTTGCGGCTGTTCGGTCATTGCGTTCATAGAATAAATACGGGACGCCCAAAGGACGCCCCGCTATAGGTAATTGAATTGGCAGTGATTTTACCTGAAAAACCCCTACACGTACGCACAAAGCCATTCGCTCACAGCAACACACTGCTGAGTGTTTGATTTTTCACCGCAATCTCATACCGCAATAGGCCGCCAGAATGCGGTGTTGTAAAATCAGCAATTCAATACCGCAACTAAAATAACTTATATGCCCCCCTAAACCAGTGCAAAACCAGCAACTGGCAGGCCTATCACACAGCGCTACAATCAAGCTATGCGTGTGAAATAAATCCATCAAGGCAAAGGGCGCCCCCCCCCAAATGGATTTGTGCAACAAAGCCAATTAAAGTGCAAAATGCTCTGATTCAACTGAAATAAACTCACTTTTAATGAATCATCAAATCATCCACCTCCACCCACTCGCCCCCGCTAAACCCGCTATGGGTGCGGCGTGTAATGGTTGCGGGGTGTGTTGTGCGGCGGAGCCTTGTCCGGTGGGGGTGTTAATCAGCCGCAAACGGCGCGGGCGGTGCGCGGCTTTGGTTTGGGATGAAGCGCAACATCGCTATTGGTGCGGTATGTTGCTGGAACCCGCGCGCTATTTACCGGTTAATTGGCCTTGGCTCAATCGGCGCATTAGCCGCTGGGCGCAGCGCTCAATTGCCGCTGGGCTAGGCTGCGATTCGGACAGTCTTGTTGCCACTAAGCTGGATGCGTGACCCTATTGGCAAAAGAGATGCTGGTATTGTCTTCACCAGAAAACGCCATCTGGCACGCTTTAACCAAAAGCCTATCAAAAAATAAAGCGGGGTAAATACATAAATACAGTTCACTTAACGACAAACCCTGAAAACCTGACGCAGAGGCGCAGAGGCGCGGAGGAAAATCAGGGTTTTTCGATTGATTTTCTCTGTACCTTTGCGTCAAAAGCGACAACTGCAATGAAATCGAGGAAAAAAATGCCGCTCACTTGGCTTAAGTGAACGGCACTAGGGTATATACATAGCAATTCAGCTTTAAAAATCAAAAACTAACGCAAAGATGCCAAGAAAAAACGAGTCAATGCAACGGATTTTCAAACCAAGGTCGTCTTAAATAACCATTTTCGCTTTTCTCTGCGTCTCTGCGTCTCTGCGTCTCTGCGTCTCTGCGTCAAAAGTTTTTGAACCAATGAGATATGTATATTCACGCAGACTTTATGATGCAGTACCTACATAAATATACCCACTAATAAACAACTCAAGACCGCTCGCCAAGGCTAAATCAGTGCAGTGTCTACTGCGCACTCAGCAGCCCGACAGTGCGTGATCAATTTGCTTGGCCACCACCGCCGCTTGCCCTTGGGTGAGTAAAATATTGGGGTAGCTGGGGCAGCTCATATCGCCCAGAATAAACACATCTCGGCTGATTTGCTGATCTGGCCCATACAAGACTGGAAAGGCCGTAATCGACGTCGATGGCTGATAGCCGTAATACACTGCGGCATAATCGTAAGACTCACCAAATAATTCCACCCCGCTCGCGCTAACACTCAAAGGCAAAGCATCGCCATGCACCCGAAGATCAATCTGCGCGGCGCGCAATTGCTGCGCCAATACCGCCGATGCACGTAATTGACTGCGTACCAACATCACCACCGAGCAGCCCATCTCTTGCAAAATCAGCGCGTGTTCTGCGGCATTATCGCCACCGCCTAAAACCAACACCCGATGCCCGGTTTGTAGATGGGCAATTTTTTGTAATCCCGGCCCAACAATCACCCGCTCAGACTGAGCAAACGGCGAGACCGGCGCCGCGCCACAGGCAAACACCAGTTTTTTAGCCCGCATTGCGCGCCCATTACTCAGCTGACAGCGCCAAGCTTGCTCGATCTCATCACTCTCAATCTGCATTAATTCGCAACTGAGCTCGCAATGCGCCGTATCAATGCCCGCCACAATAGCCGCCATATAATCGCGCCCCGACACTGCAGGCCAGCCCGGAATCCATTTCAAAACATATTGGCTGTGCGCCAAAGGGCCGCCCAAATACGCTTCGCGCTCAACAATGCACCAGCTGCGCCCGAGCCCAGTGAGCCATTGCGCCAACGTTAGTCCGCCAACGCCGCCGCCAATAATTAATACCTCTACGTTGTCAGTCATCACTTTTAAAATTTATCTCCACAAAAGCTAGCGTCTATTGACGTTGGGTTTCCTGCTGCGCGGGATCGATTTTCACCGCCAATCACGGCGTAGCCAGCGCCGTGTCGTCATGCGATCTGCGCTGGCGAGCAGGCAGCGTCGCCGCGAAAAGCACCGCGCCTGCCACGCGATGGGAACCAACAATGCTAAAATCGGCGACACCTTAACTGGATCGACTTCGCCATGAATCAATTGCAATTACCCGTGCCATCGAGCGACGCGCTCGAAGCCAGCCAAGCCTTATGTCAGCATATTGCCGAAACGATAGACGCCCACGGCGGCTGGATTTCTTTTGCCGACTTTATGCGCTTGGCGATGTACACCCCGGCGCTGGGTTATTACAGCGGCGGCGCGACCAAGTTTGGTGGCGCTGGCGACTTTGTCACCGCACCGGAAATATCGCCTTTTTTTGGCGCCACGGTGGCCGCCACGTTGGCGCATGTGCTCGATGAAATCGGTCAAAAGTCCGCCAGTGTGTTGGAAGTCGGCGCGGGCACCGGCCAACTGGCGGCGCAAATTTTGCAAGAACTCGAGCGCCGCAATGCCTTACCCCTACACTATGCCATCTTGGAGCTTTCCGGCCAATTACGCGAGCGTCAGCGTCAAACTTTGCTTACTTTAGTACCACATTTAATCGCTCGCGTGCAGTGGCTTGATGCACTGCCCGAGGATTTTGTCGGCATCATGCTCGGCAATGAAGTGCTCGACGCCATGCCGTGCGAGCTGGTGCAACTGGCCGATGGGCAATGGCAACAACGCGGCGTCATCCTCGGTGAGCATGGTTTTGCCCTGCAAAATCGGCCGATTCAATCTGCGCAATTGGCCGCCGCTTGCGAGCCTTTGCCAACGATTGCCAACTACACCAGCGAAATTCACCTCGAAGCGCAAGGCTTTATCGCTGCACTCGGGCAAAGCTTGCTGCGCGGTATGATCTTACTGATTGATTATGGTTTCCCGCAGCGCGAGTATTACCACCCTGAACGCAGCATGGGCACGCTGATTGGCCATTATCGCCACCACACCATTCACGATCCGTTCTTTTATCCTGGGCTTACCGACATCACCTGCCACATTGATTTTACCGCGATGTATACCGCTGCAGAAGCCAGTGGACTTAGCCTAGAGGGCTATACCACTCAGGCCAGCTATTTGCTCGACGCCGGTATTCTCGACTTTGCCCAGCAATTGCCCACCACCAGCATCGACTACATGAAAAGCGCCGCTGCCATTCAAAAACTCACTACGCATGCCGAAATGGGCGAGATTTTTAAAGTGATCGCTTTTTCTAAAGGTCTCACTGGCGACACCGCCCCCGGTTTATGCGGGCGTGATCGCTCTGGTGAGCTGTAAATCCATCCCGCCCCACTGCCGCGTGGGGCGCGGCTTGCAGCGGTTGCCATCGATAATCGCAGCTAAAATCAGACACAACAGCAGATAAATCCACTTTAAATCTAGTCACGATGCGCAATGCCACGCAGTTGGTGTATTTTGATGCCCGCGTAAGTAATAATCGCAAGGGGCACGCCAATTGAGTAAGGATAAATCGTGATAAAAACTTGGCTGAGAATCCATCGATTGCAGCAATTTGTGCGGCATGTGATTTACGGCATGCTGATGGTGCGCTTTCAGTTTCCTCGACTCAATCACGCAGCGCGGCTGAATAAAACCCAAGCTTGGTCGCAACAATTAGCGCAAAAACTCGGTTTCACCCTCAAAGTCTTTGGCCAAGCCACCCCGCTACACCCCGCCAATCATCTACTGCTGGCCAATCACATCTCATGGTTTGATATTTTTGCCATCAATAGCGTCACCGTCGCCCGCTTTGTCGCCCGATCCGACGTGCAAACTTGGCCCGTCATCGGCATGCTGTGCCAAGGCGCTGGCACGGTGTTTATTGATCGCAGCAAAGCCCGCGACACCCAACGCGTTAACGCCAGCATCAGCAGCGCACTCAATAATCAAGAATGCATCGCTTTTTTCCCCGAAGGCACCACCAGCGACGGCCAAGCAATCCGCCCATTCAAAGCCTCGCTCATCCAAAGCGCCTTTGAAACCAACGCCACCATCCAACCGATTTATCTGCGCTACACCAACGCCGCCGGTCAATACGTCAGCGACGCCGCCTACATCGACGACATGAGCATCGCCGGCTCGCTGTGGCAAATCACCGGCGCACAGCACCTCTGTATCGAACTCCATTTTCTAGCGCCACTCACCCCCGAAGGCCACGATAGACGCAGCCTCAACAAAGCAGTCGAAGCCATGATCCGCGCCAAACATGAAAGTTTGCAGCGGATGGGCACCTTGCCACAGCAAGCCTGTGCGCAGGGAGTGGATGAGGTGGTAGCTTGACGATGTGAGGGGTATTTTGTGGGTATAGCCAGCAGCGCTTCTTAGCTCAAAGGCTACAAACAAATACATCATCGTAGGGCGAGTTAGCCTTTAGGCGTAACCCGCCAATGTGAATCAGTCGCGATAAAATTAGCTCCTCATCCGCGTGCGCAAAATTTGCGCACCCTACATGGCTACGATGCGGTAGGGTGGAATAAACGAAGTGCATTCCACCTAGGCCACAACGATCCGGTGGAATGCGCGGAGCTTATTCCACTCTACCAAAGCGATGTATTTGATTACAGGTAATTATCTACAAGCCATAGCAGGCAATACCCATATAATTCATATATTGCGCTTTGATTTTTTCAACAAAAAAAATAGCCCCGATGCTGCGGGGCTATTTCTGCATTTGCTGGCAAGATTAATCGCGCTGGCTGTCTAAATCCATTTTTTCATACGTGATAAATTGCGTTTTGTTTTTGTAGCGATAGCTAAGCCAAATCAACAAAAACAGCGGAATACCAATATAAGTGGCAACCACACTACCCCAATCAATCGTGCCGGCCATAAAGGCTTGGTAGTTTTGGCCGAGCATAATCACCATACACAAGGCAAAGGCAAACATCGGGCCAAAGGGATAAAATTTCGAACGATACGGTAAATCGTTAATGTCACGGCCTTGCAAGATATAGGCTTTACGGAAGCGATAATGGCAAATCGCAATCCCAAGCCAAGCAATAAAGCCGGTCATCCCTGAGGTGCTCAGTAGCCATAAATACACGGTTTTTTCACCAAAAATCGAGGCAAAAAAGCACAACATTGCCACCAAACAAGTGGCGTACAAAGCATTGCGTGGCACGCCATTGTTTGACAATTTAGCAAACATTTTTGGCGCTTTGCCTTCTGTAGCCAATGAATACAGCATCCGGCTTGAGGCATACATGCCTGAGTTACCGGCCGATAAAATCGCCGTTAAAATCACCGCGTTCATCACGCTCGCGGCAAAGGCAATGCCGGCGTTTTGAAACACCAAGGTAAACGGACTAACGCCAACATTGGCTAAATCGCTTTTAAGCAAATTCGGGTCAGTGTAGGGAATCAACATGCCGATGACGAAAATCGCCAATACATAAAACAGCAAAATCCGCCAAAACACTTGCTTGATCGCACGCGGGATGTTTTTTTGCGGGTTTTCGGATTCGCCAGCGGCAATACCGACTAATTCAGTGCCTTGGAATGAGAACCCGGCAATCATCGCCACCCCGAGCATCGCGGGGAAACCACCGACAAAAGGACCGTCGCCCATGGTGAAGTTTTCAAAACCCACGCTGTGCGTGCCATTTAAGATGCCAAAAATCATCAACACACCGGTAATGATAAAGATCACCACGGTCACAACTTTAATCAGCGAAAACCAAAACTCCGCTTCACCAAAACCTTTCACCGAGAGGTAGTTGAGTGAAAACATAATCGCGAGGAACAAGGCGCTCCACAACATGCCTGAGCTGTCTGGAAACCAAAACTTCATCACCATACTGGCCGCAGCCAATTCAACGGCAATGGTCACCGCCCAGTTGTACCAGTAGTTCCAACCCAAGGCAAAGCCAAAACCGGGCTCAACAAATTTAGCCCCGTAAGTCGAGAACGAGCCTGAAACCGGCATATACGCGGCCATTTCGGCCAAGCTGGTCATCAAAAAATACACCATCAAACCGATCACGGCGTAAGCAGCCAAAGCGCCACCAGCGCCCGCTTGGGCCACCGTCGCGCCCGAGGCCACAAATAAACCGGTCCCAATCGAGCCACCAATGGCAATCATGGAAAGATGACGTACACGCAAATTGCGTTTGAGGTGGGGTGCCGTCTGGGCTTCCTCTGCGATCATGCTAAATCCTTTGAACATAAAACGGGGAGCAAAACCAATCTTCACCCCCAAGGGGACAAGATGGTATCAGCTCAGATCGATTCCTAATACCCATAAAATCCCATATCCGCAATCAAGCGAAACATCAATTGATGATTTATCTCTAAACAACTCCCCCTTCTACAGGTAAAGTGGCATCTTTTTGACCAAGTTTTTACTTATGAATGCCGTTTTAATTGCAGTAACACTGATGCTCGCGCTCTCTTTGAGCCGCATTCATGTGGTGGTCAGTATCCTCATTAGTGCCGTGGTCGGCGGTTTGGTCGGTGGTTTGGAATTAAGTAAAACCATCGCCGCATTCAATGGCGGCCTCGGTGGTGGCGCAGGGATTGCGCTGTCTTACGCGCTACTGGGTGCTTTTGCCTTGGCGCTGGCCGAGTCGGGTTTGCCGCACGCGATGGCCGATGGTCTGGCCAAATTAAGTGCCAAAAGCAGCAATAGCCAGCGCGTGAAATGGGGCATTGTGTTGGCCGTTTTGGCGCTAGCGATTTCCTCGCAAAACATTTTGCCGATTCATATCGCGTTTATTCCGCTGGTGATTCCGCCACTGCTCTTTACGCTGGCGCAATTTAAAGTCGACCGCCGTTTATTGGCGTGTGTGATGACTTTTGGTTTGATTACGCCGTATATGTTGTTCCCTGTGGGCTTTGGTGAGATTTTCTTAACCCAAATTTTATTGGGCAGCATTACCAAATCAGGCTTAGATGTCAGCCACGTGAATGTGATGCACGCGATGGCGCTGCCGGCATTGGGGATGGTGTTTGGTTTACTCACCGCGGTATTTGTCACTTACCGTAAACCACGCCAATACAATATGGACGTGCTCAAAGCGGTTGAGCGCGAAGACAGTCGCTACACGCGCCGCTCATTGAGCGTGGCGGTGTTGGCGATGGTGACGACCTTTATCGTGCAGCTGTGCGTCGATTCGATGCTGCTCGGTGCGCTAGCCGGCTTTACCGTCTGTGTACTCGGTGGCGCAGTGCCTTGGCGACAAGCCGATAGTGTCTTTAGCGAAGGCATGAAAATGATGGCCGGCATTGGTCTGATTATGATTGCTGCTTCTGGCATGGCCGAAGTACTCAAAGCCACCGGCGATGTGGCCAGCTTGGTCACGCAATCGGCGGATCTAATCGGCAATAGCAAAGCACTGGCGGCGTTTTTGATGTTGCTGGTCGGTTTGGTGGTGACCTTGGGCATCGGCTCTTCATTCTCGACGGTACCTATCTTAGCCACCATCTATGTGCCGCTGGCGATGCAACTCGGCTTTAGCCCAGCAGCGATTGTTTGCTTGGTCGGCACGGCAGGTGCATTGGGTGATGCGGGCTCGCCAGCGTCTGATTCAACACTGGGCCCAACGGCAGGTTTAAATGTCGATGGTCAGCACAACCACATTTGGGATACTTCAGTACCGACTTTCTTGCATTTCAACCTGCCATTAATGGCATTTGGTTGGGTTGCGGTGATGGTTTTATAAATATTTTGCGTTTTATCTGATTATTTATAAAAAAGGGCTTGCCAAGACTAAATTCATCGGTGATAATAGCGCCCTCTCTTGGCTATGTAGCTCAGTTGGTTAGAGCACAGCACTCATAATGCTGGGGTCGCAGGTTCGAGTCCCGCCATAGCCACCAGTTATCATTCTCTGGCTAGCACAGAGAATTCAAAAGCCCCGTTAATCTTAGGATTACGGGGGTTTTTGTTGCCTGCTCGATATTGATTACCGATGTATTGCCAGCCAAACCAATAGAAAAGCTGATTGCAGCCATATACCTGCATATACGGCCGAGTCCAGATGAAACATTGATACTGCGCCTCGCGCTCGAACCAAGGCTTGCAAATCACGCCAAGCGCAGCAAATCCCACATTAATCGCTTGCCAAACGAATCAGCGCAAAATCTATTCACTCGTAGCCAGCTTAGAACTTAAATACATTCACGCAAAGCTGCCGCTCGGTCTTTGCAGGCTCGTGCATCCACTGTGTTCAACCCATCTCAAACCTCTGGGCTATGGCTCTGCGCAAGCCAAGCCCTTGGCGACAAACCAACTCGTTGCGCAAAAACCCGTGACAGCGCTGACGAATTCGCATATCCCAAATTAGATGCAATCAACTTCACGGCATACCCTTGCCGCAGCTGTTTCTTTGCCAGCGCCATACGCCAATCAGTCAAGTATTCAGCTGGAGCAACGCCCACCACCCGCTTGAAGCGACTAGCAAAGGCACTGCGTGACATGCTGGCTCGCTCTGCCAGCGCCTCGAGAGTCCAAGGCAACTGTGGATTGTCATGAATGGCAGTGAGCGCATACGCCAATTGCGAATCAGCCAATCCCGACGCCAGACCAATCGAAACGCCGCCCTCTTCACCATGATCGAGCAACCAGCGCAGCAATTGAAGCAACACGACAGCAAACAAGCGATCTGCGATCAATTTTTGCCCGCACCGCACTTGATCGACCTCCTGAAATAATAACTCGAGCGCGCCAGCCAAACTCGGCACCTTAGATAGCGGTAGCACAATGAGTGCTGGCAATGCCCGCACCAAAGGATGCGTCACTCCGCCATCAAAAGACACCGTCGCGCAGGTGAAATCAGCGCCATCTTGCGGCGCATTGTGAAACTGATGCGCCAGTGGCTGAGGATAAAACAGCAAAGTGGGCTCAACAATTTCAATGCGAGATTGCAGCCCTGAATTTTGGTGGTGCGTCACCACCACGCCCCCTCTGCGCAGGACATGAAAAAAGCCTCGCCCTGTCTTCGCTTCAAAATCACTCACACCACACAATATGCCAGCATGAAAAAGGCTAACAGAGACTGGAAAACGTTCCAGCAATGAGGAAAGTCGATCTAAGGGGGGTTTTGAATTAATCAGCATTTGTACGAATAGGTATGTTGTTGATACGGTTAGACACCAATAGTACACGACAACGGAGCAGACTATGTCTTGTGCATATTTGCACCATTTTACGAGCTACGAGGCATTCACATGAGAAAAAATCATAGTTACCCCCACTTCGCACTTGCCGTCGCTTTGGCAGGATTTTGCCATTATGCCGCCGCTCACGACAATGAACACTCCGGCGGAATCGAGAGCAAAGCCAGCGCATCGGTCAAGTCACCCTACGACATTGTGCACACCAAAATCTCAACCGAGGGCAATGAGGCCGTGTTTCACATGCAGGTTTCTGGAAAAGCCGGCGCAAGCAAGCCCGCCAAGTCAGGAAAACTAGCAGGAAGCCGCGTTTTTTCTTATGTTTGGCCCACCTCGTTAGATCCATCGACCGTTGGCTTTGAAGCTAACAGCGGAATTTTGGCCTTAGCAATCACTTCCCACCCCGATTTTGATGACACCCCTTTGTTTGATGAGAATGCAGACAACAATCCAAAGAACGATGGTGCAGTTTGGCATACCCACTGGGTGGTACTACAGCCCGACAAAGCTTGCGGTAAAGACGCCCTTAAAGTTGTCGACATCCCCAAAGACGCCAAACCCAAGCTCCCTAAGACATGGCCGCAATTGCCGATATTGATCGATAGCCCAGGCTGGAGCCCAACGTTCAAGGGCGACACCTTAGAAGTGCGCGTGCCTTTTGATGATATTGGTGCGATCAACGCAGCAAGTTTTGATGGCGTCACCGCCGCCTTGCGCGTGAATGCCAGCGTCCACAGTCCGCTACTGTGTGTAGTGAATGTCTTTAAAGTGGCCTCTGGTGATTTATCACTCCCGGGCAAGGTTAATCATTAATTCAACGGTTTCAACCGTTCTCGATCAACGAAAAGGAAATCACCATGTCCCGCGTACAACTTATTAACGCTGCCGAAACCACAGCCAATCGCCAAATTTTATTAGCGCAGATTCAGCAAGCTTTTGGTGCAACACCGAATATGTTTAAAGCCGTTGCTAATTCACCTGCGGCGCTAAGCAGCATGTGGGGTTCATTTGCAGCTTTAGGCTCCGGCGTACTGGGTGCAAAACTCGGTGAGCAGATCGCCGTGGCAATTGCTGACTACAATCGCTGCGAATATTGCTTAGCTGCGCATACGGTATTGGGCAAAAATGCCGGCGTGAGCGCCGATGACTTGCAGGCCGCCCAAGCTGGCCAGTCCACCGATGCTAAAACCGCAGCGGCATTGACGTTTGCCTTAAAGGTTGTCAAAAACCGCGCGCAAGTTTCAAATCAAGATATCAGCGAATTACGTGCGGCTGGTTTTGACGACGAACATATCGTCGAAATCCTCGCGCATATTGCGCTGAATATTTTCACTAATTATGTGAATGTCGCTTTTGATGTGCCGGTGGACTTTCCACGGGTCGCGTTAAATCCTACAGTCTGATCGATGCTAACAAGCGGCACATGACGCATCACATGAAGTACACAAGCAGACGATGATGTCGCTCAGTATTAAAACAAATGCCAATAGTATTGCCATGCAGCGCTTTTAGATAAAAGCATAGATGGCAATACCTCGATAAATGCGAAACAATTATTCGGGCAATACAGCCACTACACACAACAAGATACTGACACGAAAATTTTGCGATTTACCTGAAGCAGTTGCATAAAAAAACGAGGCGCTTGGCCTCGTTTTTTACGTCATTTCAATCTTGCGATTAATGCCCGCTGCGAATCAGGTGATCAAAAGCCGATAACGAGGCTTTAGCGCCTTCGCCCATGGCGATAATAATTTGTTTAAACGGCACGGTCGTCACATCACCGGCGGCAAACACGCCCGGTACTGAGGTCTGGCCACGAGCATCAACGATGATTTCGCCGCTTGGGCTTAAATCGACCACGCCTTTTAACCAATCGGTATTAGGCAACAAGCCAATCTGCACAAAGATGCCTTCTAGCTCAATGCTGCGCGCTTCGCCAGAAGCACGATCGGTGTAATTGAGCGCAGTGACTTTTTCGCCATTGCCAATCACCGCCGTGGTTTGTGCTTGCGTCAAAATCGTCACATTTGGCAGGCTGCGCAATTTGCTTTGCAATACCGCATCAGCGCGCATTTGTTCGCCAAACTCAAGCAAGGTGACATGGCTAACAATCCCCGCCAAATCAATCGCCGCTTCGACGCCGGAATTGCCGCCACCAATTACCGCCACACGTTTGCCTTTAAATAAAGGACCATCGCAATGCGGGCAGTACGCCACGCCACGACCACGGTATTCTTGCTCGCCCGGCACATTCATTTCACGCCAACGCGCACCTGTCGACAAAATCACGCTGCGACTTTGCAATTTAGCGCCATTGACCAATTCAATTTCAATCAAATCGCCCGGAGTTAATTTGCTAGCGCGTTGCAAATTCATAATATCCACATCGTATTCGCGAACATGGTTTTCTAAGGCGCTGGCCAATTTCGGGCCTTCGGTGGCTTTAACCGAAATAAAATTCTCAATGCCCATGGTATCGAGCACTTGACCGCCGAAACGCTCTGCAACCACGCCAGTACGAATCCCTTTACGGGCAGCATACACTGCAGCCGAGGCACCGGCTGGGCCACCACCGACCACCAACACATCAAACGCCGCTTTGGCATTGATGTCTTGGGCGGCACGCTCACCGCTGCGGGTATCGAGCTTGGCCACGATTTCTTCAACCGTCATCCGGCCTTGACCAAAAGGCTGCTCGTTGAGCAACACGGTTGGTACCGCCATTACGCGCTGCTCAGCCACATAATCTTGATACAAAGCACCATCGACCATGGTGTGGGTAATTGCTGGATTGAGTACGGCTAATAAATTCAAGGCTTGCACCACATCAGGGCAGTTGTGGCAAGACAAAGAAATAAACGATACAAAGTTCAATGGCCCTGGCAATGATTTAATCGTGGCAATCGTTGCCTCATCGACTCGTGGTGGATGACCACCGACTTGCAATAAAGCCAAGACCAAAGACGTAAATTCATGCCCCAATGGAATGCCGGCAAAATGCACGCGCGGCGCATCGCCAAGGCGAGCAATGGCAAACGATGGGCGCAAGGCGGCAACGCCATCCATACGCAACGTCACTTTAGAATTTAAAGCGGCGATTTCTTGCAATAAAGTGCCCATTTCATTGGCGGCAGCAGTTTGATCTAATGAAGCAATCAATTCGATCGGATATTGTAGTTTTTCGAGATAGCCCTGCAATTGGGCGCTAATTTGAGCATCGAGCATGGGGATTCTCCGGTTGAATTTCACTGATCAAGGGAAACTTGATCACTGAAATCCATGCCGCCAGCGGCGGCACGGATTAACAGACTGATCTAAATACGGAGTACTTAGATCGCTAAAGCAGAGGGTTTACAGCGCAGGAATTAGATCTTGCCAACTAAATCCAAAGACGGCTTCAAAGTCTCTTCACCTGGGGTCCATTTTGCTGGGCAAACTTCACCTGGATGGCTCGCAATGTATTGCGCTGCTTGTACTTTGCGTAGCAATTCTTTGGCGTCACGGCCAATACCCAAGTCATGAATTTCTGCGACTTTGATCTCGCCTTCTGGGTTGATCACAAAAGTGCCGCGCAATGCCAAGCCTTCTTCTTCGATCATCACATCAAAGTTGCGAGTAATCGCACCTGTTGGATCACCGATCATTGGGTAGTTGATTTTTTTGATGGTGTCAGACGCATCGTGCCAAGCTTTGTGAGTGAAGTGGGTATCAGTGGATACTGAGTACACTTCAACGCCCATTTTTTGGAATTCTGGGTATACATCAGCCAAGTCGCCTAACTCAGTTGGGCAAACAAAAGTAAAGTCAGCTGGGTAAAAGAACACAATCGACCACTTACCTTTTAGCGTTTCATCGCTAACAGGAACAAATTTGCCTTCGTGGTAAGCAGTTGCTTTGAAAGGTTTGATAACGGTATTGATAATGGCCATGGTGTAGCTCCTTGTGAACAGCGTTGTGTGTAATTGACAGGAGCCATTCTAGCCACAATACAGCGATAGTTAAAATGAAATATTTACATCGACCCGTTAGTTTTTTTATATCACGCGTCACCAAGCACCAAGACCAACCGCCTCAGTTGAAGCGACCGGTTAAAAACGCCGCCAAGCTGATCAAAACCTGTCTATTTCATTTCTCGTCTTGTATGCTTAACTGAGTCCGGCAAAGGCATATCGTGTAGAGGCGGAATAATCCATGCATCCAAAAATTCCAAAAATATTATTTTCTTTGTTTGGCCTTGCTTGCTTTACCACAAGCTATGCCAATGATTGCAATGGCATCAAAACCCCCAATTACACTTTTCCGGTCAATGACCCCAATTTTCATGGCGTGGCCATTGAATTGCCGGGCATTTTAGAAAATAGTAAGACTGGCCCCTTTCCTGAGCTCATCGCCGTCATCAATCAGTTTTATCCCGCAGGCAAAATCGACTTCAGCCTCGAACCGGTCAAACGAGTCTACCTCGACATCAATAACAAAAATGCGGATTTTCGCTTTCCAACGATGAAGATCAAAGATGGCGCAAAAAATGCTGCGCCATATCAGTATTCCAAAGAAATGCTCGGCAAAGTCACCTTCGTGCTGTACACCAACAAAAAACAAATCATCCCCAAACAACAAGTCATCCAAGCCGATAACGACACCAAACTACTCATTGAAGCGCCACCAGCCGACTGGGGGTTTCCAACGCGCAGCGTCATCAATCTTGAGCAGTCGCTCAAAAAACTCAATGCCGGTCGCATTGCAGGCGTGCTGTGGGCGCAAGAAGAAAGCGACTATCTGATCAAAAAATTAAAGCTACAACAAATCCACCGCGCCCATTTTGAAGACTACCCCGATGTATTGTTTTTTTCTTGCAATGCGCGTGGCGACTTCGTCAATGACGCCATCAGCAAAGCGATTAAAGCGGCAAGAGATAGCGGCGCACTCGAAAAAGCCTACTTCAAAGTGCATAAACCTTATCAAGATTGGCAACCTTAGTCGCTAATCGAGTACACCCTGCTTGCAAGGCAATAAGGCCAGCCAAAATCTGCTATCATTGCGCCCACTTGTTGCTATTATTTTGAGCAGGGCTTAGCCCGATAGCACCTTGATTTGCTGAGCACCTCAGCAAATTGGGCGCTCCCAGTGATCAATTTCAAAGTCCGCTTCGCAAGAAGTGGGCTTTTTGTTTGCTGGCTCACAAGATCACCCTCTACAAATTGAGGTTACTTGATGTCTTTACACGATCATTATGCACAGCTGGGTGTTCAGCCCAATGCCAGCATCGAACTGATTAAAGCGGCCTACCGCCGCAATGCGACTCAATTTCATCCTGATCGAAACGCCGCACCCGATGCAGCGGCACGTTTTCGAGAAATTCAAGTTGCTTATGAAGTGCTATCTGATAGCGAAAAACGTAAAGCTTACGATGATTATCGTCAGCGCAGCTTAATTGATGATCCTTTGGCTATTGCCCAAGAGATTAGCGCCAAATATCTACAAGGTTTGTTTCAGTGAATATCTCTCCCTTTTTTGCCGAATTAATGCCCGTTTACGACGCCGAGCTCGATGACTTAATGACCGATTCAGAAGGTCGTCCGGCGCTAAAAAAACGCCTGAATGAAAAACGCCAACAATTTGCTCATCTATTGCCGATGATTGAATTCAGCCCTGAAATGGTGGCGGTGGTTTTCTACAATGCATTTAGCTTTACTTCACCGGCCATGATGAAAGCACTCATCATTAGCGAGCCTGATGGCGACGATTTTATTTCTTGGGATCAATTGCAAGACAATCTCACGATCGCCGATTGGGCGCAGCAATACACTGCAGCAGCGGTTGCGGCCGATGGTGGCGAGCAATTTTTAGTCATCGCCGCTGCGCTGGAATATTTGCGAATCAAAGGCGGCCACTACAGCAGCGCGCCTGAGAGCCATGCCGAGTCAGAATCAATTGACGACGATCACGATGTTTACAATTCAGACGACGATGGCGGGCAGATGGGTGATTTAGAAGATTCTGGCGCATCTTGGTTATCAGAACAAGGTTTTGAATCGCACGAATCAGAGCGCAAATAAGTGGCCGCAATCGGTACCGACGAGCGTCGGTTGACCATTGGCTCTTGCTACCTAAATTCAACGCTGCAAAAGGACTGATCATGCATCCAGCAATTATCAATGCCTCACAACTCATTTTGGTTGGCGATATTTTAGGCGCCGAAAAAGTGCTGTCCGATATTGCCGATCAACACGGCGATACGGCGCTGATGCAAATTTTGGGCGATGTTGCGCCCAAAGATTTGCTGGCCATTATGCGCGAATATGATTCTTCCAAAGAATCGTTATTGAGCATGATGGTCACCCCGGAGCAATTTGCCCGCGCAGTCGTACTCGATAAGCACTATGGCGAGCGCAATAAAGACAAAATGCGCGGCATGATGAATGCGGTGATCTATAAAAATCCCGATTTAACCAGCGAGTATCTTGAGCCGATTTTTAAAGCAGCCGGTGGCGTTGAGACGATGGCGGATTATTTTTATGGCCGTTTAGAAGACGTGCTCAACTTTGTGATGCACGCCAGCAATACCACCACCCCGCTGCCATTTTTATCGGATGATGGCGATAGCACTAGCGATGAAATTCGCGAGTTTTTTAATGTGTTTCATTCGCTGGAACATATTTTGGATAAAACCAACTGGAGCTATACCCGCTCAGAAGTGGCTGATAACGACTGGAAAGAAACCATTTGGCTGCTGTTTCACGAGCTTCCTGATGAATTTGAATTACTCATCGGCGAATTACAAGGCCGCGCTTTAATGCAAGCAATGCGCAATGAGCGTCGCAGCAAACCGATTAGCGATAGCGCACTCGAAAGCCTGATGCAGGCAATTAGCAAAACGGATGATACTGAGGAGTCGGCAATTTAATATGAGCATCAGTACCACCGTCACTGCGTTTGACTCACGCCGCTTTTTTGATAAAGCTTTTGTCTACGGCGTTCAGCACGGCATCATCAGTGCTGAACGGCAAACGACGATTCAAGCTGATTTAGCCAAGGGCATGGTGCAGATTGCCAATTATTTTGGCACGGCCTATCTGCGCCCCGATCTTGAGCTAGCGATTATCCGCATCACCAATTTGATCAGCATTTACCTTGAAGACCACGCTCAAGGTGATGTGCAAATTGGCGCGCAGTCTTTGCAAAATAACTCGTTACTATCGCACTCGAAACAAGGCGCCGATATGCTGCGCCGCCTGCACGCCATGCCCAAAGAAACCTTGCTACTGCAGCATGACCCAGCGTCCAGCGACGAGCAGCAATCGTTTCTCAATGAAATGAGCCGTGAATCGCAGATTTCGTGGCCCGACTACCAAGCGCAATTAGCGCGAGGACAAGCGATTCAAAACCAGCTGGATCTTGGCTTTTGGCTGGCCAAAAAACTGCGATTAGCCAGCGAAGAAATTTGCGATGCCGAGCAACTGATCAACACCGCGATGCTGTTGATTTTGACACCGAAAGCCGCGATGAAGCGGCCCAAACGCAGTGAGTTTGATGCTTTGCTTAAAGCGCTTAAACCGAAAAAAATCAGCGAAAATCCTGAGCGATTCGCGTTGTTTTTTAGCGATGCGCCGCCAAAAATCGAGCAAATCGCCCAAACAGAGATGGCGCGATTTATCGCCCAAGAATGGCCCAAAATTCGCAGCAAGCAATTGAATCTGGCCCATTACTACATCCATGGCGGCATTGATGCGATTAGTGAATACGATGAAGCCATTGCCAAAAATTGGCAGCGCATTAGCCATAACGACGACAATAGCGTGATTGCCACGCTGTTTTTATTGGTGGCGACGGGTCAACCAGTCAAATCAGCCATGCTCAAACGCGAAGCCAGCGCCATGGTGCAAGCGCTGCGCGAACAGGGCCTCAACAATGCGGCAGTGATTGAATTTATCGAGCAGCATGTGCCGGTTGAATTACGCGAAGAGTTGACCGATTTTTGGCTTAATGATTTAAAAGAAGACGCAGACACGGCTCTTGCCAATAAAGACCCTGAGTTTCCGGATCTGTATATGGAACGCGCTTTTAAATAT
Organism: uncultured Deefgea sp.; assembly: GCF_947072475.1. Classification (GTDB taxonomy): domain Bacteria; phylum Pseudomonadota; class Gammaproteobacteria; order Burkholderiales; family Chitinibacteraceae; genus Deefgea. Next base: position 46,485 of record NZ_CAMTIA010000019.1, read on the forward strand.
CTGCAAAACAACTGCAACACCACTTGGAAAGGCCGTAGCTAAATATCCATATAATGGGGTATTTTGCTACAGCCTTTATGCAAAAAAAGCCCCAGAGCAATACCCATAGCCTATTGGTCTTAGCTTGCCCTCTGGTGTTGGTGGTACGGGCCAGCCAAGGCCAACAGCGCCTCAGGAGATCAAAAATGTCTTTGCAGATTTGGTTGGCTTTTATTGCCACCACTTGTTTTATCTCGGCGACGCCCGGGCCCAATATGTTGCTGATGATTAGCCATGGCGCCCGCTATGGCTGGCGGGCAACAACGGCGACAATGGCTGGCACCATTGTCGGCTTGGCCTTGCTACTGAGTGCCTCGGCCATGGGAGTCAGTACCATTTTGGCGACTTCGGCGCTGTTATTTACCGCGTTAAAAATAGTCGGTGCGCTGTATTTACTGTATTTAGGCTATCAATGCTGGCATGCCGGTAGCCAACTGTCGCTGCCGAATGCCAACGCCGATACTGCGCGCGCCCGTTTTCGTACTGGCCTGACGATCGCCTTATCCAATCCCAAAGCCATTTTATTTGCCGGCGCTTTTTTGCCGCAGTTTCTAAACCCCAGTTTGCCGCAAGGCTCGCAATGGCTGATTTTACTCAGTAGCTTTTTTGTGATTGAGCTTAGTTGGCAACTGATTTATGCCTTGGGTGGCATGTCGCTAGCGCGCTGGCTGGCCAGCGGCCAAAGAATTAAAGCGTTTAATCGCAGCTGTGGGCTGGCTTTTTTTGCCGTAGGTGGCGCTTTAGCCTTTGCCAAACGTTAAAGATTGCAGCACTGCAATACCGATTTTTATTTACTCATGAATTCAAAGACTATGACCACAGAACTCATTATCGAAGACCTCATCGTCGGTGATGGCAAGGCCGCTGTCAAAGGTGCGTTGATTACCACCCATTACACCGGCACTTTGCTTGACGGCACGGTGTTTGATTCTTCACACCTTAAGGGTCGACCCTTTCAATGCGTCATTGGCACCGGTCGCGTGATTAAAGGCTGGGATCAAGGACTGATGGGGATGCAAGTCGGCGGCAAACGAAAGTTATTCGTTCCCGCGCATTTGGCCTATGGCGAGCGCCAAATTGGCGAGCATATCAAACCCAATTCTGATTTGTATTTTGAAATTGAATTATTAGAAGTATTAACGCGCGACTAAGCCGCATCTGCGGTGGAGCGCTAGTATGGCCCAGTAGCCAGCCAGCGCTCAAGTTGCGGCAAGCGATCATTACCCCAAAAGCGCTCGCCTCCCACCATAAAAAATGGCGAGCCAAAGACACCGCGCGCCTCAGCCATATCGACCTCGGCCTTGACCCGAGCACGACTGCTTGGATTACTGCAGGCCTCGTGAAATTCTGCTGCAGAAATATCCACTTGGCTTGCCAGCGCTTGCAGCTCTTCTAAGATAGCAATGTTTTTGTTTTCGACAAAATAAGCCTTCAGCACCAAGCTGGCAAAAGCCGTGCCTTGCTGCGGATCACGATCATGAATGGTATGAAACAGCCGTGCTGCTTGCTCGGTATTCACGCCAACTAAAGACGGCGTTTGATAAGCAATGCCGTAATAAGCCGCCAAACGCTGAGCATCGCGCTTAATATAATCGGTGCGCATCATATTGCCGGCCAGTTTCATCCGCTCCATCGATTGAAAATTATCATTTAAAACAATCGCATGCCAACGACTCGATCGGTCGTATTTTTCTGCGAGGGGCTCAATCAATTGGGAGGCGATATAACCATAAGGCGAGGAAAAGTCAAAATAAAAATCAATGGCCAGCGACATCTTTAGTATTCCTATTCTTGGCGCGTCAGCAGGTAAACTCATTGCATCAGTTTAGATGCTGAATCTACATTCGGTAAGCTTTCGCTGCGAATTTAATCCACATCATTTTCGCCGCGCTCACCGCATCGCCATAAAAAAACCCGCGATAACGCGGGTTGAATGCTTAAAAATTTCGGCAATTACTTCAGTAAATCCAAGATGTCTTTTGCGCCCCAATGCGGGAAGTGCTTGCGAACCAGCACATTCAAATCGGCCTCAAAAGCACGTAAACGCGTCAACTCATCGACTTCAGCCACTGCAGCCACGGCTGGCGCATGGATCATACCGGCGGCAGATGTGGCGTTGCTTAAACGATCAATAATAATCAAATTGCCCGTACCACGGCATTCGCGGTAAGTGTCGAATGCAATCGGCGCGGTCAAATCGATACGCACCAAACCAATCTCATTGAGCTTGAGTTCTTGCACATTCAGATGATCAAGGCTATTGACGTCGATACGATACTGGATGGAGGTAATGCGCCCAAAGCATTGTTTGCCGCCGAGCTTGACCATATACTCCTTGCCAACCACCAACGGCGCTTCGTTCATCCACACCACATGTGCGTCAAAGGCACTGCCGACATGCGGCTGCGCATCTTGCGCGCGAACAATCATATCGCCGCGAGAAATATCGATTTCGTCTTCCAGCGTCAACGTGATCGCTTGGCCTGAATATGCGGCTGGCTGCTCGCCCTCATACGTCACAATCGCTTTAACTGTCGATTTTTTGCCTGATGGCAGTGCAATGATTTCGTCACCCGGTAACACATGACCCGCCGCAATCGTGCCGCAGAAACCACGAAAATCCAGATTCGGGCGATTGACGTATTGCACCGGCAAACGGAAGGCATCGAGTTTGCCGCTTTTATTGATTTGGACTGATTCGAGCAAGCCCATCAAAGTTTGGCCTTCGTACCACGGCGTTTTTTCCGATTCATTCACCACATTATCGCCACGCAAAGCTGACAATGGCACGAACTCGATATCTTCAATCGCCAAATCTTTGGCAAAATCCAGATACTGCGCGCAAATTTCCTGGTAACGCGCCTCACTAAATTCCACCAAATCCATCTTGTTCACGGCAACGATGACTTGCTTGATGCCGAGTAGCGACACGATAAAGCTGTGGCGACGCGTTTGCGTTTGCACGCCGTAACGCGCATCGATCAAGATAATGGCCAGATCCGACGTTGAAGCACCGGTGGCCATATTGCGCGTGTATTGCTCATGGCCTGGGCAATCAGCGATGATGAATTTACGTTTTTCAGTGCTGAAATAACGATAAGCCACATCAATGGTAATGCCCTGCTCGCGCTCAGCTTGCAAGCCGTCGACCAGCAGCGCCAAGTCGATTTCTTGGTCGGTGGTGTTAAATTTTTGACTGTCTTTTTGAATCGCCGCGAGGTGATCTTCAAAAATCAGTTTTGAGTCATGCAGCAAACGACCGATCAAAGTCGATTTACCGTCATCCACATTGCCGCAAGTAATAAAACGCAGCATGTCTTTATTTTCGTGTTGCTTCAAATACGCCAAGATATCGCTGGCGATGAGTTCTGATTGATTTGACATGATAAAAACCTTTCAACGCAGAGGCGCAGAGACACAGAGGAAAAACGGAGTCCAAGTTTGGTTTTCTCCGCGCCTCTGCGTCTCTGCGTCAGATTTTGGTCTTAGAAGTAGCCTTCCATTTTTTTCTTTTCCATCGAGCCAGATGAGTCATGGTCAATGGCGCGGCCTTGGCGCTCGGAGGTGGTTGCCAACAGCATTTCCTGAATCACTTCAGGCAAGGTAGCGGCTTTTGACTCCACGGCACCCGTCAATGGATAGCAACCAAGCGTACGGAAACGCACCCATTTTTTGCTGATCGTCGCTTTTTGCTCTGGCGTTAGATATTGCAAAATGCGATCGTCGTCGATCATGATTAGCGAGCCGTTGTATTCAACCACTTCGCGCTCTTCTGACAAATACAGTGGCACGATCTCGATGTTTTCCATATAGATGTATTGCCAGATGTCGAGCTCAGTCCAGTTCGAAATCGGGAATACACGGATCGATTCGCCTTTGTCGACTTTCGAGTTGTAGATATTCCACAGCTCTGGACGTTGATTTTTTGGGTCCCAACGATGGTTTTTATCGCGGAACGAATACACGCGCTCTTTGGCACGAGATTTTTCTTCGTCACGGCGTGCACCACCAAAAGCGGCGTCAAAACCGTATTTATTTAGCGCTTGCTTCAAACCTTCGGTTTTCATCACGTCGGTGTGCTTGGCCGAACCCGCAGTAAACGGATTAATCCCAGCCGCAACACCTTCTTGATTCACGTGGGTAATCAAATTCCAGCCGTCTTCAATCTGCTTTTGACGCAGCTGGTACATTGCTTGGAATTTCCAAGTGGTATCAACGTGCATCAGCGGAAACGGTGGTTTGCCCGGCGCAAAGGCTTTTTTAGCTAAATGCAGCATCACGGCAGAATCTTTGCCAATGGAATACAGCATGACGGGGTTTTCAAATTCAGCGGCCACTTCACGAATGATGTGGATCGATTCGGCTTCAAGCTGCTTTAAGTGCGTCAGCCTTGCTTCGGACAAAGTATTCATAGCGCCTACAATCAAGATGATCTGGGAATGGATGAACTGTACGGAATATTAAGCGAATAAAAAAGATCATTTGCTTATATAGATATAATGCCGGATCGGCATCTGTGGCATAACTCAATTTCGCGCCGCGTCGTTAGCCCAGTCGTACTGAATGTACGGTCTGCGGCGGCGACACTGTCTGATCAAACTTTTGCGCAAAATCGGCCTGCGTCTGAACCACACAGGCGTAAAAAAAGGCGAGTCCAGCAAAGCTGAAACTCACCTTGTGCAGCAATTAAACTGCTGACCAAGCCTTACCCATTGGGTTGAAGGTTGGTTTTTGACCACCCCACAATTGCTCAAGGTCATAATAATCACGCACTGCAGGCAACATCACGTGCACAATCAAGCTACCGGCATCCACCAAGACCCAATCGCCAGTCTCTTCACCTTCGGTGCTGAGGATTTCGTAACCTTTGGCTTTCAATTCAACGGCGACATTATTAGCCAATGCACGCACTTGACGGTTTGATTCGCCGGTCGCAACGATCATGCAATCGAATAAATCAGTCAGTGTGATGGTATCCAAAACTTGGATTTCTTTGCCTTTAATATCTTCAAGCGCCAAAACGGCGATATCACGCATTGCGTCGACATATTCTGTCATTGTATTTCCTTATAAAAGCTTCACAGCCACAGCCGCTTTTTCAATTCAAATTGGTCAACTACGGTGCAGCTTGTCATTTAACGGTAAAGCCCACTTTGATCTAACAGGTCGAACACGGGGGTGAGCGCTGAAACATCTTCCCCGCGTGATAATAAATCACGCACTTGCGTCGACGAGATAGGCATAAGCGGGCTGGATAATAAACTGATTTTACCCCGAGACAGTGTATCGGTGTTGGCTATTACGTGCCGACTGGCAAATTCTTCTGCTAAATCAGGGCTTAAGCGTGAATTTTCCACGTCAATATCAAACTCAGGCCGCGCCGCGATCAGTAAATGCCCCAAATCCAATAATTCACGCCAAGCATGCCAGCTTGGTAAATGCTGCCAAGAATCAGCGCCAATTAACCAAACCAGCAAGGCTTGCGGATTTTCTGCTTGAATCTCGCGCAAGGTATCCAAGGTGTAACAGAAACCAGCCCGACGCACTTCTCGATCATCGGCCAGCAAACCCGCTTCACCGGCAATCGCCGCCTTCACCCACGCCAAACGCTGCGCGGGGGACACGGGCGATATCGGCCGATGCGGCGGTAAACCGGTGGGGATTAAGCGTACTTCATTGAGCTGCAATTGATCGCGCATACAGCGCGCCAAAGCCAAGTGCCCATAATGAATGGGATCAAACGTACCGCCAAAAATGCCGATTTTTTGCATACTTAAATTCAATCAGCACTGCTGATGCTGCATAACGACTTGATCCAAAATCAATCGCTGCAAACGCAGTGCCCAATCGGGATCAAGGCCAGTTTCGCTCGCCAAACGCTGTATTTTTTGCAATTGTGCCGTTTCGCGTGCCACGTCTTGCGCGGGTAACTGACACTGTTTTTTTAATACCCCCACTTGGGCGGTGACTTTAAAACGCTCGGCCAGCAGCACAAACAATTGCTGGTCGAGCGCGTCGATTTGCTCGCGCAATGCGAGTAGCTCAGCAGGCACGCTCATCAATTAAACTCGAATCTCGCCATCGCCAAACACAATCCATTTTTCGCTAGTCAGCCCTTCTAAACCCACCGGACCACGGGCGTGGATTTTGTCGGTTGAGATGCCGATTTCAGCGCCTAAACCATATTCAAAACCATCAGCAAAGCGCGTTGACGCGTTAATCATCACCGAAGCCGAATCCACTTCACGCAAAAATTGTCGTGATTTAGTGTAGTTTTCGGTCACGATGGCATCGGTATGATGGCTGCCATAGGTATTGATGTGATCCATCGCCTGATCCAGATCATCAACAATCCGAATGGCAATAATCGGCGCTAAATATTCGGTACGCCAATCGGCTTCTGTCGCCGCCAAAGCATCTGGCAAGATCGCTTGTGTGGCTAAGCAACCGCGCATTTCTACGCCTTTTTCGCGATAAATCGCGGCAATTGGTGGCAAGATCGACGCAGCAATGGCTTCATTGACCAGCAGCGTTTCCATGGTATTACACGGCGCATAGCGATGCGTTTTAGCATTGTCAGCGATACGAACCGCTTTTACTGGATCGGCTTCATTGTCGATATACACATGGCAAATACCATCCAAATGCTTAATTACTGGCACGCGGGCATCACGGCTAATGCGCTCAATCAAGCCTTTGCCGCCGCGCGGGATAATCACGTCGACAAATTCATTCATCGTAATCAGTTCACCAACCGCAGCGCGGTCTGGCGTTTCGATAATTTGCACTGCGCTCGCTGGCAAACCAGCGGCAGATAAACCCTCTTTAACGCAGGCCGCAATCGCTTGATTGCAATTAAATGCCTCACGGCCGCCGCGCAAAATCGTCGCGTTGCCCGATTTGATACACAGTCCCGCCGCATCCGCGGTCACGTTCGGGCGCGCCTCATAAATAATGCCGATCACACCCAGTGGTACGCGCATTTTGCCGACCTGAATCCCGCTCGGACGATATTTAAAATCACTCATATTGCCGATCGGATCGGGCAGCGCCACCATTTCACGCAAGCCTTGCGCCATTGTGGCGATGGTTTTTGGCGTGAGTTGCAAGCGATCGAGCATCGCGGCATCCAAACCATCCGCGCGCGCTTGATCCATATCTTGTTGGTTGGCAGCGAGCAAAAGCGCGGCATCACGCTCGATGGCATCAGCAATCGCATTCAGTGCGGCATTTTTGGCGCCGGTATTGGCTTTGGCCATTAAACGGCTGGCAGCACGCGCAGCGCGGCCAACGTCTTGCATATATTGTTGGATATCCATCGATGACTCCATTAAAGATTTGCTTCAATTGTAGCGGAAAGGCCCTAGGGTCTGTTGACGTTTGGTTTGCGGATCGCGTTTGTGCTGATTTTGGCCTGAAACAAGGCGAAAGACGCGTGGCATAGTCATTCTATGCAAGCGTTTTTCAACGCAGTGTCAGGCTGACTTGATTTAAAAAAGCCGCAGCCAAACCCTAAGGGCTGGCAAGTGCGGCAATTACGGTCAATGCGATCAATGCGATCAATGCGACCTGTTTGCAGGCAGCTGGCTGAGGCTGCTCGCCAAGCCATGCGCTTAGCAACATGGGTATATGGCTGTAAAACATACTAAATATGGCTTGCTGCCATATACCTACAAGCTATTTCAACTGGCCTATTGAATCGCCGCAAGTGTTTATAGCGTAGGCAATTGCAAGACGCTCACGCCGACATTGTCCGCTTTTTGGCGATTAAACCAATCTGGTGCCGAGCTTTGTACGCCGACCAACAGTGGGCCGTTAGCGGTGGTGAGCCAAATTGGCGATCCAGAATCACCCGATAAGGTGTCGCAGCGATGAAACAAGGTATTGTTTTGACGAAATTGAGTTAGGCTGCAAGCCAGATGCACGGTGAGTAATTGATCGTGATCTTCAGCAAAACCGCCTTGATTGAGCTGCATATTCGCCGTTTTAAACGCCAGCTCTAAAGCCGCTCGTTCGCCTTTAAACAAAGGCATTGGCGCGGGTGCTACGCCTTCAACCAGCTTTACTTTTAACCAAGCAATATCGTATTCAGCCGCTTGCGGCAAGATATACACATCATTGCCTTTGTATTGCAATCCGCGTTTAAACGCCGGATGAAACACTTGATCGAGTACTTGATATTTGGCTTGATATTCGCCCTGATGAAAACCAGCTTTAAACCATAAACCAGCATCGGGCTTACGCGCTTCCATCATAAAGCAGTGCGCCGCAGTCACCGCTAAATCAGGAGCGACCAACGTAGCAGTGCAGTTGTAATCATTTTTGGTGGTGAGCTGGCCAATGGCAGCAAATGGCGCAGGATATGGCGCTGGAATCACCAAGCGGTCATCCGTACCAAAAAATAGCATCTGCTGCTGCCGAGAGAGTTCGGGATTTTGTTTGTCTGGCATGCTCGCAGCACGCACAAATTCGGCAACCGGCACGCTCGCTATCGGTTTGGCGGTGTTTAATCGGGGTGGATTAAATGCCAGCGCCACGGCGCCGATGAGCGTGAAGGCGCTTAAAGTTAAGCCCAATGCAACGGCGATTTTTTCTTCAATTATCATATCGATCCAATCCACAACGCAAAAAGGGACGCTAGCGCGTCCCCTTTGTTTACAACGATGCGGCTAATTATTTAGCTGCAACAGTTGAAGCTTTAGAAGCTACAGCAGAGGCTTTTTTAGATTGTGCTTTTTGAGCAGCAGAAGCTTTAGAAGCTACAGCAGAAGCTTTTTTAGATTGTGCTTTTTGAGCAGCAGAAGCTTTAGAAGCTACAGCAGAAGCTTTTTTAGATTGTGCTTTTTGTGCAGCAGAAGCTACAGAAGCGCCAGAAGCTTTTTTAGCTTGTGCTTTTTGTGCAGCAGAAGCTACAGAAGCGCCAGAAGCTTTTTTAGCTTGAGCTTTTTGTGCAGCAGAAGCTACAGAAGCGCCAGAAGCTTTTTTAGCTTGTGCTT
>NZ_CAMTIA010000020.1 GCF_947072475.1 uncultured Deefgea sp.
GCTGTTTTGCGATGCCTGGGCGCGTGCGCCACGACCACTGAGATCGATCCGTGGCAGTTTGGCTGAGTCTGCAATCCCTAAACGAGCGCGAGCTTCATCAACTTTGGCGGTGACTAAAGCCAAGTTTTGGCTGTTTTCCAGCGCCGTCGCGACCAGTTGATTTAAAACTGGGTCATTAAATTGAGCCCACCAGTTTTTTTCTACCGACACCTTGGCTTCCATTGCTGTGGGGAGCTCAGGTTTTGGCAATACATTGTCTGGCGTGAACGCGCAGCCGGTAAAGGCGAGGGCGACACTGAGGGAAAGAATGGTTTTAAGCATGATTCTCTCCTTCGGGTGTTGATTTTTTCTCGGTCATTTGCATGATCAGGCGGAAAAAGAGTGGAATAAAGAAAATTGCAATAAATGTGGCTGCCAACATGCCGCCAATTACCGGCACACCCAATGCAAAGCGGCTACCTGAACCTGCACCGCTGGATGTCACCAGTGGTACGCAACCCAAGATAAAGGCCAATGAGGTCATCACAATCGGTCTAAACCGCAGACGAGCTGCTTCTAGTGCCGCATCGAGGAGTGTTTCGCCTTCTTCGTATTTCATGATGGCAAATTCAACGATCAGAATCGCATTTTTTGCCGCCAAACCCACCAAGGTGATTAAACCCACTTGGAAGTAGACGTTATTGGTTTGATCGGTTAGATAGACCGCTAATAGGGCACCAAACAAAGCAAATGGCACGGCAGTAATGACCGCAAATGGCAAACTCCAGCGTTCATATTGCGCAGCTAGAATCAAGAACACCATCAAAATACCCATCAAGAATGCAGTCGCGGCGGTGCCGCTTGATGCTTGCTCTTGGTAGGCCGAACCGGTCCATTCCAGCTTGTAGTCCGTGGCACCCATTTCAGCTTCGACTTCTTCTAGCGCTTTAATTGCTTGGCCCGAGCTGATGCCTTGCGCTGGCGTTGCCATGATTTTTGCCGCTTGGAATACATTGAAACGCTCAACTAACTCTGGACCCATTGATGTCTTAACGTGAACCAAGCTGGTGAGCGGGATCATCGCACCTTTGTCCGAGCGAACATAGACGTTACGAATATCGTCTGGGCGAGCACGAAAGTCGGCTTCCGATTGCAATTGAACACGGTAAGTACGGCCAAACTGGTTAAAGTCATTGACATAAACTTGACCAAATGTGGCAGACATCGCATCAAAAACTTGGTTTACATTCACACCCAGTGCTTTGGCTTTTTCACGATCGAGATCGAGATAAATTTGTGGCACAGTGGCACGGAACGTGGTTGAAACACTAGCAAACTCAGGTCGTTTTTTTGCTTGCGCAACAAACTCATTCACTGCCGCAGAGAAGGTGGCAATGTCACCGGTACCACGATTTTGGTAGTAACCCTCAATACCGCCAGTGGTTGACATGCCACTAATGGGTGGCGGATTAAAGGTGGCGGCAAAGCCGTCTTTAATGCCCATATACGCCATGCCTTGGAAGGTATTGGCTAGATCAAATGAACTGTCGCCTTTGCCTTGTCGTTCAGACCAGTCTTTAAGGGTGACGAAAGAAACGCCGCCACTACTAATGACTGCACCAGAGAGCAGGTCAAAACCAGCAAATGACACGACATTCTCGACGTTTTTATTGCTCATCAGCATTTTGTCAAAGCTGGCGCTGGTGGCTTCAGTGCGATTGAGTGAAGCGGCATCAGGCAACATGACTGCACTGAGCAAGTAACCTTGATCTTCATCGGGCACTAAAGAGCTTGGCACGTATTTGAGTAAGACAAAGATCGAAACCAAAATACCGGCAAAGATCAAAAAGGCAATACCAACTCGGCGATTTAGAAATGACACGCCGCTAACATAGCCGTTAGTGACTTGGTCGAAGTAGCGATTAAAGGCTTTAAAGAATCGATTAGGTTCGTGGTGCGTGCTTTTGAGCATAATCGCACACAGCGCGGGTGTGAGCGTTAATGCCACGATGCCGGAAATCACGACTGAAATCGCAATGGTAACGGCAAACTGTTGATACATCACACCGGTCATGCCGCCCATAAAGGCGACGGGTAAGAACACCGCACACAACACCAAAACGATGGCCACAACGGGGCCAGACACTTCTTCCATGGCTTTAATCGAGGCTTCTTTGGCCGAGCACTTGGTCTCGCTCATGATTCGCTCGACGTTTTCAAGCACCACGATCGCATCATCGACCACAATACCAATGGCCAATACCAAACCAAAGAGGGTTAATAAGTTAATCGAGAAACCAAAAGCCAGCATCCCTGCAAAAGTACCAATTAATGAAATCGGCACAGCAATACACGGAATGAGTGTTGCTCTAAAGTTTTGTAAAAATAGATACACTACCAAAAACACCAGCACGATGGCTTCAGCTAGCGTGTAGACCACTTCTTTAATCGAAATTTTAACAAATGTTGTGGTGTCGTAAGGGATCGAGTATTCAATGTCTTCTGGGAAGCGCTGTTTGATTTCGTCCATTTTTTTGGTGACGGCATCAGCAACACCGATGGCATTGGCGCCCGGTTGTAAATAAATCCCCATTGCGACTGCGGATTTGCCATTAATACTGGCTTTCAGGTCGTAATCTTTGCCGCCGATTTCAACCCGAGCGACGTCTTTTAGCCGAATTGTTGCCCCATCAGCCGTTGAGCGAACAATAATGTTGTTGAATTCTTCAACTGATTTGAGGCGACCTTGCGCATTGACGGTATAAGTGAAATCAATGGCTTCGGTGGTGGGTTGTGCGCCAATTTTACCCGCTGAAAATTGTGCATTTTGTTCTCGGATCGCGCCGATTACATCGTTTGGCGTTAAGTTGAGTTGGGCTAAACGATCGGGACGCAACCAGACACGCATTGCGTAATCGGTGCCGCCGAACATGGTTAAATCACCCACGCCTGGAATACGCTTTATCTCATCAACGATATTAAGTAGTGCGTAGTTTGATAAGTAAGTTGTGTCGTACCGGCCATTGGGTGAGTTGATTGCGATCACGTTCAAGATCGACGTTGATTTCTTTTTCACCGTCACACCTTGGCGCTTTACCTCTTCAGGTAATTGCGCCATGGCGGCAGAAACGCGATTGTTCACGTTAATGGTGGCTTGATCGGGGTCAGTGCCAATGGCGAAGTAAACGTTCATATTCATCTGGCCGTTTGAGGCGGAGCCAGATTGCACATAAAGCATGTTTTCTACGCCATTAATCTGCTGCTCAAGTGGTGCGGCAACAGTTTGGGCAATGACTTCGGGTGTGGCACCTGGGAAAAACGCGGTAACCGAAACGACAGGGGGAGTGATGCCGGGATATTGCTCAATCGGCAACGATTTCATCCCAGCAAGGCCAAGGATCACGATGATGATCGAGATGACGCTGGCAAAGATGGGGCGTTCAATAAAAAATTTAGAAAACATGCGGACTCCGATTATTTGCTGATCGTAGCAGGTGAACTAGCAGCAATAGGCTTCACAATAGAGCCAGGAGGCGCTTTCATTTGACCTTCGACAATCACGGTGTCACCAGGGTTTAAGCCGGTTTTGATGACGACTTGACCTTGATAGATAGAGCCCAGTGTTACTGGTTTAGGCACGACTTTATTGTCTTTATCCACGGTCATGACGATATGATCGGTTTGTGACTGCATTACGGCGCGCTCAGGCACCAAGATGGCATTTTTACGCGTCCCAAGATCGAGTGTTACGCGAACGAATTGACCTGGTAGTAGCTCACCTTTTGGGTTGCTAAAAATAGCGCGGGCGCGAATTGTGCCGGTTTTTGGGTCAACTCGATTGTCGGAGAAGTTAATCTTGCCGACTTGGTTGTATTGACTGCCGTCGGCGAGCTTTAATTTAGCAAATACATCTTTGCCAGGTTTTAAATCAATCGAACCGCTGTGTTGCGCTGCGGCAAGTTCTTGTTTGTCTTGTTCTGAATACGAAAAATTGACGTAGAGTGGATCAAGTTGCGAGATGGTGGTGAGTTTGCCTGAGTCGCCCGTGGCGGTAATTAAACTGCCTTCTGATTGAACCAATTTGCTGGTTGTTCCTGAGATTGGCGCAGTCACTTTGGTGTAGCCTAGATTAAGCTCGGCTTGTCTTACGCGAGCTTGCGCGGCGCTATTGCTGGCTACCGCAGTATTGTAGGCGGCGTTGGCATCGTCAAAATCTTTGCGACTCACTGCGTTTTCTTTAAATAGCGGGACAATACGGTCGCGGTCGGCGCGCGCTTTTTCAAGCTTGGCCACTTCTTGCGACAAGATGCCTTTGGCTTGATCTAGCTCTGCTTTATACGGCTCGGGGTCAATTTCAAATAAAACTTGGCCTGCTTGAACAATTTGTCCTTCAACATACGTCCGCTTTAATAAAATGCCATTGACGCGTGCACGCACATCCACGTCGCGATAGCCTGCCGTTTCTCCCACCATCTCTGAGGTGAGTGGGACATCGGATGGTTTTGCTTCAATGACGGAGACAGGGGCGGGTGGGCGTTCTTTTTTTTCTGGCGCTTTGTCGCACGCCGCTAATGCCGAAACGATGAGTAGGCTGATCGATATTCTTCGAAATGTCGTCGTCGTGGTGTGGTGCATGCAAAGCACTCCAAATGAATTTAAATTGTCTGGGGATTGAAAGAAATATTGCATTTATTTGACTGTATGAGAGATCAACTTGCGCAAAATGTCGCGTAGTTTAACAGCTTAGGCGAAACTGATGAGCCCTTAAAATTTTGTAATTGTACACAATTGCAGATGCCCATCGATCAAGCCGGCAGCTGAGTATTTAGCAATGTGCAGCAGCAATAAGTAAAAAAACCGGTCATGTAATGGCCGGTTTGAAGTCGCAAAAATCAATAATCAACCCTAGATTTAGCAGGTATGTTGCCCGCCATTGATTGCAAGGTTGGCGCCCGTCATAAATCCAGCGAGATCGGATGCTAGATAACTAATTAAGCCAGCAATTTCTTCAGGGAGACCAAGGCGGCAAACTGGAATATTGGCGATGATTTTATTTCGAACCTCTTCCGGCACGGCCATTACCATTTCGGTGGCAATATAGCCAGGTGATACGGTGTTGACGGTGACGCCTTTTTTGGCGACTTCTTGCGCTAGTGCCATGCTAAAACCGTGCATCCCCGCCTTAGCTGCCGAGTAATTGGTTTGTCCAAACTGACCTTTTTGGCCATTAATTGACGAGATATTGATGACACGGCCCCAGCCACGATCGGCCATTCCGTCAACAAACTGTTTGGAAATATTAAATACAGAGTTGAGATTGGTGCCGATCACCATGTCCCAGTCTGTTTTGCTGAGTTTTTTAAAAGAAGCATCCCGTGTAATGCCCGCATTATTGACTAGGACGTCGACTTGGCCCAATTCATGGGTGATTTTTTCTGCCAAGGCGGTGCAAGCCGAATAATCAGTGACATCGCACTCATAGGCGTGAAAATGATAGCCTGCAGATTGATTGTCAGATAACCAGCTCGCTTCTTTGCCAGGTTTTGAATAGGTCGTTACAACGTGAAAGCCATCGTCGGCCAACTTTCGACAAATTGCCGTGCCAATGCCACCCATGCCGCCTGTTACTAGTGCAACCTTTGTCATACGCGAATATTTCCTAGAGAGTGATGTGCTTGGATTCTTGTGTGGGTGTGATTGGTTGTATCGCCCGTCACCTTTCAAAGATTATCATGCGGTGTTAATTGTGCGTAAGCAAAAGCTGATTATCGTTTGGAATGATGACATTTTTGAGACAGCTCCAATCTGGCAAAGTGCCTTCGATCGTTGGGCGTGTCTTGTTTGGGTGACGGCGTTGAGTTGGGTGGATCATCGAGCGTCATACTTGGTTGTGCGATGTATGCAGCTCATTGGTATATGGCGAAAAAGGTGGGGGCTTTGTGTGGTGAAATGATGGCGTAAAGACGTTGGATGGCTCCGTTTGGAATGTTGTTTGGGATGTCAGCGCTTGCTGCAGAAGGTTGTGCAGTGCTCAAGAAGGTTTTTTGTTGCGTACCTTAAAGTGCTTGGCTGGGCGTATTAAAGCGCATTTTTACTTGGTTTTTTGGGGGCTTAGTCGGCATTTGCTGCGCTTTTAAACGGCGAAAATAGCTGCGCTCAGATTTTTTTGTTCTTGTCCAGAATTGAGGGTGCGCTGTTGTTCAGGTAGAATAGGGGATTCAAACTTGTGCGCACCAACATGACCAAGTACATATTCGTAACCGGTGGCGTTGTTTCTTCCTTAGGTAAGGGCATCGCCGCCGCATCTCTCGCGTCGATTTTAGAGTCACGCGGTCTTAATGTCACCATGATGAAGCTTGATCCATATATCAATGTGGATCCAGGCACGATGAGCCCAATGCAGCATGGCGAAGTCTTTGTTACCGAAGATGGCGCTGAAACTGACTTAGATTTGGGTCATTACGAGCGTTTTATCACCGCTAAAATGAAAAAGCGCAATAATTTTACCACCGGTCAAATTTATGACTCGGTGATTAAAAAAGAGCGTCGCGGTGAATACCTCGGCAAGACGGTCCAAGTCATTCCACATATTACCGATGAAATTCGTCATTTTATTAGCCTGGGCGCAGAAGGCGCTGAAATCGCGGTGATTGAAGTGGGTGGAACGGTCGGCGATATCGAGTCGCTGCCATTTCTTGAAGCGATTCGCCAAATGGGCGTTTTGCTGGGTAAAGACAACACCTGTTTCATACATTTGTCTTACGTGCCTTATATCGCTGCTGCGGGTGAAATTAAAACCAAACCAACCCAGCACAGTGTTAAAGAATTACGCGAAATCGGCATCATGCCTGACGTGTTAATTTGCCGTGCTGACCGCATGGTGCCAGACGAAGAACGCCGTAAAATTGCTTTATTCACTAACGTTCAAGAAAAAGCGGTTATTTCTTGTCCTGATGTGGATTCTATTTACAAAATACCGCGTGTTTTATCTGAGCAAGGTATTGATGAAATCATCTGTAAGCAATTTAATCTGCAATTGCCTGCTGCTGATTTGTCGGTTTGGGACAAGATTGTCGCTGCGGTTCAAAGCCCACAGCAGACTGTTAATATTGCCATGGTTGGTAAGTATGTCGATTTAACCGAGTCGTATAAGTCGCTGATTGAAGCATTACGGCACGCTGGTTTACATACCCACTCAGAAGTCAAAATTCACTTTGTTGATTCTGAATCACTAGAAACCGAAGGTGCTGAGTGCTTGCGCGATATGGATGCCATTTTGGTGCCCGGTGGTTTTGGTAAGCGCGGTGTTGAAGGTAAAATTGTTGCCGTTCGCTTTGCGCGCGAAAACAATATCCCATACATGGGGATTTGTTTGGGGATGCAAATTGCGCTGATTGAATATGCTCGCGATGTGGCCGGTATGCCTGGCGCGAATTCAACCGAGTTTGATTTAGCAACACAATACCCCGTCGTCGCCTTGATTGATGAGTGGATTAATCATGATGGCCAAGTAGAAAAGCGCGATGAAAACTCGGATATGGGTGGCACAATGCGATTGGGTTCGCAAGAATGTCGTCTTGAAGAGGGTACTTTGGCCGCTAAAATCTATGGCGGCACGTCCGCAATTGAGCGTCATCGTCATCGCTACGAAGTAAATAATTACTATTTGGCGCGTTTAGAAGCGGCTGGCTTGAAAATCAGTGGTAAGTCAATGGGCGCTGAAGCTTTGGTTGAAACCATCGAATTGCCAAATCATCGTTGGTTCTTTGCTTGTCAGTTCCATCCAGAATTTACTTCAACCCCGCGTGACGGTCATCCGCTGTTTATTTCTTACGTGCAAGCGGCCATTGCGTACGCCAAAGAAAATGGCCGTGAAGGCTTGAGCTGCAAATAAATATCAGTAATGCGGCCTTGATGACGGCGCATGGTGTCGTTTGGAAGCCTCGATGCAATGTCAATTGCTCGAGGTGATTCCAAATATTTGATGTGTATTTGTGTATTGCCCTAATGGGTATTGGCTGCTAGCCTATATTAAATCTAATTTAGGGCGATATACCCAAGGAGGTTGGCGTGAAGTTATGTGGCTTTGATGTGGGTATTGAGCATCCTTTTTTTCTCATCGCCGGTCCTTGCGTGATTGAAAGTGAACAGCTTGCAATCGATACTGCAGGTTATTTAAAAGAACTCACTACTGAGTTAAACATCCCATTTATCTATAAATCTAGCTTCGACAAAGCCAATCGTTCATCCGGCAAATCGTTTCGAGGTTTAGGTATTGATGAAGGCTTGCGAATCCTTTCGGAAGTGAAGCGTCAGCTTGGGGTGCCAGTCCTGACCGATATTCATAGCGAAGCTGAGGCCGCCATTGCGGCACAAGTGGTGGATGTATTGCAAACCCCCGCTTTTTTGGCGCGCCAAACCGACTTTATTCATGCGGTTTGTGCCACGGGTAAGCCAGTGAATATCAAAAAGGGTCAGTTTATGGCACCTTGGGATATGAAGAATGTTGTTGAAAAAGCCAAAGAAGCCAATGGCGGCATCGACAATATTATGGTTTGTGATCGCGGCACTTCTTTTGGTTACAACACCTTGGTGAGTGATATGCGCGGCTTGGCCATTATGCGCGATACGCATTGCCCGGTGGTGTTTGATGCCACCCATTCGGTGCAGCAACCCGGTGGTTTAGGCGATAAATCGGGTGGTCAGCGTGAGTTTGTTCCAGTCTTGGCCCGTGCGGCAATCGCCTCTGGCGTAGCTGGGGTCTTTATGGAAACCCATCCTGATCCATGTAATGCCATGTCCGATGGTCCAAATGTCATGCCCATCGCGAGAATGAAGGAATTGCTGATCGTCCTCAAAGACATTGACCGTGCAGTTAAGGCACACTCCTTTATTGAGCATACATTGTAAAATGTTGTGTAATTTTTTCGCAGTATTAATTCAACCGTTTTAAGGGGTATAGAACCGATGAGCGCAATCGTTGAAGTGATCGCACGTGAAATCTTAGATTCACGTGGCAATCCAACCGTAGAAGCCGATGTCCTTCTAGAATCAGGTGTCATGGGCCGTGCCGCAGTACCGTCTGGGGCATCAACCGGTGAGCGCGAAGCGCTTGAGTTGCGTGATGGCGATAAAGCACGTTACTTAGGTAAGGGCGTATTGAAAGCTGTTGAAAACATCAACACTGAAATCTGCGAAGCCATCATTGGTCTAGATGCTGCAGATCAAGCCTTTATCGACAAAACCATGATCGATTTGGATGGTACTGAAGACAAGCGCAATTTAGGTGCAAATGCCATCTTGGCCGTGTCTATGGCAGTGGCAAAAGCGGCTGCTGAAGAAGCGGGTTTGCCGCTGTATCGTTACATTGGTGGTTCAGGCCCGATGGCTTTGCCAGTACCAATGATGAACGTGATCAACGGTGGTGAGCACGCATCAAACAGCTTGGATTTCCAAGAGTTGATGATTGTTCCGGTTGGCGCGCCAACATTCCGTGAAGCAATGCGTTACGGTGCAGAAGTTTTCCATAACTTGAAAAAAATCTTGCACGACAAAGGCATGCCAACTCAGGTGGGTGACGAAGGTGGTTTTGCACCTGACGTTGCGGGTCCTGAAGAAGCGCTGGACATGTTAATGGCCGCGATTGAAAAAGCGGGTTACAAAGCCGGTACTGACTTCCGTATCGCTTTGGATTGTGCTGCTTCTGAATACTTTGATAAAGCCACTGGCAATTATGTATTCAAAAAATCAGGCAATCGCACTTTCAATTCAGTTGAGATGGTTGATTACCTTGAAAGCCTCGTTAACAAATACCCAATCATTTCGATTGAAGATGGTATGGGCGAGCGCGATTGGGATGGTTGGAAAGTCTTGACCGATCGTTTGGGCAAGCGTGTACAGATCGTCGGCGATGATTTGTTTGTAACTAACACCAAAATCTTGGCTGAAGGTATCAAGCGCGGCATTTGCAACTCAATCTTGATTAAAGTGAATCAAATCGGTTCTTTGACTGAGACATTGGCTGCTGTCGATTTGGCTAAACGTCATGGCTACACTTCAGTTATGAGTCATCGTTCCGGTGAAACTGAAGATGCAACGATTGCTGATTTGGCGGTTGCAACGAACTGCATGCAAATCAAAACAGGTTCATTGAGCCGTTCTGATCGTATTGCAAAATACAACCAAATCTTGCGTATTGAAGAAGAGTTGGGTGATGCAGCGGTGTACCCAGGTATCGGTGCATTTTATCAGTTGAAAGGTTAAGCCTTTATATTGGTAATTATTTCGACGTAAATAAACGTCTGTAGTAAGATGTAAAACCGGAGCCTAGCTCCGGTTTTATTTTGTCACGAAGGTTTGTATGCGCATACTGGCAATTTTTTTTGCGATTATTATCGTTGCTTTACAGTGGCCGCTATGGGTTGGCAAAGGGAGCTGGTTGCGAGTTTGGCAGCTTGATTCGCAACTAAGCCAGCATCGTGAAAGCAATGCCAAACTTAAAGAGCGCAATGACGCGCTCGAGGCCGAAGTGCAGGATTTAAAAAATGGTACTGATGCCATTGAAGAGCGTGCGCGTAATGAATTAGGGATGATTCGGCAGGGCGAAGTTTTTTTCCAAGTGCTCGATCAGTCGCCAGTCAATATCAGCGCAATCAAACCCAACGTAAGCAATACAGCCACCCCTAGTTCGCCATCGAAATCGGACTGATCCGGTACACTATTTTTGTTGCCGCCAAAAATGTAAAACTGTTTTTTTTCTAAACCCTCAGTTATAGTGTCTTGACTATGGGGGAGGGGCGAAATGAATGACCTTACATTGCTGGATCAATCACAGCGAAAAAAATCAGAAACACTGTACTTTCAATTGGCCGAAGAGCTAGCACAAGCGATTCATGCTGGGTTGTTGCGAGCCGGTGAAAAACTACCATCCATTCGAAAATTATCCTCAGAGCGCCATTTAAGTCTTTCAACCATTATGGAAGCTTATCGAGAGCTGGAAGATCGTGGTTTGGTTGAGGCGCGGCCACAGTCTGGTTTTTATGTTCGTGCCATTCGCCACCTAGCCTCACCAGAGCTGACCAAGCCACCGAAGCGGCCTTCCCATGTGGTGATTGACCCATTGCTAACGCCCAGTGTTTTGGCGCGAATTAATGCTTTGAAAGTCGACTTTGGCTTGGCGATTTTGTCGCCAAAACTATTCCCAAATCAGCAAATTCAGCGCATTTTGTCACAAGTGACGCGTAATGATCCCGATATGATTGCCGATTATGGTGAGCCATTGGGCGATATTCAGTTACGGCGACAAATTGCACGCCGCTCTTTAACGTGGGGTGGGCAAATTGAAGCGGATGATGTCTTAATTACCCATGGCGCAATTGAAGGGCTTAATCTTTGCTTGCGTGCGGTGACCAAGCCGGGTGACGTGGTCGCGATTGAGTCGCCAGCGTACTTTGGTTTATTGCAAATTCTAGAAAGTTTTAAATTAAAAGCATTAGAAATCCCGACGCATCCCAAAACAGGGATTTCGATTGAAGCCTTAGAATTGGCATCAAGAAATGGGGCGGTGACCGCTTGTGTTTTATTACCAAATTATTCCAATCCTTGTGGCAGTTTAATGCCCGATGAAAACAAAAAAAAATTAGTTGAGTTATTAGAACAAAGAAATATCCCTTTAATTGAAGATGATATTTATGGCGAGTTTTGCTATCAAGGTGATCGCCCGCGCCCAGCCAAAGCCTATGATCAAACGGGCAATGTGATGCTGATTGCGTCCTTTACTAAATTACTAGCGCCAGCGTTTCGAATTGGTTGGGTGTTTGGTGGCCGTTGGCAAAAACAAATTGAGCAACTTAAATTTATTAATACCTATTCGACCTCATTGGTATTGCAAAGAACCATCGCGCACTTTTTAGAAAGTGGCGGTTATGATCATCATTTAAGACGCTTGCGTAAACATTGTGCCGAGCAGGTTAACGATGCGGTTGATGCTATTCAACGGTTTTTCCCTGCAGATACGCGTTTGCATGTACCGCAAGGCGGATATGTTTTATGGCTAGAGCTCAATGAAAAAGTAGATACATTGCAGTTATTGCAGCAGGCATTAACTGAAGGCATTAGTTTTACGCCAGGGGTGATGTTTTCGCCAAGTCAAAGTTATCGCAATTGTTTGCGTATTTGCTGTGGTGAACCTTGGACAGTGAAACATGAAAAAGCCATCGAACGACTAGGTCAGATGGCTCAAGCTTATATCAATCAGGCTGTTTAGTGCATGGCTAGGGCCTGTTGACGTATTAGTACGCAGTCATTTGTACTGAGGCGTCATTGACTTTGTTTTCTGCTGCTTCGTGCTTTTGCATCACATTGAGGCAGCTTTGGGCTTCATCAGATTGAACTTCAATGCAGCGCGCAGAGTAGGCCATTAAACAGGGTTCTATTTGTTCGCTTTCATCGACCCAAAGTACAGTAGATCGCTCACCACAAGCCACGGACAGAATGCCGTTGACCTCGAGAATGTCATCAATTATTTGTGCATGACTGCTTAAGGCCGTAAATCCGAATAGCAGTGTCATCAGAAGCCATTTTCCGCGCATAGCCCACCTCCCATGGCGGACTGCGCTTCGATTGAAGTGCAACTGCCAGCCTGCCTTTACTATCGGCAGGCTGATCTTTAATTGGCAATCTTAGGCTTCTTAAGCGTTCAGAATGGCAGATTAACGGTTAATCCTGCCGCTTACTGGGCGAGTGCGGCAGTCGGTGCCGCCTTGTTGGGCGCTTGGCTCATCTTGATGGTGGTCTTGGGCTGCACTCGATAACGGCCATCTTGTAGCGCTTCGATCACGATTAAATCACCGCTATGCACAAAGTATTTTTGCCCTCGTTCCAGCACAATATCTTCGCCATCATGGCTAAGCCAAAGCTGACCGGCCTCGCAATGTATCCAGCAGTGTTGGGCTTGAAAGGCGCTCACTTGGGTGCGACTCAGTTGCATGGTTTGCATGATAAAACCCTCAAAACGGTTTGCGATGAGATCAACTATACGTCGATTCCGCCCAGCTGCTCAGTGGCAAACTGTATGCAAGTTGAGCATTCAATTGTGATGATTTCACGACTGTTATGCTCGATTTGCAGGCTTTCTGCATTGTTTTTGGGCGTGGTTGGGGCTTTTGCGCAGCTCACGCAAGGCAAATCGTGCAGGATCGATCGCGGCGACTAGGCAGCGCTCAATCGCGAACGGCTCTTGGTTGAGTTGACATGCCAACATTTCGGCGATCAAAACATGCCATGTTATACCGCGCGCCCCAAGGCCTAATAGGCCGTATAAACCGGGTTGACGTGGTATTTGAAAGAGCTGATCGACTGAGTGAGGGATGTGGCTACGCTGTGGGATTTGACCTGTCAAAGGCAGACGATCCGATGAGTTGGGGCGAAAACAAAGCCGAGTTTCGACCGGTTTACTGGTGACAACGGCGGCACCAATAAGCTGACTTAAGTCGTCGAGGTTTTGTTGTTCAGCCTGCTGTGGATGCTGCACGTCGACCAAGCTGGCACCGGCGCAGCGCCAGCCCGCCAATGCGGGGGTTAAATAACTCTGTCCTGATAGGCTAAAAGTACTTGCCGGTAAGTCGCCGCTCCACAATGTGGAGACGCTACGCAAACTCGCCGAGAGCGGCAATTGGGCATCCGGAATCAAGCGGGTCGCATCCGTTGCGTTGGCTAAAATTAATGTTTTACTCGAGGCGATCAGTTGCTGCTCCGCATCGTAAAGATGCCAGCATTGATCAAATAGTCTAATTAGATTTACATGGGTATTGAGTTGAAGGTCAATTAAATCATGGTACTGATTGATATACCCATTGCAAATACTGTAGGGATTGGCCCACATCCCTTCGGGAAACCACCAGCCACCCAATTCGCAATCTATCGCAAGCTGAGTCTGGCATTGTTGTCGATCTAGCCAGCGAACCATCTGATGGAGTTGCGGTTGCTCAGTGCTGATCAATTGCATCAACGTCGCCGCAGCCTGATCTTTGGCCAATTGCAAATGCCCATCGACACCAAAATCAATCCTTAGACCTTGCTGGCTCAGTTGCATTAGTTTTTGTTGTGTGGCCGCAAAACCGGCGCGCGACAGGCGGGCTTGGAAGTTATCGTCGCGGCTTAATGTTGGATGACAAAGACCAATATGATTGCCTGAGGCTTGACTGGCAATATCCGCTTGAGCGTCGATCAGTTTGATTTTCCAGCCGCGTGCAGCGAGCTGGTTAGCCATGGCGCAGCCCGCCAGGCCGGCACCAATGATGATGGCCTCGGGCTCGATTGGCGCTGCGTGGCTTGACTGGCGATGTTGGCGCGTTGTTGCCACCCAAAAGTCGTCTGTGGATGGTGGTGGCAATATAAAACCAACTTGCGCTAAATGCTGGCGGTGTAGCGGGTGATTGCCTTGCCCAATGACGACGCTATGTGCCGTAGCTAGACGGCGCAATTGCTTGCAGTGCATCAGCGTCAGCGATGTTGGTGACGCTAAATTTAGGTAAATCAGATCGATTGGGCCGCTGATTTCACTGAGCTGCGTATGATCGCCAAATACAAGGGTAAGGCTGATTTGCCCTAGTGCTAAATGCAGTCGATGAAATCCCGTTTGCCAGCGTGGCCAGATGGCCTGTAATTGATCAATCAGTGCCGAAAATTCGGGGTGTTGCTGGGCGATGGCCTGTAGCTGATCGACTTGAAATTCGCTGGGGATCAAGCTTAAAAAGTGCAGTCGTTCGGTGGTCTGGCGCGTGTTTATCCAGTGCTGACACGTCGCCAAGAAGACGGCGCCCTGCGCCCAATCGAGGCTGAAAATCGATCGCGGCGATGGGGTCTGAATGGCAAGATTACGAAGTAATGCAGCCTGCGCTTGGTATAGCGAAGTCCGAAATATAGATTGCCATTCAGAGTTTGTCTGGATAAGGGGGGCGCCTTCGTGCATTGATATATTCAATTAATCCGCTTGTTCGCCATGCGGGCCACGTAAAAAATAGCGTCTGGCGCTAATCGCGCAAGTGCCCATGACTAAGCAGACAATGATAAATCCGCGATTACCCCACAGCTCATGGCCGATTTTGGCAGCCTCAATCGCGACTGAGAAAATCACCATCATAATAATGCCCAGCATGGCAGCAACCGTGCCTTTGCTTTGATCGCTGGCAAACAAGGCCAATCTAAATTGTGCCGCATTGATAATGCCAATCCCAATGGCGGCGATAGAGAGTGACGCAATCAGCCATTGCCAGTCCATTGGCGATTTAAATAACCACAGCAGCATCGTTAGGCCGACCATTAGCGGTATGGAGCCTAGCTTGATAATGCGGTAAATCGGTACGCTGGTTACGACTTTGGCCAAAATAAGATTGCCTAAAATTAAGCCAACAAACACCGGCGTTTGCCAGTAGCCATAGGCAATGGTGGAGAGTTGTGCGTCTTGCATCAAAATCACCGGCGCTAATGCAATCCAAGCCAATAAAGGCGCGGAGGTGCAACCGATAGAAATCGCTCCGGCTAAGAAACGCCGATTACTGAGTACGGCGGTATAGTCTTGGCGCAAGTGCGCAATACGCAATGGCGTGTTTATTTTGGGTGAGGTTTCTGGCATGAAGCGCCAAAGACCAATGGCTGAAAAGCTGGCGATGATGGCGACAAAAATAAAAATCCAATACCAGCTGGCCACTTGCAATACCATGGCGCCCGCCAAAGGGCCAATGAGTGGCGCAATCAAGGCCACATTGGCCATTAATGCGGTCACGCGAATGGCGGTGGCTTCAGCAAAGCTTTCTTGGATTGCGGCGTAGCCGACTGCGCCGATAAAGCACATGCCGGTGCCTTGCAAAAAGCGGCAAAATAAAAACCAACTGTAAGATTCAGAAAATACGATGGCAATGCAAGACAGAATAAACAGCAGTACGCCCGCCAGCATCACTGGGCGACGGCCAATTCGATCCGAAAGAGGTCCAAGCAGCCATTGCAAGCTGGCGCCACCCAATAAACAAATCGACATTGCCGATGGAATATGAATTGGATCAATTGCAAATGAATTAACAATGGTCGGCATTGCCGGCAGAATCATATCGTTTGAAATGTAAGTGGCAAATTCAAACAAAACTAAGGCAAGAGGAAATAAAAGCGCTAAGAATGTGATATTGGGAATTGGCGATTGGCTACTGGTGTTCATGTCATCTCTCTGTGTGACATTCACATTTTCCTCTGATTGCTATTTAAAAGCGAGGTAAATAGTGCGTTTTGCATAAATGGAAAACTATGCGCAAAGCTAAAGCTTATTTTCTTGGGCTGCGGCATAATGGCTGATCTATTCTATGCGCTGCGCCCATTAAAAGGTCTTTTATGAATAAAACTGAATTGATTGCGATTGTCCATAACTTAGTAGCGATTGATCATCCGGAAGTTTCAAAAAAAGCAGTTGCAGCCACAATCGAGACTTTGTCGGAGGTGATTTTGGCGACCGTCAGTGGCGGCGGCGAAGTAGTTTTGCCCAACGTGGCCAAAGTGGCGTTAAAGTCGCGCGATGCCCGCGTCGGACGCAACCCGCGTACCGGTGAAGCAGTGCAAATTCCAGCGAAGCGGGTGCTTAAATTTACCGCAGCAAAAGCACTTAAAGACGCGGTTGCGCAGCAAGATCTGGCACAAGAAAAATCAGTATAAAAATAAAGCTTTAAAAAAATAAAACCGGCCATGGCCGGTTTTATTTTGTCAGTATTGCCCGCAAAGCTTTATTTCAAAAGGGCTGGCGGGCAATACGGTCTGTTGGCTTAGTCTTCGCGGCGCATTTGTGGGAACAAAAATAATCGTTTAACTGGTTGAAAACAAACAAATAATTTTTGATTGCTGTCAGAGATACCCCCGTTGATACCCCCAAATGATTTTAAAGAAGGCAAAAATTGGGCATTTGTAGGCCAATGGCGGAGTAAATCTCTGAATTGTTAAAGAAGGGGTGGGCTGAACGTTATTTCAGGCGCTGTTGGGATGCTTGTTGCAAATAAAAGACATTTATTTAGACGGCAAAGCGGCTTGGTCTTTTCCAACATTTTATCACTTTACTTCAAAAATGGCGGTTAAGTCACTTTTTTCTACCAAGTGGTTGAGTAACTCACCGATGGTCATGTTGTTCTGCTTGGCACACATTTTTAACTGTTCACGGGTTTGTCCCAGCACCACGGCATTGAGTTGCACGACTTCATTTAAAACACCGTCTTTACTTTCGCGTGCTGCTTTTGCATTCAGTCGGTCTCGATAGCTTTTTGTTCTTTCTGAATTTCGGGACATGCTATCCGGTAGAGGAGGGCGGCCACGGCGTTTTTTTTGGGGTTCGATTTGCTGCTCGCTACTGGTTGTGTTGGTCATCATTTTTATGCTCGTTCGGGGGCTTTTTCATGTGGGGAAAGAATCATATCGTGCGGTGGATAAATTGCATAATACTTACAGTAATGAAAGTACATTTTTCCCCGCACTCCTATATACGTAGAAAAAATGCCTGATTCACCTGATTGCCTGATACACATACCTCAAACCCGCATAGATGCTGGGTTTTTAAATATCAGGTTTGTATCAGGGTATCAGGTTGGATAAAAAACATGATGCGTGTACCTGATGCAATTAAAATGTTTAAATACAGTTAGATAGTCTTCTTGTATCAGGGTATCAGGCAAATAATGAAATTTTTGATAAAAAAGTTATTCTGGTTTTTATTCAAAAATAACTGATCACCTCTTTATCATTCCTTACAGGCGCTGAGCTTCATTTTGTAGCCGCGCCCCTTGCCCCGCTCAAATACAACAGTCCAGCCATCATGCCCTTTGGGCTTATCTAAAACCCCTGCCTCATGCAGGACTTTAAATGCTTTTTTAATCTCGTAACCTTTGACGACTTCGTCCTTAAAAGCGTGCGGCAATACAAAAAATACATAGCCGCCGTCCTCTGTTATTCGTTTGTAGCCCATCACGTTTTGCATCGTGGGTTCTTGGTCTTGGAGTGGCAAGAGCAAAAAACGCCCATATTGTGCTGCGGCTAATACCCTGTTTGCTTGCTCAATAAGTCGCTCGTCATCGCGGCTATCAATACCAAATTCAACCAGCCAACGCTGCCATGTGGTGTGTACGGCTTGGAATGATTCTTCGCATGTCCAGCCCGTTAAACCTGCATCTGCAGCCATTTCTAACGCCGCAGCCAAGATTGCAAATTTTCTAGAAGCTCTTGAAACGGTTGGCGCGGCGTGGTCGGGAAGTTCAGCCAATAAGCGTTTTTCAGAGGCAGTGACTCGATTTTTTACTTCATTTTTGTGCTGAATTAGCCATGCAACAAACTCGCGACCCATGCTGCCGTAATGCGTTCTTGCGGCTTCGGTCAGTGCAATTGAGAATGCACCGCCGTTTTTGTGTCCGTGAATACAATCAAAGGCGCGGTAATTGCCTACGTCTGCCGGAATGTCGAGCATGCGTATTTCTTGGCCGCCGCGCACGATATGGCCGCCTTCGTTGAGAAACTGGCTGATCGGAACTTCACCCGTCGAGATGAGTGTCATTAACCAAGTTCTTTTAGCACGGTTTCCGCCTTCTTTGCGGCCTTGGGTGCGGGAAACACCGTTGAGCATGGTGTAAATAATGCTCCCCATTTTCTTGGCGTCACCTGCGCCAATTTCATCGAGATACAGCATCATGCTGTTGGCAAATTCCGCTGAATTTGTCAGGCCAATGCCCGTACCATCCCACGACTGCATCAGGCTTTTAGGGTTGCCCCAAACGCTGGCCGCAACGTCGGCACACGTTGATTTTCCGCTTGAGGTTTCCGTATGCAAATGCAGGCCAATCCCATCCCGTGCGCCGATCAAGCCCAGTACCGCGCCAGCCAGTGAGCAAGCTACGGCGGTCATGACTAAGGGATTATCTTTTGCTAGTGCGCCTACGCTGTCACGCCATTCGGCCATGCTACCCTTCGGGGTGAAGGCTTCGCGGTAGGTTCCTGCTGCAGGATAAAAAAGTCGAGTGTTGGCTTCGCCAATAATTTCACCTGTCGGCAAGACAAAAGCACCTTGTTGCCAGCCGCTTTGACTAGCGATTGTGTAGCGCTCTTTGCTGCCTTCGCTGTGTAAATAATCTGCTAGCCGCTCACGGGATGCGCGGTTGGTGGCAATTGCCAAGCCCTTGCCATTGAGTAATTGCCAGCATTCGCGCTCGCCAATGCTGCTGCAGGGTATTGCGGTGGTTTTTTCTGAGTTGGTGATGCAATCATTCCAACGAATCAAGCGGTAATAATCGCCGTAGCTATCAATACCTTGCCCGATGATCTCCAATTCGCGGCAGAGTCGAACAGGGGCTAAGTGCTCTTTCTCTCCGGTATCACGGTCTATTTTGGTGCCGATGTAGACCAGTTCACCGTCGATTAGCTCGTAATATGGCTTGATTTCACCCAGTAATTCGGCCTTGCTTTTAGGGGTGAATTCCGCCGCGTTATCAGGGTTGGCCAATTCAAACGCGCCACGTGGCAAAGTGATGGTAACGCTTTCAGTCATGCTTTTTGCAGTATCTGCATTCAGTTGTTTTTGTGACAAATCAGTCATTGTGTTTAGCCTCGGTTTTATTGTTATTCAGCACATCTAGCCAATCAGTCCCCGCTTGCGGCGGTAAAATGACTTTTACTTTACGGCCTTCGTCGAGTAGGCGAGTTGCCAAAATGTAAGCCGCTTCTGCCCCTGCGTTGCGGCCTTTGTGGTCGGGCTGGTCGTTGTCGCCGTAAATAAAGACTTCACGCGCTGTATCGGGTAATTGCACCGTTTTTAAGCCGCTAGCGCTGATGCAAGCCCAAACGGGAAGGC
Source organism: uncultured Deefgea sp. (assembly GCF_947072475.1). Lineage (GTDB taxonomy): Bacteria > Pseudomonadota > Gammaproteobacteria > Burkholderiales > Chitinibacteraceae > Deefgea. The sequence continues at coordinate 19,844 of NZ_CAMTIA010000020.1, forward strand.
CGGTGAGTTGATGCACAGCCAGTGCCGTTTCTATGCCCTCAGTGAGCGCCAGTCGTCCTTCGCCAGTCAGCGGTCTTAATCTGCAAGCTGCGCCGGCTAAAGCGCCGTCATGTGCCGTTTGTAGCTTTTTGGCGGGAAGGACTTCGTTATTGTCGCCATATAGCAAAGCCAGCTTATTGGCATCCACATCAAGGTAAATACGATGCAATCCAGCCAGCGCCCCGCATGGCTTTTGGATTCTGGCTATCAGCGCTTCACCGCTGGCTAATCTTTGGGGTTTGCCATCGACAACATGCCAGTAGTCCAGCACATCGCAATAGCGCAGTTGCGTGGTTCGATTAATCAGATCTTCACGAATGCCGCGTTGATAGAGGTAACGCCCCGCTGTGTTGTGCATGCCGATGTCGTCGCCAGCATCAAATAATCGCTGTAGTTTTTCTGAGTGATTGATTTGCGGTATTGGTGCCGCTTCAATTTGCTTGGGTAAAGTCAGTGTTACGCGATGCGAGCCTAAGCCCAGCACATTGGCGACGGCTTGTACGGCCTCCGGAAAGCTCAAGTTAAAAACGTGCATAACGAGAGCAAAGCCATCGCCGCCTTGTTTGTCCAAACCACGGCAAGCAAAGCGGCCATACGGCGCGGCAGTGCCGCGCACCGTAAATTGAAAGCGATCCGTGCCGCCGCAAGCGGGGCAAGGATGATTGCGCCCATCCAAGGTTTTGGCGGGAATGCCCATAGTTTGCAAGATATGCGGCCATAGGCCGCGTGCAGCTTGCTTGATTTCAAGGCTAAAGCGCTGCGTGACTTTGCCACGGGGCTGGGTATTGGAATTCATTGCGTCCTCCTCACAGCGCGTCAGTTAGGTAATTGGTGGCGTCTTGTTGGCGCTGTAGCAAAGGCGTTAGCAGGCTATGCAGGCGACTACATAGCATGGCTCGGTTGTCGCTGCTTTCGAGTAGCTCAGCCAGTGCTAAAAGGCCGTCTTCACAAAGCGTGAGTTGCTCTTTAACACAGTGCAATAGTTCAATAAGTTGTTGGTTTTGTGCCTGCATTAGCGCGGCATGTTCGCTGAGCTGCTTTTTGCTGCCACCGTCAGGCAAGTGAGCGACGCCACGCTGTAGGCCGTCAATAGCTTGAGTGAGCTGTTCAAAACGCAAAGCAGGTACGGATGGATTGCTGGGTAATGTGGCAGGGAGTTGGTAAGGGCGAACGCACATTATTGAGTCCCTCCAATGGCGGTGGTGGGACAAGGCTTGAGCGCGTCTGGGTTGAGACCTGCTGCCGTCACAATGGCGCTGATGTATTCCAGTGCGGCCAGTGTTTTAAAATCAGCAACGCCGCCTTTTTGTGCGTCCTGTAGATATTCCAACGCCATCAAGAGCGCAGTTTCGGCGGATAGCTCAGAGGTGTAATTTGCTACACCCATGAGTGGCGCGGTGTATGGATGCGGCAGGGCAATGGCTTGATCTAAATCGAATGGCTTAATCATGGCGAGCCCCTCCGATAACGTGGGCAAGGCAGAAAGCAGCAAACGACAATGCAACAACGATCAAGGGGGTATTGCGCTCAAACGCAATGACAGTAATAGCCAAGAGGGAATACGTCAGGAAAGTACGGGCGAGTTTTGGCATGATGAATGCACCTTTTTCATGGGGGTTAAATCCCCGCCATCCGCTGTCAAACGGAGGTGGCGAGAACGTGGCAGGGTTGACAGACTGGCGAAAAAGTAAACCAGCAAGCCCGAAGGCTTCCCCACCACGTCCCACCAGTGAAGGTGCAACTATGGCGTGTTCGGGTACGCACGGACGCTCAAGGCGTTCAGACGTAAAAAAACCGCTACGCAGCGGTTGTCCCGCTTTTTCATTCAGCCTGTCAAAGCTGCTTGCGTGATTGAACGCAAGACCTGCATTTTTCATCATTTGTTTGAGTGCGTCAAGTGAAGTAGGCCACATTGCAATAGGGCTTGCCAATAATGAATTGGCTGTGTGAGAATTGATTTTCATGGTGTGTCCTTGTGTGGATGAGCCCCCAAAGCCTTTACTTTGGGGGCTTTTTTATGGTTTTAATTAAATAAATTCGGGTTAATTAAATTAGCAATCGGCTAAAAAATCATGACGCATGAAATTGTTTTGGTTTATTGCTGCTGGTTGGTGATTTAATTGCGAGTTAAATTTGTAATTAGAATCAGCCAAGTAATTAAGGCATTCATCGCAAATTTTGCCGGTGTCTTCTTCGACGCGAATTGCAATATTGTCAAATAGTGCGAGCATATCGCCGTCTTTTTGGTTGGTGATTTTGCAGCCGCCAATGCCGTTATCATCTAGCCATTTCTGAATGCCAAAAATCTGTTTGCTGTCGCTGGCACGCGCAGTAAAAATACGCACTTCATATTCACCGTCTTCAATCCATTTTTTGACACGATTCAACATGGCTTCAATCGGCCCACCAATTGTATTGTTGCGTGTACCCTTATTGGATTTGGCTAATGTGCCGTCCAAATCAACACCAATCCATTTTTTTTGATCCATAATTAATTCCTTTTTATACTGCTGCCATTTAAATTGGGTGCAGCAATTCCCATGCGCGATCATTCTGAATGAGGTAAGGATTAAATTAATCAGCAGTCGGCTAAGAATTCATCGTGCATAAAATGTTTTTTCGGTGTGTGTTGTGTCTCATGCTGATTATTTAATTGAGAATTAAATTTGTGTTTATATTTACTTAATAAAGTATGTCGTTCGGCACAGTTTTTCTCGGTTTCATCCTCAACTCGAATCGAAATATTTTCAAATAGTGCAAACGTATCGCCATTTTCTTCTTTGATGATTTTGCAGCCGCCAATGCCGTTATCATCTAACCAATTTTTAATCATAAAAATCAGTTTGCTGTCTTCTGTGTTTGCGGTAAAAGTGTGAGTTTCGTGCTGGTTGTCTTTGATAAATTGCTTATGATTCACTCTTGATTGCTCCTGTGTTGTTGCGGTTTAAATAGGGCGCAGCAATCCCCGCACGCAATAAATTAAGGCGTGAGCTATTAGGTTTTTGTATTTATATCGCTTGTATATTAGCCGCGTGGTGGCGCTGATGATTCCGGTTTGATAACGGGTAAATGACACTTCGGGTTAGGAAACTGTGCTGGCACAATGGTTTTTATTAGCTCAGTAATCGCAATTGCAATATGCCCACAATGCAAGTTGGTGCAGCGGTAATAAATTTCACGACTAATTAACGATGTCTCTCGGCTAGAACGAATGTGCATGGTTTCGCCACAGTGCGGACAATTCATACTCATTACGCATTCCTTTTAGTAGACGATACCCAGTTCGGCACAGCGTTTGTTTGTGGCAACAATTGATAGATTAGGTGTTGCGTATTGGTTTTGAATTGGTGGAATTAACTCTAAAAAGCAGTCATTAATAAGTGGCTCGCTGCTGCTTAATTCATTACCCACTTTTTTTATAAAATCTTTAAAATAGTCATAGTCAATGTATTTTTTGTCTTGGGTTGAAATGACCGAGTAACTCAGTGCTTGAACTGGGTTGGCATTGGTGTCGTTATGCGTTAGCTCTAAAGCGGTGCGTAATAATGAAAAGCCATTGTTTTTGTGTAATTCATCAATAGCAACGCGAAAAATAATTTTTCCTATTTCGTGCGCTGTTTTTAATCGCAATGTTGCAACTGAGTTTCTGGCTTTTTCTAAAACAAAGGATTGAATTTCTAATGCGGTAACAAGTTCGGTGCGGATTTCTTGGTAATCCTCTACCAAGTTATAAGCGGCTTGTTCTTTCGATTTGGCATTCAGTAATTGTTTGGTTTCAAAAATTAAAGATCGAATGAGCGATTTGCTATTTTCTCGTGCTTCACGCGCTTCATTCTCAATTGCCGCAATAGTTCGATCTAAGGTGTCTAGTTTTTCTTTCGCTACTGTGTAGTGAGCAATTTTTTCGTTATGGATACTGATCGCTTCCTGATAGCGCGTTTGTAGATTTTTTATTTCGGCTTCTTGTTCAGCCGTAAATGGAATTTTTTGCATTGTGCTGTCCCTTGGGTTTAGTTGGCGTTGCGTTCGGCGATTTTGCTTTGTTGCCATGCGATGACTTCACTTTCTAGCCAGCCAACGCGTTGAGCACCTAGCGGTACAGGCTTGGGAAAAAGGTTTTTTGCTTGCCACTCGTACAAGGTCGAATCAGCAATGTCGCCAATTAAATGCTTGAGTGCAGTTCGTGAAATAAAGCGCTCTAAGCGCGGCGCGTTGCTGTCTGACATTGTTTTGCTCCTGTGCTGGTTTTCTGTTTTGGTCGTTTCCGGTGTGCACCGAATGGCAACAGGGGCAAGTATTCCAGCGAGGGCAAAAACAGGCATCTAGTTGCGGTTGTGCCAGCGCTGGCACAACCGGATTTTTTAAAAAGTGGTGTTTTGGCTGGCAAGCTGTAGCAGTTGGCCGCAATTTTTTAAATTTAATAGCTGCAGCAAGCGGCTATCAGGTGATATCGGCATACATCGACAGCAACAAATCGACCGCCCATTGATCTTCGTGCCATGCGAGGCAAATCACTGCATGCGTACCCTGCATTTCTGCATAAATCCGCATAGATTTTTGAAAGTGAAATTTGCTGGGCAAGCTGTGCTGGCATTGGCTCGATCGGACTTATGCAGGTGCATAGCAAGCGACCCAAGAGGGGCGGAGGAGAGGCGGGGCATCAATCGCGCGCCTCGGGGTTTAGGGTTAAATCCTGCTTCATGGCCTCACAGTCCACGTATGCGCGATTATTTTTGTTTTTTTGTGTGTTGGTGTGTCTTTTGATTGTATGTCCGTATATCGCGTTTATGCGCCTTGTTTTGCTGTTGCACTCACTTTTTAATAGGCGGTTTTATGAGCAAATGGATTGGCGTTGACTTGGACGGTACGTTAGCTGAGTACCACGGCGCGATGGGTTCGGCGATTGGTGAACCAGTAAAGCCGATGATGTTGCGTGTTCGCGAGTGGTTGGACGCTGGGCGAGAAGTACGGATTTTTACTGCGAGAGCTAGCGACCCAGCGCAGCTTCCTGCAATTCGCCAATGGCTTGCCACGCATGGTTTGGGTCAGCTTGCGATTACCAATGTCAAAGATTTTGGCATGCAGGAACTTTACGACGACAAGGCCATGCGGGTTCGGCGCAATGTTGGTTGGATTTGCCCGAACTGCTACCGAATGAAGAGCGGCAAGGCGTGATTTTTATCTGTACAGCATAAAATAGAAGCACTTTTTCGAGTTTTTAAACATATAACCTGATACATGCCTGATACAGTAAATACCTTTAAATACATATGGTTAAGTAGTCTGTATCAGGTTGTCAGGTGTATCAGGCTATTTTTACGCGCACACGGAGAAGATTTTAAGGGCCAATCAGTGTGAGCGGTTTTGCCTCGCCCCGCTGATGTACCTCGTCCAAATAATCTGCCCACGCCTGCAGCATTGATTTTCTCTCGTTCAAATATTCCGCACGGTTATAAGCTGCCCTGACTAGGTTTTGCTCAGAATGGGAAAGCTGGCGTTCAATCGCATCAGGATTAAATCCCGCCTCGTTCAAGATGGTGGATGCTGTTGCCCTAAAACCATGCGTGACCAAGTGCCCATTGGTTTTGTTTTTTCCTCCGTAGCCGATCCGCTCCAGGGCTTTGCCGGGTGTGGCGGTGCTCATGTAGCCATGTGGATTTGAAAAGCTCGGGAAAACATAAGGGCTGTTTGGGTTTCTGTGCTGCTCAAGCGCCCTGAATGCAGCCAAAACCTGCTTAGAAAGTGGCACAAGGTGGGGGTTGGCCGATGCTTTTAGTTTGTGCACTAGCTTGCGATTTTCCGCAGGAATCGTCCAAAGCTCTGCCTCAAAATCAAGGTGATCCCATTCGGCTCGCACGGTTTCGCCGACGCGAGTAAAACAAAGCATGATGATTTGCAGTAGCAATCGTGTTTGCAGTGTGAAGTTGTCGCCGGAATACAGCGCATTCAGGAAGGTTGGCAGCTCATCAAACCGCAGGGCGGGGTGCTTGGTGCTAACTGGTGGTTGCAATGCGTCCATCAGATCGGCGGCGGGGTTGTACTTGGCTAGCCCCGATGCAATCGCCAAGCGAAAAATGGCATTGCATCGCTCTCTAAGTCGCTTGGCTGTATCGCGTTTGCCGCTCATTTCGACTTTTCGCAGCGCCTCCAATACGTCCTGTGGCTCAATCGCATTGACTGGGCGATTGCCTAGTGAGGGGAAAAGGTATCTTTCCAGTGAAAGCAATACTGATTCGGCGTGTCTAGTTGCCCATTCCGCTGACTTAATCCGGTGCCATTCACGCGCCACGGCCTCAAAGCTGTTTTTTTCAGCCATTTTGCGTGCAAGTTTGTCATTTTGCCGTTGCAGGCTGGGGTCAGTGCCGCTTGACAGTATCCGCCTTGCCTCATCGCGCTTTGTTCGTGCCGCTTTTAACGAAACTTCAGGGTAAACACCCAGCGCTAATGATTTCTCTTTTTCCGCCCAGCGATACTTGAAACGCCAATATTTCGCCCCGTTGGGCATAACCCAGAGCGATAAGCCTAAACCATCAGCTATTTTTGCAATTTTCCCATCATCTTTGGGCTTGGCTTTGTCTACTTCGAGTTTTGTTAGTGGCATAAAACCTTGGGGGTATCTGGGTGGGGGTATTTTGAAATTATACCCCCAAAGATACCCCCAAAAACATGCGGATAGTATCGAAATACACCGGAACGTATCGAAATAAAAAACCCGCAAAACCTAGGGTTTGTGCGGGTTTGTCGGCATGTATCGGGGTGTATCGGTCAGTCTTCCCTACGCATTTGTGGGAACAAAATCACATCGCGAATACTTGGCGCGTTGGTGAGTAGCATCACGAGGCGGTCAATGCCAATCCCGCAGCCGCCCGTTGGCGCTAAGCCGTGTTCAAGTGCGCGAACATAGTCGGCGTCGTAATGCATGGCTTCGTCGTCACCCTTGTCTTTCAGATCAACTTGAGCTTGGAAGCGCGCTGCTTGGTCTTCAGGGTCGTTCAACTCTGAGTAACCGTTAGCATGTTCACGGCCAACGATGAATAATTCAAAGCGCTCAGTGAGTCCCGCTTGCGTGTCCGAAGCACGCGCCAGTGGCGAAACTTCAGCAGGGTAGTCAACGATAAAGGTCGGCTCCCACAGTTTGCTTTCGGTGTTTTCTTCAAACAAACTCAATTGCAAGCCGCCAATGCCAGCAGTCAGCACTGGTTTTCCGCCTAGACGCGCAATTTCGGCTTTGAGGAAATCCGCGTCGATCAATTGCGCGTCGGTGTATTCTGGGTTGTAGTGCTGAATGGCTTGGGCAATGGTAAAGCGGGTAAATGCTTTGGATAAATCAACCGGTTTGCCTTGATATTCAATCACCGTGCCGCCACAGACTTCTTTGGCGCAGGCACGAATAATGCCTTCGGCCATTTCCATCATGCGTTGGTAGTCGGAATACGCTTCGTAGAATTCGATCATGGTGAATTCTGGATTGTGGCGCGTGCTCATGCCTTCATTGCGGAACGAGCGATTGATTTCAAATACCCGCTCTAAGCCACCAACAACCAGACGTTTTAGGTAAAGTTCAGGCGCAATACGCAGATACAGCGGCATATCGAGCGCATTATGATGCGTCACAAATGGCTTGGCCGTTGCGCCACCGGGGATCGAGTGCATCATTGGGGTTTCGACTTCGAGGTAGTCTTCGTGCACCATAAATTCACGCAAGCGCTGGATGATTTTTGAGCGTTTGATGAATGTGCTGCGGCTATGATCGTTGGTAATCAGATCAAGATGGCGCTGACGATAAATTTGCTCTTGATCGGCCATGCCGTGGTGTTTGTCTGGCAATGGACGCAATGATTTGGTCAAGAGGCGCAATTCAGTCACGAGGACCGATAACTCGCCGGTTTTGGTTTTCATTAGCGTGCCGCGTGCAGCAACGATATCGCCCAAATCCCACGTTTTAAAGTCGTCATACACGGCTTCGCCGACGCTTTCTTTGCTGATGTAAAACTGGATGCGGCCAGTGCCGTCTTGAATGGTGGCAAAGCTGGCTTTACCCATGACACGTTTGAGCATCATGCGACCGGCCACGGCAACCATCACCGCTTGCGATTCTAGTTCGGCTTTTTCGAGTGCATTGTATTGGTCGTGCAGCGGGCCAGAGAGGTGCTCACGCTTAAAATCGTTGGGAAAAGCAATGCCTTTGGCGCGAATGGCGGCCAGCTTGGCGCGGCGCTCTAAGATAATTTGATTTTCATCAACCGCTACTTCGACGGCTTGGCTTGCAACTTGATTTTCACTCATCGTTTTTCCACTCAATACACTTAATGACATCAGGGAGCGAATGATCGCCCCCTGCTGGGATACTAAAAATTAAACGCCTTGTTTCAGGCTGGCTGCAATAAAGTTGTCTAGATCACCATCCATGACGCCTTTAATATTGCCGACTTCGAAGCTGGTGCGTAAATCTTTGATGCGGCTTTGGTCGAACACGTAAGAGCGAATTTGATGCCCCCAGCCGATGTCAGACTTGGTCGCTTCGAGCGATTGCTGTGCTTCCATGCGTTTACGTAGCTCAAGCTCAAACAATTTGGCCCGTAGCATTTTCCACGCTTCATCACGGTTTTTATGTTGTGATCGATCGTTTTGGCATTGCACGACGGTATTGGTCGGAATGTGCGTTAGGCGAACGGCCGAATCAGTTTTGTTAATATGCTGACCACCAGCGCCTGAGGCGCGATAGGTATCGGTGCGCACATCAGACGGGTTGATGTCAATTTCAAAACTGTCATCGACTTCGGGATACACAAAGACCGAAGCAAATGAGGTGTGGCGACGGTTGTTTGAGTCGTATGGCGAGCAGCGAACTAGGCGATGAACGCCGGTTTCGGTGCGCAAAAAGCCATAAGCATAATCGCCAGTCAGTTTGATGGTGGCTTGGCTGATGCCGACGATGTCGCCATCGGACTGCTCCATCACTTCAACGGTAAAGCCTTTGCGCTCGCCATAGCGAACGTACATTCGCAATAGCATGCCAGCCCAATCTTGCGCTTCGGTGCCGCCAGCGCCAGATTGAATATCAATAAAGCAAGGATTGGGATCCATTGGGTTATTGAACATCCGGCGAAACTCGAGCTTGGCCACTTCGGCTTCAAGTACGGCGTATTCTTGCGCGATCACTTCGGCGGTGCCAAAGTCGTTTTCTTCTTTGGCCATTTCAAAAAGCTCAAGCGAATCGTTGACGCCATCGGCGACACGATCCAAAACCAGAACGATGTCCTCTAGGGCTTTTCGTTCTCGACCAACTTCTTGGGATTTTTTGGGGTCATTCCAGGTTTCTGGCGCCTCAGAAAGTCGAACGACTTCTTCGAGTCGATCGACTTTACCGGGGTAGTCAAGATAGCGCTTAAGTTCGTCTGCGCGTACGCCTAGCTCTTTGAGCTGGTTTTCAATCTGATTAAGCTGTTCCGCTTCCATGCGATAGAATCCGCGTTTGCTATTGCAAAACCGTGAATTATATCAGTCTGTGCGCCTTCGCAGTAGCGGAAATGCATAACTAAACCTCGCTAAGTGCAGTTTTAACGATTAATCGGTGGCGTAGCTCGCGCAGCGCCGCTGAAATCATCGCCAAATCTGGGGTGGCGGCCCGCAGCTCGGTAAACATAGCGCCAACTCGTTCTCGGGCGTTGCTGTTATGCGCCAGCCAATCGCTCAGATTGTCGGGGCTTTGTTGCCATGCTTGCATAAATAGCTCTTTATGTAGGCGTTGCAAATCATCACGCACTGCCAAACGCGCGAGCGTTTGCCAGCGGCTTTCACGCGGCAATTGCTCGATGGCGAGTGCCAACCATTTCAGCTCTAAAGCCTCGCCCAGCGCCAAATACATCCGCATGTGCTCGGCCAATTGCCCGGAGTCATTACTGCACTGACTGAGCTCAAGCAAAGATTGCGCCTCTTGGATCGCCAGCACCTTCATCGCCAATCCGGTGCTTACGCCAGTGGTTTGCCACTGCAAGGCTTGCGTTTGGTGGCTTGGACTGCTGGCCAACCAGAGTGGCAGCTGGGGTAGGGCCAATGCAGCGCAAGTTCGCATGTGATCGAGCGCCGGCTTGCTTAAGGTTTGTTGTAGTAACCAGCGAGCCACACGCTCAGTTTGACGACGCACTTGCAATAAGAGGGTGTTTTGACCTTCGCTACTGCATTGATCGACGTTGAGTTCGATTTCAAGTGCCAGCGCTTCACTGTCAAGCAAGCTTTCGGCGGCAATTAAAGCATCGACAATATCGCTGCAACTGCGCTCAGTTTCTTCTTGTAAGCGATAAACCGAGTTGGTGCCAAAGCGATTGACAATGTGATTGGTCAGCACAGTGGCAATAATTTCACGCCGTAAAGGATGCAAAGGCAGTTGGGCGGCAAAAGACTCGCGTAAGCGGCTTGGGAAGTACTGGCTCAGGCGTTGATCCCATTTACTGGCGTCAATTAACGATTCGTCGAGCAGATTTTGCTTAATGACAATCTTGGCATAAGCCATTAGCACCGCAATTTCCGGCCGAGAGAGTCCGAGCCCGAGTGTTTGCCGCTCAATCAGTTGATTGTTGCTCGGTAGGTATTCGATATGGCGAGAGAGCTTGCCCGCAGCTTCCATCGATTGCATTAAGCGCAGATGAACTGAAGCCAAAGACAGCGACTGCGAAAACTCCAGCGAGATGGCGAGGGTTTGCAATTCATTGTCACGCAATACCATATGACCCACTTCGTCAGTCATGCTGGCGAGCACTTCATTGCGCTGCTTGAGCGTTAAATCACCATCGGCGACGATGCGGCCCAGTAAAATCTTGATATTCACTTCATGGTCTGAACAATCCACACCTGCAGAATTATCAATCGCGTCAGTATGAATTCGCCCACCATTGAGGGCGTATTCAATGCGCCCCAATTGCGTAAAGCCTAGGTTTCCGCCTTCGGCGATCACCTTGCAACGTAAGTCTCGGCCGTCGACGCGAACGGCGTCGTTGTTTTTGTCGTTCACTTCAGCGTGAGTTTGCGCGCTCGATTTTACATAAGTGCCGATGCCGCCGTTGTAGAGCAAATCGACCGGCGCTTTGAGTAGTGCTTGAATCAGCTGATCGGGCTCGAGTTCCTTGTCTTCAATTTGCAGTAAGTGACGTATTTGCTCGGAGAGCTTAATTTTTTTCAGGCTACGGGCATATACCCCGCCACCCTCTGAAATCAACGCCGGATTATAATCAGCCCATGAAGAACGCGGTAGTGCATACATGCGTGCGCGCTCGGCAAACGCGATCGCGGTATTGGGTTGCGGGTCGAGGAAAATGTGGCGGTGATCAAAGGCGGCAATTAACTGGATCGTGGGTGTGCGCAGCAAACCATTGCCAAATACATCGCCCGACATGTCGCCAATACCAACGGCGGTAAACGGGTCCGTATTGGTGTCGATGCCCATTTCACGGAAGCTGCGCTCGACAGAAATCCATGCACCTCTGGCGGTAATGCCCATTTTTTTATGGTCGTAACCCACCGAGCCGCCGGAGGCAAACGCGTCGTCCAGCCAGAAGTTATATTCTTGCGAGATGGCGTTGGCGATATCTGAGAAGGTGGCCGTACCTTTGTCGGCGGCAACCACCAAGTAAGGATCGTCGCCATCGCGGCGCAAGACATCGGCCGGTGGAATAACTTGTCCGTTAATAAAGTTGTCGGTTAAATCCAGCAAGCCACGGATAAAGGTCTGGTAGCAGGCGACACCGCTAGCGAGCAAGGCTTCGCGCTCAAGCGGTGGGTTTTTAACGATAAAACCCCCTTTTGAGCCCACCGGCACAATCACGGTGTTTTTGACCATTTGTGCTTTTACTAGGCCAAGCACTTCGGTACGGAAGTCTTCGCGCCGATCTGACCAGCGCAAACCGCCACGCGCCACTTTGCCGCCGCGCAAATGCACGCCCTCAACTTGCGGCGAGTACACAAAAATTTCATACAGTGGCACCGGCTGCGGCATCATCGGCATTTGGCCAGAGGCAATTTTGAGCGATAAGTAAGCTTTGTTGCCATCGTCTTGATAAAAATTAGTCCGCAAGGTGGCTTGAATGGCCGATAGCAGGCCGCTAATGATTTTTTCATCATCAATATTGGGCATGGCGCGCGCCGCTTGCGCGATTTCTTCGAGTACGATTTCAGCGACTGCGGGTTCGGCTTGTCGTGGGTGCTGCAGTAATTCAAAAGCGTGCACCAATTGCTGGGCTTGCGTGCCATAGCGCAGCAGGCAATCGGCAATCGTATCCATGTCGTACTTGAGCGCAACTTGTTTTAAAAAGCGCGAATAGGCGCGCAAAATCAGCACGTCGCGCCACGCTAGGCCGTTATGCAAAATCAGTTGATTGAGTTTGTCGTTTTCGGCCGCGCCTTTGGATAGCGCAATAAAAGCGGCTAAAAAGCGGAGTCGTTGCTCGGCCGACTCAAGCGACGCTTGTGCTGGTAGACGTATGCCAATGTCGACAATCCATGCCGCTTGCGCCTCAAAGTGAATGGTGTAGGGGCGCTCATCGAGTATGCGTACGCCAAGGCTTTCAAGCAGCGGCAAAAAGTCGGACAGTTCAATGGTTTGATGTTGATAGAGTTTTAAGCGCCAGACCATTTCGTCCAGCGCGCTGCCTGGGGTGAGCGTAGCGACCAGTTGCTGGGTTTGCAGTGCTCGTTCGAGGGCTTCCACATCGTGGATGGCCACTCGGGCCGAAAAATCAGCGCAGTAAGCAGCAGGAAATGCATTGATGTATTTTTGCTGCAGCGTGCCGCCTTTTTCTTCACCAAAGCTTTGGATTAATTGCTGATGCAGACCATCTTGCCAGCGCTGTGCGAGGTGTTCAATTTCGACTTCAATGGCTTTGGCGTCGTATTGCGTGGCGCTGGTGGCTGAGCGGCGAACGATGTAATGAATTCGAGCCAGCGGGTTGTCGCTCAATAACACATTAAATTCAGTCGCACTGCCGTTGAGGTGTTGCATTAAAAGATGGCCAATCTTAACGCGCACGTCGGTGCTGTAATTGTCGCGCGGCACAAAGACCATGACCGAGACGTAGCGTCGATAAATATCATCTCTAAAAAACGCCCGCACGCGGTTTCTTTCGTGCAAATTCACCACGCCACTGGCAATACGCGCCAGCTCAGCGGCTTCAATTTCGATGAGTTCGTCGCGCGGATAGGTATCGAGCACATTGAGCAAGGCTTTGCCGCGATAACCGGTCAGCTCGGCTCCGCAAAGGGCCATAGCGCGATCAATTTTTTGCCGCAAAATTGGGATTTGACGCGGCGGTGCGGTATAGGCGCTGGCCGAATACAGGCCAACAATGCGTAATTCACCGATTAATTGGCCGGCAGCGTTCACGTTGCGCAGCAATACCGTATCTAAATACACCGGACGATGGACGATGGAGCGATGGTCCGACTTGGTGAGCATTAATAGGCGCTCGGGGGCGTAAGCGATTTGTCGCAGATCGGGCGAAAGCCCCGTCCAAACGTGCGATGGCGCGGCCAGTCCGTTGTCGCGCAGCAGGCCTTTGCCTGAATGCGGAACCACATTGAGTGACTCGTCATTAAATTGGTAGTCGCGCAAGCCTAAGAAAACAAAATGCCCAGACAATAGCCATTCCAAATAGGCAATGGTTTCAGTCACAACAGCGCGAGGCAGTGGCGGTGGATCGCTACGCAGTTGTTCGAGTGCCGCCATCACACGATCGGTCATGGCAGGCCAGTCGGCGACGGAGGTGGCGATGCTATCGAGCGCTTGATTGATCTCTTGTTCGATATGCGCCATATCGGCCGCATCGCTAATGCGGTTGATTTCAAAGTGCATCCATGACTCAGCGCAGCCTTGTGGATCGAGTCGGCTGATTCGGCCCTCAGTGTCACGTAGCACTTTAAATACCGGATGTATAACGCTGTGCGCGGTGTATTTTAAGCGGGTTAGAACAATACCCACCGAATCGACTAAGAACGGCATATCGTCTTGAACGATTTCGATGACGGTGTGCGGGCATTGCCAGCCGTGTTCGCTTAAGTTGGGGTTGTAAACGCGAATAAGGCGTTGCTGTGGCAGGCGCGGCGCAGCCATGCGCCAGTGCGCCAGTAGTGCGCCACCTAAATCTTCGGTCGCACGGGCCTGTAAGTCATCTTCAGGTACGTTGGCATAATATTGCTGTAGCGCCATGGCGATATCGGCAGTGGTGTGTTCGGTGGCCCAGGTGTGGAGGGCTTGCAAAGGCGTGACTGTGCTCATTTTGACTGGTGCCTATCGACTGGATGCAGTCCTCCACTGTAGACGGTGTTGAGGATCCTTCCAACAAGGGTTACCACCTATTTAATGGCTTAATTGCTTTGGTGACAGAGATCTAAGGCGTTGAAGTAATGAACGTTTGAATAAAAGACGCAATTAAAATGACTGACGGGTAATAGTTCTATATCATAGAATGCTAATGTGTGCCTTGCCCGTCGCCAACCCAGAGGCCGTAGTTATGAGCCAAGCTTGCTCTATCCTTGCTAATCCAATCTCAGCGCGAATGACCGCATCGGCCGAGGTCGACCCCATGTTGCTCATGTGTCGTGATCTGGCGCTCGACATGCTGAGCCAGTCCATGGATGGTTTTTTTGAGCGACTAGAAGAGACTTATTTTAAACTGGCCGATACCACGTTTGATCGTAAGTTGCGCGATGACTACTTCGCCGCGCGAGAAGCTACGCACCAGAAGCGCGATGTGCTGGCGGCGCAATTTAAGCACCATTTTTTGTCGGGCTTTAATGATCGGATGAATCCAGCATCGCGTCTTGATGCGTCAGAAACGAGAAGTCCTTTTTATCGGGTTCAAGCCAATTTGGATCAATTGAGCTTGGTGGCCAATGACGAGTACGAAGAAAACCTCTCCGCCGATTTGGTCGTTAAGGCGTTTAAACATACTGGGGGAGCGGCGCTGACCGAGCTTGAGCAGCGTTTTGCCAGTTTAATGCCTGCGCAGGCGGATGGTGCGACTAATCCGCTGTCGCCAGAGGCGATTTGCGACGCGTTTATGCAAGCATGCAAACAGCTTGAAACTGGGATTGACGCCCGCTTAGTGGCGCTCAAAGCCTTTGAAAGTGAACTATCTAGTCAAGTGGCCGACGTGTATCGGCATGTCAATCAATACTTAATTACTCAGCATGTTGAGCGGGTGATGCCAGGCTCGATCCAGCGGCAAGCCCAAACCCCGTCTTCATTTGAGCCACAAGCCAGCACCAGTACCAATGCCAATACCGCGCAGACCACAACGTCGAGTATGGCAGCGCACTTGGCACCACAGACACAAACGCCGGTACAGCATAACGGGGCAGATGCCGCGCCGAGTTGGATGTCATTTTTAGAGGTGTTGCAACATAAGCCGCCGGTGGGCAGTGCGCTCAATGGCGCAGATGAAGCGGCCTTTGAGCGCAATCTGTTAGGCGTATTGCGGCATTCGGGTTGGGCCAAAAACCTAGCGCAAATGGATGCAATGACATTAGAGCTCATCGCTTTATTGTTTGAGCGCATGTTTGATGATGCGCGATTGTCGGTTTCGGTGAAGGGCTTGATTGCACGGCTGCAAATTCCAATTTTAAAAGTTGCCATGCTGGATGCTGGGTTTTTTGCCAATAAAAAACACAGCGCGCGGGTTTTACTGGATACCTTGGCGGAAATCACGCTCGACGAGCCCGATATGCGGGCTGGCGATGCGCGTTACGATCAAATTGCGCTGATTGTGGCGCAAATTGGTCAGCAATTTACTGATGATGTGGTCGTTTTTGAGCAAGCGCTGGCGGCACTAAGCGCATTGCAAGACGCTGAAGTCGCGGCACTTGACGCTGCGCTGCAAAGCAATGCCCAAGCTTTACTGCAAAACGAAATGGCCGAGCTGGCCACCGCCACCAGCGAGGCCTTAGTGGCATCGCGCTTAAACCAGTCGGAGTTGCCGCCTTTGGTGCGTGATTTTTTAGCGCAATATTGGCCCCTCGCTTTGGCGCAGAGTTTTGGTCGTATTGGTGAGCGTGCGCCTGCGTTTATCGCCGCCCTAAAAACCATGGACGATTTGATTTGGAGTGTGCAAGCCAAGCAGGGCGCAGATGCACGGTTTGCCTTGGTCAACGTATTGCCCGGCATGCTTAAATCATTAGAAGACATCGCTCGCGAGCAGGGCATGAGTGATGTCGCAGCCAAGGCTTTTTTTGCCGAATTAGTGCATTGCCATGCGGCCGCGATTCGCAATGGTTTGCGTCCCGCCGTTACCCCCGTTGTGGCACCTCCCGAGCTGATTTTGCCATCGATCGACAATGAGGTAGCCAAAGAAAATAAAGACACCTTGCCGTGTGCATCTTTGCCGCCGCAGCGTGATTTTCCGGTTCGGGGTGAGTGGGTGGAGTGGGTCGGTGAGCAAAATGAAGTTTTACGTTTACGTTTGTCGTGGATTAGCCCGAAGGCGACGCGTTATTTGTTTACTAATCGGCACGGCGGCAATAGCCAAGCGTTTTTACACGCCGAATTGCTCGAAGCGCTCAATAGCGGCCGAATTCGTCGCATCCAAACCGGCAGTAGTTTGATGGAGCAAGCTTTGGATGAATTAAAAAGCAATTTAAACTAAATCGAGCGACCACAATGCATGGTTGTCGTGGCATGGCTATCGTGGCATGGCCTTGGGATGTAGCGGAGTTGGTGGTATTGACCTTTGTCCATAACACGGCGACCCAGTTATGATGTGGACTCGGTCGCGTCGCGCGGTGCTTAGTCAAAGCCTTCATCGCGCACGGCGATCATTCTTGACCGGCAATTTCCGTGATTTAGCGGGTTGATCGGCATGGATTGGGCCGATCTTCGCGTTAGATGCATTCAAGTGGCATTATTTTTCAGTAAACTGGGTAATTTTCCTGGTCGCAAAGGCAATCAAGGCGGCTAGCTCTGTTAGAATCTTGCCCCATGATCAGACTTAAAACACTCACACTCCGTCGCGGCACCAAGGTGCTCCTTAATCGTGTCGAACTCACACTACAACCTGGTTCAAAAACCGGGGTAGTTGGAGCCAATGGCGCGGGTAAATCCAGTTTTTTTGCCTTATTGCGTGATGAAATTCATGCCGATGAAGGCGATTTAGAAATGCCACCTCGGGTGGCGATTGCGCACGTGGCGCAAGAAACCCCAGCCTTGCCGTGCTCGGCGCTTGATTACGTGCTGGATGGTGATCTTGAGCTGCGCAAAATCGAAGCCGAAATTGCGGCGATCACCTACGACGCCGATGATGACGGTATGGCGCATGGTGAGCTATTTGCTCGCCTTGAAGCCATTGATGGCTATACCGCGCAAGCGCGTGCGGCTAAATTACTCGCTGGTTTGGGTTTTTCTTTAGAAGAAAATTCACGCCCGGTATCGAGTTTTTCCGGCGGTTGGCGGATGCGTTTAAATTTGGCGCAAGCGTTGATGTGCCGCTCAGACCTATTGCTACTGGATGAGCCAACCAATCACTTGGATTTAGAAACCGTAGTTTGGCTGGAAGAATGGCTCAAAACCTACCCAGGCATGTTGTTGATTATTTCGCATGATCGCGACTTTTTAGACAGCACCATCAAGCAAATTTTGCACGTTGATAACGCGCAACTCACCGTTTACACCGGTACTTACGAAGATTTTGAAAATCAATGTGCTGAGCGCTTAGCACAGCAATCGCAAGCTTTTGACAAGCAACAACGGCAAATTGCCCATTTAGAAAGCTTTATTACCCGCTTTAAAGCCAAGGCCAGTAAAGCCAAGCAGGCGCAAAGCCGGGTAAAAGCTTTGGAAAAGATGGAAAAAATCGCCGCCGCACACGTGGATTCGCCGTTTAATTTCTCGTTCCGCGAGCCCGATTCCAGCCCAAATCCTTTGGTACATCTGGAAATGGCATCGGCAGGTTACAGTGCCGAGCATCCGATTTTATCGGGCATTAATCTTTCCGTGGATAACTCAGCGCGTCTGGGTTTGCTCGGGGTGAATGGCGCGGGTAAATCAACGTTTATTCGCTCATTAGCCGGTGAACAAGACTTGCTATCGGGGATTCGTACCGAAGGTAAAGGACTGAAAATTGGTTACTTTGCGCAGCATCAGCTGGAATACTTGCGCATCGACGAGTCACCGCTATGGCATATGCAAAAAATCGATCCGAATACGCGTGAACAAGAGCATCGTAATTTCTTGGGTGGGTTTAATTTCCACGGCGCGATGGCGCTCAATCCGATTGCGCCATTCTCTGGTGGCGAAAAAGCGCGTTTGGCTTTGGCTTTGCTGATTTGGCAAAAGCCGAACCTGTTGCTGCTCGATGAGCCGACCAATCACTTGGACATCGAAATGCGTGAGGCGCTGACGTTTGCGCTGCAAGATTTTGATGGTGCTTTGATTGTGGTATCGCATGATCGACACATTTTGCGCGCCACGGTTGATGATTTTTGGTTGATCGAAGACGGTAAAGTTCAGCCTTTTGATGGCGATTTGGACGATTACACGCGTTACAGCCAAGAAAAACGCAGTAGCGACAAGTCGGCCACCATTTCGGCGAATACGGTGAGCAATAGCGCGGCACCAACGGTGAATCGTAAAGAGCAAAAACGCCTTGAAGCCGAAGCACGGCAAAAATTAGCCAATGCGCGCAAACCGCTGGAAAAAGATTTGGCGCGAATTGAAGCTGAAATGGCCCGAATTAACGCCGAGCAAGCCACCGTTACCAGCACTTTGGCCGATGAAACCTTGTATTTGCCTGAGCGTAAAGATGCGTTGCAAAAAATCTTGGCCAGCGAAATCAAACTCAAAGAAAAACTCGCCGAGCGTGAGCTCGCTTGGGTGAGTGTGAGCGAAGAAATCGACAACCTGTCAGTCTGATGATGTATTGCCCGCCAAGCTATGATGGTATTGATCTGGCGGGTAATACCTAAGGGTAGATATGCGATCAAATTGGGCTATTTTCTTGGTTTGGGCGCTGGTGTTAGCGTTGATTTACTGGGTGTTTAGTAGCTTTATTGCTCAGCAATATCAGCCCAAAATGCAGATCGTCCAAACAGATAATGCCGCTGAGCTCACTTTGCAGCGAGCCAGAGACGGCCATTTTCGCATTAACGGCCATATCAATAGTGCTGCGGTCACGCTATTGCTCGACACGGGAGCAACCTCGATTACGCTGAGTGAGCGCTTGGCGGCACGGCTTAATTTGCCACGCGGCGAGTCGTTTATTGCGCGCACCGCCAATGGCGAGGTAGCCGGTTACGAGTCCAGATTGAGCGAATTAAGTTTTGGCCCATTTCGGTTTACCAATGTCCGAGTCGGGGTGCTGCCTAATTTGGGCAATGAAGTCTTACTGGGGATGAATATCATTCGTCACTTTGATCTTCGCACCCAAGACCAGCAAATGCATTTAAAACTGATCGAGCAAAATTGATTGATCGTGAATAAAAAATAGGCCGCTTCGATAGCGGCCTATTTTTTATTGGGTGGTAACTAGTTGCTGTAAATCGACGACATCGTCACACATATAATTGCCAATCGCCCAGTACTGAGGCTGAAACCAGGTTTGTGCTGCTGAGTGTAAAGACTGCGCGGTGATTTGGCTTAAATCGGGTTGATTACTCGACGTATTACCATTTCTTAACCAAGCTGTGGCGTAAGACAGTGCGTATGGAATAGGCATATTGACCCGTTCGGCGTTGGATTTTCTTAGTCGATCATGAATGGCGCTAACTTCGGTTGTGCTAGGCGCGGTTTGTCGCAGCTTAATTAATTCATTGAGAACTGTTTTGCTACTTTGTTCGCAGTGCGCAGCATCGGTACGATAGGCAAAGCCTAGGGTTAAACCTTGCGGTGTATTGCGATTGGGAACCAGTGAAAGCCAATAAATATTGCCCGTTTTCTCTCTTAGTCCGTCGAGAAGGCGCTGATGCAATAAATCAGCCATCGCGGTTAACTGCCATTCATTTCCTGCGTTTGCCTTTACAGGTAGATACGCTTGCCAATGGCTATATGCGCCTGTATTGGTCCAGCCTAATTGCACTTCTTTGACCGGCACTTGAGGTAGTGTACTTATCTGTGGCAGGTTTAAATGCTGGGTAGGTAGGCTTGCTAGGTACTGCTCGAGCAAAGCTTCGGTTTTTTTATCATTGGCGACGCCGGTGATGACAAAACGAAACGCCCCCGGATTGCCATAGAGCTGCTGCTTGGCCGTTTTTAATTGGGCTAACGAGGCCTCATAAAAAGGGTTGAGCATTTTTCGATTGCTAGGAAATAAATCCGGCGTTTGATAGCGTAATTGATTTAAGGTATTGGCTAAACTTAATTCATCATTTTTAGCCATGTTTTGTAAAGCCAGCTCACGACTCACCATAGCAGCTTCTTCATTGTCATCGCTGGCGGCGGTCAATGCGAGATAATTGAGCTGTAATAATGCTTCAATATCTTTTGGAATACTCACTCCAGAAAAACCGTGGGTGTCCACGCCAACAAACGGTAGTAGTTTGGTTTGTTTGTTGCTCATGATGCGCTCAATGTCATTTGGGCGCATTCCATCTAATCCGGCGCGTAATAAATACTCTGGCAATATTCTGGCTGCGGGATATAAATTAGTACTCAGCGCGGTGAGTCCGCCCAAAGCCTGCACAGCAAAACCAATGTTTTCTGTTGCACTTTGTGGAGCAATGGTGAGGACTTCAATGCCATTACTTAATTGCCAAAGTGT
Source organism: uncultured Deefgea sp. (assembly GCF_947072475.1). GTDB lineage: Bacteria > Pseudomonadota > Gammaproteobacteria > Burkholderiales > Chitinibacteraceae > Deefgea. The sequence goes on from NZ_CAMTIA010000020.1 coordinate 40,618, forward strand.
ACTTTTATTGGCGGCATCCTCTATTGAACGAATAATTTTACCTTTGGCGGGTAATTTGTCTAGCAATTGATTTCGTGTGGTATTCGTTGTTACTGGCGTTAAGGTTTCTGCTTGGACTTCAGCGATTAAGTCCTTTAGCCAAAGTCGGTTAATATGGTCATCAGACTGAACTCGCGTGGATTTTAGTGCGTAAACCACTTGATCAGGATAGGCCAAAATATCTGCCATTAATTTTTGCAAATCAGCAGCTTGAGTCGCATCAAAAAAACGCTGGTGTTGAGTTGGGTAATCTGATGGATTGCGAACTGACTCAGCAAAACGATAATGCATAAATAGTTGATTGGCCCAAGCTAAGTTATCCCAATTTGTTCCAATCATGGCTTTTCTGGTTTCAAATGCACTGTTTAATTCTTCAGCACTAAAACCAAATTGTTTGGCGCGAACAATTTCTCGATATAACTGGCGCAATGCATCTTGGCTGCGATTGTTTTTTGCATTAACAAAAAAACCATATTGAATTTGTCTAGTTGGTAAATCCGTGCCGTGCGAATTTAGCCAAATGGCGTCACTGAGTGCACTGTCTTGGTTTTGTGCCAAATTAGAAAGTCGGCGCTGCAAAATGATGCCGATTAATTCACGTTGATAGTCGCGTAAAGCTGCGTCTGCATCACTCATGGAGTCGCTAGGTAAAACCCAATTCCAGCCAACACGTGCTTGTGATAAAGACTGTACTTCATTTTCATTAACTAGGCGTAACTGATTGATTGCGGCTGGGCTTGGGTAGTTAACGGCATGATTGCCGGCAGGCACGGCATTAAAATTTTTTTTGATTTGAGTTTCAATTTGACGTGGATTGATATCTCCAGAAACTAAAATAGCCATTTTTTGAGCTTGATATTCGCGCTGATAAAAAGCATTTATTTTTTCGAGAGGAATGCTTTTTATGATTTTGCTATCACCAATTGGCATTCGATTAGCGTAGTTTTGATTAGGATAAATTGTTTTATATATTGATTGATAGATTGCATGGTCGGAGCGACGAATACGCTCTTCATTCAGTACGACTTCACGCTCGGTATTGAGCTCGTTTTCATCGAACTCGATTTGATATGCCCAATCTGCAAGTAATAGCAGCGCCTGAGCCGCATCATCGGATGAAACTGATAAAATATAAACTGTATTTTCATGACTAGTAAAGGCATTGCTATCGCCACCCCAACGCATACCATGGCTATCTAAAAATGCTTTGACTTGTCCTGCTTTAAAGTTTTTAGTTTGACGAAATGCCATATGCTCAAGCAAATGGGCGACACCTAATTCATCGTCTTTTTCACTCATTGAACCAACATTAACGACTAAACGCATTTCAACTTTATTGCTCGGCTGTTGATTTGGCTTAATAAAATAACGTAGGCCGTTGTTTAGTTGCCCCTGAATAATATCTGGTGCAAGAACCGGTAGGATTTTAACTTGGGTTTGGGCGTAGCCAACAACTGATACCAAACATAAAAATATCGTCGCACAAAAATTACGCATTATTACGCACACCTTATCAATTTTTGATGCATATTCCAGCATCATTTCAATGGGTGCAAGTATTAAAATCAAAAATAAAATTTATGCAACTCCGTATAGGTTTAATAAACCGATAAATTTATTGCCAATCGCCACGTAATAGATGTGTTTCTTGCTCTAGTTTTAATCGGGTCACTGATTCCGGTGCAATGGGTTGACCAACGACTAAGCCGATTTTAGAGAAAATGCCGCGTGGCATCTTGAGCATGGCGGCACCATCTTTACGACTAAAAAAACTACCCCATAAACCTTGTAGCGCCATCGGAATGACTGGTACAGGTGTGGTTTTAATGATTTGCTCAATCCCCGGCATGAAACGATTGATTTTGCCATTGCTGGTAATTCGCCCTTCAGGAAAAATGGCCACGATTTCACCATCCGCTAGAGCTTGAGCGATTTGGGTAAACGCCACGTCTTTCATTTGCGCGCTTTCTTTAGTCGGCGCAATTGGAATGGCATTCGCAGTGCGGCAAATAAAATTCATGATGGGTAGATTGTAAATTCGATGATCCATCACAAATCGAACTGGGCGACGAATTGCGCCAGCGAGAATCATCGCATCCATAAAGCTAACGTGATTGCAGGTTAATACCACTGCGCCATGCTCGGGGATGTTTTCTACGCCTGCCTTTTTGATTCGGTATAAAGTATGCGTCAAAATCCATACCATAAATCGCATTAAAAATTCGGGGATCAACGTGTAAATATAAATCGCGACAAAAATATTTAAAATGCCCGCGAGTAATAATAGTTGCGACACACTCAAACCGGCTTCAAGCAGGGCAATACTCATTCCTGCGGCAACGACCATAAATAATGAATTTAAAATATTATTGGCTGCAATCGCGCGCGAAGTGAATTCATGTTCAGTTCGAATTTGAATTAGTGCGTATAAAGGCACAATAAAAAATCCGCCAAAAACGCCGATCAATAAAATATCAATAATAATTCGCCAGCTAGAGAGGCCGGTCAAGAATGTATAAGCGGTATAACTGGCCGGAGCTAGATTTTGGCTGGCGAAAAATAAATCAATGGCAAATACCGAAAGGCCAATTGAACCGAATGGCACCAATCCCAGTTCAACGGTCGCATCAGATAGTTTTTCACACAGGAGTGAGCCAATGGCCACGCCAAGTGAAAACAAGGTCATTAATAAGGTGTAGACCGAAGCATCGCCATGCAGTGTTTCTTTGGCAAAGTGAGGGAATTGGGTTAGGTAAATGGAGCCAAAAAACCAGAACCAAGAGATACCTAGTAAGCTATTAAAAACGGTTTTATTTTTACGGGTGTGGGAAATGATTTTTGCAGTTTCAGTAAATATATTCCAGCCAATTTTTAAATCCGGTGCTGTCGGCGGTGCGGCCGGCATGGCGCGGCTGCAAAAATAACCCATAATTGCAAAACCCAGACAGGCGATAATAATATAAATTTCACCGTAAGGCTGTTGCTGAATAATCAAGGTGCCGGCAATTTGCCCAAGTAAAATAGCCACAAAAGTGCCCATTTCAATCAGGCCGTTACCGCCTAAGATTTCGTTTTGTTTTAAATATTGTGGCAAAACCGAATACTTTAATGGACCAAAAAAAGCTGAATGAACGCCCATTAAAAATAAACAGCCCATCAAAATCGCTGCATTATGCCAAATAAATCCTAGGCCAGCGAGCAGCATGATGATGATTTCTAAGCCTTTAATCCAGCGTGCCAATAGCGCCTTGTCATATTTCTCTGCCAGTTGCCCAGCCAGCGTTGAGAAAAGAAAGAAAGGTAAGATAAAGATCCCAGCGGCCATATTAATGAGCACCGCACTATTGAGCCCCGCAGTAGAGAGTCCATAGAATGCAATTAAAACCAAAAATGCATTTTTAAATAAATTATCATTAAATGCGCCGGTAAACTGAGTAAGAAATAAGGGAAGAAAACGCTTCTGACTCATTAAGTCAAACTGATTGGGCTGGTGCATGATGATCCACAGGAGGCAACAAAAAAATAGATTGCAATGCGCAATTGATGAACACGCAATGCGCATCGGCTTTAGCGAAAAGCAAAACCCATATCGTACAAGGGTGTGCTCAATTCACCAAGGATGCAAAAATAAATAGACTAAAGCTCAATACGGTGGCCTCACGCAGTTTGAATGCCTGATATGCAGGCCATTGATTTAAATGGGCGTATTGATTTTGCATTCCAATGATTTGGCACCGTCCTACTTAACCAATCAATGCTTTACGTTCGCGTTCTAAATTGGCCAGTAAACGTTGCAAGCTATTTTCAACGGTGCGCGGTAAATCAACAAAACGAACGCCTAATAGCCAACGCACCTTACCATCGGCCATCGTCACCGCGTGCGTAGAGCGAATTTCAATATCCACGGTTGCACAACCTGCGCTGGCTAAATCAAAATTGACTTGATTTAAAACTAAACCCGATGGAAAGCCATCTTTGGGTTCATCTTTAAGCCAAATTCCGGCGCCACCTAAAGAGATATCATGCAGCTCGAGTTGCATTTTTTGCGCGGTAGGTAAATTTAATTCGCAAGTTAATGGATTGGTGATGGGTGTGAGTAAGCGAAAGAACTCTCGGCGCTGCAATTTAATCAAATCGCTAGGAAATTGAATTGTAAATGCAGGTTTACCTTCAAATTGACAGCGTTTGGCATGGCCGACTGAAAACTGAATTTTAACGCTATCGAGGGCGGTAACAAATAAAATCTTGTTGGCTTGAGTCAGTGCCGTATTACTGGCCTCATGGCCACCAACGTCAATAATAAATTGCTGTGCTTTGGTGTCTACATTGAGTACCCGCGACAGCATCATGTCTCGACCGGCATTAAAGTAAAGCGCTAAATTGGCATTGCTTTGCGCTAAATTGCGTAATACATAGGCGATTTCCATAGTGGCTGTAATGCGATAGGGCGCGATATCTTCTTGCTCGGCAATTGGGGCAATGCCGCCATTCTCTTCGTCTGACATCGTATATCCTGTATTGATATTTTTATTCTGCTAATAGTAAATCTAAATCATGGGCAAATACAGCTGCGCCAGCGCCATAATTAACCATCACGCGGGTATTTCCTTGTGGGTCGATTAAATAACTGCCTGCGGTATGGTCCATAGTATAGCTATCGCCTTGTATTTGCTTTTGATAAATGATTCGATATTTTTGTGCCATGTCGGCCAATTGCGCGGCATTGCCATGTAAGCCTAAGAATCGAGCATCAAATGCGGGTATATAAGCGGCGAGTATCTTTTGGCTATCTCTTTCTGGATCGACCGTAACAAATAAAACTTGAACGCGATTGGCTTTTTCGCCCAATTGTTGCATTGCTGATTTTAATTCAGAGAGTGTGGTGGGGCAAACTTCTGGGCATTGGGTGAAGCCGAAAAATAAAACGACGACTTTGCCTTTAAAGTCTTGCAGTGACCGTAGCTTGCCATGGTGATCGGTGAGTTTAAAATCGCCGCCAATGGGGCCATTGCTGATGTCAGCCCCTTTAAACTCAGGCTTGCTACAGCCGCCCAGCAAAATCAATAACCAAGTCATTAGAATTATTTTTTTCATGTGCTGCTCTAATTGGCGTTAAATTGAATCGGGTGGCAATTTAAATTGTTCAAGCTGCGCGATTGCAGTTGGCGAAATAGCCGCATTTGTTGCTTCTGGCGTATAGCTCAGTTCAGCCAGTAATGGCGCGGCAAGCTGTTGTTTTAAATGCGCTAAATTTTCATCGTATCGGCTAAATAGTGGGTCGACTGGATTGGCGATCCATCCGGCCAGCGTTAAGCCCTGCTGCTCGATAGCTTTTGCCGTGAGCATGGCATGATTTAAACAGCCGAGCCGCATGCCAACCACCATAATGACTGGCGCTTGCAAAATCGTTGCCAAATCAGCAATCGTTGCCTGAGTTGATAATGGCGCGAACCAGCCCCCCGCACCTTCAATGATGACGCGATCGGCAAGAGTTGTCAGCTGCTGCGCGCAATTTTTAAGGTGTTGTAAGTCAATGACAACACCCGCTTCTTGGGCGGCAATATGGGGTGAGATCGCTGGCTCAAACAAATACGGGCTACACAGTGCCGCAGGCGCTTGAACATTGCTGGCAGCGCGGTGCATTTCTACGTCCGCATTGATGAGTATATCGCCAGACCTGATACAACCTGAGGCCGCTGGCTTCATACCCACGGTTTTAAACCCCGCATTTACAAAACCACGAATCAGTTGCGCGCTGGCAACGGTTTTGCCAACGTCGGTGTCTGTGCCCGTCACAAAAAATAGCTTGGCGGTCATTCTGACGGTGTTCTCGGACGGAAGTTGATGATTTGGCTGCCATCGGAGCGCGCATTGTTTTTTTGCGTGGGTTTAAACGCATGGCCATAGACGACTTCATAGGTGCACGGCAGCACGCCATCACGGCGAAATGCTTCGTATTGCGCTTGGATTTTTAACCACGCCGCTTTGCCCAGTAAGCCATTGGGCCGGCCATCCATTTTGTTGCTGGCACCAATGTGCTTTAAATCTTGCATCACGTCTTTGACTTTGGCATAGGTCATGGTGATGTACTCCATGTCCATCACCGGCATCGTCAAACCATGTTTGACCAGCGCATCGCCTAAATCATGCATATCGATAAACTGATTCACATGCTGATGGCCATCAATGCCGACAAATGCGCTACGTAGTTCTTTGAGCGTATCGGGCCCTAAAGTGGCAAAAATAATCACGCCGCCGGGTTTTAAGATGCGATTAAATTCTTTAAACGCAGCATCCGGCGTATTGCACCATTGCAGCGTTAAGCTCGACCAAATCAGGTCAACCGATTCGTCGGCCAGCGGAATTTGTTCAATATCAGCGCAAATCGAATTGGCTTTGTTTTTGTCAAAGACCGACAGCCATTGCTTGAGGGTACTGGTTTTGGCTTGCGACGCTTTGAGCATATTGAGCGCTAAATCAAGCTCAATATACTGGGCGTCACTAAAACGCTGGCGTAAGAATGAGCGCGCATGACCGGTGCCGCTGCCGGCATCAAGAATGACTTTGGGGGCCAGATTAATGACGGCAAGGCGGTCAAATAAGCGCTCAACCACTTCTCTTTGCAATGCCGCCGCCGCATCGTAGCTGCTGGCGGCTTTGTCAAATGCGCTGCGAATGCGGTCTTTCTGATTGTAAAACGTCTCGGTCATGTTGGCGCCTTCGCCATTTTGTGTTTTACGATTTCAATGATGCCCGGCAAGATTGAAACAAAAATAATCCCTAAGATGATCGCGCTAAGGTTTTTTTGGATGATTTCTATGCCGCCCAATAAATAACCGGCATAAAGTAGTGAGCCAACCCAAGCTGCGCCGCCGATCACGTTATACGCAAAAAATTTGCGATACGTCATTGCCGCCATACCGGCAACAAACGGTGCAAAGGTGCGAACAATCGGTACAAAGCGCGCAATGATAATGGTTTTTCCGCCGTATTTCTCAAAGAAGTCGTGGGTTTTGCTTAAGTATTCTGGGCGGAATATTTTTGAGTCTTTTTTGGCAAACAAACGATGGCCAAAGTATTTACCAATGGTGTAATTGAGCGCATCGCCCAGTACCGCCGCAATAAACAGCAGCGCAACTAAAAGATGGACATTCATTGCGCCTGTTGCGGCAATCATTCCAGCGACAAAGAGTAAAGAGTCGCCAGGTAAAAATGGTGTGACGACCAGGCCGGTTTCACAAAAAATCACCGCAAATAAGATGGCGTAGATCCAAATGCCATATAGGGCCACCCATTGCGCCAGATACACATCCAGATGCAAGAAAATATTGATGAGATTAAAGTCCATGCAGGGCTCCGGGGTAAGTAGTGGTCAGTTTCTATGCTAGTCGTCGCAAGTGTAGGCTTAGTCACGATACGAAAAAGCGACACAACGACACCAGAAAGTGGCCAAGGCTCAAGAAAAACGCCGACGAAGCTTCGTCGGCGCTGATTGTATGCGATTGAAGGCGCTTAAACTACGGCTTCTTCTTTCACTCTGACGGGTTTGATCATATTGTCACGGGTGATGCCAAACATCAGCAATAGCGGCGAGGCCACAAGGACTGATGAGTAAATCCCAAATACGATGCCGATGGTGAGCGCCATGGCAAAACCATGCAGCGCAGCGCCACCAAACAATAGCATGGATAACACCATGCATTCGGTTGAACCGTGGGTAATGATGGTACGGCTAATGGTGGCCGTAATGGCGTTGTCGATCACTTCCGGCACGCTTTTGCCACGCAAAGCCGGTTGACGGAAGTTCTCGCGAATCCGGTCAAACACCACTACCGATTCATTGACCGAATAACCCAATACTGCCAAGATCCCCGCCAATACCGTGAGGTTAAACTCCCACTGAAACAACGCAAAGCAGCCCAAGATAATCACCACGTCATGCATATTGGCAATCACCGCCGATACGGCAAAACGCCATTCAAAACGCATCGCCAAGTAAGAGATAATCCCGAGGCACACCAAAATAAGCGCAGTGAGACCATGGGTAAATAGCTCGTCCCCAACCGATGGGCCGATAAATTCCACTTTACGCAATTCAACATCGCTGCGATCTTTTTGCAGCGCAGTCAAAACTTCATTGGATAGTTGAGCGCTATTTTTGTCTTTAATATTCGGTAAACGCAGCATGACATCGGTGGTGGTGCCCATCGATTGCACTTGCGCTTCGCCGTACTTTAAAGCATCTACTTGATGGCGAATTTCACTCAGATTGGCGGCTTTTTGGTAGCGTAATTCCATGACGGTGCCGCCAGTAAACTCGATACCAAAATTTAAGCCTTTGGCGACCAAGAAAAACACCGCCAATACAAAGGTCGCCAATGAAATCGCTGTGGTGAGCTTGCCGTAGCTCATAAATGGGATGTCACGTTTTACATGAAAAAATTCAATCATTTTTCGCTCCCGCCTTAAACTGCTAACGTGTTCACACGACGGTTGCCGTAGATGAGGTTGATCATGGCGCGTGATACAAAGACTGCGCTATACATTGAAGTCAAAATCCCGATGCAATGCACCCAAGCAAAACCACGAATCGCACCCGAACCAAAAATCAATAGCGCTAAACCAGCGATCAAGGTGGTGATGTTCGAGTCCAAAATGGTCGCAAACGCATGGTCATAACCGTTTTTGATCGCCAATTGCGGTGTTGCGCCATTGCGTAATTCTTCACGCACGCGTTCATTGATCAGGACGTTGGCATCAATCGCCATTCCCAAGGTCAAGGCAATCGCCGCAATCCCCGGTAAGGTAAGTGTAACGCCCAGTAATGACAGCAAAGCCAGCAAGAATAACAAGTTGGCGCCCAGAGCAAGGGTAGAGACCACCCCAAATACGCGGTAATAGAACATCATAAACACCGCAATCGCGAGGAAACCATACAGCGTTGAGTTAAAGCCCTTGCTGATGTTTTCTTTGCCCAATGATGGGCCGATAGTGCGTTCTTCAACGATATTCATGGGTGCTGCGAGCGAGCCGGCGCGCAGTAGTAGTGCGGTGTCATTGGCTTCGGCAACGCCCATCGAGCCAGAAATCTGCACGCGACCGCCACCAATCTCACCACGAACTACCGGCGCAGTAACGACTTCGCCTTTGCCTTTTTCAACCAAGATCATTGCAACGCGTTTGCCAACGTTATCACGCGTTAATACTTTGAAAATCGCTGCGCCGGTTGAATCTAAACCCAGATGTACTGCAGGCTCGTTTTTGTCATCAAAGCCTGCTTGCGCGTCGTTGATGTTTTCACCGGTGAGCTCAACTTCTTTTTTCAACAAGATCGGCACATTACGCCCATCAGCACGGCGCTCACTCATCAGCTCGTAACCAGATGGCACGTTGCCATTAATGGCTTCAGTGAGTAGCGCTTGATCGTCCTCTACCATACGCACTTCGAGTGTCGCCGTGCGGCCAAGAATGTCTTTGGCTTTGGCGGTGTCTTGCACGCCAGGCAATTGCACGACAATGCGGCCTTCACCTTGCTGTTGAATCACGGGTTCTGCGACGCCCAATTCATTCACCCGATTGTGTAGTGTGGTGATGTTTTGTAATACGGCGTCGTTTTTAAGTTTGGTAATCTCGGCTGCGGGATAGGTGATGACGAGTTTGTAAGTGCCATTTTCGGCAATGTCTTGAACTTTTAGATTGCCCAAGATTTTACGCACCGCGAAATTGGCGGCTTTAAGTGTTGCTTCGTCGCGTAGCTGTACTTCAACGCGATCACGTTCGCGGCTAACTTTGCCGTAACGGATTTTTTTGTCTTTGAGTTCGCGGCGTACATCGCCGGCGGTTTTTTCTAGGGCTTTATCAACGGCCGCTTTCATGTCCACTTCGAGCAAGAAATGCACGCCACCGCGTAAATCCAGACCCAGTACCATCGGCTTGGCGTGTAGCTTAGTCAGCCAAACTGGGGTGTCCGAAATTAAATTCAACGCCACGATATAGTCGTCGCCTAGGGCTGCTTGGATTGCATCTTTGGCTTTAAGTTGGACGTCGGTATCTTTAAAGCGAACTTTAACTGAAGTGCCTTCGAAATAGCTGTCAACTGGCGTGACGTTGATCGCTTTTAAGATGGTGTCGGCACGTGCCACCATGGCATTGCTGACTTTAATCGTTGCACGGGCGCTCGAGATTTGTAGCGCAGGGCTTTCACCGTAGAAATTAGGAATCGTGTAAATCGCTGCAATCAGAATCGACGCAACAATAAGAAGGTACTTCCAAAGAGGATAGCGGTTCATGCATGGGCCCCAACAAATACGGCAGCAAGGCTGCCGTATCATTGATTATTATTTATTGTTTTTTAGGGTGCCTTTTTCCAGGCGCTGACCGATGGCCGCACGCTGAACTAAGATCTCAACATTGTCTGACAATTCAAGCGTAACAAATTGGTCGTTTAATTTAACGATCTTACCAACGACGCCACCGGTAGTGATGACTTCGTCATTTTTTTGCAGTGCTTCGAGCATGGCACGAAGTTCTTTTGCTTTTTTCTGTTGTGGGCGAATCATTAAAAACCAGAAAATCGCAAAAATAGCGATCATTGGCAAAAATGACATAAAGCTTGCTTCTGCGCCTGGCGCAGCAGCATTAGCGAAAGCAGGTGCAATCAACATATGGGTTCCAGTGTGTAAGCCAAACAAAGGCGGACTATTCTAGCGGGTGTCGCCGCTAAAATCCACCGCTCTGCATTTTATCGGCGGCATTCATCATGACTAAGCTGGGGGTAAAAAGTTCTGCGCTGGGTCATAAAGTTCACGGGAAGTCGCTGTTTTGGGGCAAAAAAAGAGCGTGTGTCGTGATTGCCGCGCATCGTCAACACGCCCCTTTGGCATTCTGTGCAAAATACCAACTGTATATTGCAGTATATTCCGGTGGCTTTTATGCATCAAAGGCTACAGATCAATACCCATCGTGCTTAATTGTTGTCGTGCGCAGGCCAATCTTTGCGCGCCATGACCGGTCACGATCCGAAATGGGGTACTGCCCGCGTTTAAGTGTTGTAAGTAAATATCAAATAACGCTGCGCGATTTTCTGGGTTTTCTCGCAATGGATCGGCTTGCCACGGCAAATCGGGCGCGCACAGCAAAATGCCGTCATAGCATGTGGCCAACTCCAATTGCTCAATCTCTGTCGGGCAGTGGCCAAATTTGACTTGCGCCCAAATCCGGCACACCAAAGGCGAAGTATCGCAAATTAAATGCGCATGCTTGGCGGCCATCGCGTTTTCTTGTTGGTATTGCGTTTGCGCAATGGTGATCACCGCGTGGAGGTCGTAATTTTGATGCGAATGGGTCGCAAAATATTCCCGAGCATATTCAGCGACATAGCCGCATTGAAAGTGATCTGCCAAGGCTTTGCCGAGCGTCGATTTGCCACAAGATTCAGGACCAACAATGGCAATGCGCATCATGCTTTTTTGCGCCAATTAAGCCAGCCGGTGATGGCCAAAACGGTCAAGATAAGATACAGCACCGCCGTAAGATGCAAATCTTTATACCAATAAATGCCGGCTGAAATAATGTCGAGCACAATCCAATACAGCCAGTTTTCGATTTTTTTACGGGCTTGCATCCACTGTGCAATTAAGCCAAAAATAAAAACACTGGAATCCAAATAAGGCACGTCAGTGGGCAAAAATTGTACTTGAAATTGCGCCACCAGTAATAACAGAGCAATACCAATGACATTGATATAGAGCCATTCTTTGCGAGTTAAGCGTTCAACCTTGAAATCTGCATGATGGGTTTGACTCCGCCAATGATAAAAACCATAGGCGGCCATACCGGCGTAGACCAACTGCAATAGGCTTTCGCCATATAAATGGACCTCTAAAAATAAATACACATACAACAAGCTGGCGATCATTTGCAAAGGCCATGTCAAACGGTGCTGGCGGGTGGCTAAATAAATAGCCAATAAACTAATTACAAAGCCAAAAATTTCAATCGTACTCATTCAATTTACCGGTTAATGCATTGTGTCGTGAATGCGTGGCACAGCAAGTGGCGCGGCCAGGATTTAAAACCTCGGTTTGCTCACTGCAGCGCGAAATGCTGAAGATCAACAGACGAGCGCCCGAGGGCAGCGTTTTTTAGGCCGCAGACTATATTGAATAGAGAAAAAAAGGAAGCCAGAAATGAAAAGCTTTGCCAATGGCCGCTTTGTCGTTGAAAAAAAATTAGGGCAGGGCCAGTACGGTTTAGTTTATTTGGTCAACGATACCCAGCAGCAGCGGCGAGTCGCACTCAAGGTGCTGCATAGTCACGCGATTGATCAGCTGCAAGCGGCCCAAACCTTATGCCAATTTAAGCACCCCAATCGGGTGACGCTGTACGAAATCGTGGTGGACCAAGGTCATCCTTGTGCTGTTTTTGAGTATCTAGAAGGCCAGACGATGGTTGAGTATGTGCAAGCGACGGGCCCTGTCGCGCCGGTTGTTGCTGTGCAATGGCTATCGCAGATATTGAGCGCGGCCATTGCAGCGGCACAGCAGGGCGTCAATGCCGCCGCCAGTGCGTTGCATAACGTGTTTTTAACCGCGAATAGCTCAGTAAAGCTAATGGATTTTGCCATCAGCCCCGGTGTTTTGTATGGCGATGCGGCTTTGCGCTCTGAGGCAGCAGCCCGCCGCTCCGATGGGCCATCGGCGCTGGTTTTTGCTTATGGCCTGATGTTGTATCAAATGTTAAGCGGTCAAGGTTTAACGCAAGACGCCATGCCTGAGTTAGTGGCGAGCATTGATCGCGGGGTGGTGCCGTCAACGTACAATGCCGCGATTGATCCATCATTAGATCAGTTGCTGATGATGGCGCTGTATGCGGGCGAAACGCCGACTTATCCCGATATTGTGGCCTTGCAAGCGGCACTCACCGCATGGCTACTCAGTAGCGAGCATCAGCATGAGCATGCCGCACAGCGCAATAGCACCTTGGATTTTTTGCTGCGGCGCATGCGGCATACCGCCGATTTTCCATCGCTTTCGCAAACCATATGCGCCATTAATAAACTCAACGATGTTGAGGGTGAGCGCTTGCAAAATCTATCGAGTGTGATTTTGCAGGATTTTTCTTTAACCAATAAATTACTCAAAATGGTTAATTCTGCCAACTACGCTCAATTTGGTGGGTCAATTAGTACGATTTCTCGAGCGATTGTCATTTTAGGTTTTGATACAGTTCGAAATTTAGCCATTACTTTATTGTTGTTTGAGCACATGCAAAACAAAGGGCAGGCCGAGCGTGTACGTGAGGCGGTATTGCAAAGCTTTTTTGGCGGCATTTTAGCGCGCGAACTGGGTTTAAAAAGCGGGTGGCGAGATGTCGAGGAGTTGCTGATTTGCGGGGTGTTTCAGCATTTAGGCCGATTACTGACCTTGTATTATTTTCATGAAGAAAGCTTAGAAATCAATAAGCGCGAAGCGCAGTATCAAGAAAGTGAAACCGTGGCGGCAGAAGCCGTGCTGGGGATGACTTATCGCGAACTGGCCGCTGCAGTGATGCAGACGTGGCATTTTCCGGCACGGATTACCCAAAGCCTGCAGGCATTGCCCAGTGCGCGGTATACGCCGCAAACGCAAGCGGAACGTTTACGGGTATTTGCTAGTCTATCGGTCGATTTATTGCCCTTGGTGAGCTTGACGGGGAAAGCGTCAACGGTGCATTTACAGCAAGTCATTCAGCGCTATGCCGGGGCATTAGCATGGAAAGACAGTGCTTATCATGAGGTATTGCGCTCGGCAGCTCAGCAATACTTGTCTTATTTGTCGATTCTAGGGGTCGATGTCCAAGGCAGTGTATTTGCCCGCAGCATTAAGAAGCTGGTGGCGCATAGCGATATACCTGCAGAAGACGCAGACATAGACGGGATGCAAGCCGCCGTGATTCGCCTGCCAGCGATGCCGACGCCGAGTACGGCGGCAAGCTTAGCGGCAGGGGTGCAAGACATCACCAACACCTTGGTGGGCGAATTTAAACTAAACGATGTACTGCGCATGATATTAGAAACCATGTACCGCAGCGTGGGCTTTGAGCGCGTTTTGTTTTGTACTCGTGACAGCAAGTTAGCTGCGATGGTGGCGCGTTTTGGTTTTGGCGCGGATATTGAACAAGTTTTGCCGCAATTTCAATTTAAATTAGAGCCGGCAATCGATCTCTTTCAGTGGGTTTTGACTCAGCAAGCGGATGTATTGGTTGAAGACATTAATGCAAAAAATATTGCTGAGCGTATTCCGTCTTGGTATCGAGCGCTGTTACCCGCTCAAACTTTGATTGTTTTTCCTTTGGTGTTGGATAAAAAAACCATTGGTTTATTTTACGGTGATAAAC
>NZ_CAMTIA010000021.1 GCF_947072475.1 uncultured Deefgea sp.
GGAAAAACTGATCGAGCTAAAGACAGGGTTTTCAATCAAATTTTCCGCATACCCTTTTTTAATAATTCAAGCTCCATCTTGATGGTTGAAGGAAAGTTAGATAGACTTTATTTTGAAGCTTTAAGAGCTCCAGAGCATGGGAAAAATAAATTGGATTTTGAAGGTGAAATTTTCGACTATGATGGGTGGACAACTTTAAAAAATCCAACACTGTTGAGGTTTTTAAGAAGTAGATGTAAACAGTTTTTTATAACTTATGATTTAGATATTGAGAAAGATTTGGAAAGTATTCTTAAGCAGAATAGCTTCAAACGTTCTGTCGATTATATTTCAATTGGTCAAGATAAAGCTGGATTTAGAAATATAGAAGGTCTTGTCCCAAGAAAATATATTGATGCAATTAACTTAGAGAATAGTGAATTAACTTCAGCGGCAATGCATGGTTCAAAAGTAGAGCAAGAATCAGCAAAGGCAAATCTGAAAAAATTATATACCGATAAATTTATCAAAGAAGCAAAAATTTCTGATGGTGATTATGATGAATTTTACAAGCTGGTGAAAATTATTAATAAATCATTTTCTAGGGCTAAGTAACTCGTAAGCCGCAATCGTAGGGTGCTGATGAGCGAAGCGAATCGCACCGTTGCGATGCTTATTTACGGCGCATTCGGCGCAATTCGCTGTGCTCATTGACGCCCTACGTAATATGTATTTGCTTGTAGTCTCTGATTCTCAAAGCTTTGCTGGCAATACATGGATGTTTTTTCTTGATCGTTGGTCTGGGGCTTGAGATCCCGTGTAAGCGCACCGAGTGCGGAGTGAGACGAACGGTTTTATCGTTTGGCTCGCGACAATCGAGGGGACAGCGGAGCTGGGCGCGCTCGGGTCGCCTTTCTTTGGCCTACTTTTCTTTGGCGAAGCAAAGAAAAGTAGGTGCCGCGCGGCATGAGCGCCATGCTGGAAACCGCGATGCCGCTCAACATTGGCCCCGCGCTTGTTGGGCTGCGCAGGCTTAGCCCAACTTACCAAAGCGTTTTATGGCGGGTTACGCCTGCGGCTAACCCGCCCTACGGTGTGATGTATTTGCATGTAGGCTTTGATGAATGCTGCTTCGCTGGCGATACATCAAAACAATTGATTAAAGCTTATACCGCGTGGCGGCTGAGTGATCCAATCGCCTGCGGCCTCACAGCACCAGCAATGATTCAAATCCGCCAAAAATCATCCGTTTGCCGTCGCAAGGCATGGGGTTGGTTTTGATGTCGAATAGCGGTTCTTGCATTAGCTTTTCCCATGCGGCATCGCGCGCGGCTTTGGATGGCCATGTGATCCACGAAAAAACGACGGTTTCGTCGGCTTGTAATTGCACGGCGAGTGGGAATGAGGTGAGTTTGCCTTCGGGCACGTCCACGCCCCAGCTTTCTACGACGCTAAGCGCGCCGTGGGCTTTAAAGAGTGGCGCGGCGGCGAGGGCGTATTCTTGGTAGGCGGTGCGGTTGGCAGTGGGAACGGCGAGTACAAATCCATCGATATACATATTGGGCTCCTAGACGTAAATGGTCGCTTTCAGGTTGAGTCCATGCTGCTTTGCGCGCGGCACGGACTGCTAGTGGTATAGCTGAAATTGTCGATTTACATCGGCCTTGCCCGCGATTGCGGGGCTGCGCAGGCTTAGCCCAACTTACCCAAGTTACTCATTAGCTGCTGCGATAAGGTGCAATGCGCTAACGCTTATTGGCACCCTACAACTCGTAAGCCGCAATCGTAGGGTGCTGATGAGCGAAGCGAATCGCGCCGTTGCGATGTTTATTTGCGGCGCATTCGGCGCAATTCGCTGCGCTCATTGACGCCCTACGGTGTTGATGTATTTGCTTGTAGCCATTGATTATCAATGCTTTTCTGGCAATACCTCGATGTTATTTCTTGATCGTTGGTCTGGGGCTTGAGCGAGTAGGGCGTAATCGCCGAAGGCATTACGCCACTTGCGGAGCACGTCATTTGGCGTATTGCCGCTTCGCGTCGAATACGCCCTACCTTATAACTCGTAAGCCGCAATCGTAACTCGTAAGCTGCAATCGTAGGGTGCTGAGAGCACCGCGAATCGCGCCGTTGCGATGCTTATTTACGGCGCATTCGGCGCAATTCGCGGTGCTCATTGACGCCCTACGGTGTCGTGATATTGGCACCTTATGGCGGGTTACGCCTGCGGCTAAGCCGCCCTACGGTACTCACTATCCCCATCCAATTTGTTGCGTGAGCCGGTTTAATCAAACCAGCGCTTTTTTTGTAATACGGTTTTTTGCCGTAGGGCGAATGGCTTTGGTGGCTGCCACCTTTTTTCTTCATCACCCATTTGAGCAACAGGCTCAGTGCGCCGTAGAACAGCTTTTGCTTCATGCTCATGTGTGGCCCCTTAGCTCAACATCATCCGTAAACGACCTTCCCAATCGACGTTTGGCCATTGCGGGTCCATATGCATGCTCGAATAACTGTCGCGGCTAAAGCGGCGGTCGGCTTCGATCAACACATACACGCCATCGGCGCGGCTAATGCAGGTGATTTCGACTTCTTGAATTCGCGAAAATCCGTGCTGCTTGGGGCGGAACTCAAATTCTTGGTAGCAACCGATTGAGCTGGCCACTTGGCCGATGCGCGCAGTGCCGATTTCAACATCGCTGCTGACGTGGGCAAAGCCCAGATTGCCCATGGCGGCAATCAGGCGCTGCATTTGCGCTAGCGGCTGCACATCGAGAAAATCGCGATCTTTGGCGTCAATGGCCGAGGCAATGGCTAAGTCGGTATGAATCCACACCGCCGCTTTGACATTGGGCGCATAGCCGTAGCCCGGTGTGGCTAAGGCATAGGCGTTATTGACTGGCGTTTCGAGCGGTAAGGTCAAAGAAAAAGGCAGTCGACGCTCGACACCTGCAGTGGCGACAAAGCCGTTGGCGACGCGAAATTTGGCGATGGTTTGCGCCACGCGCACTTCGCTATCGCCGACTTTTTGTTCGGCTTCGGTCATCAGCACGAGGTCGACGTATTCAATCGCCTGATCGACGCTGCCGCCACGAATCAACACATAACCATTGAGCGTACTGCCGGGATAAACACTGGCGTTGTCGAGTACGGTATCCACCGTCGCGCCGCCCACACCTACGGCGGCAAACAATTTCTTGAACATCTGTCGCATCTCTATAAAAGCAGCCCGAATGGCCGCGCCAATAAGAGTAAGGCAGCGATGAAAGGTTCAACGGTTTTGGTGGTTTAACGGGAAATATTTATTGTGCCTGCGGCGCAGCGAGCGCACCGCAGGTATGGCAAGGCCGATTACTCTTTGATGGTGAAGGGTTGAGATTTGGTACCGGTGAAAACAACGACTAATTTCACCGGCTCGGTGCCGAGGTTTTTGCCATTGTGCGCGGTGCTAATTACTTCGGCAAAGCCTTGGCCGGGGCCAAAGGTGCTGCTGCTACCGTCTTTGAGTTGCACGGTGAGCTGGCCAGATAAAATATACGCGTAGCCAGAAACAGGGTGTTGATGCCAGCCGGTTTCTTTGCCGGCGGGGATTTCAACCTGCAGCATGGTCGCTTCGGGATCATCGGTGTGGTTGTAATGAATCGGCTGGCCGTTGGCGGTGGTGCTGGTTTTAAATACGACATTGGCGGCCACGTCTTTTTTGTAAACGCTGCTATGGTCATCGGCAGCCAATGCCGTGAACGCGGTGAAAACCCCGACCAGACCCAGTAAGGCAATACGCATATTATTACTCCGTGCATGTAAATATAGTAAGTATATCGTAAATATTTGAGCGAGTAGATGGGGGAGCGCAGCGATACCCATCAATCAGGGCGATAGGCATCGCCGCGCAGCCATCTTAGCGACACACCGCGCGATTTTTGGGCTGCGCAGCCTTAGCCCAACTTACCCAATAACTCATTAGCTGCTGCGATATGGTGCGCTAACGCTTATTGGCACCCTACAGCGGTCGTGATGTTGGCGTCTTGTGGCGCCTGCAGTGAGTAGGGCGTAATCGCCGAAGGCATTACGCCGCTTGCGGAGCACTTCATTCGGCGTATTGCCGCTGCGCGTCGAATACGCCCTACCTTATAGGTATTTACTTGTGGCTTTTGACTATCAATGCTTTGCTGGCAATACATCGATGATATTTCTTGATCGTTGGTTTGGGGCTTGAGATCCCGTGTAAGCGCACCGAGTGCGAAGTGAGACAAACAGTTTTATCGTTTGGCTCGCGACAATCGAGGGAACAGCGGAGCTGGGCGCGTTCGGGTCGCCTTTCTTTGGCCTACTTTTCTTTGGCGAAGCAAAGAAAAGTAGGTGCCGCGCGGCATGAGCGCAATGCTGGAAACCGCGCTGCCGCTCAACATTTACCGCGCGATTGTTGGGCTGCGCAGGCTTAGCCCAACTTACCCAATAACTCATTAGCTGCTGCAATATGGTGCAATGCGCTAACGCTTATTGGCACCCTACAGCGGTCGTGATGTTGGCGTCTTGTGGCGGCTTACGCCTGCAGCTTATTTTTTGTCGGCAGGGTCAACGTGGGTCATGACGTTGAGCACGTCGCTGTGTTGGTTGAGGACGCGCTGGCGGGCGAGGACGGCGATGTTGTGGCCTTGCTCGACGCTCATCGTGCGATCGACTTCAACATGCACGTCGACCAAAATCAAATCGCCCATTTTGCGGGTTTTGAGCGCATGAATGCCCAGTACGTCGGGCGTTTCGCTCAGGGTTTGCTCGATGCCGCTGATGGTGGCTTCATCGACGGCGCGATCCATTAAATCGTTCATCGCATTCCATGCAAAGCGCCAGCCCATTTTGCCGACCATTAGGCCCACAATCATCGCGGCGATGGGGTCAAGAAAGTGATAACCGAGCAAATTACCGCCAATGCCTAGCGCAACGACTAAAGACGATGCGGCATCCGAGCGGGCATGCCAAGCGTTGGCGACCAACATGCTAGAGCGCACGCGCTCAGCGACGGCGAGCATATAGCGAAACAGCAATTCTTTACTCACTAGCGCGCCCAGCGCCACCCATAGCGCAATGCTTTTGACTGGGGCGATGGATTCGGGATGCTGGATTTTGCCCAGCGCCGACCACAACATGCCAATGCCCACCACCAACAGCAAGGTGCCCAGCACCAGCGAGGCGGCGTTTTCATAGCGTTGATGGCCGTAATGATGGTCGGCGTCGGCGTCTTTTTGGCTGTGATGATTGGCAAATAGCACCACAAAATCGGCGATTAAGTCCGATAGCGAATGAATCGCATCGGCGATCAAGGCTTGCGAGTGCGCGAAAACACCGGCAACCAGCTGGATGGCGGTGAGCACGACATTGACGACCACGCTAATCCAAGTGCTGCGTTTGGCGGCGGCTTGTTTATCAATGGAAGTGGGATTTGGCATAGAGTCGTCCGGTCGGGCGGGCAGAAAGAAGCTTGATTATACGGCGTGGCGATTTTTTTGACCTGAGGGTGGTCAAGCTCAGGCGATTGGCAGGGCTGACATACGGGCGCTATGTATCTTTCGGTTGTTTTTCATTTTGCTGGCGGTCTATCCTAGGTATTAATGGGTTTGCTGGGTAAGGAGAGACGGATGTTGGATGTCCAGTTAGAAAGTAATCGTTATATGGCGCAGTTTTTTCGCCAATTTAAATCGTATGCGAGGGCGGTGAAGCTCAATATTGCCAATGAATTACCCGAAATCATTCGGCATCGACCCCATAAAATTAAAGCGGCGTATCACTTAAAACGGGCAGAGCGGGTGATTTATGAATATAAAATCGTTTTGTCACCGGAGATGAATTTTCGCGCAGCGTATATTCAAGATAAGCATCACATTACGGTGTTTTTTATTTCGGATACTTTGATTAAGCATGAGTTTGTTAAACAGCTGGCGGCGACTGATTTGGTGGATGCCGCGAATGGATTGGCGGGCTAAAAAAAGCCCGCCAAATACGGCGGGCCAAAGCAGTTGATCATTATGGGGGCTTAGCGCATGGCAAAAGCTTCATGGTGAAAGCGTGGTGCGCTGGCGTGCTGGCTTAAATAATCTTGAATCATTTGCCCTAAGCCAGCTGGGCCGCAGTACCAAATATCACTCAGTTGCTCGATAGGGATTTGGCGAATATCCAGTCTTTGCCCTAAATCGCTTTCGATTAAATGCAGGCGAATTTGTTTTTTGGCGCAAGCGGCTTGGATTTCAGCCAGTCGTGCCGCATGCTCGGCTTGGGTGACACAGTAATAAAAATCAATCGGCTGCTGCTGAAACTGAGCGCTTTCTAGCCAAGCTAAAAAAGGCGTTACGCCAATGCCACCGGCAATCCAAGCTTGCCCTTGTGCGCCGCTGGCCTTGCCATCAAAGCGGCCATACGGGCCTTCGATTTGCACTGGGCCACCCACCTGCAGCTGCTGCGCGAGTGTACGGGTATAGTCGCCCAAGCCTTTGATGATAAAGCGTAGCTGGCCATTACCCCGATCGGCCGAGGCAATAGTATACGGATGAGCACCCTCGGCTGGATCAAAACTCACCAGTGCAAATTGCCCAGCGGTATGCCCTGGCCACGTATTGAGCTGGCAAGTTACTTCTAATTGATTGGCCGCCAATTGTTCAATATGTTGGATCTGGCCTTGGTGTTGTTGGCGTTTGCCAATTTGCCCAAATAGCGAATACAGCGCACACAGCGAGCCAACGAACAAAGCGATGGCCATTAAAGCGCCCACTGGCGTCAGCCAAAATTCGCTCGGCATTAAAATCAGGCCATGAAATGCGCCCATTAAAAATAGCGGGGCAAACAGCTGGTGTACTTTGCGCCAATAGCGATAAGGCACCGCGCGCAGTAGCGCTAAAATCACCATCGCCAAAATCGCCCATGCCGCCCATTCACCGACGTCTTTCGCCAAAGAAACTAGCGGTTCTTTGATTTTGGCACCGCTACGAATGCGTGGCGCGGCCCATTTCATCGCCAGCAACAGTTTGGGCGATAACTTAATCAACCAATGCGCGGCGAGCAAAATCCCGGCGGTAATCCCGAGCTGCTTGTGCAGCGCATACATTTTATCCAGGCCACTAAGGGTGTTTTCTAGCCATGCTGGGCGCACTGCCAAGAGCATGGCGGCGGACATCACCGTCATCAGCTGCACACCGGTGAGCAGCACCAGCTCGTGCCGCCATTGCCAATAGCTAATAGGCATGCCGTTTTGTAAGTAACTGGCTGCGCAATACAGCAGCGTGCTGATGAGTAAAATCAGCGGCAGTGGCTTGGTATACATCGGTATTTCCTTAAAATAAGGTGGCAGCCATCTTGGCGGCGTTCTGCTTGCGGCTTGAACCACAACGCCGTGACCCAAAGCCGCGCAAACGCGGCTGGTAAACCAAGCGCCGCCTAGTGGCGTGAACTCGAGCCCTCATTAAGCGCCGTGAAGATGAAGTGAAACTTAAGCGACGGTGCTTTCCTGAATACGCCCTGTCTTTGACTTACAAATAGGCGCTAGCTGACGACGGTGTTTGTCGAGCTTTTGTCGAAAAAGCCTGCGCTAATTCGCTAATGCCGTTCACTTAAGCCAAGTGAGCGGCATTTTTTTCTCGATTTCATTGCTGGTGTCGCTTTTGACGCCAAGGTACCGAGAAAATCAATCGAAAAACTCTGAATTTCCTCCGCGCCTCCGCGCCTCTGCGTCAGGTTTTCAGGGTTTATCGTTAAGTGAACTGTATTTGCGCCAATTCGCGGTATTTGGATGACGAATTCCGTATTGCAGCGATGGTACGAATCGATGCAATTTGTCGTGTGCAGCAGGGCAAATTGCCTGTAGCGCAGCGGCTTGCGCGGCGTATAATCGGCGCGTTTGCCGCTTTAACCTTTCAAGGCTCATTATGCTCAATGCCTTTGTACTGTCTGCTGGTCGTTTAATTCAGGTGCCTGCCTTGGTACCCGAGGATTTATCGCGCCCCGAAGTGTTGTGGGTCGATATGGTCGATCCCACCGACGACGAGCGTGAATTAGTGCAAAAGGTGTTTAAGCTCGAACTGCCCGAGGACGAAGAAGTTAAAGACTTGGAAGAATCGGCGCGCTGTTATGTCGATGAAAACGGCGTGCATATCAGTTCGTTTTTTCTGTCGCATTCCGAAGACGAATACACCAACGTCACGGTGTCGTTTTTGCTCAATCAAGGGCGCTTACTGACCATTCGCCAAGACGAGCTGGCGGTGTTTCGTTTGTTTCGTTTACGCGCTCGCGTTCAGCCGGGCTTTGTTTCGACTGCACAAGAGATTTTGCTGGCGATTTACGATGCCGCTGTCGAGTACGACGCCGATGTACTCGAAGCAATCTATACCCAGCTCGATGGCGTGAGTCGCCGAGTGCTCGATCGCAGCGCCGAAATGACCGATGAAATCATGGGCCAAGCGCTGGCTGAGCTCGCTGGCCACGAAGACATTAACGGTAAAGTGCGCCTCGATTTAATGGATACACGCCGTGCGCTGTCGTTTTTGCTGCGTAGCCGCGTCTTGGCCACCGCGCAAGAGGGCGATTTGCGCGAAGTGCTGCGCGATTTAGAATCGCTCAATAACCACAGCGCGTTTTTGTTCGATAAGATTAACTTCTTGATGGATGCGGTGATGGGTTTGATTAATCTGGCGCAAAATAAAATCATCAAGATTTTCTCGATTGCCAGCGTGGTGTTTCTACCGCCCACCTTGGTCGCCTCCATCTACGGGATGAATTTCGCCCACATGCCCGAACTCGCCGAAAGCTGGGGCTACCCCGCCGCCTTGGTGCTGATGGTGATCTCGGGGATTTCACCGTATTGGTTCTTTAAGCGTAAGGGTTGGTTATAGGTATCTGGCTGTAGCCATTTTTGAATGTCGGTTACAAGCAAATACCCATAGATAAAGGGTAATGTTCAGATTACGTGTTGATCGTTTTTTAAGTGCCTGCGGCACGGGTGTTTTACAGTCGCAGTCCGCGACGGGGACCCTCTTTCTTTGACTCGCCAAAGAAAGAGGGGGAAAGAAAGGCGATTTTGATCTCGCCCAGCTCCGCTGTGCCCTCGATCGATCGTGAGCCAAACGATAATGCTGTTTGTCTCTCTCCTCACTCGGTGCGCTTGGACGGGTTTCTAAGCCCCAGCCCGACGAGCGCGGCACAGCATCAACACCAAATCTGAACATCGCTATGATTAAGGCGGTGTTCAGATTACGTTGCCGCATCTTGCTTGATCGCCGTGCTGCACATTGAATCTTGTCAACGCACTATATTCATCGGGATTGTCGGGATAAAAAAATGGCCTGCAAAGCAGGCCATTGTGATGCGAAGACTTAAACGCGCAATAGCGCGATTTTAAGCGGATGCTGACCATCCGATGTTGGGAAGTCGCTATCGGGCTTAATCCATTCCATGCTGCTGATTGGGCGGCCGGCTTTGGCTGCCGAGCGCTCGAGTTGATCTAGCCAAGCATCGCGTGACACTTGCGCGACGTTATTGCAACAAATCAGCGTACCGCCTTCGCTGGTCGACAATAGCGCCGGCTTAAACACTGAGGCGTAATCATTGACTAGGTCAACCACGCCAAATGGGCTTTTCGAGAAACGGGGTGGATCGAGCATCACCAAATCAAATTGTTGTTTTTCCAGTTTTGGGAACGTTGGCATGCGTTTACCGCGCACCATTGTCGCCTGGCCTTTACCCGACAATTGATTTAATGCAGCAAAAGCATCCGATTGCACAAAGCGCACGCGGATTGGCAAGTCGTTGAGTTTGGCATTGTCTTTACCCACCAATAAACTCGACTCAGCAAAATCAATATTCACCACATGGCGGGCACCGGCTTTGGCGGCCGCAATCCCCACGCCGCAGGTGTAGGCAAATAGATTGAGCACGGATTTGCCTGCGGCTTCTTGCATTACACGGCGGCGGCCGGCGCGTAAATCTAAAAACAACCATGGATCTTGACCGTTGTGACGACCTTGAATGCGGTAATTCACACCCAGCTCTTGAGCAATGCGTGGCTCGTAAGCGATGATTTCTTCGGCTTCAGTTAAGCGATTCATCACCCGCGAATGGCCGTGGCTGCGGTCGTTATACACGAGGGCGCAAGCTGGATAAGTGCGGGCATAAAACGCGGCGATTTCGGCGTATTGCTCAATCGACAAAGCGCGGTGGAAAGTTTGAATCAGGATCAAATCGTTATAACGATCAATCGTTAAACCCGGTACGCCTTCAATACTGCCGTGAAATAAACGGTAAGTATTGGTTTGCTCGGCGGCGAGTTGAGTAATTAAGTCCGCGCGGTTGGCTAGCGCGGTATCAAGTAAGGAAAACAATGGTTCTTGCATCATATCAGTCATGGTCTATCTCAATTAAATGGTAATCAGTCGATCAGTAAACCGCGCAAGCCGCATCAATGCCGGCCATCAACCGCAGCTTACTTATGGTTTATTCTTGGCTTGGTTTACGGGTGCGTTTGGCTTTGGCAGGCACCACTGCCACTGCCGCTTCATCGGCGACAGTTACTGCGGCGACTTTCGGGCTGCGCTTGGTTTTGGCTGGCACCACTTCCACTGCCACTGCCGCTTCATCGGCGACAGCGACTGCGGTGACTTTCGGGTTACGCTTGGCTTTGGCTGGCACTACTGCCACTGCCACTTCATCGGCGACAGCTACTTCGGCTACTTTCGAGCTACGTTTGGCTTTGACTGGGGCAACTTCAAGTTCGCTGCTCGCCGCAGGGATGGCTTTAGCGGCGCGTTTTTTGGGCGCTTCAGCGGCATCCACGATGGATGCTACTGCGTCAACCTTGGCTTTACTCGCCCGTTTGGCTTTCACTGGCAGCGCTTCATCGTCGATTGCGACCGCCACTTTAGGCTTGGCCACTTTATCTTCAGTGGGGCTAACGGCGGCTTTTTTAGCTTGAGTCGCTGGTGCTGTTTGCAAGTAATTGATGACGCCCAAGCCTGCTGCGCGGCCACTACTGAAACACGCCGTGAGTAAATAGCCACCGGTTGGCGCTTCCCAATCGAGCATTTCACCGGCGCAAAATACGCCGGGCGCTGGCTTGAGCATCAGATTGTCGTCTAAGCCAGCAAACATCACCCCGCCGGCGCTGCTAATGGCTTCATCAATCGGGCGCGGCGCCACAAGTGTAATGGGCAATGATTTAATCGCCGCTGCCAATTTTGCCGGCTGCATAAAGTCTGCTTTACTGACGAATTCACGCAATAAGCCGGCTTTAACGCCTTCAATTCCTAACTTGCGGCGTAAATGATTGGCCATCGAATCGGCGCCACGCGGCAAAGATAATTCTTCGGTAATGCGTGCTAACGATTTTTGCGGTACTAAATCCAGCCACAACGTCGCGCTACCGTGCTCGGCAATATCATCTCGCAATTGGCTAGACAGCGCATACACCAAGCTGCCCTCAACGCCGCCTGCGGTGAGCACAAATTCACCGATTTTTTTTGCGTCGTGCGGGCGAGTTGCTGCCGCGACGGTTTTGAGCGGGCTTCCGGCAAATTTTTCGCTTAAATGCGTGCTCCAAGCCACGTCAAAACCGCAGTTGGCCGGTTTTAATGGTGCAATGGCCACGCCTTGCTCGGCCAATAACGGCACCCAAGCGCCATCTGAACCGAGCTTAGCCCAGCTAGCACCACCTAAAGCCAACACCACGGCATCAAATGTGCGCTGAACTTCACCTTCTGGATTTGCAAAGCGCAATGCTTGGTTTTGATCCCAGCCTAACCAGCGATGGCGAACATGAAATTTAACGCCACTGGCTTTAAGCCGCGCTAACCACGCGCGCAATAGGGGCGCGGCTTTCATTTCTTTTGGAAAGACTCGCCCGGATGAGCCGATAAAAGTTTCAATGCCTAAATCATGCACCCAGCTAGTGAGTGCATTGGCACCAAACGGCGCAATCATTGGCGCTAGGTCTTGGCTGGCTGCGCCGTAACGGCCTAAAAACAGCGCCGAATCTTCAGCATGGGTAATATTCATTCCGCCGACACCGGCCAATAAAAATTTACGCCCAACTGATGGCATTGCATCAAATAGTTCAACTGAATATCCCGCCGCAGCAATCACTTCAGCAGCCATCAAGCCCGCAGGACCGCCACCAATAATGGCAATAGAAGGGGAGGCAGTCGATTTTTTCTTAGGCATAGGAAATCCAAACTCAATAGCAATAAAACGCGAAGGCTCTCTTATACCGAAATTCACCGGCTAAGACTGCACAATTTGCTGTTTTTACGCATTTTTTACCAGAAAAAAAGTCTGCTCAGATGGCGATTAACCGCGATAAGACATCGATCAAGCCATTGGCTGAGACAAAAACCGAGTTAGCTCAGCCAAAGGCAGGGGTCGAGAGAAGTAGTAACCCTGTATTTCATCGCAATGCAATTGCGCTAAAACCGCTAAATGCGCTTCGGTTTCAACGCCCTCAGCAATCACGGTTAAGCCCAGATTATGTCCGAGACGAATAATGGCATCGACAATGGCGGCGTCTTGATTCCCCGGTACCAGATTGCCAACAAAGCTTTGATCGATTTTTAATTTATTAATCGGAAATCGCCTTAAATAAGACAAGCTAGAATAACCGGTACCAAAATCATCAATCGACAGCATCACCCCTAAATCGCGTAATTGCTGCAATAGCTCTATCGTGTGATCGGCGTCTTGCATCACGACGCTTTCTGTAATTTCTAACTCTATCCACGCTGGATCAACTGCGGTGGTTTGCAGCACCTGCCTTACCAAAGACAAAAAATGCGGGTGCTGAAACTGCCGCACCGAGATATTAATTGCCACAATCAATGGCGTGCCGGCATCTTGCCAAGCTTTAGCTTGCTGGCAAGCAGTACGTAAAATCCATTCGCCCATTGGAATAATCAGTCCGGATTCTTCGGCCAAGGGAATAAATTCAATCGGTGAAACCAATTGCCCATGATGGTGCCAACGAATTAAGCACTCAACACCAACAATTTGTAATGCATCAATCTTTGCTTGGGGTTGAAAATACAGCTGCAATTGATTGCGCTCGATGGCATAGCGTAAATCGGCCTCAAGCGCCAAACGCTCTAAGGCACGTGCATTCATTTCTTGATCGTAATAGCGCAAGGCATTGCCGCCTTGCTGCTGCACTTGCTCCAGTGCGGCGTCCATATTTCGGATCAGAGTGACCGCATCGTTGCCATCTTGCGGATAAATCGCGCCGCCCATACTCAAGGTTAAAAATAACTCATGTCCGGCAATCAAAATGCCAGATTGCAAAGTGTCATGCAGCGCTTTAGCTAGCAACTCTGGCGGCCGATCTTCGCCGCGTAAATCCAATAAAGCGGCAAAATACGAGCTTTCAAATCGATATAATACGCCGCCAAATTGCTGAATAATCGGCTGCAATCGGGCGGTGACGGCGACCAATAATTCATCCCCCGCCTCATAACCCAAGCCGCCTTGGACCCGTTGAAAACGATCAATTGCAATCAAAATAACCGCATACGGCGGCGTATCACCCAGAGCGGCAATATCGGCTTCAAAAACCCGCCGATTGAGTAGGTCGGTTAAGCGATCATGGCGGGCGGCATGGGCTAATTTTTTTTCAGCGCGCTGGCGTGCATGAATGTAATACGCGACCAAAATCGCAATCACCACAATCGCCAAGCTATACGCCAGCACCAGCTTGATCATCACGCTCACATCACGCAAAGAATGACGACTCGCGGTTTCGATTTCTTGACTCACGTCGACAAAGGAATGATCTAATTCAGATAAAAATGCATTGGTATCGATCGCGCTTTCCACCAAGATCGCCCGCGCCTCATCGGTATCCACCGGCGTGGCTTGCATGGCTTGCTCTAAGCGAGTCGCTAATAATTTAGCATTGTCATCTAAAGCCATAATCGCCAGGTGTCGAGGATGTTGGTGGCGCTTAGGGTGAGATTGCTGCAATAGCTGAGTTAATGCCAACTGATTGTCAGCATATTTTTTTTTGAACTGTGCTTGATTGAGGCCATACGCAAAGTATTGATTCATGATGACTTGGCGCTCAGTCACCT
This sequence comes from uncultured Deefgea sp., assembly GCF_947072475.1. Taxonomy (GTDB): domain Bacteria; phylum Pseudomonadota; class Gammaproteobacteria; order Burkholderiales; family Chitinibacteraceae; genus Deefgea. The sequence continues at coordinate 14,064 of NZ_CAMTIA010000021.1, forward strand.
TGGTTTTAAGCTCACTGATGGTGCGCAAAATAGGGACGGATTCATTGACTAGGGGCTGAATGACGGCATTCACTTGCTTGCCGCTATAAAACACCACAATGCTCAGCAATAAGCCAAGACCAATCACCAGCGCAAAAAAGAAATACACGCCAAATTGAGAAACCAGTGGTTTTAACCACTGGCAACAGCGTCGAGTCAACGAATGACGCATTTGACCTACTTATGAAGAAAGGATGTATGTTTTTTATAGCGTATAAGTTGAAACAGCGCAGCAATCTGCGCTGTTTCTTTACGTTAAATTAACGATGCGATGGCGCATGCTGTAATAAAGAGGCGTCAGCATTGAGCGAAAGACTCAAATGCCGCTCGTATTGCTTCAAAATATCCGCCAACACTTCCGGCTCAACCAACGATTGCACGTCATAACCCTTGCGCCCGTCGGTAAAATAAGTCGTCGGTTCAAACGTTTCGGCTTGCTCAGAGGTCGGTAAAGCGGTATTAGCTAGAGCAAAATCAGGCACCAATTTTTGCGTACATGCCACGCCATAAACAAAATCACGCAACTGATTTTGTATGACTTCCAATTGCACTTTATCTTCGCTAATGCGCTCAACCTTGGCCTCAACCCCGTTTTTAAGTAATTCTTCGGCGATTTTTTCCATCGCTGGCTGCACCGTATCACTTAAAAAAGCCCGAACATCTTGCTGCGTAGGCTGACGTAAAATCTGCACCAAGCGTGAACGCCAACGCTGGCCATTCCAAAAATTACTCGCATGCGATAATTTTTGTCGTGAGTGCAATTCATCGGCTCGCAAGCCCTTGAGCAAACTAAAGCACAATAACAACATCACAATGGCAAAAGGCAGCGCCGCCACAATGGTCATCGATTGCAAGGCTTTTAAGCCGCCAGCGGTCAATAAGCAACCGGCAACCAAGCCCAAAATCACCGCCCAAAACAAGCGTTGCCAAACGGGCGATTTCGTACTGCCACGGCTGGCGATATTGTCGATGACAAAAGCGCCTGAATCGGCGGAAGTCACAAAGAAAATCGCAATCAACACCAAGGCAACGACTGAGCTCAAGCTAGCTAGCGGTAAATAATCGAGGAAAGTAAACAACAGCGCATCGACATTACCGGCACTGGCACCCAGCGCGCCCATCGCGGTATGGGTATCAACCCAAATGGCGGCATTGCCAAACACCGTCATCCACAAGAAATTAAACGTTGCTGGAATCACCAAGACCCCAACGATGAATTCCCGTATGGTACGGCCTCGCGAAATCCGCGCGATAAACATGCCAACAAACGGCGCCCAAGAAATCCACCACGCCCAATACAAAATGGTCCAACCTTGGTACCAGTTTTCTGAATTGGCCGGCTCATAGGTAAAGTTGCGGAAAGTCAGCTGCACAATATTGGCTAAATAATTGCCAATATTTTCACTAAAACTGCCCAATAAATAGAGCGTCGGGCCAACCGCTAAGACAAACAGCATCAGGAAAATAGCCAGCGATAAATTAATCTCGCTTAAGATTCTCACCCCTTTGCCTAAACCGGATGCGGCTGACAATCCCGCCAAACCGACCACCGCAGCGATCAACCCCAATTGCATCGGCAGGCCAGAAAAGTCCCAGCCGGTGACGTGAGTTAAGCCCGCTGACAGTTGTAAAACCCCATAACCTAGCGTGGTTGCAATGCCGAAAATCGTGCCGCACAGCGCAAACACATCGACCGCATGACCCCAAGGGCCATTAATCCGATCTTTTAAAATGGGATAAAGCCCTGAGCGCACCGTTAGCGGCAGATTGTAGCGAAAGCCAAAATAAGCCAACACCAGCCCAACCACCCCATAAATCGCCCAAGCATGAATCCCCCAATGAAAGAAGGTCATCAGCATGGCTTCTCGCGCAGCAGAAGGCGTGCCAACGACGGCCGTCGGTGGTGCAATCAAATGCTGTATTGGCTCGCCCACCCCGAAATACATCAGCCCTACGCCCATACCTGCGGCAAAAAGCATGGCGATCCACGATGAAAAACGAAACTCGGGCTCGGCATCGTCCGGCCCTAAGCGAATATTGCCGTAGCGGCTAATTGCGATACCAATTAATAAAATAACGAAAGCGGCGACCGCCAGAGTGTAAAACCAAGAGAAATACGCGGTAATCCAGCTTTTACTAGAAGAAAAAATGTACTCAGCCTGACTAGGCGCCAGCATTGAAAATAGCAATAACACCACCACTAAAGCCAAACTAGGTAGCACTACCGGCCAGCAAAAGGTCGTTCGTGTTGATAAGGTAGACGTCTTCATCCACTACTCCTTTTCATTTTCAGAAAAAACACCATAACATGCTGAACTTGATCAACCCAGCCAAATATGTACATCTTTGTAAGGAAAAGCAGGGTGAAATTAAAAAATTACCGACCACATTCAGGATGAAAAATTCATGTTTTAAACACAAAAAAGCCGCACTAATGGCGGCCTTGGTAAGACGAAAACCCAATCATTGGATCAAGCGTGAATACGCCTAAATTTCGACGTTGCGTCAGATTGATCAAGCAACAATGCAGCTTAGGGTTGGGGAAGCTAAATATCAACAGACCCTAGTAATGCGGTGGGATTTCATCCAAAAGACTGCGTCCAGATTGCTCGGGGCCTACACTGCGTTCTTGTAAATAACGCATTTGTTGTTGCAAATGATCTATTTGCTGCTGTTGCCGCGCGATGATTTGATTTAAATCATCGAGTAATTCGTCTTGCAATACAAGGCGGATTTCTAATTCGGTGATGCGCGCTTCCATAATCACTCCAATAAACTTCAAGATCGTTTTGATGATACTCGCTTAGCCGCAGATTTCATTTTTAAAACACTGCGCATCGCTGTCTAGCCAAAATCAGCAGCCCAAGGCAAGATGATGCCGAGATCAACCACAGTGCTATATTTTCGATGACCATTCAATTTCAAGGTATCAATCTTTACACCCTGCCAGAAGCACGCGATCAGACGCCACAACTGCATGCCCGCATCGTTGAAGTGCATGGCGATTGGCTGATTTTATTTGGCAAAAAAATGGCCTTCACTGACGATGCCGATCTGGTCGCGATGCTACGTGAAGCCGATCAAACCGCACCGTCCATCTTTAGCAGCAAAACCGCTGCGGCGGATTTTCTCGATCTCCATGCCAGCGCCTTTGCCAGTATCTCGTGTTAAAACGCTGAGTTTGCACGCTCAGCCACCCATCACTGGTGGCTGAGCGCTTCCCGATGCTAACGAGCGCGTGGTTTTTTCACTAATGTGGCACTCGGTTTAGCCGATTGCGAGCGATTAGCCGTCGCCGCTGCTTTGGGTTTTCCTGCGGTAACGCCACGGGGTATTGCTCGCTGGCCGTTGTTTGCCGTGGTACGCGCGCCATTACTTCTATTGGGTATCTTGCCGACCGAACCCGGGCCACCACCGCCACGTGCGTTGCCGCGTGGGGCTTGCATGGCGCGCTCTTCCGCCGTTTCCATTGGGATTAGGTGTTTTGGGCTATTGCCAATCAAATCAGCACGGCCCATCTCACGTAGCGTTTCGCGCAATAGCGGCCAGTTTTTCGGATCGTGATAACGCAAGAACGCTTTATGCGCTTTACGGCGTTTTTCATCGCGAATCACATCAACTTTTTCCGAGCTGCGATGGATTTTTTTCAATGGATTGCGCTTGGTATGCCACATCGTCGTTGCCATCGCCATCGGCGTTGGCGTAAATGCTTGCACTTGGTCGGGGCGGAAATCGTTTTTCTTCAGCCACAGCGCCAAATTGAGCATGTCTTCATCCGACGTGCCCGGATGCGCGGCGATAAAGTAAGGAATTAAATACTGCCGCTTACCGGCTTCAGCACTAAATTTTTCAAACATCGCTTTGAATTTTTCAAAAGTACCGATGCCCGGTTTCATCATTTTGGACAACGGGCCTTCTTCGGTATGCTCCGGTGCGATTTTTAAGTAGCCGCTCACATGATGCGTGACCAATTCTTTGACGTATTCCGGTTGCGTCACCGCCAAGTCGTAACGCAAACCCGAGCCAATGGTGATTTTTTTCACCCCCGGAATCTTACGTGCTTTGCGATACAGCTGAATCAAGCTGCTGTGATCGGTGTTTAAATTCTCGCAAATGCCGGGATAAACACAGCTTAAGCGGCGACAGGATTTTTCGATTTTTGGGTCTTTACATGCCAAGCGATACATATTCGCCGTTGGTCCACCCAAATCGGAAATATGCCCAGTAAAGCCCGCGGTTTTATCGCGGATTTCTTCGATTTCGCGCAATACCGAGCCCTCGCTGCGGCTTTGAATAATCCGCCCCTCGTGCTCGGTAATGGAACAGAACGTACAGCCGCCAAAACAACCGCGCATAATATTGATCGAAAACCGGATCATATCCCACGCTGGAATCACTTGCTGGCCGTAGCTCGGATGCGGATTGCGCGCAAAGTATTGATCAAAAGCGTAATCCATCTCCGCCGTTTCTAGCGGAATCGGCGGCGGATTCATCCACACATCCCGTTCGCCATGCTGCTGCACCAAAGCGCGGGCATTGCCCGGATTGGATTCCAAATGCAAGGTGCGGCTGGCATGCGCATAGCTCACCGGGTCATAGGTCACCGTTTCAAACGATGGAATCCGAATCACCGTGCGACCCCGCACTTCGCGGCGCGCGGCAAGGCGTGCCTCGCGAGAAACAATTTGGATGGTTTTTACTGCGTCTTGTGCAGGGGTATCGGCAGCTGCACCTTGTTGTTTATCTTCTTCGGTCGCATACGGGTTGATATGTTGATCAACCTTACCCGGAATATCCACCACCGACGAATCCAGCTCAACCCAACCGGCAGGCAACCAGCCTTTTGGCGCTAAAAATGCCGTGCCGCGCACATCGCGGATTTCGCTCATTTTTTCGCCGGCGGCGACGCGCTGCGTGACTTCAACCAAGGCGCGTTCGGCATTGCCGAACAGTAAAAGATCGGCTTTAGAATAAATCAGCGCCGATTGGCGGATTTTATCGCTCCAATAATCGTATTGCGCGATGCGGCGCAAGCTGGCTTCGATGCCGCCCGCCATAATTTGCACGCCCGGATACGCTTCGCGGCAACGTTGGCAATACACATTCAGCGCACGATCAGGGCGACTGCCCGACAGACCGCCCGCCGTGTAGGCATCGTCCGAACGCGGTTTTTTATCCGCCGTGTAGCGGTTAATCATCGAATCCATATTGCCCGAGGTGACGCCGAAATACAGTCGCGGTTTACCCAGTTGTTTGAACGCTTCGGCGGAAGTCCAATCGGGCTGGCTGATAATGCCAACGCGAAAACCCTGCGCCTCAAGTAAACGCCCCAACAGCGCCATGCCAAAACTCGGATGGTCGATGTAGGCATCGCCGGTGACCAAAATAATGTCGCACTCATCCCACCCCAGCGCAGCCATTTCTTTGCGGCTCATCGGCAAAAAAGGCACGGGTTGACGCGGCGTTACGCCTGCGGGCAAATCATAAATCGGGGAATGAGAGATATTCATGCTGATCACAAACAAGGCTAATCGCGCATTGTCGCAGATTTTTGCTGGAATGCAGAGCTAAACCGCGAGTTTTTTCTCTCGCTACGAAACCAAAAACCTTAATGTTTTTAAGGATTTAAGTATTTTTAAACGCGATTTTCATTCTCCAGCCTCATTTCAAACGGTACGGTTTTTGCCAAACAGCGTAACACCACCCGTCGGACTTCAATTCAAAAATGAATTTTGTTATTACACAAGTTCCGTGTCAGCAAAAATAGTGACTATATTCAGAAACGAAGCATAATATAAATATATTTTCTGACATATGAATGCATCAATCGCTGAGTTTTTTACCACGTTTGATCTGGAGTCAACACCATGAAAACAAATCTCTTACTACTTCCCCTGGTTTTATCTTCTGTATTGGCCGTTTCGTCGGTCTGGGCGGCCGATGATCACGGCGGTGAAGTGAAACCAGAACCCTATACCGTTGGCAAAACCATGACTAAGGCGGTGCAAGCCGGCATTAGTCCAGAGCAAGCCATTACCATCCTGCAAAAAGGTAATACTCGCTTTAGTAGCGGCAAAGCCAATACCCCAAATTATAAAAAACAAATCACCCAGACCGCGCTGGGGCAATACCCATTTGCTAGCGTGGTGTCCTGTATTGATTCGCGCTCCGCACCTGAGCTGGTGTTTAATCAAGGGGTTGGTGATTTATTTACGGCGCGGGTTGCTGGCAATATCGTGAACGCCGATATCTTAGGTAGCCTTGAATACGCCGCCAAAGTGGCGGGTTCACGCGCGATTGTGGTGCTGGGCCATACGAGCTGCGGCGCAATCAAAGGCGCATGCGATAACGTGAAGATGGGCAATTTAACCGGTTTGCTTGAAAAGATCATGCCGGCAGTGAGCGCCACGAAGACCAGTGGCGAGCGCAACTCACACAATCATGAGTTCGTTCAAGATGTCGCCGAAATGAATGTGCAGCAAACGGTGAAAAAAATCCGCCAAATGAGCCCGATTCTGAAAGAAATGGAAGAACAAGGCAAAATTAAAATTGTCGGCGCAATGTACAACACCAGCAATGGCCAAGTCACTTGGTATTGAGCCGCAGCCTTTAACAAAAAAGCCCTAGCGGTATATACCCTAGGGCTTTTTTCTATTGAGCAGAAAGTTCAACGTTTAAATAGCAATGTCATCCCGTCACCTGCTGGCAACATGGCGTGCTCGACGCGTGGGTCATCTCGCAACTGTCGATTAAAATCATGCAAGATTTGCACGCTGGCTGGGTGATGCGGTTTGGGATTGGCAACACGACCACCCAAAAACATATTGTCCAAAATAATCAAGCCGCCCGGGCGCACCAATTCCAAAGCAAAATCATAATACGTGGGATAAAACGGCTTATCGGCGTCAATCAACATGCAGTCAAACGTGCCTGAATGGCCTTCGGCAACCAAAGTTTCTAAAGAAAATACCGCCGCTTGCAATTTAAGCGTGATTTGCTGCTCAACGCCGGCTTTTTTCCACCATTCTTGGGCAATTTTAGTAAACTCTTCGACCAAATCGCAGGCAATCACTCGTCCATCTGGCCCCATCGCCAACGCCGCAGCGATTGAGCTATAGCCAGTAAAAGTGCCCACTTCGAGGTATTTTTTAGCGCGAATTAGGCGCAATAAAAAAATCAGTAACGCGCCTTGTTCCGGCGCAAACTGCATTTTTGCCACCCGATGTTGGCCAGTGAAATCACGCAGTTCACCTAAAATAGCCGGTTCGCGCAAGGCGGTATCGAGGAAATAATTGCGCATTTCATCGTTTAAAGACAGCGTTTCGCGAGACATAATACTCATTCATTACAGCAAAGAAAGCCATTATACCGCGTGAACTCGGCGCTGTTGACCTTTGGTTTTTTTGCCGCTCGAGCTTGCTGCGACCCATTGATTCGCCGCGATGGCGATGGTTTGGCAAGCCATCGCGTAAGCCACGGCAGAAAACCAAACGTCAACAGCCACTAGGTATTCATCGCTCAGGCTTTGCATAGAACAACCCCAGGCAAATACCCCGTTATTTGTTTAGCTCTTGCAATAAATCACGTAAACGTTCGCTGTCTTCTGCGGCCAGCATCTGCGCCACAATTGGCGTAATAAACGCCATTTCTGCCGATAAAATCAATTGTTTCACTTTGAGTAATTGAATCGGCAACATTGAGAAACGCCGTAAACCTAAGCCCAGTAGCAAGCGGCTTAAGCTTGGGTCGCCGGCCATTTCGCCACACATCGACACCGGTTTACCCAAGCGATTGGCGGTACTGATGACGTGATACAGCAACTGCAAAACGCCAGGATTGAGTGGGTCGTATAAATGGCTAACGGCATCGTCGTTGCGATCTACGGCCAAGGCGTATTGAATTAAATCGTTGGTGCCGATGGAAACAAAATCCAGGTGATTTAAAAAAGTAGCCACCGCCATCGCCGCAGCGGGCACTTCAATCATGCCGCCGAGCTCGATGCCTTCATCAAATAAAATCTGATGACGACGCAAATCAGCTTTGACTTCCTCGAGGTGCGCTCGGGTTTGCTTGACTTCATTAATCGTCGATAACATCGGCAGCAGTAGTTTCACTTTGCCAAAGGCCGAGGCGCGTAATAGCGCGCGCAATTGCGTGCGAAACATTTGCGGCTCGGCCATGCATAAGCGAATTCCGGTCAAGCCCAAGGCCGGGTTGGGGGCTTCGCTTTCAGATTGCCACGAAGGGATTTTATCTTTACCCAAATCGACAGTACGAATAATCACCGGTTTGCCCTGCATTGATTCGGCAACCGCCTTATAGGCAATAAATTGCTCTTCTTCGCTGGGTAAATCGTCTTCTTTTAAAAACAAAAATTCCGAGCGAAATAAGCCAATACCAAACGCATTATTTTCTAGCGCCAACTCACAATCTTCAGGTAATTCAATATTGGCATACAGCTCAACCGGCGTGCCATCTAGCGTAATGGCTTGGCTGGTGCGGATGTCTTGCAGCGCGTTTTGTTTCAGCAGCCAATCGTTTTGCCGCAAACGATATTCGGCCAAAATCAGCTCGTCTGGATCAATAATCACCACGCCATTAATCCCATCGACAATGATGAGCTCTTGCTCGCGTATCATTTCTCGCGCATGACGCAAAGCCAATACCGAGGGTAAATCCAAACTACGCGCTAAGATTGCGGTGTGTGACGTGACGCCGCCAACATCAGTAATAAAGGCACGATAATTACTGTCTTTAAACAGCACCATATCGGTGGGCGACAAATCATGCGCGACCAAAATGCAGTCGTCGCCACCACAATGCGGGGCATGAAAAATCGGTTCGTGTCCGGCCAAGGTTTTAAAAATGCGCTCAGTGACTTGAATAACGTCGGTGCGCCGTTCGCGCAGATATTCTTCTTCGATTTCATCAAACTGCGCCAACAACACATCCAGTTGTTGCTGCAAAGCCCATTCGGCATTGCAATGCTGGGTCTGAATTAAATGAATCGGGTCTTTGGATAGGGTGTGATCGTTGAGCAGCATGATATGCAGGCTTAAAAATGCCCCCAGTTCAGTGGGCGCATTTTCGGGGATGCTTCCCCATAGCATTTCAAGCTCTTTGCGTGTACTACGAATCGCGTCTTCAAAGCGCAGCACTTCACCGGCAATCGCTTCGGGCGGCAATTGGTAATGCACGATTTCAATATCGGCTTGCGATATTAAATGCGCGTGACCGATGGCAATACCGCCACCAATGCCTAAACCATGCAAAGTAATACTCATCCACTTCCCTCCAAGGCGAGCATTTCGCCGTCTTAACGCCGTGGCTTACGGTTTAATTCACAAAGCGAGTTGCTGGGCAATTGTGAAGCAAATTTTTTATCGCCGCATTGCTACGCCATCGATGCTGCCGGTGGCTTTAGCGCCTTCGTAAACCCTTGTTGCTCTAGACTTTACTCACCTTCGCCAAACTTATCGGCGATTAAGGCTAAAAGTGCCGCCATCGCCTCAGCTTCATCGGCCGCATTACTGGTTTCAATCGTAATTTTGCTGCCTTTGCCGGCGGCCAACATCATCACGCCCATAATTGACTTGGCGTTGACGCGACGTTGGTTGCGGGTAATCCATACTTCACATTGAAACTGGCTAGCTAATTGCGTTAACTTACTCGATGCACGCGCATGCAAGCCTAATTTATTGATGATTTCAACTTCTTGCTGCAGCATTATTGATTGCCTTTTTCATCGTGTGGCACCGTGGGTAACATATACAACACCCCTTCCAAACCACCGGTAATGGCTTTACTCACGGCAATATCTAGTGATTGATGACCATAAGTGAGCGCCCGAACCAGCATTGGCAAATTAACCCCTGCCACCGCTTCGACTCGGCCTGGAACGATTAAGCGATTGGCAATATTGGATGGCGTTCCGCCATAAATATCGGTCAATAATAAGACGCCAGAGCCATCGTCCAGCTGATTGATCAGTTCTTGCGCTCGCTGCATTATTTCATCGGGATCATCCGCTTTACTCACGGCCAATTGAGCCAATTGCGGCAAAGCACGTCCCATAATGTGCTGAGCACAGGCAATAAGCGCTTCACCCATGGTGTAATGGGTGACAATGATGATTCCTACCATGTGTGACGGGATCCTTTTACAGCTCGTTGTTAGAGCTTTGAAATCTATTTAGCTGGTATTTGTTAACGTGTGGTTGACTAAAACATGAACAGACCATAGCTATAATATAGCTGTTTTAAAACTTACGACATGTTCATAGTACCTAACAACATCACTACAACAATTTAGCGCAATCGATACAAATGCGGCGGTGGTTTTAGCCATGTCAGTCGTTGTTGTAATTGTTCAGTAATATAAACATCGCCATTGGCGCTCACCATTAAAACGTCTTTAATGCCAAAACGCTGCGCATAACGCAGCGCAGATGGCACGCCTTGGATAAACATCGGTTTGGTTGCCACATCAGATACCGCGCCGGCTTCGACATGGCTTGGACTCAGTACCGTCACCGCTTGCATGCCTTGAGCAGGCTGTCCAGTTCGAGGGTCAATCACATGCGAAAACCGCTGTCCTTTGACTTCAAAAAAACGTTGATAATCACCGGTGGTGCCAATCGCTTCGCCATCGTATAAAGGCAAAGTGGCCATCGCCTCAGGACTACGCGGATGCTGTAAGCCTACGATCCAAGGCTCACCGCCTTTTTTGCCCAGTGCAATTACATTGCCACCAATGTTCACCAGCGCATTCATTACCCGTGCTTTACGCAAATAATTCGCCGCGTGATCTAAGGCCCAACCTTTGGCAAAGCCACCAAAATCAATCGCCAGCTGTGGATTGCGACTGCTTACGCTCGCGCCATCCCACGTTAAATTGTCGAGGCTAGGTTGCGCGGCCAACGCCGCTTGTAAGGCCGCAGAGTCGGGCGTCACTGGGGCAAATTGGTCTTGATGAAATCCCCATAGGCGCACCAAATTACCCACGGCCGGATTAAATAGCTGATCTGAGCGCCGCGCATAATTGGCCGCTTGCTGAATCATTTGCGCCAATTCAACATCCACCACAGCCGTTTCACCTTGCGCAAAAGCCTGGTTTAAACGGGTGATTTCCGACGGCTGCCAAGCATGTAACTTAACATGCAAGCGGTCGAGCTCTTTGAGTACGATATTGGCGTGTTTTGCCGCTACCTCGGGCTCTAAACCATAAATACTAATTTGTACTCGAGTACCAAAAACATAGCTTTCTTGGGTATATAGCTGCGGCTGATCGCAGGCACTTAATACAAACAGCAGTACGCATCCGCTGGCTGCCGCACGGCAACGAGCAAGCCAGCCGCGCTTTAGCACTGCGCTAGCACTTTGCGCTCAAGGGCATCAATAAACAGCGCGGCAACATCAATCCCCGATTGGGCGCTGATTTCTTGAAAGCACGTTGGACTGGTGACATTCACTTCAGTCAGATGATCGCCAATCACATCCAAGCCGACCAAGAGTAAGCCTTGTGCTGCCAAACGTGGACCAAGCTGGTTGGCAATTTCACGATCACGCGCCGTTAACGGCCGCGCCACACCCGTGCCGCCAGCGGCTAAATTGCCGCGCGTTTCGCCTTGTGCCGGAATTCGTGCCAAGCACCAATCGACGGGTACGCCATCAATTAGCAAAATGCGTTTATCGCCGTCTTTAATCGCCGGTAGATATTGCTGCGCCATAATGGAAACCGTGCCATTGGCGGTGAGCATCTCGAGTATCGAGCCCAAGTTGGCGTCGTCTGGGCGCAAGCGAAAGATACCCGCCCCCCCCATCCCATCGAGCGGCTTGACAATCACATCGCCGAGCTCGGCGACAAAGGCGCGAATATCGGCTGGATTTTGGCTCACCATGGTGGTGGTGGTGAACTCAGGAAACTTAAAAATCGCCAGTTTTTCATTAAAATCCCGCAAAGCTTGGCCGCTATTAAAGACATTAGCGCCTTGCTCTTCAGCCAAACTAAATAGCTGGGTCGCGTAATAATATTGCTGATTAAACGGCGGATCTTTACGCATGATTACGCCAGAAAAATCCCGCAAAGCGATGGCTTCAGCGTCGCCTTCTTGATACCAATTGTCCGCGTTGGGCGTTAGCGTTAAACGCCGCGCCGTCGCTTGAACCAGCGTTTGCTTCAAGCTCAGCTCGTCAATCAAACACGTCCAAACTTCATGCCCACGCGAGATCGCCTCGCGCATCATCACAAACGTCGTGTCTTTATAAATTTTAAAGCTAGCGAGTGGATCAACAACAAATAAAAATCGCATTTTTGAATCCTTTTTAAATCGCCCAAAGCGATTGCACAGATTGCAAGCCATCGCTTGAGCTAAACAATCGCCATCATTGTTCGCAATGATGGCGCGTTGACTCAGAGAGATTCTGGAAAACCGCGGTCAATTAGTGCGCTAATTTCATCACAATCACGCCACCCACAATCATCATCGCCCCCACGCTACGCATCACGGTGAGCGGATCGTTAAACCACACCACGCCAACTAAAAATGTCCCCGCAGCGCCAATCCCAGTCCATACGGCATACGCGGTACCAATTGGAATCTGCTTTTGCGCCATCCACAGCAATAAACCACTCACGGCAATCGAGATAATCGACGCGGCGATGGCCAATTTTGGGTACTGGCTGGTTTGTGACAGCTTAAACCCCAAGGGCCAGCCAATTTCACAAATCCCCGCGCCCAGCAAAAGTAGCCAAGCCTGACTTAAAGCCGACATTACTCTTGTTCCAATTCAAGCGAAGCGGCCAACAGCGCCAAGCGGGCAACGACGCCATAGGCGTAAAAACGATTGACTTCACAATCGGGCGAACCATCGCAATCGGGGGTGGTCAGTGGCGTGGCAAAAGCCAATGGCTTAAAGTGCATGCCCGGCGCATTGAGGTTTTCGTCGATACCACGGCCGGTATGCACGCGATAAAAACCGCCAATCACAAACCGGTCCAACATATACACCACCGGTTCGGCAACGCCGTCATCGACGATTTCCATCGTGGGCACGCCTTCTTGCACGATCACATCGTGCACTTGCAGACCTTCTTTAATCACCGACATTTTATTACGCTGTTTGCGATTTAAGCCGAGCAGTTCTTCGCCCGATTTCACGCTCATAATTCCCATGCCATAAGTGCCAGCATTGGCTTTCACAATCACAAATGGCGTTTGCTCGATACCGTGTTCGGCATATTTAAGCGCAATCTTTTGAATCATTTGATCGACTGTCGCCGCTAGTTTTTCCTCGCCTTCGCGCGATTGAAAATCCAAGCCATCAACATGATCAAAATACGGATTTACGATCCATGGATCGATGCCAATCAATTGTGCAAAATCATTCACCACTCGGTCATAAGCCGTAAAGTGCTGCGTTTTAGTCCGCGTTGACCAGCCCGCATGCAGCGGCGGTAATAGCGTTTGCTCGATATTTTCTAATATGCTCGGAATACCGGCCGACAAATCGTTATTGAGCAACACCACGCAAGGGTCAAAATCGGCCAAACCAACGCGGTTGCCTGTACGAATCACGGGCTCTTGCACCATGCTGCTGCCATCAGGCAATTCTAGCGTCGTTGCGGTGGTGATTTCTGGATTCAGACTACCGATGCGGACCACCATCCCGGCTTGACGCAAAATCTTGCTCAGCGCCGCGACATTTTGTAAATAGAACTGATTGCGAGTGTGATTTTCTGGAATCAACAAGACGCGGCGCGCATCAGGGCAATAGCCTTCCAACGCCGTCATCGCCGCTTGCACCGCCAGCGGGTGAAAATCCGGATTCAGATTATTAAAGCCACCCGGAAATAGATTCATATCCACCGGAGCCAATTTATACGCGGCGTTGCGTAAATCAACCGAGCCATAAAACGGCGGCGTGTGCTCTTGCCACTGATTGCGAAACCAATGCTCAATCTCGGGCTGTGCTGCGAGGATTTTTCGCTCAAGGTCTAGGAGAGGCCCGGTTAAGGCTGTGGTCAAGTGCGGCACGCTCATGGCGACTCCGGCGAAAGTTAGAAAGGGATCTGCAAGATATGGCGGCTAAGTGGCGAAATTCAAGCTCAGCGTGCGCCATCGGCCAAGCAATCAATAGGTATAAACATACAAGCCTTTAAATACAAAGCCCATAAACCTATACCCATGCATCTTTAAAAAACGTAATTGATCGCCAGTTCAATGGCTCTCTAAACCCTGCTGACGTTTGGTGTGGCACCGATTGATGCCACTTTAAAGCCAAACCATGCGCAGTCAGCGCTGATCGCCATAACAAGATATGTATCAACGACCCAATTGCGCTTTTCGGAACAATCCATCCGCGCGTACTAGGGTCTGTTGACGTTAGATTTCCCGCCGTGCTGAATCGATTTTCGCGGCGTTACCCAGCGATGAGTGCGTGAAAAAGCATCATATTTTCGCTCATCCATCAGCCAACTCCGCCAAAATTGCGTTAAATAACGGTACATGTCTCATCCCACATTGATTGACCCAGCGGCATATCCTATGGGCATAATGCGGTATTGATTAGTCATCAAACCCAAAACGAGTTGTTCTTCAATGAAAACAAAATTGCTGCCCGAAGCTTTGCTCGCCTTTGAATCACTCGCTCGCCTTGGTAGCTTTACCGCCGCTGCGCAAGAAATGGGCTGCGCCAAAAGCCATGTTAGCCAGTTAATTAGCCAATTAGAACTGGAATTAAGTTCGGTGTTATTACTGCGTAGCACGCGGCGCATTTCTTTAACCGAATCGGGGCAAACGCTGTTAATTCACGCGCAGGCTTTGCGCGAATTATTAGGTCAAGTTCGTTTAGATATTGAAGATACCCAGCAACATATTGAAGGTGAATTACTCATCAGCACCACACCATCAATGGCGCAATATGTCATCGGCCCTTTAATGGCGCAATTTGCCAAGTTACAACCCAAGCTCAATATTCGCGTTGACGCCAATAACCGCATCCAAGACCCGATTTTGGAAGGCATTGATTTTTGTATTCGCTCAGGCACGGTGGGGGACGAACGTTTAGTCGGACGACTTGCTGGCCACTCACTGGAAAAACTCTACGCCGCACCGGATTATTTGCAGCAAGCACCGCAATTACACAGCCCAGCAGACCTGACTCACCACGATATTTTGATTAACGATGAGTATCAAACAACGCGGCAATGGCAAATGCAATCGGCTGGCGCCAAATTCACCGTCGACTTGCAACCGGTGCTGTGTAGCAATAACAATCCCACACTGGCCATGAGTGCCGTGGCCGGACACGGCATCGCGCTATTGCCCGACATCGTTGGTGAAAGCTATTGTCGCTTGGGATTATTACAGGCGGTCTTGCCACAATGGTACGAAAAGCCGACGCCGATTTATTTGGTGTATCCACAACGCAGCGCGATGCCCAAAAAATACCGCGCCTTTATTGATTTTATTTTGCCCGAGCTGAAAGCCAGATTATCCAGCTTGGCCGCGGATTAAGTTGGCCAAGTTCCAGTACCAGTCCGTGCGCCGGTATTATCCAGAATGAGCGTGCCGTCGCTCGCCTGTGACTTGCCAGTAATGGGAGTCGCCGTCAGCGTAAATGTGGTGTCAGTACACGCCGCAGTAAAGGTGTAATAGGTATTACTTGGGGTGCCGCTAGGATTGGCAACGCCGCAAGTCGTTCCGCCGCTGGCGGTGGTGTAGCGGCCATTGGTGGTGTAATAACGCTCAAACGCCTGTGCCTGCGACACGATGGTTTGCTGGGCGTCAACACGGCGGGTTTTCTTTATATACTCCTGATAATTTGGCAGTGCAATCGCCGATAAAATACCAATAATCGCCACCGCAATCATCAATTCAATCAAGCTAAAACCTCGGTGATTAATCATGCTGATTCCTTAAAGTGGGCAAACAAAAGCCGTAGTTTGTAATACCACCACTGAGCGCGTATCAATCCCTTGCCCTCGCCCCATTACGCTATACGCTTTGCAAGATGTTTTATCACTCGGGCGCATCACATCGGGCAATTGATTAATCAAGTATTTGGCAGAAACCCATTGTGGCGCGGGTGACGCCGTGGGTACAGGAATCACCGCTTGCGTTGATAGCGTATCGGACCATACGCTCGGCATTGCGGTCACCACTGGGCCAACACCAGTCACTGTGGCATTGCTACAGCCGTCCAAACAACTATCGGCATTGGCTTGCAATAAGGCCGATCCTTGTCGCAGCGCCAATTCCGCTGCTTGGTAGGCGCGATTTCTATCCATATAACTGCCGGCCATTTTTTCATTCATCGTCGTGCTACGCATTCCATTCACGACCAAAATCGTCACCACGGCCAATAAAATCAAAGCGACAATTAAAATAAAGCCATTATCTTTATGATTTTCCATTTCGATATCGCCTAAAAGTAAATCAACTGTATGCCGTATTATTTCGTCGAGTTTTATCGCTACGATTTTATTTCTACATCGACTGCTAATTATTTCTTAACATAATCGTTGAGCGAAACATTCGATACAGTTTTTTATCTGTATCCGACCCAGTAATATCGCTGCCACTACAATCTTTAACTGCGGCCGGCTTGACGATTGATATATCTGTTTTTTCCGACCTTAAAACCAAGCACACTTTAATCGATGCAATTTGGCTTGCAGTCACGCCGCCAGTTAAGCTGCTCACATAGCTATCGGCAATACAATCTCTTGGTTTACTACCATCACCCGGATCATTCCCGCAGCCATAACTACCGTCGGTTAAATTGGGCCCAGTATCGATACCATATAAAATTTTAAAATCAATTAATTCAGTCCCATTACCGGAGCCAGAAGTGCTCGGCGCAATCCAATCCACTGTGCCGCATTGCAATTGATTACTCGTACTCGATGGTCTAGCAATCACCAACGTCGTCGCGCCTGCAGCGGCAACGCTGCCATTACAATCAATCTGATTTTGGCCATCCGAAGTAAATTTAACGCTAATTGATTCATTCGACGTGGCCGTAATGCGATCACTCGCTAAAGCCACTGTTGGATCAGCACGAAATCCAGCTTGAGCAATCGCGCGCTGCAACATTGATATGGCATAACGACCATCTTCGGAAACCTGATTTTGAATCATCTGCAAACCCGCTGTTTTTCGGGCATTAATATATAGTTCAGACAAAGCCAATAAGGCGATCAAAGAAATAGCCATTGCCACCATTAATTCAATTAATGTAAATCCAAAGTGTTTAATCATTATTCAATAACCGTTGAATAGGTCGCCGTTTTACTTGCCACCGATGAGGCTGATCGATTATCAATCCAACTAATTTCTAATGTATAACGATAAAACCCAGTAGATTGACCTGCCGCCTGCACTAAAGTAAATGTTGCCCCGGGTAATTGAGAACGTAAAAATTGATTCCAGTTCGTCATTTCAGCGCTAACTAAATAAGACTCAATGCCTGATGATTGCGCAGCACAATCAATATTGTCATTATTTGATGAATTTTGGACGCACTTAGAAAAATCTGGTGGTAATGCCACTGGGCTATCAGCATCACTACTGGCTAAAAAAGGGGTGCGATTAGCGCGAATTCGATCACTTAGCTCTGCGGCTAAATCTGCGGCAATACTGCGATAATACGAGCTCTGATTCATCATCACTGAGCGCGTTTGTAACGCTGCCAAGCCCAATAGGCCGAGCCCTAATATCATCACTGAAACCATCACTTCAATCAGTGATAAGCCAGATTGTTGATGTATTGATTTAAACATTGCTTTAAATCCTCAAGGCCATTGTTATCCGTACTTAACTACACACGGTGCTACTCACAGTTTTATTAATCCGCCCAGACAGAGATACATTTATATTTTGCTGCTTTCTGGCTGGCGAACACAAAGTAAAACTGGCCGCAGCGGTGGTGCTACCCAAGGTGGAATTAAAAACAATACTGCTACTGGTGGTAGTAACAACAACATCTTTTTGCACAATAATTCGCTGCAAGATCGTTGTTCCCTGCAGGATAATCCAGCCTTTGGACCAATCGCTTAAAGTCGTTGAACACACTGTGGCGGTATTGGCATTATTGGCCGGACACAAGCTAACATCCTGCTTTTGTTTGATCGCCTCAAGTCGGGCGGTATTTAAACTTGCTACCAATAAATCCGTTTGCGATGACAATCGCGCATCGCGAAATAAACTAATCATATCGGGTACAGCAATGGCCAATAAAATACTTAAAATAGCCACTGATACCATCAATTCAATTAAAGACATTCCTCGTTCAATTAAATGAGATGGTTTTAACATTATTTAATCTCGCGCCAAAGTGTGGTTTCAACTTTTACTCCGATGGATTTTGTCAATAGCCCGGTTTTTTCTACTGTGTCATTACCAATCGTGCCAGTGTAGAGCGAGCCTTTACCGGTCGATGCGGGACGAGGAATGGGTTTGAATATTTTAATTGCCGGTACTTTTTTACCATTAACTAATGTAGTTTTAGGATTTCCGGTATAAACCGCCATCGAATTCGCTTCACGCTGCGCAATGACATTGCCGGGCGTCCCGGTTGTGTTACTTGCGTCGGTAGGTGTCACTAATTTAGTTTCATTTGCAACATAAGTTAATTCAGTTGGAATGCCATCTTTTTCATAGCCACTCATATATTCAGCGCCACCAGAAAAAGAAATTTTATCTCCGGCTGTAGATTTATTATCAAAATTAATATCGATAAAGCTATAGGTTTGAGGTGTTTTTTTATTGATATTTTTTGTTACTGATCCAGTTAATGGATTCACACCCATAATCCAACCTTTACCACCAGGTAGGCATTTTTCTGTGGCTAATGGAATTCCGGTACCAAATAATAATTTATCTTCAAATATCATCGGTGATGTGACTAAGCGCTCGCTGCTCACCGGTAAATTAATAAACCAACCTAATTTAGTATTACTGTCAGATTGTAAATCAATCGAATTACTTGAGAGTTTGCGATAAGTCCCTGCGCGTATCGTGCTGCTACCGCTCTGTGTCTGAGTGGTTAAAATTTCTTGTTTTTGTAAATTAGATTCGGTGATCGTAGAAAATAAATCTTCCATTTTATCGAGTACCGCATAAAATGTTTGCTGGCTGGTATCTGATCGATCGCTATCGGTTAATAATTTACCGGTACCAAACATCACCAAGCTACCAATCGGTTCACCACTGCTTGAATTCACTGCCATCACTGCCGGGCGCATGACGATTGGTTTGCTGGTACCGGCATCATAAATTGGCGGGCTAATGACTTTAAAATTGCTTGGGCTGGAATCGGTTAAATCAAAGCGCCATAGCTTGCCGTTGATATCTCCGGCATAAACATAATCTAATACTCCATCTTGCCCAGCATCCACGCCAGCAGGCGACGACAATCCAACCCCTCCAGCAACGTCAATTTGTTTTAATAATGCGCCGGTATCGGCATTCACAATATATAAAGACGAGGTATTCGCCAGTTGTGATGCCGCTCCTTTAACCCATTTATTTTCATAGCCATTGCTTAAAATGACAGCGGGTACGACCGTGCTATCTGAAGTTCGAACATTGTAAATAATGGGCGTCCCTAGGGCATAACCCATAGTATTGGTGCTGACATCAGTCCATTCCCATTTAATACTGCTATTGCTATCTAAGGTTGATTCGGATGTGGCATCAACGGCAAAAAAACCTTTTCCGCCTTGCCCTAAACCGCCGACAAGGATGGTTTTCCAGTTTGATCCTATTTTCACATCGGCCTGCCGCAAACTCCCATTCACATGATATTCATGTGGCGTACCACCGCTTTGGCCATAATCGGTGGCCGTTAATGCTTTTAAATTGCCATAAACTGGCGATGGAATATACGCCATCAATTCTGACATCGTAGCAACGCTAAATGCATGCAACATGCCGTCATTGGCGCCAATAAAAACCATATTACGATTGGCATTGCTTGTTTGAAATACGCTATAGCTGCTATCGGTGGTGCTACCGGCGGGTTTAGTAATTACAACGGGTTGGCTATCGATAATATCGCCGAGTAGGCCATTACTGCGGGTGCGAAAACCGGTGACTGTATTGCCACGAATAAAATCAATCACATTCGTTTGATCGCTGGGTGTCGTGCCCAGTGCATTTAATTGCGCCGTAGTCATTAATCCCAAACTAACCGTGCTTGCATTAAAATCAAAACTGGTAGTCGCATTTGAAACCACTTTTGATGTGTAGATTTTACGATTGGCGGAGGTTGGAATAATCGCTTTGGCCGGAGAGCATTGTGATGTTGCTGGATTAAAATTTCCTGTGGCATCGAGATTAAAACAGCGTAATTCGCCATACCAGCCATTGGGATTAAATACCGGCTGAAATACTTTATTACCCGAAGTTAAAACATCAGCCTGCGTGGCCACGCCACCGGCATTAGAAATAGAAGCCACAATATCATTCACCGCACTGGTTAATGCGGCAGTTAATTCAGCTTTATTATTGGCGTTATAGTATTTGCCGCCGCCGACACTGGCAGCCGCAGGCAACACATTATTCAGCACCGCAAAACCGACGGTATAGGTTTGCATATTTTGTTTTTTGAATTTGTCATCATCAAATGATTTGCCATCTAAATCATTTAATGGTGCTGCGGTGGTTGAAACGCGCATATCTAAATCATTAGCATACTTGGCCACATCACGTAATGCTCTTGGATAATTACTGGTATTGCCAAATGTAGGACTGGTATTTGATGCGCCTTCTAAAGTTGCCGGGCAATCCGTTCCCGAAGCAGCAGTACAAACATTAAATGTTTTGCTTACCGCAACATTAGATGAATTAATTGAGGTGTAATTAATCGCCGGAAATGTTTCATCATTACTGGCATCGCCATCGGTGATGACAATAGTAAAGTTTTTTTGGCAACGATATTGAATCGGACTGGTGTAACTGCCCAATCCATTGAGTGATGCTTTGCCTTGATAATATTGGGTTATTTCTAATAATGCCTCACCCAGCGGTGTTGCAGTTCGGCCAACTAAAGAATCAATCCCGGCCGTTACCGTGGTGGTGGTGCTGCCAATATTGGTCACAATTTTGGCGCCCTGACCACGCTCACTGCCGCCAATCCCCTTGGGATCATTCACTCGGAACGAGGCCACCCCCCAGCGTAGCGTCGGATTATTATTCACCAAGGTTTTCGCCACGTCTTTGGCAATTATCATTTTGGTATTGGCGTCGGCATCGATCACGGTACGATACGAGTCGGTATTGTTAACAATACAGCCGGTCCAAATTTCACCATCCGAATCACATTTAGCAGTTTTCGGGATCCATGCATTATTTTGATCTTGCACCATGCTGCCGGAGTTATCGATCATCAGCATGACGTTAGGCGTCACCGAAGTGGATAAGGTCGGTGGTAAAGCCGGATAATATCCGCCGGCCAAAATAACTGAGCTTTGAAGCGCAAATGCCAGTGCGATCGATGAATAAACAGGTTTTACTTTGAATGGATTGTTCATTGCACACCTCAAGCTTGCTTTTTTTGGGCTAAAAATTACACAGCATTTCAAAAAACACAGTTAAATCTAACTGCATTATTGCGAAATATCACAAGTAACTTACCGTTGACTTTGTTCTATTAAGCCATTGGCCCAATATAAGCTTTGCCACAGACTTTTACCGTATCGCCTGATAGTTGGTTATTTTTGCTTGTTCAAAGGCGAATAGAGAGAGTTTGCTGTGGGTTTATGGCGAATTTTTGATCGATCCCAAGATCGATCAGGCGGTGTTGTTTATGATGGATACTATGAAACCAAGCCAATCTCTCGCGACGATACTGACTATTGCTTTACAGGCAGGCCTACTCGCGCATCAATCCGGCGCAGGAACGCACCGCACCTCTTTAATTATTCAGCGCACGGCCAAAGCGCTTGGCGCTGCACGGGTTGAAGTCATTATTTCTTCAACCAATATTGGCGCCACCATCGAATGGGGGAGTGAGCGAGAAACTGGCTTTCGCAAAGCGCCGCATATGGGAGCCAATTTTGCTTTACTCACCACGCTCAATCAGTGGCTCTGTGCCGTTGAGCAAGGCGAGGCCAATCCCGAATTAGCGCAGCAAGCGCTAGATGAAATGGCGCAAAAGCCAGTTCTCTATCCGCGTTGGCTGATCATTATCTTGGTCGGTCTATCTTGCGGCAGCTTTGCGGCCTTATTTGGCGGTGATAGCGCTGCCATCATGATCACCACACTCGGCGCAACGCTGGGCATGATGGTGCGTTTTTACTGTGTGCTGCATCATTTCAAACCATCGGTGTTTGCCACTGCCGCCAGTTTTGTCGCTCTGCTCTGCACTGGCTTACTCAGCCATTGGACGCAAACACCCGAGGCGGCTTTAGCCGCTTCAGTCTTGTTTTTAATTCCTGGCGTACCGCTGATTAATGGCGCGGCCGATTTACTCAATGCCAATTATCTTAACGGTATGGTGCGCTTTGCTATGAGTGGCGTGATTGTGCTGGGGATTGCCATTGGGGTGAGCTTGGCATTGCGGATCTTGGGGATATAAATGCACACTTGGCTTCTAGAATTATGGGCGGCACCGGCGGCACTGGGCTTTGCGCTGTTATTTAATGTACCGCCACGCGCTTTATGGCTGTGCGCTGGCTTGGCGATTTTGGGGCATGCGGCAAGAAAATGGGTGGTGCTATTACAGGGTGATATCGTATTTGCCACCTTAGCCGCAGCGATCTTAATCGGCTTAATTGCCGAATGGTGGTCGACTCGGCGCAATGAACCGGCCATTATTTATGCCATCAGCGCCGCAATTCCAATGGTGCCCGGCACGTATATGTATCAATCGGTGCAAGCTTTACTGGGTATTGCCAGCCTACCTGCGACGGAAACCGGCGAAGCATTACTCGTTACTGCAGGTGTGAGCGGGGTAAAAGCCGTGATGATTGTCTTAGCGCTAGCATTTGGCATTGCTGCGCCACTTTTATTGTGGCCAAAAAGGAGTTCAGCATGAGATATGGCGCGGCAGCACTATTATTGGCTTGTTTCGCAGGCCCTGCGCTGGCGGAAAGTTTGCGTTGCAATCAAGCTCTAATCGACGTTGGCGACTCAATGCGCCGAGTTGAACAATATTGCGGCGAGCCCACCGATGCGCAGCAATACACCATGCCGTTCATTTATATTGATTCTCGCGGTTATCGCCGCAATGGTGGCGAGCAGGTGTATACCGAATGGATTTACAATTTTGGCCCCAATCGCTTTATGGCCAAAATACGTTTTATTGCCGGCGAAGTAACGCAAATTCATGAATTGGGTTATGGCTACTAAGACCATAGGTATCTAGATATAGCTATGGTATTTCATATTATGGATTTATATACCCATAAATAATCGGCGATGTTCAGATTACGTGTTGATGGTTTTAAGTGCCTGCGGCACATTGTTTTACAGTCGCAGTCCGCGACGGGGGCCTTCTTTCTTTGACTCGCCAAAGAAAGAGGGGGAAAGAAAGGCGATTTTGATCTCGCCCAGCTCCGCTGTGCCCTCGATTGTCGTGAGCCAAACGATAAAACCGTTTGTCTCGCTCCGCACTCGGTGCGCTTAAACGGGGTTTTAAGCCCCAGCTCGACGAGCGCGGCACAGCATCAAATCTGAACATTACCAAATAATTCTACTTAGATTTTGTTGTTAATACTGTGCCGATCGGCTCGTTATAGAGCTTAAAACCATCCACATATCACCAAAACAAAGTCCATAAAAAAAGCCATTCAACAATGAATGGCTTTTTTCTTATTCGCTGCAATTAGCGATTGGCATGCGTCCATTGCGCGCAAAACTGGCGCAAAATACCGATGCTGTATTGTGCTGCCACTTCGTCAATAAACAATTTAAAATCCAGCGGTGCGCTGTCATTGGCTTCGTCAGAAATCGTTCGCATAATCGCAAATGGGATTTGGTAATCATCACAAACCTGAGCAATCGCTGCGCCTTCCATTTCAACCGCCAATAAATCTGGCAGTTCAAGCTTTAAGCCCGCCAATACTTGCATATCATTAATAAATTGATCACCACTACCAATCAAACCATTCACAATATTGACGCGATTTAAAGCAAATTGCTGCTGCGATTCACTGCTAATTTTTTCAGCAAATTCATTGGCTAAAAAATGCTCAGCAGCGCTACGCAATTGCGCGCTTAAATCGGTGCAGCTATCAAAACGGCTCTTGCCGGTGCGTGGAATTTCAAACTTCGGTAGCATGGGCGATACATTCATATCGTGCTGAATCAACTGATCGGCAATCACAATATCACCGACGCTCAAGCCGTGATCCGCCGCGCCAGCCACACCGCTCAACACAATGTGCGACACGCCAAATTGCTGAATCAAGCTGGTGACGGTACTGGATGCCGCCACCTTACCAATCCCAGATAAGACGCAAACACAAGGCACGCCCCATAAATTACCGGTGATATATTCACGATTACCCACGGTTTGCGTTTGGGTATCTTGCAAATACTGAGTAAGACCTTGCTGCTCTTCGACCATGGCAAAAACCAAACCAAGGCGATGTTCAATAGAATTTGACATAAAAACCAATAAAAAGAATGGCCATCATCGGCCGAAAAAAATTTAAGCTGCGTAGCGCGTTGGATCCGACATTTGGGCGGCGGTAAAACCAGCGGCGCGCAAACGACAAGCATCACACACGCCACACGCCTCACCTTGATCATTGGCCTGATAACAAGTCACCGTCAAGCTGTAATCAACGCCCAATTTTTGGCCTTCAGTAACGATTTCGGCTTTTGACCAACGAATCAGTGGCGTATGAATATTGAGCGAAGAGCCTTCAACGCCCACCTTAGTCGCCAAACGTGCCATCGCTTGAAACGCCGAAATATACTCTGGGCGGCAATCGGGATAACCCGAATAATCCACCGCATTCACACCAATATAAATATCATCGGCTTTGAGCACTTCTGACCACGCCAAGGCAAACGACAGTAACACGGTATTGCGGGCTGGCACGTAGGTCACCGGAATTTCATTCGCGACCTCAATCCCATCCACTGGCACCGCAATATTGGCATCCGTCAGCGCCGAACCGCCAAAGCCTGCCAAATCAATCTTAATTACCCGATGCTCAATCGCACCTAAATCTTTCGCCACCCGCGCCGCAGCTTGCAATTCAGCATTATGCCGCTGACCATAATCAAACGACAGTGCATAGCAATCAAAGCCTTTGGCTTTGGCAATCGCCAAGCACGTTGCCGAATCCAAACCACCGGACAATAAAATAACTGCTTTTTTCTTCATCATTTTGACTTCTCTTTTTGACTCGTTTGCGCGCTTGCCGCTTGGCTTAATCCAGCAAGCACTTGCTCAGCGAGATCATGATATAAATTCGTTTTATAAATTCGGGCCACGCTCGAAGCGATCATCGCCGAGATCATGATCGAAATCACCATATCGTGGCCGTCGGTCATTTCCATTAAAATAATTGCCGACGTCAGCGGCGCGCGGGTAATCGCCGCCAATGCCGCCACCATGCCCAAGGCAATCAACTTAATTTTGAGCTCAGGATCAAAAAACGGCACAAACCAACTGCCAATCCCTGCGCCCAAACTCAATGATGGCGCAAAAATCCCGCCCGGTAATCCAGTTAAAAACGTGCCTAATTGCCCAATGAATTTAAGCGGCAAAAAGTACCACGCCAACTCGGTATGCCCGGCAATCACTTCACTGGTGATTTCAGCGCCGCTGCCATAAATCGGCGCGATCAAACCGCATAGCCCAATTAAAAATCCGCACGCAGCAATAAAATAATAAGGATGGTATTGCCGGTAATCCTTGATCTTGGGTGGCATCCAAGTCGATACGTTCACACAAAGCCAAGAAAACGCCCCACCAATCAAACCCGCCAAGACCGCAATCAATACCAAGGGCAATAAAATAGAATAACTAAACGGCGGCACATGAATCTTGCCAAAATAAACGTAATCGCCCTGCAAAGCCAAAGAGACCAAACCCGCTAAAATCACCGCGCCAAGCAATTTACCCGAGGTTTTTTCTTCTACTGAGCGCGCCAGCTCTTCAAAAGCAAACACAATCCCCGCCAGCGGGGTATTAAATGCCGCTGCAATCCCTGCTGCGCCGCCTGCCAAAATCAATTGCCGGCGAAAAACCGGATCATCAATTGGTAAGAGCTTGCGGCAAGCAAACATAATACTGGCGCCGATTTGCACCGTTGGCCCTTCGCGGCCCAACACAAAACCACTACCGAGTCCCAACACAATGCCGATGAATTTAGCGACGGCAATCCGCAATGACAATAAACGCTCGATCTGCCCTACATCATGATTGAGCTGCAAAGCGGCTTGCGCCTGCGGAATCCCGCTGCCCTGAGCGCCTGAGCCTATGTGCTCCATAATCCAGCGTATCGCCATCCCGCCTAATGGCAAAGACAACAAAGGCCACCACCACCATTTTTGCTGCATCGCGCTAAAACCAGCAAACGCCCAATCGGCCGCACTCGCCAGCAAAAAAGCCACTAAGCCAACGATTGCCGCGCCTAACCACAAAGCAATGGTCGTGCGACTGCGACTGGGTAAATGATACAGCTTGACCAATAAACGCTTAAAGACCATCGGATATCCTAGGTATACTCAGCTGAATTACTATTATCTTGGCTTGCGAGCCTATACCCCTGGCTTATCGCCCCAGAGGATTTTATGCAATTGCACTTGAACTCGCACCGGTAAGCGATCATCAATCACCCATTGCGCCAAATCGGCGGGTTTGAGGCTTTCCCAAACCGGAGAGAAAATCACCGGCGCACGCAGATCAAGTTGCTCGGCCCGCACTTTATCGCGCGCCCATTCATAATCGGCGCGATCGACCAAAACAAATTTGATTTCATCGTTTTGATTTACCGCATCGACATTCGGCCAATGCATATTGTGCATCTCGCCCGAGCCCGGCGTTTTGATATCCAATACCCGTGACACGCGTGGATCCACCGTATCAATCGGCTGGCCGCCACCGGTTTCAACGCTCACGTCAAAACCTTCATCACACAGTTGCGCAAATAATAGATGCACCGCTTTTTGCGCCAAAGGCTCGCCGCCAGTGACACAGATCGTTTTACAGCCAAAATCGCGGATTTGCTGCAGGATGTCGTCGATTTCTAGCGTTTTGCCGCCAGTAAACGCATACGCGCTATCGCAATAACCGCAGCGCATTGGGCAGCCAGTTAGGCGAACAAACACCGTCGGTAAACCCATACGGCGCGTTTCGCCTTGCAGCGAATGAAATATTTCAGTGATTCTAAGGGTCGTACGCATTACCAATCTCCTAGCCGGAATACAGTCCGGGGGAATAAAAAACGGCATCGATGATCGATGCCGAGGGGCTATTTTATACCGAAATCATGTTTACAGCAGGTAACAATTGCCCAAGCGCATGATGGCTTAATTGGGTGCCATCAAGGCTTTCTTGGCGCGCACTGCCGCATCTGATTGCGGATATTGCTCAATAATCGTAATCAGGTAATTGCGCGAGGTTTTTTTGTCGCCCATCGCCGCAGCTACGGATGCCAAGCCCAGCAGAGCATCGGCCGCTTTCGGGTCGGTTGGCGCGTTTTCTACCACGTTTTTAAATGCGCTGGTCGCAGATTTATAATCTTTACTCATCGCGTAGCTGGTGCCCAGCCAATATTGCGCTGCGGGCAGTTTGTCGCTTTTAGGAAATTCATTCGCAAATTTATTTAAAGCTGCGCTCGCGTCTTTGAATTTTTTGGCTTGTACTAAGGCCACTGCGGCATCAAAGCTCTCTTGCTCACTGGCTTGATGTACCGCTTTATTCTCGGCTTTGACTTGTTCAATCGCGCGTAAACGATTATCCAAATCGATATACAAATCTTTTTGGCGTTGAATTGCTTCATTTAAATTAAATTGCAGTACTTCATTTTGGCCATTCAGTTTGGCCAATTCATCTTTTTGCATTTCAATTTGGCGCACCAAATTGAGAATTTGTTTATTACCGGCTTCTAGTTGCTCAATGCGTATTTGATTTTGCTGCTGCAAAGTCTGCACTTTATTGGTTAAATCGAGTACTTGCTGGCGCGCCACATTGTCATCAAATAAACCGGCTTGTGAATGCGCGCTCCAAGCCAAAAACGCCAAAGCAATCAGACTTTTTTTGAAGTGGGTCATAAGTTAATCCGTTTTCTTATAAAAAGCACAAACCCCGACCGGCGGGGCTTGTGCGGATGACGCTAGGGCCTATTGACGTTGGGGGTGCCAACGGCAATAAATCGCCAACTCGCAGTCATTACTGGCTTTGCTCACCAGAGTAAACGATGTCGGCACGGCGATTGCGTGACCATGCTTCATCGGTATCACCGTTTTCTAGCGGACGCTCTTCACCAAAGCTCACCGCTTCGATTTGGCCAGCCGGTACGCCCAAAGCTTTAAGCATTGAGTTCACCGCTTCGGCGCGCTTTTGACCTAAAGCCAAATTGTATTCAGCGGTACCGCGGTTATCGGTATTGCCTTGCAAGATGATTTTAACGTCTTTGTGGCTTAACAAAAACTTAGCGTGCGCTTGCACCATTTCATTAAAATCTGGGCGAACCACATACGAATCGTAATCAAAATAAACCCGGCGTTGCGACAACACATTGCTTGGATCGGTTAATTCTGGGTACATCGACTTGCCGCTGGTTTTGCTGGTATCAACGGTTTTGATTTCGCTGCTATTAGCGTCCTTACCTGCATTACCCGCAGCAGGATCAACAATCGCTGCTGGTGGTGTGGTTGAACAAGCGCCTAACAAGGCGGCCATCATAATACTTAGAGCGATTTTTTTCATTTGTAGTTCTCCGATAAAAATTAAAAACTCACCACAGAGGCACAAAGGCACTAAGAAACTCACCACCAAATCCGACACCTAAGCGAATTAAGATGGTTATTTTTAGTTTTTCCTGAGTGTCTCTGCGCCTCTGTGGTGATCGATTTTGACCTGCTTGTGGACAATATTAGCGCAGCATCGGCCCCCAAGCAGGCTGACGAACTTCACCGTTAGGCGACTTCAAGCGTTGTTTGACTTTGCCATCGCTAGATACAATCGCCAATGTGCCACGGCGACCAATATCAGTTTCGTACAAAATCATCGCCCCATTGGGGGCAAACGACGGAGAGTCGTCCATCGTACTCGACGTTAGGGTATTGCTCCGCCGCGTATTCAAATCCATGACCGCAACACGATACCCGTTGTCGCGGGTAATGTAAGTCATATATTTACCATCGGGCGAGACTTTGGCGCTGGCATTGTAAGCGCCAGAAAAAGTCAGCCGCTCGGCATTGCCGCCATTGAGGCTAGAGCGATAAATTTGCGGGCTACCGCCACGATCTGAAGTAAAAAGAATGCTCTGACCATCGGTAGTGAAGGTCGGTTCCGTATTAATTTCACCGCCTTGGCTAACGCGGCGCGGATTACTGCCATCAACATTCACCAAAAAGATCTGGCTGCCGCCGTCTTTAGTCAACACCACCGCCAATTGACGACCATCGGGCGACCAAGCGGGCGCTGAATTACTGCCTTTAAAATTAGCCGCAGTCCAACGCTTACCCGTCGCTAACTCATGCACATACACCACCGGTTTTTCTAATTCAAACGACACATACGCCAGCTTGCCACCATCGGGCGACCATTTTGGCGACATAATCGGCATTCTAGATTTCAATACCGTTTGCGCGCCATAGCCATCGGCATCGGCCACTTGCAATTGATAGCTCTTGCCGTTTTTCAACACATAGGCAATTCGCGAAGCAAAAGCGCCCGGCTTGCCGGTGATTTTGGCGTAAATCATATCGGCAATTTGATGGCTAATCCGGCGTAATTGATTCGGGCTGCCGCGTTTTTCAAACGCAATGAGCTCTTGCTTGCTGGCGACATCAATCAGCCAAAACTTCACCAATACTTGCCCGCCCTCATTGAGCATCTGCCCAATCACCGCATACTGCGCGCCACCGGCTTGCAAGGCAGCATAATTTAGCGCGGCAGGGGTATAGGCCTGCAAGCTAGGATCATTAAAGTTCAGCACCTTAAACACCCCACTGGTATTTAAATCACTGGCAATCACTGGCGTAACCGACTGTCGATCGAGCTGCTCATTTTGAAACGGCAAAATCGCAATCGGATACTGCTGGCTACCCACGCCAACCACTTCGATGGTCATATCTGCTTGCGCCACACTGCTGGCAAGCAAGAGTAAAAAGGTCAACTGACGAAATACACGTTGCAACACACTATTCTCCTAAGTCATTACTCTTTGGGGGAAAATTCCCAGCGAATATCACGGTAATCATTAAATGTTGCGCCAGCTGGCGGTTTAGGGAATGGCGCATACAACTGAATTGCGCGCTTCACCGCTTCATCCCATTTCGGGTCGCCACTGGCCTTGATTAACTCAATCTGGCGAATCTCACCGCTGGGCAATAAATGAATCTTATACGTCACGCGTGGATTTTGATTGCTTGGGGTATAAACAATCTTCTGTTTAATATCTTGCCCCACGCCACGCGCATAGCCTTCACCTACGCCCGAACCCTTGCCTTTACCTGCACCACCCGTCGCGCCAACGGTATCACCGGTGCCACCGACTTTACCGCCGGCTTTGGCGTTAGGATTGGGTTTGCTCTGCGTATCGGCACCTAATAAATTATCAAAGCCCAAGGCGCTTTCTAATTCGCTCTTCGGTTTTTTCACTTCGGCTTTTTTCACTTCGGCTTTTTTCGGCGCGACGCTGGCTTTGGCTGGCGGCGGCGCCACGCTTGGCTTGGCCGTCGCCACTGGGGTCGGCTTGGCAGTCGGTTTAGCGCTTGGCGTTGCCGTTGGTTTGACCGTCGGTGTTGGTGTCGGTGTTGGTTTTGCTGTTGGCTTGGCTTGGATTTTTTCCGTCACCACATCCGGCACTTTGATTGGATCAATTTGCGGCTCAACTTTCGCCACCACTTTGCGCTCCGGTTTGGCTTCAACCACGGGCTGGCGCACAGGGGCGGGCGGCGGCGCGCCCCATAATTCGACCACCACAGGATCGGGCTGCTTGGTTTTCCATTGCACAGAAAACAGCAATAATCCGAGCAACAGCAAATGCATCGCGATGGCTAAAACCAGCGCCAGACCTTGATGTTCAGACGGATAATTGGATTGATTTGGCTTCATTACTGCTGTGAGACCTGTAAAGCAACTCGGGGGATTTCGGCCATGCGTAGCGCGTCGGTGGTTTGCATCACGGCGTCATAGCGAACATTTTTATCCGCAGCGATCACCACAGGGCGCTCAGTTCCGGCGGCTGCATCCACTTTGATTTTAATCGCCGCAGCGAGCGCCTTGGCGTCGGGATAAGACGTGACTTCTTGACCGTCTTTGAGCGAAATCGCGCCATCTTTATCAATATCCACCGTCATTGGATTGCCAGTCACTTGCTGGCTTGATTTGCCAGCTGAAGGCAACTCGACCAAACCCGAAGGCATTCCCGGTGCGGCCACCATAAAGATCACCAATAGCACCAACATCACATCAACATAGGGCACGACATTAATTTCATTCTTAGCACGGCGAGGGCGACGAGCCATAAGATCAATCCTTAGAATATGGCGACAATGAACAGCTAAGTCTTAAACCACAGAGACACCGAGGCACGGAGAAATTCAAAATCGAAGTTGTTTTTCTCTGCGCCTCTGCGCCGCGGTGGTTCAATATTTTTTGTACTTAGCGCCCAATTTGGCGTTGCAACACATTGGAGAATTCTTCAATAAACGTATCAAAACGACCGGCTAAACGATCCACATCATGCGCAAAGCGGTTATACGCCACCACGGCAGGAATCGCGGCAAATAAGCCAATTGCTGTGGCCACCAAAGCCTCGGCAATATGCGGTGCCACCGTGGCTAAAGTCGCTTGGCCAACATTACCCAAGCCTTTAAACGCATACATAATCCCCCACACCGTACCAAACAAACCAATGTAAGGGCTGACTGAACCGACCGAGGCCAAAAACGAAGTGTGCTTATCTAAATAATCGAGCTCACGCTGGCAAGACGCCCGCATTGCGCGCCGGGTTCCTTCCATGACATCGGATAATTCCATGCCCGATTTTTGGCGCAATTTTAAAAACTCGCTAAACCCGGCCATAAAGATTTTTTCCATGCCGATATTGTTGCGGCTGTGTTTTACCTGCTCATACAAGGCATTCAAGTCCGAGCCGCTCCAAAAGCGATCTTCAAATTCATCGGTGTGTTTTTTGGCGGTACTTAAAGTGAAATGCTTGGTAAAAATATGCCACCACGACATGAACGACAGCGCCAATAACAACACCATCACCATCTGAACGACCAAGCTCGCTTGCAACACCAAGCTAATAATCGACATATCTTCAACAGGTGCCATGTAGCAAAACTCCAAATAGGGCTCGGCAAACTCGAGTCACTGCCCGATTTTGCATTTAAGGTAAAAAAATTGATTCGCCAACGAAGCGCACAACGCGGCTGCGATATTGCCCGACGGCGCAAACTTGGCACGCTGATGGGTGCGGCCAAGCTGCCGCGTCGGCAATAGGATACGGTCACATCGACCATTGGAGTGGCCGGACCACAAAAAGTTTACTTATTTTACGGGATTTATCCGCGGTCAATCGATGAAGTTTTAATGGAATGGCATAAATTGCGTATTATTTACACGAAGTTGTCGACTACTCCGTTTTTGGCGCTTCTAATCCAAAATGTAGATAAGCGCTTAAAGTCGCCATTCGACCACGCGGCGTGCGTTGCAAAAAGCCTTGCTGGATTAAATACGGCTCAATCACTTCTTCGATAGTGTCGGAGGATTCACCAATCGCCGCCGCCACATTGTCCAAGCCCACTGGGCCACCGGCAAATTTATCCAAAATCGCGCGTAATACTTTTCTATCCATCACATCCAAACCGGCATGATCGACGTCGAGCATTTGCAGCGCTGCGTCGGCCACTTCGCGGGTGACTTTGCCATCGTGTTTCACTTCGGCAAAGTCGCGCACCCGCCGCAATAATCGATTGGCAATTCGCGGCGTGCCGCGTGAGCGACGCGCCACTTCAAACGCGCCCGCTTCGTCCATCTCTACCTGCATCAAGCTAGCCGAACGCGTCACGATGCGGGTTAGCTCTTCGGGCGTATAAAACTCTAAACGCGCCACAATGCCAAAGCGATCACGCAGCGGATTGGTCAACATCCCCGCGCGCGTGGTCGCGCCAATCAAGGTAAACGGCGGTAGATCGAGTTTGACTGAGCGCGCCGCAGGGCCTTCGCCAATCATAATATCGAGCTGAAAGTCTTCGAGCGCGGGGTAGAGGATTTCTTCCACCACTGGCGAGAGTCGATGGATTTCATCAATAAACAATACGTCGTGCGGCTCAAGATTGGTCAGCAATGCCGCCAAATCGCCAGCGCGTTCCAACACCGGCCCCGACGTTTGCCGCAAATTCACTCCCAATTCGCGGGAAATAATATGCGCTAGCGTGGTCTTACCCAGGCCCGGCGGGCCAAACAACAACACATGATCGAGCGCTTCGCCGCGCTTTTTCGCCGCTTCGATAAAAATCTCCAGCTGGCCGCGCGCCTTCATTTGCCCCACGTATTCGTCGAGCAATTTAGGCCGTAAAGCCCGCTCTTGCATGTCTTCATTGCTGGAAATTTTTTGCGCCGCAATCAATCGATCGGGCGGCGGAGCTGAAAACAGCGAGTCAGTTTCGATCATGATTTTTACTTTTAGTTAGGTATATAAACCCAGACATTGAAAATCAAAGGCTGCAGCTCTATACCATTGCCGTGCTAAGCAGTAGGCGATGCCACGCAGATTCTACCGGCGATTCAAAACGCCTTAGCCTTTGGCCAACGATTTCAACGCCATCCGAATCCCTGTTGATACATCGGCGTCGATTGGCAAGGTTTTCATCGCCATATTGGCTTCGCGCTCGTTGTAGCCCAAGGCCAGCAAGGCGTTGAGAATATCACTTCGATCATCGGGCGTGGTGGTGAATGGCAGACCGCCTGGCGTGCTGGTTAAGCTGCTGGTCGCGAGCTTACCGCGTAATTCGAGCACTAAACGCTCGGCAGTTTTTTTGCCGATGCCGGGGATGGTCGATAGGCGCTTAATGTCTTCGGCGGCTACTGCGCTGGCTAACTCGTCAGCACCCATGCCCGATAAAATCGCCAAGGCAATTTTGGCGCCAATGCCCGAAACTTTAATCAGGGTACGAAAGCTATTGCGCTCGTCTTTACTGGCAAAACCGTACAGCAATTGCGCGTCTTCTCGCACCAATAAATGCGTAAACAGCGTGGTTTTTTCACCCAAATGCGGCAGCACATAAAAAGTGCTCATCGGCACATCCACTTCATAACCAACGCCATTCACGTCAATCACAATATGCGGTGGCTGTTTTTCGAGAATAAGGCCAGTAAGACGTCCGATCATGCGCTGATTTCCTTAAAGTGGAGCAAAAGAGTCGCCAATTCATTATCACAACTGTCGACAACACAGAGCTCTAGCCTTCGGCCGAGCTATCAATGCGCTCAATTGTAACAGCGAATACTGGACGTTCGTTCACTTTGAAATCAGCGGGCCGCAAATAAGCCGCTATTGACTAAAAATCTCGCGTCGATTTGGCATAGCGCATGACAAAAAGCGCCACAATCAACGTGGCCGCCGCAAAGCCCGCCAGCACATCGCTAAAATAATGCACGCCTAAAACCACACGCGATAAGCCACACACCACGGCAAACAATAGCGCTAAGCAATAAAACAAACTTTGTCGCTCGGGATAGCGCTGCGCAAAAATAAACGCTACGCCCATCGACAGCGTCCACGCCGCCATCGAATGGCCACTGGGAAACGAGGGCGAACTGGCGTGCGCCAAATGCAACAGCTCGGGTCGGGGTCTTTGCACCGTGTATTTAATCGCCGCCGCTAAGGCCCAGCACGCGCCCACGCTCAGCGGTAAACCGATGGCGGCCAGCCGATCTGAGCGCCAAAAATACGCCGCCAACACCACGGCCAGCAACAGCGAACCGGTAAAGCTCATTAGCGCGGCCAAGATCTGGCTCAACTGCACGGGGCCGTTATACAGCGCTTGGCTCATCACCACGTCAAGGGTATTTAAGTAAGCACGATCCAGCGACAAAATCAGCAGTAGCAATAGCGCTATGCCCGCCAGCGCCAGCCATTGAAAGCGCCGCACGGCCTGAGAGTTATGATTTTGCCGTAAGCTAAAAGAGCGCATTTAATTCTTCCAAATCAATTTTGCGCGATTCTAACTGAGCCAAAAATGACAGTGTGGGTAATAAGTCATACGTATTTCAAAACCAAGCGCCGCCATGCGCCCCGACTACGCCAGCGCCAACGGTAAGCAAACTGAGCGCGAGTAAAGCGTAATGCAAGCGTTGCAACAAGCGCATCGTTGCCGCTGGATCAAGCTGTGCTTTGCGCTTTAACCAGCGATGTATCAGCCACGGCTCCAGCACAAACAACATCAAGCTAAAGATACCCCATGTGACAATCATCGCCCATAGCCACCAGGTATCGGCCAACCGCGACCAAGTATCGCTGAGATACAGCATCGCTAAGCCCGAAATCAGCACAATTTGCGTAGTGAATTTGGCCTGCAAACCAAAACGATGCTCTAGCTTTTCAAACAAAGCATAATCATCGCCGCTGCGGCGCAGCGCCGGAATCAGAATCGTCGTCACAAAGGCCACGCCGCCAATCCACAACACCACGCCCAACACATGCAGCCCACGCCATAGCGCGTAATCGTTGATGGTCATAGGTATTGGCCTCTAGGCTTTGCTAGTAAAAAGTTATGCAGATATACCTGTATATATTTGGTGTTGTTCAGATGAGGTGTTGATGGTGGTTAAAGCATCGCGGCATTCCCTCTCCCTTGATGGGAGAGGGCTAGGGTGAG
>NZ_CAMTIA010000022.1 GCF_947072475.1 uncultured Deefgea sp.
ATGATGGTCAAAAGCTAAATGCGCCGCAGCAACATAGGGCAGATTGGTGGTGATGTCCCGATTAGTGATCGGGACTTTGCCATCTTGCATGTCTTTGGGATGAACAAACAAAATATCGTCAATCATATCAAGTTCATTGAGTAATACAGCACAAACCAGACCATCAAAGTCACTGCGGGTTACTAAACGAAATTTTTCATCAGCCATGAGTAAGCTCCTGCGTTGGTGCATTTACTTTAGTTTGTTTTTTCTTTGTTTGCTGCTTTCACAACACTCATCGCGGTAGCAACCATTCCTGCGACATCGGCGGCATTACTCGGGAGAAGCATCGTATTACTGGTTTTGGCGATATTGCCAAACGCAGCGACGTATTGTTCGGCGACTTTTAAATTAATCGCTTCCAGTCCGCCGGGTGACTCGATGGCTTTCGCGACGACGGCAACGGCTTCTGCGGTGGCATGTGCCACTAAGCGCAGTGCCTCTGCTTCACCTGTTGCGCGATTGATTTGTGCCTGACGCTCACCTTCTGATTGGTTGATGTCGGCTTGCATGTCGCCTTGTGATTTTTGAATTGCAGCTTCTCTTTGCCCTGTTGCTAAATTGATTTGCTCTTGCTTAACACCCTCTGATTGGGCAATGCGGGCGCGTTTTTCACGTTCTGCGGTGATTTGCTGTTGCATTGAGTGCAAAATTGCTTGTGGCGGGGTAAGGTCTTTGATCTCGTAGCGTAAGACTTTGACTCCCCAGCTGGTGGCGGCTTCATCCAGTGCTGCGACAACGGTGCGATTAATATCATCACGCTCTTCAAAGGTTTTATCCATTTCAAGCTTACCGATGACCGAGCGTAAAGTGGTTTGTGCCAGTTGGCTGATGGCCATTACAAAGTCTGACGTGCCGTAGGACGCCATTTTTGGATCAACCACTTGAAAGTATAAAATGCCATCAACTTGTAGTTGTGTATTGTCGCGAGTAATACAAACTTGGCTGGGAATATCGAGAGGGATTTCTTTGAGTGAATGTTTGTAGGCCACACGATCTACAAAAGGAATGACAAAATTTAATCCTGGTGCAAGTACCGCATGAAATCGACCTAATCGCTCGATGATGAGTGCGCTTTGCTGCGGGACGATTTTGAATGTTTTTGCGATAAAGATGATGACTGCAATGAGAAGTATTAAGGTGAATTCAAATGGCATAACGTTTCCCTTGAGTGATTAAAGTGGCTGTTTGTTTGATATTTCCAGCGTGGCGCCGTGCTGGGCGCTGATGTACCAATGGATGTCATGCCCGCGTTGACAATCATGGGCGAGAACGGCATTCCATTGGCTGCCTCGGTAGCGAACACGGGCATGATTTTCATCCTGCCAAGCTTCAATACTGACGCGCTGGCCAATTTCATTGTCGATGCCACTGTTTTTGTTTTGTAAGTGAGTCAGTTTCCAGTGTCGAATAATAAAAGCGCTAATGAGTGCAAAAAGTGCACTCATGCCAATTTGCAATGACAGGCTGAGTTTGAAGGCGGCCGCTGCGGCGCCAGCAAGAAAACCAATGGCAATGGCGATCATATAAAATGTGCTTGAGAATATTTCAAGAATACACAGTGCAACAGCGAGCGTAAGCCATATGCTGGTCATATTCATAAGCAGTGCCAGATAGGGTGATTGAGTCTACAGAGTAGCGGACCTTGGCGCACGGCGCAAAAAAAGCGCACGTCGGCGTGCGCTTTTGTGGTATTGGCTAAAATCAGGCGCTTAATCGTTCTCGGCCGCCGAGGTAAGGGCGCAGAACCGCAGGGACGGTGATTGAGCCATCGGCATTTTGGTAGTTTTCAAGGACGGCGACTAAAGTACGACCGACCGCTAGGCCAGAACCATTTAATGTGTGCACCAGTTCATTTTTGCCTTGCGCGTTTTTAAAGCGTGTTTGCATGCGGCGAGCTTGAAATGCACCCATATTTGAGCAGCTTGAGATTTCTCTAAAGGTGTTTTGTGCGGGCAGCCAAACTTCTAAATCATAGGTTTTCTGACTGCTAAAGCCCATATCTCCAGTGCAAAGTAATACTTTTCTGTATGGCAGTTCGAGTAGTTGCAGGATTTTTTCTGCATGACCTACGAGTTCTTCAAGTGCGTCATCAGAATGATCCGGATGAACAATTTGTACCATTTCGACTTTGTCAAATTGGTGCTGGCGAATCAAGCCACGTACGTCACGACCGTAAGAACCGGCTTCAGAGCGAAAGCAAGGTGAATGGGCTGTTAGCCTGATTGGCAGTTGCTCAGATTTAAGTAGATCGCCAGCGACGGTATTGGTGAGGGTGATTTCAGAAGTTGAAATCAGATATTGATCTACATGACCTTCTTCGTCACCACCTCGAGTAACTTTGAACATGTCTTCGGCAAACTTGGGTAATTGGCCGGTGCCAAAGAGTGCCGAGTCGTTGACGATGTAGGGCGTGTACATTTCTTCATAGCCATGCTCATTGCTGTGCGTGTTGAGCATAAATTGCGCGAGGGCGCGATGCAGTTTAGCCACTGATCCACGCAGTAGGCTAAAGCGGCTGCCAGATAGTTTTGCGCCAGTTTCAAAATCGAGGCCCAGTGGTGCGCCTAAATCAACATGGTCTTTAATCTCGAAATTAAATGCGCGCGGTGTTCCCCAACGACTGACTTCAATATTGTCGGTTTCGTCTTTACCTGCGGGAACCGATTCATCAGGTAAGTTTGGAATCAATTGCAGTAATGTATTGAGTTGTTCGGCGAGTTGGGCGAAAGCCAGCTCTGCTGCTTTTAGCTCATCACCCAGACTGGCGACTTCTGCCATAATGAGGCTTACGTCCTCACCTTTGGCCTTGGCTGCACCAATTTGCTTGGAAGAGGCATTGCGTTTGGCTTGCAAGTCTTGCATTTGCGTTTGCAATATTTTGCGTGCATCTTCCAGTTTTTGGAATGCCAGTGCATCCAGCACAAACTTTCGTTCGGCTAAACGAGCGGTCACTGCAGCAAGGTCGGTGCGTAAAAGTTGGATATCGAGCATTTTATGGGTCACTGAAATAGGGTGAGCTGATTTTACACCAAGGCATGCTTGGCTCGAAGCCTATTGCGCGATTTTGCTAGTATTACGGCGCTTGGCTATCTGGCGTTGTTGTAAGAATTGCTTATTTTTGTTGCAATAAAAATGCGGCATCAGATGATTTCTGATGCCGCATTTTTTATTGTATGGCATAAAACGAAGCGTGGCGCTCATTAACCTCGGCGGCTTGATTCAAATAGAAACCATGTACGACGCTCTGCTTGATCAATCCATTCTTCTAGCAAGCTAGCTGTCGCTGTGTCGTGGTATTCATCGCATACGTTGTGTGCTTCGCGCAAACGAGCAACAAGATTTTTGCTATCGTCACACAGCTCGGCCAACATATCCAAGGGTTGTACATACTCAGCATCATTATCTAGAACACGCTGAGTGCGTGCAATATGCCCAATCGAGGTGAGTGTTCGGCCGCCCACTTTCCGTACGCGCTCAGCAATTGGATCGGTCATTGCATAGAGCTCGTCACCTTGCTCGTCGAGCATCAGATGGTAGTCGCGAAAGTGTGGTCCACTCACGTGCCAATGAAAATTTTTGGTTTTTAGATAAAGCGCAAAAACATCGGCCAAAATTAAGTTCATAGCGGCCGTAATATCACGTGTGGCATTTGCACCAAGGTCGGTTGGTGTGGCTAGTGGTGCCGTCAGTGCGCGTTCACCATTGCGTTCAACTGTGGTCATAATATTTACCTTTCACTTTCATGGATAGAAATGTACCAGCCTAAAATGATGACTAGACCAGCACAAAGGAGATAAAACGCCAAAATAATCGATAGTGGATTACATTGCTTACCGATCTTTTAATTTTACAGTTATGGCTTGTTAATTATAAGTAATAATTAACAAGGTTTCTGGCTTGATTTTTTGCATTTAGTTTGTGTTGTTGTTGGATGTACGGCTTTCGTGCTATTCCTAGAATGTTGTGTGCTGAGAACTATAGTAATGAATTCAGTTTATGCAAGTTATAGGTGAATCAATGGATAAATCTACTTACTCAATGGTTTTTTTATCGAGGCATTTTTTTCTAGCCAGATTGCATCAAGCTCAGCAAGATGAGCCATTTTGGCGCTTATTTTTTGTTCTAGCCCTCGTGAACTTGC
This sequence comes from uncultured Deefgea sp., assembly GCF_947072475.1. Lineage (GTDB taxonomy): Bacteria > Pseudomonadota > Gammaproteobacteria > Burkholderiales > Chitinibacteraceae > Deefgea. The sequence goes on from NZ_CAMTIA010000022.1 coordinate 4,184, forward strand.
TTGATAAAATTGAATTTTATCGAGGCCGTCAGGTAGGTAAGTTTCGCCGGCTGCATAGGCTTCATCTTCATCGTGCGCATAGCGATATGCATGGCCGTGCCCCAATTCGGCCATTAATGGGGTTGGCGCATTACGTAAATGCAAAGGTACTTCACGAGATTTATCTTGTTTGACTAGTGATTTTGCTGCTTTGTAAGCGAGATAACCGGCATTGGATTTTGGCGCAATGGCTAAGTATATAACCGCCTGAGCGAGGGCTAGGTCGCCTTCTGGCGAGCCTAGCCTTTCATAGGTCGTAGCAGCATCGTTGGCGATTTGCATTGCACGAGGATCAGCAAGCCCGATGTCTTCCCAGGCCATGCGAACAATTCGGCGCGCTAAATATCGCGCATCGGCACCGCCATCGAGCATTCGGCTTAGCCAGTAGAGCGCACCATCAGGGCTTGAGCCCCGTACTGATTTATGCAAGGCTGAGATCTGATCATAAAAATGATCGCCATTTTTATCGAAACGACGGCTGCCTATGCTAAGCACTTCGCTTAAAAATGCTGCGTCTATGTCTGTTCTGTTGCTGGTGTGTGCGGCTTGGCTGGCTTGTTCAAATAAATTGAGCAGGCGTCGTCCATCGCCATCAGCCAGATCAACTAAAACCGGAATTGCATCTGCGCAGATTGTGAGTGCGGGGGTGATGTGCGCTTGGGCTCTTGTTATTAGTTGTGTGAGTTCATGTTCATTGAGCGGATTTAAAACATAGACTTGGGCACGAGAAAGTAATGCCGCATTGACTTCAAACGAGGGGTTTTCAGTCGTAGCGCCAATAAAAGTAATCAGCCCTGATTCCACAAAGGGTAAAAATGCATCTTGCTGCGACTTATTAAAGCGATGGACTTCATCAACAAACAAAATAGTTTGACGATTGAGTTTTTGATTTCGTTCTGCTTCATCCATTGCCAGTCGGATGTCTTTTACGCCGGAAAAAACGGCAGAGAGTGCAATGAGTTCGCAATCGAAGGCGTCGGCCAATAAACGAGCTAAGGTGGTTTTTCCGACCCCAGGTGGCCCCCAAAAAATCATTGAATGCGCTTTGCCCCCCGCCAAAGCGAGAGCGAGTGGCTTCCCCGTAGCGAGTAAGTGTTGTTGCCCAACAATGGCATCAATTGACTTAGGTCGCAATATTTCAGCAAGCGGTTGTATGGCTTTGCGGGTAAAAAGATCACTCACGAATGATGTCGCTCCCTGTGGGGGGGGTGAAATTAAACTGTTTGCTGTCTATGGCTTGGTTTCGAGTGATCTGTTTGAGCTGTATTTTAGTCGTTTGCCCAAAATGATCATCTAATTCTAATAGGTTTAAATTGTTATCGCTAAAGCCGATCCGAATTCGAGCAAAACTACTGTCATTTTGCTTGGGAATTAATTCAATCCAGTCGCGTCCCGCACGACTAGGTAAATTTGTGATGTTGAAATTGGTTTCCAGTTTATTGTCTCCTGCCAGTATTGCAGCAGGGCTTGCCTCAAGGGCTTTGCCGACCGGTTTTATGGTGACTTGTGCCAAGTCGGCGTCGTAAAGCCAAACTTGTTTGCCATCGCTGATAATTTCTTGTGGATAGGGCTTTTCGTAAGTCCAACGAAACTTACCCGGACGAAGTAAGCTGAGTTGTCCAGTTGAGGTTTGAGTTTTATTGTTTTTAGCCGTTACGTCTTGAGTAAAGCTGGCATTTAGTGACATTGTACCACTGAGGTATTGTTGTATTTTTGATACGTTATCAGCAAAAACAGGCTTTGTTGTAAGTATTAGGGCGGTTGATCCTACTAACACCAGCTGAAGGAGTTTGTTCATTATCAAATCTCTTATCCGTTTGAATAATAAAAAAGCCCCGCCGAGGCGGGGCTTAATATTATTGAATGCTAATTACTTAACAACAACTTGAGTGCCGGTGATTTCAACAACAACGCGACGATCTGGTGCCAAGCACTCGATCAATTTAGCGCGATTTTTTTGTTGGCAAGTATCGCCAGTTACTGGATCTGCTTTACCTTTACCAACTGCAGTTACTTTGTCTGCTGGAGCGCCTTTGCTCAACAGGTAGTCACGTACAGTGTTTGCACGTTTTTCAGATAGAACCATATTGTATTTGTCTGAGCCGATGCGGTCAGTGTAACCAACTACGGCTGCAGTACCATCTTTAGGATCCATTGCTTGAACTTCAGTAAACAGCGTATCCAATGCATCTTTACCCGCTGGTTTCAACGTAGATTTGTTGAAATCAAACAAGTAATCAGCTTTCAATTCGAATGTTTTAGTTGTTTTAACTGGAGCTGGAACAACTGGAGCAACAACGGCTTTAACAACTGGAGCAACGTAACCTTGGCAACCTTTAACACTCTTAGCTGCTTCAGCAGTCCAAGAGCCAGTTTGTACACAAGTACCATCAGAAATCTTTACAGCGCCTTCTGGGTTTGCTTCAGAAACGTTGGTGCTGTTTGTTACGTAGATTTCAGTCGCGGCTTGAGCGCCAGCGGCAGCAAATGCAGCAACGATAGCGAATGATGTCAGAGTTTGCTTGATTGTCAGCATGTGGATTCCCCGTTTATAAATCAATAAATGAATGTAACTTACTATTCGTTATAGTAAACGATAATACTGTACCAGTACCCATTCTACTGTCTTAGGTAAATTTGACGCAAATAAAAAGCTTGCACTGGCGCAACCTTAAAGAATTTGTAACATTGCACAGTGCAATACAGCACCATTTACGCAAAAATTGGATCAGAGGCATCCACGTGGTAAACTTGATGCTAACTATAGAATAGTTAAACGAGACTAGTCAGTGTTTATTTGTAACAAAGTTTCCAAAAGACAGTTAAAAATTTCGCCACACTGAATTCTAAATTAAGTGTGGCTTTGATAGTCCCTACGTTTTTCACTAACCGGCCTTATCAATGCACGAACAATTCAGCTTTGCCAAAGAAACGATCCCCGTCAGCCTCGAAGAGGAAATGCGTCATTCCTACCTCGATTACGCCATGAGCGTGATCGTGGGACGAGCGTTGCCTGATGTACGCGATGGTTTAAAACCCGTTCACCGTCGTATTTTGTTTGCGATGCACGAAAGCAGTAATGTGTGGAATCGCCCTTACGTTAAATGTGCTCGCGTGATTGGTGATGTGTTGGGTAAATATCACCCACACGGCGATTCTGCTGCCTATGAGGCATTGGTGCGGATGGCGCAAGGCTTCTCTTTGCGTTACACCTTGATCGATGGTCAGGGTAACTTCGGTTCGATTGATGGAGACCGCGCGGCGGCCTATCGTTATACTGAGTGTCGTTTGCAAAAAATATCGAGTGAACTTTTGGCCGATATCGACAAAGAAACCGTCGATTTCACGCCCAATTACGATGAAAAAGAACTTGAACCAACTGTCCTTCCTACCCGTATTCCTAATTTATTAGTCAATGGCTCGTCAGGGATTGCAGTAGGGATGGCGACCAATATCCCTCCGCACAATATCAATGAAGTGATCGATGCCAGTCTGGCTTTGCTCGACAATAGCGAGCTTACGATTGATGAGTTGATTGATTACATTCCTGCGCCAGACTTTCCAACTGCCGGTATTATTTACGGTATTCACGGCGTTCGTGAAGGCTATCGCACTGGCCGTGGCCGCGTTGTGATGCGCGCGCGGACTCATTTTGAAGAGTGCGGCAAAAATGGCGATCGCCAAGCCATCATCGTGGATGAGCTGCCGTACCAAGTGAATAAAGCGCGTCTTTTAGAGCGCATCGCCGAATTGGTTCGCGAAAAAACCATCGAAGGTATTTCTGACCTGCGCGACGAGTCAGACAAATCGGGTATGCGAGTCGCAATTGAGCTCAAACGCGGTGAAATGGCCGATGTGGTGCTCAATAACCTCTACAAACATACTCAGCTGCAAGACAGCTTTGGTATCAATATGGTGGCGCTGGTTGATGGTCAACCGCGTTTATTGAACTTAAAGCAAGTGTTGGAGTGTTTCTTAAAGCATCGCCGTGAAGTCGTTACACGCCGTACGGTGTATGAGCTGCGTAAAGCGCGTGATCGTGGTCATGTACTTGAAGGCTTGGCCGTTGCCTTATCGAATGTCGACGAAATCATCGCGATGATTAAAGCGGCACCAACGCCAGCGGAAGCCAAAACCGGCTTAATGAGCCGCGTTTGGAAATCGGGTTTAGTCGGTGAAATGCTGGCCCGTGCCGATGCCAATGCGTCACGCCCAGAAGGTTTACTCGATTGCTTTGGTTTATCGGATGAAGGCTACCGCCTTTCAGATGTGCAAGCTCAAGCGATTTTGGAACTGCGTTTGCAGCGTTTAACCGGGCTTGAACAAGACAAAATCATTGCTGAATACAAAGAAGTCGTCGAAAAAATCCTCGATTTACTCGATATCTTGGCGCGTCCTGAACGGGTTACTGAAATCATTCGCAATGAAATGCTGGAAGTTAAAACCAATTATGGCGATGCCCGTCGTTCTGAAATTATCGCGTATGGCGAAGACCTCTGTCTCGAAGACTTAATTACCCCGCAAGACATGGTGGTGACGTTGACGCATGGCGGCTATATGAAAGCCACTGCGGTGGACGAATATCGCTCACAAAAACGTGGTGGTCGTGGCAAGCAAGCGGCAGCAACCAAAGACGATGACTTTATTGACAGTCTGTTTGTGGCTAATACGCACGATTATATCTTGTGCTTTAGCTCACGCGGTCGCGTGTATTGGCTCAAAGTTTATGAATTGCCACAAGGCGGCCGAACCAGTCGTGGCAAGCCGATTGTGAACTTGTTGCCGCTGGAAGAGGGCGAAAAAATCAACGCCATCTTGCCGGTGAAAGAATTCGTTCAAGATCAATATATCTTTATGGCTACGGCTGACGGTACGGTGAAGAAAACCTCATTGGCTGACTTCTCTCGTCCGAAACGCAACGGCATTATTGCCATCAACCTAGATGAAGGTAACTACTTGGTTGGTGTAGCGCTGACGCATGGCGAAGATCAAGTGATGCTGTTCTCTGATGCCGGTAAATCGGTGCGCTTTGCTGAGGGTGATGTTCGCGCTATGGGTCGAACTGCTGCTGGTGTGCGTGGGATGCGATTGGCTGAAGGGCAAAAAGTGATTTCGCTGTTAGTGGCCAATTCAGACGAGCAAATGGTGTTGACGGCCAGCGATGGCGGTTATGGTAAGCGCACTCCGGTGGGCGACTTCCGCCATACCAGCCGTGGTACGCAAGGCGTGATTGCGATGGACTTGACCGAAAAAACCGGCTTTAAATTGGTTGCCGCCAGTTTGGTTGAAGAGTCGGACGACGTGATGTTGATTACCACCGGTGGCGTGCTGATCCGGACTAAGGTCAACCAAATTCGGGAAACAGGTCGCTCGGCACAAGGTGTTCGCTTGATTAATCTGGATGAGGGCGAACATTTGTCCGGTTTAGAAATAGTCGCTGAAGTGGACGAACCTGAAGGCGATGAATCTGAGTTGATCGAAGAGAGCGCAGAAGCTGCAGACGTTGTAGAAGCTGTAGTGGCACCAACGGACGTAGTCGATATTGATCCAGCAACCCCTAGCGAATAAAGGCCAACAATGAACGGACTGTGGTTACCTGTTGCAGCACCTGATTTTTTTGCCCAAGTTGCGCCATGGTTTATGGCGTTACCGCATTGCAAAACATTAGGCTTGGAATTGGTTACCGCAGGACGCGGTAAAGTAACGCTCAAATTGCCATTTAAAGCCGCGTTGATCGGCAACCCCGAAACGCGCGTTTTGCATGGTGGCGTTGTGACCTCATTGATTGATACGGCTAGCGGGATTTCGCTATATACCTTGCTCGACCAGCCCGAAGCCGCCGCTACGCTTGATCTCCGGATCGACTATTTGCGGCCGGCCAAACCCGACTTACCACTGTATTGCACTGCTGAATGCTATCGCCTGACTGATTCGATTGCATTTATGCGCGCCACGGCTTATCAGGCCGATCCGGATAAGCCGATTGCGCATTCGGTGTCTACTTTTGCGCGGATGGCAACAACCAAGGAATCTGCATAATGGCTGAGGGTATTGCTTGCTTTGCTAATCTAAATGAAGCCTTGGATCAAATACCCTATGCCAAATTGCTAGGGATTCAAGCGATTGAGCAAAATGGTCGGCCTGCGTTTTACCTACCTTTTGCCGAGCACAATATCGGCAATGTGCTATTGCCGGCCATTCATGGCGGTGTGATTGGTGGCTTTTTAGAAAACGCCGCCGTACTCCATTTAATGTGGGCGCAAGAAAGCACTGGCATTCCTCGTGTCATTGACTTTTCGATTGATTATTTGCGTTCGGCCAAAGCCTTGGATTTACACGCGCGTTGCGAGATTGTTCGCCAAGGCAAGCGGGTGGCCAATGTATTAATGACCGCATGGCAAGAGGATGAATCTAAACCCGTCGCCACGGCGCGGGCGCATTTCTTGTTGAGCTAATCGGCTAACACTCACCACGAGTCTTTTTAAAGTTCAGCGCAAAATATCTTGGTGTGCTTATTTGGGCTGGCAGCAAAATACCAAATCACGGCGCAGCTCCAATAAAGTGACTGGGTTTTTCCGCGCTTTTGCTAGCCTCAATCGTTGTCTTATTACCTGTTTTAAGAGAATGCTCATGACTCAAGTGTTTAATTTTTCCTCTGGTCCGGCGGTTTTGCCGCACGAAGTATTGCTGCAAGTCCAAGCCGAAATGCTCGATTGGCATGGCTCAGGCATGAGCGTGATGGAAATGAGCCATCGTGGGCCTGAATTTGGCCAAATTTTGGCTGAAGCCGAAGCCGATTTGCGCACGCTGATGGCGATTCCTGAAAACTACAAAGTGCTGTTTTTACAAGGCGGGGCGCATTTGCAATTTGCGATGTTGCCACTCAATTTCGCCCCTGTCGGCAGTACGGTGGACTTTGTGAATACGGGGCATTGGTCGAAAGTGGCGATTAAAGAAGTGAGCCGCTACGCCAACGTGAATATTGTCGCCAGCAGTGAAGATAAAAACTTTAGCTATGTGCCGGATGAATCGTCTTGGCAACGCACGCCGGATGCCGCATTTTTGCATTACTGCAGTAATGAAACCATCGGCGGCGTTGAGTTTAACCACATTCCGCAAGCCAATGGCGTGCCGCTGATTTGTGATATGTCGAGCAATATTTTGTCGCGTCCGTTCGATGTGAGCCAATTCGGTATGATTTATGCTGGCGCGCAAAAAAACATGGGGCCATCGGGTGTAGCAGTGAGTATCGTTCGGAGCGACTTACTGGGTAAGGCGCGCAGCGATACACCCACCATGCTCAATTACAAATCGTATGCCGATAATGGCTCGATGTATAACACGCCACCGTCGTTTGGTATTTACGTGGCGGGCTTGGTCTACAAGCACGTGTTGCAGCAGGGTGGCGTGGCGGCGATGGAAGCGAAAAACATCGAAAAAGCCAATGTAATTTACGCCGCAATTGATGCATCCAATGGCTTCTACCATTGCCCAACGGCGTTGGCGAATCGTTCGCGAATGAATATTCCATTTACTTTGGCCGATCAACAGCTCGATCAAGCCTTCCTCGAAGGGGCCGAAGCACGGCATTTATTGCAGCTTAAAGGGCATCGCTCGGTGGGCGGTATGCGCGCTTCGATTTATAACGCCATGCCATTGGCCGGTTGCCAAGCGCTGGCCGAATATATGAATGAATTTGCAAAGATGAAGGGTTAATCGATGGCCGGTCCAGGTTCTGGCGGTAATGTACTTGCCGCACTCGCTAGTTTTTTTATTCCCGGCTTAGGGCAGCTCTTACAAGGTCGGGTATTAAAGGCGGCGTTGATGTTTGTTTCTGCTGCGCTACTTTGGTTTATTTTGCTCGGTTGGATCATTCATTTATGGTCGATTATTGACGCCGCACGCTTTAAACCTGAATAAAACGCCAGCTAAAGCGCGGCGCGCTGAAGGCTTTAAATCACTCTTACTGAGCTTTAGACATGTCAGATCATTTGTTAAAACAACACCGTGATGCAATTGATGCGATTGATCAGCAAATTCTCGCTTTGATCAATCAACGTGCCCAGCATGCCCGTACGATCGGCGAAATCAAAGGCAGCGGCGTGGTTTACCGCCCAGAACGCGAAGCGCAAGTGCTCACTCGCATTAAAGACACCAATCCGGGGCCATTGTCGGGTGAAACCTGCGCGCGCTTATTCCGTGAAATCATGTCGGCGTGCTTGGCGCTTGAGCGCCCATTAACCATCGCCTTTTTGGGGCCAGAAGGCACATTTACCCAAGCGGCGGCGATTAAGCATTTTGGCCATGCGGCATCGACCTTGGCATGCGCTTCAATTGACGAAGCGTTTCGCGTGGTTGAGGCGCGCGGTGCAGATTATGTGGTGGCACCAGTGGAAAACTCCACCGAAGGTGCTGTCGGGCGCACTTTGGATTTAATGGTGACTACACCACTACAAATCTGCGGTGAAGTGGTGCTACGGATTCATCATCATTTCTTGCGGCAAACCACCGATATGGCGGGGATTAAGCGGGTGTATTCGCACGCCCAAAGCTTGGCGCAATGCCATGAGTGGCTTAATAAACATCTGGGTGATGAGGTCGAGCGTATTTCTGTGGCCAGCAATGCCGAAGGCGCGCGTTTAGCCAGCCTAGACTCAAGCAGCGCCGCAATTGCCGGGGATTCGGCGGCGGAGAAATTCGCGCTGAATAAACTCGCGGTCAATATTGAAGACGAACCGAATAACACCACCCGATTCTTGGTGCTGGGTTATCAGCAAGCGGCGCGCTCAGGTAAAGACAAAACATCGTTGGTGATTTCAGCGCCTAATCGCCCCGGTGCTTTGCATACCTTGGTCGAGCCGCTAGCCAGAAATGGCGTGTCGATGAGTAAGTTTGAATCGCGACCAAGTCGAACTGGGCTGTGGGAATACGTGTTTTTTGCCGATGTTGATGGCTTTATTGACGATGTACCATTGCAAGCGGCGTTAAAAGATTTGCAAGATGTTGCCGCTTTTGTGAAAGTTTTGGGTTCATACCCACAAGCTGTCATTTAATGGTGATGTTGGCGTCGTAGTGTAGTGTCGTCAATTTCAATCAGCTAGGTAGGCATGCAATGAAATCAGTCGTGGTGTTTTGTGGTGCACGCTTTGGAACGAAAGAAATCTATCGTCACCAAGCGCAACAACTGGGTCGCGCTTTGGCCGAGCGTAGCTTAACCTTGGTGTATGGCGGTGGTCATGTTGGCTTAATGGGCGCTGTCGCTGAGGCATGTTTAGATGCCGGTGGTCAGGTGATTGGCGTGATTCCGCAGTTTATGGTTGAGCGTGAGCTGGGGTATGGCGCGTGCAGCCAATTAGAGATTGTCGATTCGATGCATACCCGCAAGGCACGGATGGCAGAATTGGCCGATGGCTTTATTGCCATGCCGGGTGGATTTGGTACGTTTGATGAGTTATTTGAAATTTTAACTTGGGGGCAAATCGGTCTGCACGAAAAACCTGTTGGTCTACTCAATACCGCGAATTATTTTGCGCCATTGCAAATCATGGTGGCACAAGCGGTAGAAGAGGGCTTTGTGAGCGGCAGTGATGCGGCTCAATTGCTGTGCGCCAATGATCCCATCGAGCTGATCGAGTTATTGCAAAGTAAACCTTCTCGTCGCGCAGGTGAATGGTGGAAAACTTAACGCATGCTTTACCCAGTGATGCCAAGCGGGCTGCGGCACTGATTTATCAGTCCGATGCGCCTTTTTATGATTATTGGTTTGCCTTGCCGCCCGAACTGGTGGTGCTCAATTTAGCGCAGCTTTGGCAAGCTGAAACCGGCAGTTACAGCCATCGCAACGCGCAAGTGTTGCGCAATAGCGACGATGAGCTCATTGCCTTGGTGTTTCATTACTCAGCCGGTTTTGGCGCGCAATTGCAAGTGAGCGATGCATTTGAAATTGGTGCTTTAGCGCTCGACTTGCAGATTTTGCAAGATCGCCAATCGCAGCTGGATTTTTTATTCCCACATGTGCCCAAAAACGCGTGGTATTTGCGCACGATTGCCGTTCATCCGGATTGTCGCCGCCAGCATTTAGGCGAGCGGATGTTGGCGCAGGTTTGTATGGCAGCCCGTGAAGCAGGCTATTTTAGCCTGCATTTAGATGTCGACAGCGCCAATACTGCTGCGGTGCGTTTTTATCAGCGCTATGGCTTTGACGTATTAGTTGAGTCGACGGTACAGCGCTTGGCGATGTTTAAGCTGCCAGCGAGCTTTCGCATGACAAAAAAATTAAACCTCGGCCATGAACTTGCCACGGCCGATAGCTTGAACGACTAAGGATGACGATGTTGACGCTTGCCCCCGAATATATCCGCGCGATTGCGCCGTATCAACCCGGTAAACCGGTCGCTGAACTGGCGCGTGAAATGGGGCTTGATCCCGCACAGATCGTTAAACTAGCATCGAACGAAAACCCGCTGGGCATGGGGCCTAAAGCCCGCGCGGCAGTTGAACAAGCAATCGCCGACTTAGCGCGCTATCCCGATGGGAACGGCTTTGCGCTTAAAGCCAAAATTGCCGAAAAATACCAAGTGGCCAGCGAGCAAATTGTGTTGGGCAATGGCTCAAACGACGTGCTGGAACTGATCTCACATGCTTTTTTGCAGGCGGGTGATACTGCGGTGTATTCCGAATATGCATTTGCCGTCTATCCCTTGGCCACACAGGCCATGGGCGCGACAGGACTGTGCGTGAAATCGCTCGATTACGGCCATGATTTAGACGCCATGCGCGCCGCCATTTTACCTAGCACTAAAATCGTTTGGATTGCTAATCCAAATAATCCCACCGGCACCTTGGCGCGCCCGGGCGATTTGATTGAGTTTTTAGAGTTATGTCCAAGCCATGTGCTGGTGGTGCTCGACGAAGCGTATACCGAATTTTTACCCGCCGCCAAACGTAGTGATTCGATTGAATGGCTAAAAAAATTCCCAAATTTAATCGTCGTTAGAACCTTCTCCAAGGCCTTTGGCTTAGCGGGTTTACGCGTTGGCTTTGCGCTAGCCAGCCCTGAAATCATTGATATGCTCAATCGCGTTCGCCAAGCGTTTAACGTCAATAGTTTGGCGCAAGCCGCAGCAACCGCCGCGCTGGACGACGAGGCTTTTTTACAAGAGTCGGTGCGGATCAATAACCAAGGCATGCAGCAAATCACTGCGGCATTTCGCCAAATGGACATTAGCTTTATTGAGTCAGCCGGTAACTTTGTCACTTTCCATTGTGGCGACGCGCGGATGCTCAATCAATTTATGCTCGAGCGTGGCGTGATTGTGCGGCCATTGGCGGGCTACGGCATGCCCAATAGCTTACGGGTGTCGATTGGCTTGCCCGCTGAAAATGCGCGGTTTATTGAAGTGCTTGAAGAGGCAATGGCGGATTGATAGGAATGTCGCGCAGCGTATTTCAGCTGATGCTTGGGGGTTATCCCGAAAGCATGTAACGTGATTTTTTAGGGTCGGCTGCTTAGCTAGTCGGCTAAAGCCGACCCTACTGCAAAAATGGTGTGGCCAAAACTAGATGCTGCGGCAATAACCGCATCGACCAAGCAAAAGCACACAGCCCCTTCGCCAGCTCAGTTATAATGGCGGCAAAATAAATCACCTCGGGAGAGCACCATGTTCGGCAAAGATAATTGCTACGTTTCTGAATACACCCATTTTATTGAAGATGTTTTGGCAAAAAACCCAGAACTCAAACAAGGCCAAATCGACGGCCGCGCTTTATTGTGGGATAAAGAGCCCATCAATTTGGATGAACGCAGCCGAATTGATGCATCGACAGTGAATAAATAATTCGCTTGAACACAATAAAAAAACCGCCTGATTTTGGCGGTTTTTTGTTGGGTAATACAGGCTTAGCAACTTGGTAATAGAGTGTTTTTGACCCGAAGCAGATGCTCAATGATATAGGTAGGTACGATTAGCGCAGCGTAATCGTACGCATGCCATTCCTCCGATTACGCTGCGCTAATCGGAGCTACGGTGCTTAGTAGAGTAAATTTGGATTTTTAGATAAGTAGTCTCTTGCCCATATTGCAACTCTGTATCCACGTTTTTGATCGGATTTAATTTCGCCAGTGTCATGTAATATTTTACAAGATAGTAACCAATCAATACTTGGATTTGAAGGTGCCAAAAAGATCTGACGTTCATTGTTTGTAATGAAATTATTAAGAATTAGTTTGTCAGCTGGCTTTAGATTTCTTAGTATTTTTTCTAAACGTTGTAGCTGAAATTTTTCAGTAGTTATAGAGATAATCCATCCGCATAAATTAGATATTAAACTGAAAATAGATGCCGTAATTAGTACGGAATAAAAAAGCAAACATTCAGTTTTATATTTTTTTACCCAGTTTGAAAGAGTTGAGTCTATTTCAAAATGTGCAATAATGAAAATTATGCTGGCTAATAGTAGTAAAAATTGAAATATTTTCTTAATTAAATTTAGGTTTAGATGATTCATGATTTTTTTGTATAAAAGTCAGGTTAAAGGGAAAGGTTAAATAAATATTTATTGAGCACACGTTGTTATATGACTTTATTTTTTAAATCGAAGTATTTTTCCAGTAGGTTGGGCTAAATGAAATGCAGCCCAACGTTTACCGCGATTGTTGGACTTGGCAAGCTCAGCGCCAACAAATTCAATTTCCGCTTCGGCCGATTACTGGCTATCCCTTATCCGCAATTTAACGCCATCAACGAACGCCAAATAAGAAATAGCCACAGGCTTTATTTTTTAAACGCGCCCAGTGTTTTTCCAATAATGGTCACGACGACTAATGTCACTGCCCCAGCGATCACACCGGCAATGGCGTTTAGAAATGACGGTGCTAATGTGGACAATACGCTGCCAATGGCGGGGAGGGTGCTGGTGCTGTGGGCTGCGGCTTCGATAAGGTGGTGAATGACGGGGATGCCGTGGATGATAATGCCACCACCGACCATAAACATTGCCAAGGTGCCGACCACGGCTAACACGCGCATTAAAACTGGCGCGCCAGCGAGTAATAGGCGACCGATGCTGCGGCTAATGGCGTTGGCGTTGGGTTTTTGGCTGAGATAAAGGCCGGCATCGTCCATTTTCACAATGGCGGCGACCAAACCATACACGCCGACGGTCATGATAATGGCGATGCCGGTGAGCACCGCGACTTTGCTGCTAAAGCTGACGGCGGCCACGGTACCGAGGGTGATGACGATGATTTCTGCTGAAAGCACAAAGTCGGTGCGAATTGCACCTTGGATTTTCTCTTTCTCAAACGCGACCAAATCGATTGCGGGGTTGTTCACTGCATCGCTCAATGCCTGATGCTCGGCGACGTCTTCAGCGTGCGTGTGCAAAAAAGGATGGGCGATTTTTTCAAAGCCTTCAAAGCACAAATACAATCCACCCAGCATTAACAGCGGCATAATCAATGGAATATTGATGCCATTGGCGCGCAATTGGTCTTCGATAAAGCTAATGAGTAGTGCAGCAGGCACCAAAATCAGTTTGTTTTTGAATGAGCCTTTGGCCACAGCCCAAACGACGGGCAGTTCGCGTTCGGCGCGCACACCGGAGACTTGCTGAGCATTGAGTGCGAGATCGTCGCCTAATACGCCGGCGGTTTTTTTTGCTGCGACTTTGGTCATCAGCGCCACGTCGTCGAGCACGGCGGCGATGTCATCGAGTAATACTAAAAGGCTAGTTCCGGCCATGGTTTAATCCTGCTGTAATTTGAGCGTTAATATACCCTAAGTCGGTGTAATTCTCGATTGACTGATCTGATTTTGACCAAAAAAAAGCCAGCGCGAACGCTGGCAGTTAGTTTTTCTAAAAATAAAGGCTAAGGCTCGCCTGCTTTAATCAAAAACAGCCGTTGTTTACTGGGATTAACAGCAAAACAAACCTTTGGCGCTAAATTGGGCGCGCACGCGCTCGACCATTTCTTGGCTTGGCGGGCGAGTGTCGGTCAGTTCGTATTTCATTCCCAGATCAACCCATTTGTTTTCGCCCATTTTATGAAAGGGCAAAATTTCCACGCGTTCAATCAAGCCCGGGGCTTGGCGTTCGAGTTCGCTGAGGTAATTGGCTAGGCCGGCAACATCTTGCTCGTCGTCGCTAATGCCGGGTACCAAAACGTAGCGAATCCACAGTTTCTTTTTAAGGCGGATCATGCGTTCAGCAAAATCGAGCGTGGGTTGCAGCGGTTTGCTGGTCAGCGCTTCGTATTTGATCGGGTCAAATTGCTTGATGTCGAGTAGGATCAAATCGATATTTTCGAAGTATTCATCCGGTAAGTGCGCCGCCAAAAAGCCTTGGGTATCGAGTGCCGTATGTACTTTAAGCTGGTGTTTGACCCGGCGGAAAATCTCGCCGACAAAATGCGCTTGCATTAAAGGCTCACCACCAGAAATAGTCAGGCCACCCGCGATGCGTAAAAAGCTGGCGTATTTGGCAATCTCAGCAACGATGGCATCGACAGTGTATTGCTTGCCGTTGTGCAATTTCCAAGTGTCGGGATTGTGGCAGTACAAGCAGCGAAATTGGCAGCCGCTAACAAACAGTGCAAAGCGCATGCCGGGGCCATCAACGGCGGCGCCGGTTTCAATGGAATGGATGTAGCCGTATTGATTGCCGTCGGCATCAAAGGCGGCAGGGACGATTTCGCCTGCAGGTTTGTCGAGTGCCATGATGATTTCCAGTGATTTTATAGTTTTGGGGTCTTGCTATTTTAAATGTAAAAACGGACCGCAGGCCGTGCCTTGCGATCCGTGTTTGAGCTAGGCAGAGCGTCAGCCTAGCATCAATAACTCTGCTGTTAGCACTTATCGTGAAACGTGCGATTGATCACATCAAGTTGCTGTTCGCGAGTCAGTTTAACAAAGTTCACTGCATAGCCCGATACGCGCACGGTCAATTGTGGGTAATTATCAGGATTGGCCATTGCGTCTTCGAGTGTTTCTTTGTTCAGGATATTCATGTTCAAATGAAATAATTGAGCCATTATGCCGTCCTCTTAGGTATGTGCTTGTAGTTATCATGGGCTGATGCTTGTATGGCAATACCCCGCTGGGATATTGCCATGATTCATCACTACAAGAATGTGAATTAACTGCAGCGCGCCTGCGTGATCTTGATCTTAACTACCGCAAAAATCAGCATCACGGGCGGCGCTACGCACTCTTAGCACTTCGCGTGGAAAGTCCGGTTGATCACGTCCATTTGCTGTTCGCGAGTCAATTTAACAAAGTTCACCGCATAGCCTGAAACACGAATCGTCAATTGCGGGTAGTTTTCTGGATGTTCAACCGCATCAAGCAAGGTGTCTTTGTCCAATACATTCATGTTCAAATGGAAGAGTTGATCCATTTTTTCATCAATCGCATCGGTAGTCATGCAAGTTGAGCATTCTTCGCCGTGTGGGCCAAACAAACCGTCAATCGATGCGGCCAAGGTTTTCACGCGGTCTGCTGCGTTGTGACCCAAAGCGTCTGGTGTCATTGATGCAGTCCAAGACACACCATCCAGTGCTGATTCGTATGGAATTTTCGATACCGAGAAACCGGCAGCGATAAAGCCATTGGTATCACGACCATTCATCGGGTTTGCACCCGGTGAGAATGGGGCGCCTGAACGACGACCGTCAGGGGTGTTACCGGTTTTTTTGCCGTAAACCACGTTCGAAGTGATGGTCAATACCGATTGAGTTGGCATTGATTCACGGTAGAACACCGGTTGCGCTTTGATTTTTTCCATAAACGCAGTCGACAACCAAACCGCGATATCATCAGCGCGATCATCGTTGTTACCGTAAGCTGGGTATTCGCCTTCGATCACATAATCCACGGCTAAACCAGCTTCATTGCGTTTGATGTGCACTTTAGCGTGTTTCACTGCTGACAATGAGTCGGCTGCTACCGATAGACCGGCGATACCGCAAGCCATCGTGCGCAAGATGTCACGATCATGCAGGGCCATTTCAATACGCTCGTAAGCATATTTGTCGTGCATGTAATGGATTGAGTTCAGCGCAGTCACATAAGTTCTTGCCAACCAATCGAGCATGATGTCGTACTTGCTCATCAACTCGTCGTATTCAAGTACGTCGCCAGTAATTGGGGTGAAGCCTTTGGCCACCACTTTACCGGTTTTTTCGTCCACGCCGCCGTTGATCGCGTACAGCATGGCTTTGGCCAAGTTCACACGAGCGCCAAAGAATTGCATTTGTTTACCAACGCGCATCGCTGAAACGCAGCAGGCAATCGCGTAATCGTCGCCCCATTTTGGTTTCATCAAATCGTCGTTTTCGTATTGGATCGCCGAAGTGTCGATCGATACTTTGGCGCAGAATTCTTTAAAGCCTTGTGGGAAGGCAGTTGACCACAATACGGTCAAGTTAGGCTCTGGTGCTGGGCCAAGGTTGTACAGGGTGTGCAAGACACGGAAGCTCGTTTTGCTGACCAAAGTACGGCCATCTTCACCGGTACCACCGATTGATTCAGTCACCCAAGTTGGGTCGCCTGAGAATAGATCATCGTACTCTGGCGTGCGTAAGAAACGCACGATACGCAATTTCATCACCAGATGGTCGATCAATTCTTGTGCTTGCGCTTCATTCAAAGTGCCTTCGGCAATATCACGCTCGAAGTACACGTCAAGGAAGGTCGAGATACGACCGATCGACATGGCCGCGCCATTTTGCTCTTTTACTGCCGCCAAGTAGCCGAAGTACAACCATTGCACTGCTTCTTGTGCGGTATTTGCAGGGCGAGCGATATCAAAGCCATATTTTTTGGCCATGATTTTGAGTTCGGTCAGCGCTTTGATTTGTTCGGATAGTTCTTCACGTAGGCGAATCACGCTTTCAGTGAATGGCACGTGATCGAGTTCGGTTTTTTCGCGTTTTTTGTCGGCAATCAAGAAATCAACACCGTACAAAGCCACACGGCGATAGTCACCAATAATACGACCACGGCCATACGCATCTGGCAAACCAGTGATGACGCCCGAGCTACGGCAAGCCATGATTTCTGGCGTGTAAACATCAAATACCGCGTTGTTGTGGTCTTTACGATATTTAGTAAAGATCTCTTTGATTTCTGGGTTCATTTCAAAATGGTAAGCCTTGAGGCCGTTTTCAACCATTTTCAAGCCGCCATTTGGCATGATAGCGCGGCGTAGCGGCGCATCAGTTTGCAAACCAACGATGGTTTCCAAATCTTTATTGATATAGCCAGCGCCGTGGGCGGTGATGGTTGAACCAAATTGTGCAGAAACTTCGAGCACACCGCGTTTGCGTTCTTCTTTAAGCAAGACTGACAGTTCAGTCCACAATTGCGTGGTGCGTTCAGTTGGGCCGGCTAAGAAAGAATCATCACCCACATATGGTGTGTAGTTCGCTTGGATAAATTCACGAACCAATACTTTATTCTGCCATTCGCCAGCGCTAAAACCGCGCCAAGCTGTCAATTGCAAGTTGTCTTGAGGTGCATTCATTTGGGTGAGACTCCTTAGTGGCGAGGTCTGTTGGACCATCTTTAAGCCGGATTTTCAGTTGCTAACTGAAAAGAATGTCGCTGTTGCCAGATAGGACAAACAGCAGCAAGTTTGTATTAAGGCATCGTAACAATAATGCGATTTCAAAAGTTGATTTAGATCAGTTTTGAAAATATGTTATTGAATAATTTCAACTACATAACACATCTGCATGATTGCCGTAGTGCAAATCCATCTGCGATTTAATTCGCGCTTTCATGACAATATCTTATGCCTTTGCATCGGTGAATGGAATGTAAAAATTGGCAAAAAGCCCTGATGAGCGCTGTAAAAAATTGATAAAGATCAAAAATGAGGTGCAAAGAAAAAGGCGGATGCATTTGATATGCGATCCGCCTGCTATTGCTTGTGGGGTATATGAAATTGCCCCTTATGTATTATGGCTTGGCGCACTATACCAAGGGTCTTTTATTTTGACTTAATCAACCGAGCAAGCTCTGCGCGCTGGGGGCTGTTCGTTGCGACTTCAGGTTGTAGCCAGTACACATCGGATGATGATGCATCGCTGACTATGCTTTGATTGGCCGCGAGCATCGCGCCATACCGCAGGAAATTAAGCGTCAATAGACTTTAAAAGCGTGGTTCGGCCGATTGCGGGCCTAGCCAGCTGCGTAGGTCTGAGAGTAATTCATCGCGCAAAATGACTCGCCAAGCATGGCCTAAGGTCATTTGGCATTGCGCGTCGCTATTTTGGTAGTCAACCTCGACCGCACAACCTTGCTCGGTTGCATGCGGTTGCAAAATTTGCTTGAGCTTTTCAGCGTCGCCCTGCTGACCCAAGTTAATTTTGAGCGCCCGCGCAAAGTGGCTGCGCGCCTCAGCTAAGTCAAATACCCGATCGGCGATAATGCGTTGCCCACCCGAAAAACGATCTTCTGAGATTTTGGCTTCGATGACTAATAAAGTGTCTTCTTTGAGCTTGGTGCGATTGGCTTCATACGACTCGGAATACAGCGTGAGCTCTACTTTGGCGTGGCCATCATCGAGCTGTAAAAAACACATCCGGCCGCGATCGCCATTTTTAATTCGCATGCCAGCCACAATCCCCGCAATAAATTGCGGCTCGCGCTGGTTATTGAGTCGATCCAGTCGAGTGCGAATCAAGCCTTTAATCGGTCTGGCGTGTGCATCAAACGGGTGGCCAGAAAGATAAAATCCGAGCGCTGATTTTTCTTCGGCCAGTTTGATTTTGTCATCCCACAGCGGCGCATCAAGGTGTTCGACTTGCGGTGCGGCAGCGGGCTCTAGCATGTCAAACAAGCTAATTTGGTTGGCATTGGCGATTTCAGCCTCGGCCACGGCCATCGCTTGCTCGACATTGGCCATAATGCGCGCGCGATTCGGTTCGAGCGCATCAAAAGCGCCGCCACGAATCAAGGCATCGAGCACGCGTTTATTGACTTCTTTTTTGTCGGTTCGGCTGCATAAATCGTAAATATCTTTAAATGGCCCGTTGGCTGTGCGCTCGGCGACAATCATATTCACCGCGCTTTCGCCAACGCCTTTAATCGCGCCTAAGGCATAACGAATTTGTTTTTTACCTACCGGCACGAAGCGATAAAAACTTTCATTAATATCGGGCGGCAAGATTTCAAGTTTGTTTTTTTTGTTTAAGCAATCGTCGTAAAACACTTTGAGCTGGTCAGTATTGTCCAACTCGGACGACATCGTTGCCGCCATAAAGGCGGCAGTATGATGCGCTTTGAGCCAAGCGGTGTGGTACGACACCACCGCATACGCTGCGGTATGTGATTTATTAAAGCCGTACTCGGCGAACTTGGTCATCAAGTCAAACAAGGTTTCGGCCAGTTTTGGGTCGTACCCTTGCTTGGCGGCCCCTGCGGCAATGGTTTCCCTATGCTTAGCCATTTCTTCGGGCTTTTTCTTACCCATCGCCCGGCGCAACATATCGGCGCCGCCAAGGGTGTAGCCGCCGATAATCTGCGAAATCTGCATCACCTGCTCTTGATACACGATGACGCCGTAAGTCGGCTCCAAGCATTTTTCAAGATCAGGATGGAAGTAATCGGGCGCTTCGAGGCCTTTTTTACGATTAATAAAGGTGTCGACCATCCCTGAGCCGAGCGGCCCCGGACGATATAGCGCCAATACTGCAATAATGTCTTCAAAACGATCGGGCGCAAGCTTTTCGAGCAAGCGCTTCATACCATCCGACTCGACCTGAAACACGCCGGTGGTATTGGCGTCGCGGAACACCTGATACGCGGCTTGATCGTTAAAGCCCTGACTCATTAAGTCCAGATATTCGCCGGTTTGGTTTTTGATGTATTGCAGTGCGAGTTCGATAATCGTTAGATTTCGCAAACCCAAAAAGTCGAACTTCACCAAGCCAACGGCTTCAACGTCGTCTTTATCGAGCATCGACACCGGCGACGCATCGTCGCCAGAGGCTTGGTATACCGGGCAAAAATCAGTGATTTTATTCGGTGCAATCAACACGCCACCGGCATGCATGCCGATATTGCGCGTTAAGCCTTCGAGTTTTTTCGCCAGTACCCAGAGCTCTTTAAGTTCTTCTTCGCGCTCTACGCGCTCGCGTAATTCAGGCACCATCTCCAACGCATCGTCCAAGCTATATTGCTTGCCCGGCGCGGCAGGGATCAGTTTGGAGATGCCGTCACAAAACATATACGGCAAATCAAGCACACGGCCAACGTCGCGCACCACGGCTTTGGCGGCCATGGTACCAAAAGTCGCAATCTGGCTCACTGCATCCGCGCCGTATTTTTCCCGCACGTATTCAATCACCCGCCAGCGATTTTCTTGGCAGAAGTCGATATCAAAGTCGGGCATTGAAACGCGTTCGGGATTCAAAAAGCGCTCAAATAGCAGCGCATACGCAGTGGGGTCAATGTCGGTAATACCCAAGCTGTACGCCACCAAGGAGCCTGCACCCGAACCACGGCCCGGCCCGACTGGGCAGCCGTTGACTTTGCCCCAAGCGATAAAGTCGGCAACGATCAAAAAGTAACCGGGGAAGCCCATGCCAACGATGGTGTCGGTTTCAATTTTAAGTCGATCGTAATAGCGAGGGCGTTCTGCTTCGCGTGCTGCTTCGTCGGGGTATAGCTGCGCGAGGCGCATCTCTAAACCGCGCTTAGCCTCATACACCAAGAAATCATCTAGCGTCATGCCTTCGGGCGTCGGGAAGGGCGGCAGCACGTTTTCGCCGAGCACAATCTCAATATTGCAGCGCTGCGCAATCGTTACGCTGTTGGCGAGTGCCTCGGGCACGTCAGCAAACAACTCCTGCATTTGCGCGGTGGTTTTAAAATATTGTTCTTCGGTAAAGTCTTTCGGGCGACGTTTGTCGTTCATGACAAAGCCCGCCGAAATACAAGTGCGCGCTTCGTGCGCTTTAAAATCGTCCGGATCCATAAATTGGATCGGATGCGTTGCCACCACCGGCAGATTGAGCTCACCCGCCAAATCGAGTTGACGCTGCAAGCTGGTTTCGCAAGCGGCGGTGCCGGTGCGTTGAATTTCGAGGTAAAAGCTATCGGGGAATTGCGTCGCCCACCACTGGGCTGCCGCGCTGGCGAGCTCTGGATTGTTCGCCAAAAACTGCTGGCCGATTTCACCTAGCTCGGCGCCCGATAGCGCAATCAGCCCGCTATTATCACCTTCGGTCAACCATTCTTTTTTCAGCTCGCCCCGGCCGCGATATTGATTGTCGCGAAACGCCATCGTGATCAACTCGCACAAACGGCCATAGCCAGCGCGATTTTTACAAATTAGCAGCGTGCGAAACGGTTTATCGCGGTTGTCTGGATTTTCGATCCACGCATCCAAGCCGATAATCGGTTTAATCCCGGCATTGCGGCAGGCTTTGTAATGCTTAACCAGACCAAACAGATTCATTAAGTCCGACATGCCAAGTGCCGGCATTTGGTCGGCTTTGGCGCGTTTAACGGCGTCATCCAGACGAACGATGCCGTCAGAAACTGAAAACTCGGAATGGAGGCGAAGATGGATATAGGCAGGTGCGTTCATTGGCGCATTTTATCATTTCTTGCACCGATTCAGGCTGCTACCCTTCATTAAGCGTGAATAAGGCCGATAAAATAACCGTTATGGCAAAAAAGGGGTGTTGTAATGAGTGACAGCATGGTGAATGCGGCCAGTAGTGCCAGCGCCAACAATCCGGTTCCATTGGTGATGCTACGCAAAAGTTTGGATCTACAAGCGCAAAGTACGCTCAGCTTGCTGCAAGCCATTCCGCAGCCAGCCAGCGTGAATCCGGCGCATTTGGGGCAAAATGTAGATGTAAAGGCTTAATGATTTCAGGTGTATATTTCGCTAGGCCATTTACAGAATAGGCTCTGTGCATATACCTAAAAAAAGCCATTCCGAGATTCGGAATGGCTTTTTGTTTGCCGGGGAAGGCGACGTGCGATTAATGAAGTATTGGTGCAAAAGCTTTATGGCAAGACGTTAAAGCCGCCGGCAGTACTTTAGTCCGACAAGGCGAGACAACGCAGCCAGAATACTTTTGCCTGTTTATGCAAAATGCATCATGCCGTCTTTGGCGTCGACATGAATGGTGTCTTTAGCGGCAAAGTCACCATTCAGTAGTCGTTTGGCCAAAACGTTTTCCAGCTCACTTTGGATGGCGCGTTTTAATGGCCTTGCGCCATACACCGGATCAAAGCCCGCTTCGGCGATCAAATCAAGCGCGGCATCGGACACCGTGAGACCAATTTCCATCTGTGCCAAACGCTGGCTGAGTTTATCGAGCTGAATGCGCGCGATGTGGCGGATTTGTGTTTGGCCCAAGCCATGGAACACCACCACTTCGTCGATTCGGTTAATAAACTCGGGGCGAAAATGCGTTTTAACCTCGGCCATCACCGCCATTTTAATGATTTGATAGTCGGCATCGGCCAAGCGTTGAATATGCTCGCTCCCCAAGTTGGACGTCATAATGATCACGGTGTTTCTAAAGTCCACCGTGCGACCTTGCCCATCGGTTAAACGGCCATCATCCAATACTTGCAGCAAAATATTAAACACATCGGGATGCGCTTTTTCGACTTCGTCGAGCAAAATCACGCTATACGGTTTACGCCGAACCAGTTCGGTAAGGTAGCCGCCTTCCTCGTAGCCGACATAGCCCGGTGGCGCACCAATCAGGCGCGCTACCGAGTGTTTCTCCATAAATTCGCTCATATCGATGCGAATCATATGGTCTTCGGAATCAAATAAATAGTTCGCCAATGTTTTGCACAGCTCGGTTTTACCTACGCCGGTTGGTCCCAAAAATAGGAATGAGCCATAAGGGCGATTCGGGTCGCCAAGCCCGGCGCGTGAACGGCGGATTGCGTCTGACACCAAGCGCACTGCTTCTTCTTGGCCGACCACGCGTTGGTGCAAGACGTCTTCCATATGCAGTAGTTTTTCGCGCTCGCCTTGTAGCATTTTGCTCACCGGAATACCGGTGGCGCGGCTAACGACTTCGGCGATTTCTTCTGCACCAACTTGGGTGCGTAATAGCCGCGTTTTACCCGAAGGTTCGCCCGAACTTTCGCTGGTTTCGGCGGCTTTTAGCTTGGCTTCGAGCTGCGGTAATTCACCGTATTGCAATTCCGAGGCTTTATCCCACTCACCGGCGCGGCGGGCGGTTTCCATCGCGGTTTTAACCTGCTCGATTTCTTCGCGAATCGCTTGAGTGCCCAGCACGCTGGCTTTTTCGGCTTTCCAGATTTCATCGAGATCAGAATAATCTTTGCCAAGTTTGCTAATTTCTTCTTCGATTAAGGCCAAGCGTTTTTTACTCGCCTCGTCTTTTTCGCGTTTAACCGCTTCGCGCTCGATTTTGAGCTGAATAATCCGCCGATCGAGTTTGTCCATCACTTCGGGCTTGGAGTCGATCTCCATCTTGATTTTGGCCGCCGCTTCGTCGATCAAGTCGATGGCTTTATCTGGTAAGAAGCGGTCGGTGATGTAGCGGTGCGATAATTCCGCCGCCGCCACAATCGCCGGATCGGTGATTTCTACGCCGTGATGGATTTCGTACTTTTCTTGCAAGCCGCGCAAAATGGCAATGGTGGCTTCAACACTCGGTTCGCCCACCAGTACTTTTTGGAAACGCCGCTCAAGTGCCGCGTCTTTTTCGATGTATTTGCGGTATTCATCCAGCGTCGTCGCGCCAAGGCAATGCAATTCGCCGCGTGCTAGGGCCGGCTTGAGCATATTGCCAGCATCCATCGCGCCTTCGGCTTTACCAGCGCCAACTAGCGTATGTAATTCATCAATAAAGACGATAACTTGGCCGGCTTCTTTTTCCAATTCATTGAGCACCGCTTTGAGGCGTTCTTCAAATTCACCCCGGTATTTAGCGCCAGCCAACAGCGATGCTAGGTCTAAAGCCAATACCCGCTTACCTTTGAGCGACTCGGGTACTTCGCCATTGATAATGCGCTGCGCCAAGCCTTCAACAATCGCGGTTTTACCCACGCCCGGTTCACCAATCAGGACCGGATTGTTTTTGGTACGGCGTTGCAACACTTGGATGGCGCGGCGGATTTCATCGTCGCGACCAATCACTGGATCGAGCTTGCCTTGCCGAGCGCGTTCGGTTAAATCAAGGCAGTATTTATTCAGTGCTTCACGCTGTTGATCGGCCTCGGGATTATCCACACCGTTGCCACCGCGAACGGCATCCACGGCCGCTTGAATCGCCGCTTTATTGCCGCCATGGTCTTTAAGTAGTCGAGCGGCTTCGCCTTTGTCGTCGCATAGCGCGAGCAAAAATAAATCGCTAGAAATAAATTGATCGCCGCGTTGCATCGCCGCTTTATCGGTTTGATTCAATAAGCGAGTCAGGTCTTTGCCAACGGTGAGGTCGCTATCGCCGCCGGAAATTTTGGCGATGCGCGCAAGCGAGCCATTGAGCGCGCTGTGCAGCGGTTGCACATTCACCCCAGCGCGCGCCAGCAGTGCGGCGGTGCCTGAATCGGTGTCATTCAGTAGCGCCAACAGTAAATGTTGCGGTTCGATATAAGCATTGTCGTTCAGGTTGGCGATGCTTTGTGCATCAGCCAATGCCTGTTGGAATTTGGTGGTGAGTTTGTCAAAACGCATCTTTCAATCTCCAAAAAAGTGAAACGGGATACAAGTTAAATTGCAGCGCTTGTAATTTAATCAATAGGAAGCGCATCGGAAATATTGACAAATTAGCGATGTTTTACCTTAAGTGCGCTATTGCTGCGGATGTGTGCGAAACGGTACTGAAGGTTTTATGTTTAGATCGATTGTTTTTCTGGCTTTGTTATAGCCCGAGTGCGCTGTTTGCCAAGCAAGAGGCTGCGATTGCATGGGGTGGTCGGCAGCGGACATAAAAAAACCGCCAGCAAGCTGGCGGTTGTTGAGCGTAAACCCCGATTAAGTTCGCACACAATCCATATAGTAGCGCGTTACGCCGCTGGTGGTCACCGCGACTAGACCGTGAATATAAGTCTCAAAGCCGGGGAATTTCTGGTTGAAATCACGGGCAAATTTTAAGTAATCAACGATGGTTTTGTTGAATACTTCACCCGGAATCAATAGCGGAATGCCTGGCGGATACGGCGTGAGCATCACCGCAGTAATGCGGCCTTCCAAGTCGTCAATCGCTACGCGATCAAGTTCACGATGCGCCATTTTGGCAAAGGCTTTGGCGGGTTTCATCGCCGGCACCATATCGGACAAATACATCTCGGTCGTTAAGCGAGCAACGCCGTGCTCTTTATAAATACCGTGGATTTGCTGGCAAAGATCACGTAGGCCAATGCGCTCGTATTGCGGATATTTAGCAATGAACTCGGGCAAGATGCGCCACAGCGGGGCGTTTTTATCAAAGTCATCTTTAAACTGCTGCAAGGCCGCCAGTAGCGTATTCCAGCGGCCTTTGGTAATGCCGATGGTAAACATAATAAAGAAGGAGTATAGCCCGCACTTCTCAACCACCACGCCGTGTTCAGCCAGATACTTGGTCACAATACTCGCTGGAATCCCTTGCGCATCAAAGTCACCATTCAAGTCCAAGCCCGGCGTTAAGATGGTGGCTTTGATTGGGTCGAGCATATTAAAGCCGTCGGCAATGTCGCCAAAGCCGTGCCAATTATCGCCCGCTTTAAGCATCCAAGCATCTCGATGATCTAGACCTTCGTCAGTTAAATCGTCAGGACCCCACACCGAGAACCACCAGTCTTCACCGTATTCTTCATCGACTTTGCGCATGGCACGGCGAAAATCCAATGCTTCCATTAAGGATTCTTCGACCAGCGCGGTGCCACCCGGCGCTTCCATCATCGCCGCCGCCACGTCGCACGAGGCAATAATTGAATATTGCGGGCTGGTCGACGTATGCATCAAATACGCTTCATTGAATAAATCGCGATCGAGCTGACGGTTTTCTGGATCTTGCACCAAGATTTGCGACGCTTGGCTTAGGCCAGCGAGTAACTTGTGCGTGGATTGCGTTGAAAACACCATTGATTCTTTACAACGCGGACGATCTTCGCCAATCGCGTGATAGTCACCATAAAACTCGTGAAAAGCCGCGTGCGGCAACCACGCTTCATCAAAATGCAGCGTATCGATTTCGCCGTCGAGCATGCCTTTGATGTCTTCGACGTTATACATAATGCCGTCGTAAGTCGATTGTGTGATCGTCAAAATACGCGGTTTAAAGTTGGGGTTTTCTAGCAGTTTTTCCCGCGCAAACGGGTTGTCCATCATTTTTTTGCGGATATTTTCTGGCGTGAATTCAGATTTTGGAATCGGACCAATAATGCCGTAATGATTGCGCGTTGGCATCAAAAACACCGGTACTGCGCCCATCATCATGATCGAATGCAAAATCGATTTGTGGCAGTTGCGATCCACGACCACCACATCACCCGGCGCAACAGTCGAGTGCCAAACGATTTTGTTCGACGTTGACGTGCCATTGGTGACAAAGAACAAATGGTCGGCATTAAAAATGCGCGCGGCATTGCGCTCAGACGCGGCAATCGGCCCGGTATGATCGAGCAATTGGCCGAGCTCTTCTACGGCATTGCAAACGTCGGCGCGCAACATGTTTTCACCAAAAAATTGGTGGAACATTTGGCCAACGGGGGATTTTAAAAACGCCACGCCACCCGAATGCCCCGGGCAGTGCCAAGAATAAGAGCCGTCTTGTGCGTAGTGCGTTAGCGCGCGGAAAAAAGGCGGCGCGAGCGTATCGAGATAAGATTTGGATTCACGAATAATATGCCGCGCCACAAATTCGGGCGTGTCTTCGTGCATATGAATAAAGCCATGCAATTCACGCAAGACATCATTCGGGATATGCCGCGCAGTGCGCGTTTCACCGTAAATATAAATCGGGATATCTGGATTGCGGCGGCGAATCTCGGCGACAAAGCCGCGCAAGCTGGTTAAGGCTTCACGAGTTTCTTCTACCGAACCCGAGCCAAATTCTTCATCGTCAATCGACAAAATAAAGCCAGCGGCACGGCTTTGCTGCTGCGCAAAAGAGGTGAGGTCGCCATAACTGGTATAGCCCACCACATCCACACCCTCGGCCTCAATCGCCGCAGCCAGTTCACGAATACCGGAACCACTGGTGTTCTCGGTGCGAAAATCTTCGTCGATAATGACGAGAGGGAAGTAAAAGCGCATGTCAGTCCTTCGCTAAAAGTAAAAACGCCCCATGCTGGGGCAGGGGCGTAGTTTAAACGAGAATGCGTATTGGGATGATGAAAATTAAGATCAATTGTCACCTTGATGTCACGCTCTTTTTACTTGCTCCAGCAAGCTGGTGGTGACGGTTGTGCATTGCCATTGCTTACGGCCATCTCCATGGTGCAACTTACCCCATTTATTTTGTCATTCACTTGGCTCGTTCCACTGATTGCTGTGGCGGTGAGCGTATAGGTGGTGCCTCTGGCATTGGAAACCTTCACGCAATAATAACCATTGTCAGTTTTAATTCCAGAGGTTTCACAATTGGCGGTAAGACCAAGATCACTGAGTGTTGCGGTATAGCTGACGTTATTAGCGCGCCATTTTTCTTCGGCTTGTTGCAATTTGCTGATGGTAACGACAGCGTCGCTACGGCGGCTTTTGCGAATACTTTCCTGATAACTAGGAAAAGCAATTGCCGCCAGAATACCGATGATCACCACTGTAATCATTAGTTCGATCAAGGTAAAACCATAATGTCGTCGTTGCATAGCGTTATTTCCAAAAATGAATTGAAAAGACGTATAGATCAATTGAGATTGATTAAATATGTCTTTTTGAAAAGACTATAGCTTTTTCCAAAGCGCAGGCACTAGTGCAGGAGTCCAGCCTGGTAGTGAAGGGTGGCCTTGAATGCATACATAGCGTTGACCTTCAAAAATTACCTCTTGACCGGCTTGATATGTCTCCCCAGCTTTCCATTCTTTTTGTGCACTAGGAGTTGCGCTCGGTAGCGGTGTTGCTGACGGGGTTACTGTTGGCGACGCCGTTGCCGAAGCTACTTTAGGGCTACCATCGGCATTGGGTGGTGTGCAAGCGCTAGTGCTATCAATGGTGCCGGTGCTGCTAAATTGTCCAACATCTACCCAACCCGAGTCGGCACTACTCGGTGACGCTACGCCGCAACCGATTGATTTATTACACAGCCAAACATTTTTTTTATTGCTGGACTCTGTGTGTAGTGCAAACATGCCTTTTTGATAACCAGCGGTGTTGGTGGCTGTCCACTGACAAATAGGATTTGGCCACGGTGCAGTTGATTTTTGCACTTTGGTAAATAGAACTACATTTTGCGGTGTATTACTTGCATCGGTCCATGAGGTAGTGGACTGTATGAGTAGCTGATCTTGCTCGGCAATGGTGAGCTCACTGGCACTAGTGCGGCAGCTGGTTTCAGCGGCAGTTTTTTTAATGCAAATTCTATTGATATAACTAGCACTTTTGCCTGTCGTGCTCACATCTCCAACCAAATCTATCGCAGTGCCATTGTCGATGGTTTCAGTACTGATTAATTTATTATGGGTATCGATAAATTGGCGCAGTTGATCCAATCGAGATTGTGCAATATTACTGGCTTCAATTTTTTGGGCTGCTAAGCCATTGTTGAGCGTAAATACGCCTTGAATTTTGGCCAATGTAATGCCGACGATGCCAATGATAATCGAGCAAATTAAGACTTCAATTAAGCTAAAGCCAGTATTTTTATGCATTGTGTTCTCTTAAAAATCGATCCAGTTATCTGGTTTTTTGTCGGTTGATGGCAGTGTGATTTGAATGTTAATCGGTGCGTAACTGACGTGTAGCGCACCTTTTGCTGTTTTGTTGTCGCGGTTATTCATGACGGTGCTCAGCGCGTCTTTTTTTGTATTGGCGCCGTGAGAAGTGCCGTGGTAATCAATAATTGTTTTACCTTCCGTGTCGACATCCCAGTTGCCTTCAAGTGCGAGTGAGCCATCGGTGATCTTAAATGAGCCATTTTGGTAGATATTGTTGGCGTATAAAAAAGCATCGCTGACTTGCATTTGTCCGACGGTGTTTTTGACGTCACCATTGATAATCACTGCGATTTGCGGCTGATTTGGTCCTTCAAATAGGCTGGAGCAGGGGGTCGTGAGATTTAGGTCGCCATCGATCCATAATATTTTGGTTTTGGCTGCCCGTACTGCTGCAACTTGCGCTGTCGTTGGACAGGCAGCAGGAGAAACCACCACGCCATTATTACTGGCTGCGGCTTTAACTTCCGCCTTGCTCAGTCCGCCAAAGTAACTAGCAAAGAATTCATCACCCGATTGGCTGGCTAAGGCACTGTCTACTTTGGTACTTGAGTTAGCGCCTGTGAACTGGAGGCCTGTTTTATCGATTGCGCTGCTTAGACAATATGTAGCGTCATTTTCTGGGCGCCATTTATCTGCTTTACCAGTGCTGGTGTTGATTGTTGCGTCGCAATTGTCAGGTGAATCAGCTGCGTCTTTGCCGCCGGAGCCATACAAAATACCGCAGCTGGCTTTGGTGGGCTTGTCTGATTTTTTATCGACGGATACATTGACATTAATGTCGATATAACCGCGAGACGAAATGCCGCTGCTGGCTGGGGTGAGTGAAGCACCTAAATCAATCACGCGGCGAACAATCGCATTGGAATTGCCTGTTTCTGAGCAAATTGCGCTATCGCCATTGGCGATTGTATTGCCTGCACAACCGGTACTCACTGCCGTGATTTTGCCACTATTGATTTGTAGTAATATGTTATATGCCAAACCGGGGTTGGTATTATCAAGCGATTTAATTAGGGTTAAATTATTAGCCAGATTTGTTTTTTTGAGTTTATAAGGGGCAGCTGCATTAGCGCCGGCCTTGCATTCAGCTGTGGCGGCTGGGGCGGTATTTTTTTCTAAAAAAACTGTACTACTGTCATCTGGATTGGCTTTGAGTAAAGCCATGTCATTGGCAAGAATAGGCATGATTTCGGTAATGCCATATTCGGCAGCTTGCAATGCCATATCGTATTGATAATTATTGTTTGATTTTTTTTGGAATAAAAAAGAGGCTTTATTGGCGTATAAAACACCTAAGGTCGCAATAAATAAAATAACTATGGTCGTAGTGAGTGCAACTACGCCACTTTGTTTAAAGTTCATGATGTATTCCTTAATTACTGTATTACTGGCAAGTTTCTTAATTGCACTGTTTGTTCTAATTCAGCATTAAACGCGGGGAGGTTAACTCCTGCACCTTGCGCGCTTTGGCCGCGGATATAGAGTGTGATATTGCCTGCCGCTAAAGCGCCAATTTGCTTGGCTGGCGTGGCGGTATTTTTAGTTACGGTTGGTGTAGTGCGTACAGTAAAGAAAAAATTACTGATGTTGGGTGCGCCACTATTGGCGCTATTAATTGGAAACCAGCCATCCACTTCCTCGCCAGTACAGCTTGTAGTGCCAGTTGCGCCATTGAGTAGCACTAATACTTGGTTGTTTTTAAAGGTTAAGCCAAAAACATCCTCACTTCCGAAAGTTCCATTGCCAGAAGAAATGGCCGCGCTATCGTAATTGTCGTAGCGAAAAATAACGCATTGGTAAGCGTTTTTTCCTTCGATGGTTGCGGCTTGGCTGAGGTAGACTTTTCTAAATTGTGGGCTTAAATCCATGTCCTTGCTGTAACCTGCACGGCGTAAATCGCGGCTGGCTTCAGCCATCACTGAGCGTAGGGCTTCATGTAAATTGGTTTGTTGAATCCCTTCTTTACCTGATAACACGCTACCTAAGCCAATCGCCGATGCTGCACCAATCAGCATTAAACCGATGGTCAGTGAAATCATTATTTCGATTAAAGACAAGCCTGTTTGTTTGGAGAGGCGAGTTAAGCGCATGTTACATATCCACCGATGCTTGAAGTTCCATTGCTACAGATTGAGATCAATCCAGTTGGCGTGAGATTGATTCTTAATTGGTAATTACCACCAGCAATTGACATACTTTGTGTTGTTTTTACCGTAATGTCGTTGTTGTTAAAACCTGGGCGTTGGCTCCTCGGTGTGAAGCGTGTTTTGTCTATTTTGCTGGTGTTGTCGATGGTTAAGGTAATTGCGTTATTAAATTCGTTAGCACTGATAAGCCGATAAATTGTGCTGTTACTGCAATTGGCCGTAATTGCAAGTTGCCAGGTACTGCTGTTTTTATCGGTAATGGTGAGGCAAGTTTCTTTGTTTTGTTTAATGCTTTCTGATCTGGCATAACTCAACGTTGATTGAATTTCTTCCGCTGCGCCTTTTACTCGTGTTTTGATTAGCCAGTCACTAAAGCTTGGGATGGCGATTGCCATTAAGGTGGCGGCGATAGCAATCGTAATGAGTAGTTCAATGAGTGTGAAGCCTTGGCTAGGGTGCCGCATGATGTCCGATCAAATTGGATTTGTTATTGTGATTTGATGGTACGGGGTTTTGCTTACTGGGGACAAGACCACTTTTCTAGTGTGGGAAGAGCGGTCTTATCTTGGTGACGAACGGTAGTTTGTTGTTGCTTACGGTTAACAACTTAACTAGGCGTTGATTTTTTTGTGTGCTGCACGATTCAGCCGATCGTGAATAGCGAGCCATTCTGCGCCTTCCGGCGGGGTAACGAGTAATAGTTGATCGTAGCCTTCACGGTCTAGCTGGCGCAGTGTGGCGTAGATTTGTTGGGCGTAGTCGGCCGGATTATCCGGCATTACATGCTCGATATACGCTGCATGGTCTTGACTATGCGAAGTGAGTAATACCACTTTCTTACCATTGGCGCTTTCTGTGGCTGCCAATTGCTGCATGCTGGCTAAGGGGCCGGTAATGAGCGGAGTACGTGGCGCGTAGTGTGAATCGAGTAAACCCGATACCCGTTGTTTGGCAGTGCTGCTGGTGCTGTGATGCTCAATCGCGTGCCCCAATACGGCTTCGATGGCGGCGCGTGAAATGCCGCCCGGGCGCAGTAGTTTGGCTTGGTCACCGACTAGGCTAACGATGGTGGATTCAACGCCAACGTCACAGGCACCGCCGTCCAAAATTAAACGCACTTGCTCAGTGCTAAATTCATGGCGGACATGTTCAGCGGTGGTGGGGCTAACGTGGCCAAATTGATTGGCGCTGGGCGCGGCGAGGCCGCCGCCAAATTGCAGCAGTAATTCATGGGTGATCGGGTGCGCTGGCGCGCGCAGGCCAACGGTGTCTTGCCCGCCGGTGACCGCATCGCTGACATGCGCTTGGCGCTCTAAAATTAGCGTTAACGGGCCGGGCCAAAATGCTTCGGCCAGTTGATACGCGCTATCGGGAATGTTCTGCGCCCAGTCCGCCAGTTGCGCTACGCCGGCAATATGCACAATGACTGGGTGATCATTGGGGCGGCCTTTGGCGGCAAATATTTTGGCTACTGCGGCATCTTGACTAGCGTCGGCCGCCAAACCGTAGACGGTTTCCGTTGGGATGCCGACCAGTTCTCCGGCACGGAGTAAGGCTAGGGCGGCAGAAAGATCGGCTGGAGAGGGCGCTAAGGTCATTTTGGTCTGGCTACACACTTGGGAATGCGCGGATTATAGCATTGCCCTTCATTCACGGTTTGCTTTAGCTCGGGCTCGGTGAGATGGCGTTGATCAGCACTGCTTCATGGCTCTCACTCGCCGTGATTTTAACTGCTGGGCTGTCATCAGACGATTGCTGACGCAAAAGCACGATGAGCCTGCGCTGCTCGATCAATTGTGGGATGTCATTGGTTAGATTAACTGGGCGCTCTTCAGGTCTAAAGTCACTGGCTGGGCAGATGCCTGCCCAAGTATTTCGGCCATTATTTTTCGCTAGATAAAGGCAGTAATCGGCCAGACTGGCGGCGTATTCCCAGCTGCAGGCTTCGGGGTGCTGATCGATGAATGGAAAAAAAGCAAAACCAACTGAACAAGTGAGCCGAATGGGTTGAGCGGTATCAATATTAAAGTGGTGATTTTCGATATCAGCTCGAATTCGTTCGACCAAAATCGGAAATTTATGCCGATTGACGTTGCTGGCCACAATTAAAAATTCTTCTCCACCCCAGCGCACCACGGTATCGCTATCGCGAGCGGCTTTTTGCAAAATTTGGGCAATTTGTTGCAACACCAGATCGCCCGCATGGTGGCCAAATTGATCGTTCACCCGTTTAAAATGATCAACATCAATCATTAATAAGGCCAAATCTTGGTTGGCGTGCTGATCGGCTTGATTTTTAAGCTGATTAGCGCGATGCGCCTTCAAGGTGATGGCGCTCATGCCCTGCATGGTGGTTTCGAGAAAACGGCGGTTTTTGAGTTGGGTGAGTGAGTCGGTATTACTTTGATCAAACAACAAAGCATTGGCGTTATTGAGCTCTTGGGTGCGGGCGGCCACCATAATTTGGCGTAATGGGCCACCCACCCAGCGCGCTAACCAAATGGCGAGGCCACCGGCCAGTCCAAATGTGCCGAAGACAAAAATAAAGATCATTTTTTCCATTTGATTGGCCATCAGGTGCTCTTGTTTCACCCGCTCGCTGAGCGACAGCACTTGCTGCTGGGTCATTTGTTTGAGGGCGTTGAGTACTTGATTGTATTTTTCTGCCGCATCATTGAGCGACAGATCCACGGCGTCGCGCCGAGCGGCTGGCGTGTCTTCAGACAAAATCTTCAGCACCTCGCGAGAGGCATTGGCCCAAGCGGCTAAGGTTTTTTCAAACGCGGGCGGAGGGGTGATTTTGGCTTTATTTAAGGCCATGTATTGCTGCCAGAGTACATCCAGTTGGGCGAGGTGTTCGGTGTGCTTTTGCTGTGTTTCTTGTGCGCTGGGGGTTGCGGTTTGCATAAATAGCAGACTGCGTTCGGCCAAAATGACTTGATGCATTTCGCTTTGCGCTTGCTCTAATTTGAGCAGTGCCGGCACGTCTTGGGTGGCAACGGTTTGAAAGGTGGTGGTCATTCTCGAAAATGCCCAAATGCCAACGCCACCGATCAGCCCCGTTAACATGGCCAATGCGCCAAAACTAATCATCAGTCTGGCTAATACCGAAAATCGATCTGTGCGGGTATTCATTATCGTCCTTTAATTGGCGAGCTTTTCGAGCTGTGACAAATTGATGCCGACCACTAAAACCCCGATCGGTTTGCTGGCACTCAATACCGGTACTGCGATTTGGATGGCATAGGTTTGGGTCGATTCATCAAACTCTGGTTTGCCTTGCCAGGCTTTTCCGGTGGTAAACGGCAGGTCAAACTTGGCTTGCCCTTGATGGATATAGCTTGAGGTTTTTTCTATAAAAGCGACTTTTTCGCCTTTAGCTGCAGATAAAAATGCTTCGCTAATTGCGACTTTGCTTTTGGCTTGCATCGATTTGAGGTATTGCGCTGCGGCATTGGTTTGAAACTCATTAATCAGTGCATCACTGCGCCGAATGAGTTTCCATTTGGCGTTATCCATGCCGGGCAATGGGCCGATTTGATTTTGTTTTTCTACCGCTTGTACCACGATTGGATTGGCTGCCCATGTGGCAATCAGGGTTTTTTGTTTATCGAGCTGACTTTGAATTGCCGGCGTCATCATGAATTCGCCAGCATAGAGGCTGGTATTAAAGAGTAGAAAAAGCATGCCAAGCACGGATGCTGCAAATAGTCTTACGTTTTTCATAACACCACCTTTCTGTTAGCTTGTTTGTGCCGCTTGAATCAAGGTTAGTGTATGTCTCTGGATTTTGCTCGAAGGCTTGCTACTCAGCAAATTGGTGTGGATTGAATGAGCCAGAGTGAAAGCCGCGATGTGCTTAATATTTGCAGAGCGTTGGGTGGGTATATGCAGCTAAGTGAATGCCGATGAACTCTGCAACCAGATACCGGCATAAATTTTGGGATACTTCGATTTGGTGCCGATGGTGTTAAGTGGCTGTGGTGCGGCGATTTACAGTCGTCGTTTCCGCGTGATGAGCGCGGCACGGATCAACAGCAAATCGGAATGCGCGGTCAATGGTGATGGCCTAGATGTGAATCAGGGCTGATGCGCTAGCACCAACCCTGATGATTGTGCAGATTTGCCGTTCGCGGCGTGGCTTAATAAATCGGCAAAGCCAAAAAGAGCTTGATAATGATGGCGTTTAAAATATCGATAAAGAAAGCGCCAACCATCGGTACCACGATGAACGCCAAGTGGGATGGACCAAAGCGATGCGTTACCGCTTGCATATTGGCAATCGCCGTAGGCGTTGCACCCAGACCAAAGCCGCAATGACCGGCTGCCAATACCACCGCATCATAATTTGACCCCATCACGCGGAAAGTCACAAAGATGGCGTAAGCGGCCATGGCCATCGCTTGTACTGCGAGCAAAATCACCATCGGCAGCGCTAAATTTGCCAATTCCCACAGGCGCAAACTCATCAAGGCCATCGCTAAAAATAGCGCCAAGCTGACGTTACCCAACACCGAAACTTCACGTTCAAACACTTGGTACCAGCCAAGGCCAGACAAGACATTACGTAGCACTACACCGGTAAAGAGCACGCACACAAAGGTCGGTAATTCAAACGCCGTGCCCGATAAGACTTCGGCCAAAAACTGCCCGCCTGCCAAGCTCAAAGCAATTAAGGCCAGTGATTCAATAAATGAATTCACCGTGATCAGGCGCGTGGCTTGTGGCTCTTCAAAGCCGGTTGGCGCTTGATCTTGGTTGTGCTCTGCGCCGGGGACTTTGACCTTACGCAGCAAAAACTTGGCCACTGGCCCGCCAATTAAGCCGCCTAGCACCAAACCAAACGTGGCGCACGCCATCGCCAATTCGGTGGCACCTTGAATGCCAAATTGTTCGCTAAACACCGAGCTCCATGCGGCTCCCGTACCGTGACCACCCGACAGCGTGACTGAGCCAGCCAGCAGCCCTAAATGACCATCCAGCCCCAATAGATTGGCCAAGCTAATGCCAATGATGTTTTGCATTAATAGCAAGCCAGCCACGACGCATAAAAATTTAATCATCACGCTGCCGCCGGCTTTAAGGCTGGCTAAATTGGCCGATAAACCAATGGTGGCAAAAAAGGCCAGCATTAAAGGCGTTTGCAATGAGGTATCAAATTTAACGGTCACGCCAGCCACTTGCTGCGCAAATAGCATCAATAACGCCACCACCAAACCACCTGCGACCGGCTCGGGGATGGTGAAGGCTTTTAGCGGCGCTGTTTTTTCGACCAGAATTCGACCAAATAGCAAAACCAGTGAGGCAGCAACTAAGGTGCCGTAGCCACTAATCGTAATCATAAGGGTTTCCTAAGTAATGCCCATGTGGAATGTGGCGCTGTAAGAATAAGGGCGGCCCAATTGTGTCGCCTATTACCAGTAATTACAATGTGGCACGGTGTTAACTATTTCGCTTTACAATTCAAGCGCTAACAGTTCGGCGACGGTTTGCCGGCGGCGAATTTGCCGGATCGCATCACCATCAATCAGCACTTCCGCGATCAGCGGGCGGGTATTGTAATTGGACGACATGCTGGCGCCATAAGCACCGGTATCGTGAAAAACCACCCAATCGCCAATTTGAGTGCTGGGCAGTAAGCGTGGCTCAACCACGCCGCCTTCGGCCTGAGTAAATACGTCCCCCGATTCACACAAAGGCCCAGCCAATACCGTTGGGCGTAGCGCACCATCAGCCGGGGTACCATCGGCGCGCAAGATGCTGATTTCATGATAACTGCCATACATTGCTGGGCGCATCAGATCAGAGAAACCAGCGTCGACCAAGACAAAATGATTGCTACCAACGTCTTTTTTGGCACGCACTTCGGTGATTAACTGTCCACTTTCTGCAACTAAAAACCGACCGGGTTCAATTTCTAAGTGCACTGGATGGCCTAAAAAGGCGGCAATCTCTTGGCGCGCGCCATCCCATAAATGAAAGTAATGCGCGGTATCAATCGGCTCGCCACCCACTTGGTAAGGGATCGATAAACCGCCGCCCGCTGAAATCGCCCGAATATCGCGGCCTGATTGTTTCACTTGCGCCACCATCGCCGCGCAAACGTCTTGCAAATGGTGGTAATCCACGCCCGAGCCAATGTGCATATGCAGGCCGACCAAATCGAGTTGGTATTTTTCAATCAAAGCCAATGCTTCGGGCAGTTGTGTGTGCCAAATACCGTGCTTGCTTTGCTCGCCACCGGTATTGGTCTTTTGGCTATGTCCATGGCCAAAGCCGGGGTTGATCCGCAGCCAAACGCGGTGTCCTGGATGCGCTTCGCCCAGTTGCTCTAGCATTTGCGGGCTACCGCAATTGACTTGAATATCAAGCTCAACCACGCGCGCCAACGTGGCGCGATCGAGTAAATCGGCAGTGAACACGATGTCGTCGGCATCGACACCGGTGGCAAAGCCCGCCGCAATCGCGCGCTCGATTTCACCGAGCGAGACCGAATCGACTTTGACGCCTTGCTCGCGCATCAATTTGAGAATGTGAATGTTTGAATTGGCTTTTTGCGCAAAACGAATGGTGTCAAATGCCTTGAGTTGGCCAATGCGCTGGCGAATCGTCGCGGCGTTGTAAGTCCAGATTGGCGTCGAAAACTCGTTGGCAATGCTGCAAATCTGTTCGGCGTTTAGCGCTTTCATGGGGTTTTCCAGTGGTTTGGGTCGGGCTAAGCATTCATCGCGGTCATGCCGCGTTAGCGCTGTGGTTGGCATTTTTATGACGGCTATTCAATCAGATTGCTAAATCGTGGTAAAACGATTAATTCTATGCCCCCACCATTTTTGCTTATGTTTGATTACAAATTACTCGAAGCACTGGATATGGTTTTGCGTTGTGGTAGCTTTGATGCGGCGGCCAAACGTTTGCATTTAACGCCGTCAGCGATTTCGCAGCGCATTCGCCAGCTCGAAGAGCGCCATGGTGAAGTGTTGTTGCGGCGGGAAAATCCGCTTAGCGCCACCGCCAGCGGCGAACAACTGCTCGCGCATGTGCGGCAAGTTCGCTTGCTGGAAGCCGATTTAGCCACGCGATTTGACGCCAGCAATGACGATGTTGCATGGAGCAATTTACGTGTTGGCATCACCGCCGATAGTTTGGCCATTGGCCTGATTGCGGCGATCGCGCCCAATTTAGTGCCGGCAAAATTATTGCTCGATTGCGTGGTGGAGGATGAAGCCTACACGCTCGATTTATTGCGCTCGGGTGATGTGATTGGATGTATTAGTACGCAGCCATTGCCCGTTGCTGGCTGCGTGGCAATACCCTTGGGTGAGCTTGCCTATGTGGGCGTGGCCAATGCGGCGTTTGTTGCGCAATATTTTGCTGGCGGGGTGAATGCACACAGTTTGGCTGGCGCACCGGCGGCGGTGTTTGGGCAAAAAGAGAGCTTGCATCGGCGCTTGCTGCGTGAACGCTTTGCTTTGCTCGATGCGCAATTTCCTTGCTATGTGATCCCCGAAAGCCACGCGCTGTATGCCGCGGCCAAGTCGGGGTTGGCGTATGCGATTGTGCCGCGCGCACAAGCGGCAGCAGAGCTCACTGCTGGAACGATGTGCGAGATCGCCGAATTGGCGACGACGGTGCCGCTGTATTGGCACCATTGGGCGCGACCAACACGGCCCGCTTTGGCCTTGACTGCCGCGATTGAGCAATTTGCCGCCCATCATTTTGCCGTTGAAGGGCGATGATGAGGGGCGCGTAAGCTGGTGCACAGATTTTGCCCTGATACTGCTTTACAAAACGCTGGCGTAGAATGATTACGCTGCTTGCCTTGTCTTAGTGCAAAACTAAGGCGGCGAGCAAACCACACGTTAACAGTCCTGCGGGTAGCGTGTTTTTTAGAGGGTGAGTTTTGGCTTGGTTTTTTACGGAGTGAATGTGATGCATGAACCTTTAATCGTTTTTTTGGATCGAGCCAGTTTGCCGGTGCGCTTAAAACCGTTGGCTTTGCCGCATCATTGGCAAGAGTATCCGCAAACGCTGGCCCAGGAGGTGGTAGCTAGGCTGGCGGGGGCGACGGTTGCCATTAGTAATAAAGTGCCTATTAACCGCGAAATGATGGCCGCTTTGCCCGATTTAAAACTCATCGCGGTGGCGGCAACCGGATATAACCAGATCGATGTGTCGGCGGCGAAAGAATTGAATATTGCGGTATGCAATATTCGTGATTATGCAATTCATGGTGTGGCCGAGCATACGCTGATGCTGATGTTGGCTTTGCGGCGACAATTGCTGTCGTATCGGCAGCAGGTGTTGGCTGGGGCGTGGCAGGCGGCCAGTGGTTTTTGTGTGTTTGGCGCGCCACTGCATGATTTGTCTGGGAGTCGTTTGTGCTTGATCGGCTCGGGCGCGCTCGGGCAGGCGACTGCGGCGTTGGCACGCGCTTTTGGTATGCAGGTGTTTTTTGTTGAGCATCGCGGCGCGGCCAGTGTTCGACCGGGGTATTTGGCATGGGATGAGGCGTTGGCAACGGCGGATATTTTAAGTTTGCATTGCCCGCTCAATGACGCAACGCGTGGCATGATTGCTGCGCCCGAATTGGCGGCGATGAAAAACACCAGCTTACTGATTAACACGGCACGCGGTGGTTTAGTCGATGAGGCGGATTTGCTAACGGCGCTGCAAACCGGACAAATTGCCGGTGCGGGCTTGGATGTATTGGTGACTGAGCCACCGACTGCGGGCAATGCATTACTGGATGTCGTGCTACCCAATTTATTGATTACGCCGCATATAGCGTGGGCCAGCGTGGAAACCATGCAAACCTTGGCCGATCAATTGATCGATAATATGGCTGGCTTTTTGCAAGGCCAAGCACGCAATTTACTTTGAGCTTGCTGGTTGTAGATGGTTGGAGGTGGTTCGAGATGGTGTGTGATGCTGTGTACTCGCCTGTAGCCCGCCTGAACACGGCGGGCTGATCGAAAGCGTTGCCGTTTAGCTGCGTTCGCGCCACGCGGCAATTTTGCGAAATATCCAGCTTTGTGGTTGCTCAACACCGGTGCGAGCGTACTCCATTAGGCTGACTTCACTACACATGGCTTGATGTGATTGCTGGGCATGATGGTCGCCAATAAACAGTAATTCATCGCCATAGCGCAGCATGTCATCGGCTTTGGGCAATAGAATATCCTTCTCACCATGGCGGCGCAGTAATGCAATGCATTGCAGTGGCCGGCCGTGATCAATCACGCTGTGATAAAAATGTTTGATCTGTAATGAAGGCAGCGGACGGGCTAGAAAAGCTTGCACTGCGGCTGGGTTTTTAGCGTTTAACCGCACCGTCCAGTGCTCCGGCACAATCCCTTGGCAGAGATTGTCGATGTCGATGGTCAATTGGCTGGCCCATTCGTCCTCTTTAGTCACTAAAGCCAATACAAACTGAGCCAATAGCGGATTGGCCATGGCACGTAATGCTTCATGCGCGACGACTTCGCTGCGAATTGAAATAAAATTCGGCGCAAAGGCGTTGAACAATAAATGATTGGTGGCTAGGTTTTGCCGCGCAACAATAAACAGCGCGGGGTTAATCGCCCGTGCGGTGGCCAGCGACGAGAGATTATTGGCGTCGTCATCGTGGCAGACAAATAAGCCCACGGCGTGCTCAATACCGGCGGTTTTGAGCGAGGCGGCGTCCACGCCTAAGGCTTGGTGGTAGATCTGCGGGTCGAGCTCGGGTTGTGGGTCGGGGTCGATAATGTGAACGCTAATGCCTTCTTGCGATAAAGCTTTGTGGATGGAGCGGCCAAAGCGCCCATAACCGACAATCACCCAATGCCCTTTGGGTGGCTTAATGCTTGGCGGGAAAGGGTTGCCAGGAAAGTCCGACAAAATTTTACGTAAGTGCGAAACAGCAGGCGCATGCATTGCCAATTGAAACTGCTGGCCCACGGCTTCAAACATATTAATGACTTTATTGGTGCCAAATGACGCCATATTGTCGCTAATTTCTTGGTTTTTACTGCGGCAAATCGACAGTAGCTTAGGCCGTAAAACAAAGGCGGTAATGGCAATCGATAAATTGGTGTTTTCGTTACCGGTAATGCCCAGCACACCAATGCAGCGTGGGTGAGATAGACCGGCGATTTTGAGTAACTCAGGATTGGCGGCGTCGCCAGCGTAAAATGGCGCGTCAAAATGATAATCGGCCAGTGCCACATCGTTAATGCGTTCTTCGCGCAGATCAATCACCACAAAACGAATATCTTGGGTGTCGAGCACTTGGCAAAGAATGCGCCCAGTTTGCCCGTAGCCGCAAATCAAATAAAACGGTTCGTTCATGCGCTTTACTTTGCTAGTAAAGCGAGTGTACTGAATCGCTTTGGTGAGTGCTTGATCACGCGTGAGGGCAAAAATTGAGCTTAATGCATAAGCCCAGCCAATCACCGCCAGATAAATACACACTAAAACCCACATCCTTTGCGCGCTGGTAAAGGCATAAGGAATCTCACCAAAACCAATGGTGGTGGCGGTGTAGCTAATAAAGTAAATCGCATGGAAAAAATCCATACGATAAGGCTGACCGGCGTCATCCATGCCTGGAATGAGTACCAGACCAAACACCGAAACGGCGTAAATCAAAATCAGCGTGATGATGGGCGTTCGTAAGCGCCGCAGCATTAAAAAGAAAATATTGGGCATGGCAGGCTTAACGGCGATGTTGCAAGGTTTCGCCAATTAATAAAATCACCGAGACCAGATTGGCCGCCAAAGCGCCTGCTGAGAGCGACACAATGGTGGTGGTAATCGCTGGCGTCATACCGAGTTGGGTAATGTAGAGCGCATTCCACCATACCAAGCTGGCGGCAATCAGTTGTAAATCAGCCACCAAGCTGGTGGCCAAATGCAGCGCGCCCACTTGAGTGCGATCACCAAATTTAATCACCGTGGCGATTAAATTGACGACGATGGCCGCAAACAGCTCATTCACATCGTGCTGGTGGGCGACGTCGATTTGGCCAATGACAAAGCCAAAATTGAGCGTAAAGGCCAGCAAAATAAAGAAGCCAAAGATGACTTTTTCTAAATTCATGATGAAGTTCCAATCTAGTAAATCATGAGCCGATAATGGGTCGCTGTGAGCTGCGCATTAAATCAGCGCCTATACGGCAGTCAATCATAAGGGCCAGCGATCGGCCTTTCAGTCGTGGCGCATCATGCTTTGCTTCCTCTTTCTGGTCAAATCATTCACTGTAAACCGAGGTGTAATTATTACAGCTCGCTAGGGTCTGTTGACGTTGGGTTTACCAAGCCCGAAGGGCGGGGGCTGGCAAGAGATGGCTGGCGCAGTAGCGTTGAATTTTATCCCCAGAAGTCGTGGATAAAATCCAGCTCCAGCTGTGGGTAAGTCACTTAAGTCGTTGAAATTAAGTGTCTCTTGTAAAGTGGCTAAGCCCATGTGAAAAAATAGGCCATTTCATGGCTTTATGCTCAACTGGCGTGAGTTGATGCGTGCATAAGCTGTGGATAAGCGATCTATCTCAATGATTTATTAGGATAAATAAAGACTGACTTTTTTTTGGGCAGGTTTTTGGTGTGATAGGGCGAGATTCAATTGAATCATCCATTGAATCTTTTGGCGGGTGCGAAAGGATAAAATTACGCCACAGATCGGAATAAGTAGGTACAAGCAGTTACAAGGAGGGTATTGCAGAGTGTTGCATGAGCAAGCCGCTGGGCTAAAAAATGAACGGCTTAGTTTCAAGCCGATCGTTAAGCCATAAGGGGCTTATTATTTTTTGTCGCTGGATTTTGCTGCAGGCATAAAGCCAGCTGCCGGTGCTGTGGCTGATTTTTCTTTCTTCGGTTTTTTAGTTTCTTTATTGCTGCGTGCTTGACCCTTGGCCATGATGTTGCTCCGGTTTGATGATTGAGTAAGGTAATGCTGAATGCAACCCGCACGGTGCGTCGCGCACGAGGTTCGTTTCATCATAGGCGCATCAAGCGTGGCTTTGGGATTTAATTACGCGATTAGCCGCAATCATCAGTCTGGGTATATTGCTGAAACTTAAATTTAATAAAAGTAAGCGGCGTATACCCCAGACGTGATGCGGGGGTTATTTGGCCCCGCCAAGTAATTGCGTGAGTTGGCGGTAGCGTTTGTAATAGGCTTCTTCGCGCTGGGCTTTTTCGGGCTGAGCGAGTTTTTTATTGAAGGTCAGTTTGAATAAATCATGAAACAGTTGCAAATCAGTGACTTGGCGTAGGCTGCGATTGTCTGCTGCGGTAAAACCCGCCAATTGATCGGCATAATACAGCCGCTGTTTGGCGAGAGCCGTATTGCTACCCGTTTTGCCGTACTGAGTAAAAAAGACGTTGATTTTGTTTTTGAGTGGCGCTGGGAGGTCTTGTCGTTGAATCAGGGGATCAAAAGCAAATTCTGGCGACTGCCAAATCACGCGCATTTTGGCGTGATCGCGGGGGTATTTTTCTTTGAGTTGCTCTAAGTCAAAAGAATTACTCACCGCCACGTCAACGCGCTGAGTGGCCAGTGCAATAAAGGATTGCTCTGCATTGCCATACACAATGTGTTTGAAATAATTTTCTGGGATGATGTTTTTTTGTAAAAACAAATGGTATTGCGGAATGTAATAGTCAGCGGTGCTGCCGTTGATGCCCGAAGCGTAGCTCAGTTGTTGCGGGTGTTGTAGCAGTTGCTCGGCATTTTTGATCGGGCTGTTGGCGCTGACTAACATCACGCTGCGATAGGTTGCCTGATTGCCACTTTGCACTAAGGAGGCAAACACTTCGGCCTTGGCATTTTCGACGGCATCGAGTGCCAGCTTATTGTCAACGCGGGCGACTTGGATTTCATTGTTTTTTATTTTATTCAATAAAACCGCTCTATCGTTGCCCACCCATGCCTTCACCGGCTGGCCAATGGCGATGGCAAGATCATTGAGAATCGGTTGCCAATCTTCTAGCGTTTGTTCGTTATTGCGTGAGGTGAGTAAACCTATCGTGATCTCCGCCTGCACCGGCAGCGCCAAGCAGCAAAGTAGTAAACAGAAATGGCGAAGTAGCATAGGTAAAAATCTCGAGTACGCGAAATGCGACATCATAGGGTTTCAATATGACAATGGTGTGAAGTCTTTGTAAGTAATGGGTAGTCAGAAATCAGCCGTCGACGTTTGCGGCTAATGCGGTGATGCCTTTGCGGCACCCAGTCAAAAGCCATGCGGCGCGGGGTAAAGCGGCTTTGATTTGGTTTGAATATTTGCTTTGAATGAGTCGTGGTTTCGACCTTGGCGTGTGAACAAGGTATAATCAGCGCCTTCTGGTTTGTCGCGTATGAATATTTTATGCCTATCTATGCTTATCGCTGTACTGAGTGTGGTCATCAAGACGAGCACTTACAAAAAATGTCGGCGGATGCTTTAACGCAATGCCCAGCTTGCCAAGTCGAAAAATACACTCGATGTGTAACGGCGGCGGGCTTTACTTTAAAAGGTTCGGGCTGGTATCAAACTGATTTTAAAGGCGGTTCTAGCGCAACCGGTTCGGATTCTTAATTGATTTTTACTTGAGTAAAATTGTGACCTCATTATTTAAGCGCTACTTTTTTACTGGTTTATTGATTTGGATTCCTTTAGTGATCACATTGT
This sequence comes from uncultured Deefgea sp., assembly GCF_947072475.1. Taxonomy (GTDB): domain Bacteria; phylum Pseudomonadota; class Gammaproteobacteria; order Burkholderiales; family Chitinibacteraceae; genus Deefgea. Next base: position 48,893 of record NZ_CAMTIA010000022.1, read on the forward strand.
GGGTGCTTAATCTATTGATTAGCACCATGGATCAGCTAGGGGCATTTGTACCGAATCAAGTTCGTCCTGATTTTTGGATTTTGCAAGCGTTAGCGCAGTTATTTCCCGATTTAAAAGGGGTAGAAAACATCCCTGGATTTGGGGTGATTTTGACGGTGCTGGTGCTGTTTTTAACCGGCATTTTGGCGGCTAATATTTTGGGTCGTCGCTTGTTGGGGCTGGGCGAATCGATTTTGAAGCGCATTCCGATCGTTCGCTCGATTTATATGAGTGTGAAGCAAGTTTCAGATACTTTGTTTTCTGATTCTGGCAATGCGTTTCGTAAAGCGGTCTTGGTGCAATTTCCTCATCAGGGTACATGGTCAGTCGGTTTTGTGACCGGTATTCCCAGTGGCGAAATTAGCGACAAACTCGGTGGCGAATTGATTTCGGTGTTTGTGCCTACGACGCCAAATCCGACATCGGGCTTTTTGTTTATGGCTAAAACCGATGACGTTAAAGAGCTGGATATGAGCGTGGATGAAGCATTGAAATACGTGATTTCGCTGGGGGTGGTGATGCCCAGTGCGAAGCAGTTGCTTGATCTGCCGCAGGCTGTATCGGTAGCGCCTGCCGCAGTAGTAAAAGGTTAATTAAAAGATAATGTGGCAGTGCCACCAGCGGGCTTGTCC
>NZ_CAMTIA010000023.1 GCF_947072475.1 uncultured Deefgea sp.
ATAGGCATAAAAAGCCGAGATGGTACGTGTGATTACGAAGTAACGGAGATAAAAATGCCGTTCACTTGGCTTAAGTGAACGGCATTACAGCGCGATGTTGGGTTTTTTACCTTCGGGCTCAAAATTTTGTACGGTGTTCAAACCCGTTTTAAGCCAACACCAAATGATTATCCCAACGCAGGCGATGAGATGGCAGCGGCGTTAACGTATGTGTATTGGCGGAATAATGCGCCAACATGCCCGTCTCGCTGCTAATCCAAGCTTGTTGCCCATCACTGGCGATGCCTGCAGGTCTGGCCATTGCCAGCGGGGCGAGTGCTGCTCCGCCACTATGCCAGCTGGCGATGGTATTGGCTTTTAGTGCGCTCACCAAAAAAGTATTGCCTACCGCTGCAATACTGGCGCCATAACCTTGCAGTCCATCGACCGGCTCAGCCAGCTGTAATTTCCCTTGGCTGAAGATGGCCAATAAAGGCGCATCACGCTGCGCGGCGGCACTCGTAGATTCAGCCTGTAAGGCAATCCCTAGACGGCCATCGGCGGCGCGCGCCAAATGGCGAATACTTAAGGTTTGATCTGGCAAGTGATAGGTATTGTTTAATCGCCCACTCGGCCAATCGAGCACTGCCAAATTGGGCTGCATTACAGCCAGATTTAATTTACGTCGTCCTGTTTCTGGCAACGTTAACACGCCGCCATTGGCTACTGCTAGTATCTTGCCCTGCTCAAGCCAAATCAACTCATGTGGGCCAATACCATGGCTAGGTATTTCACCAAGGCGTTGCAGCGTTTCCACCGAATATAAGCCCAATACACCTTGCCCTGTTTCACCATCGTTTTCGGTGGTAATCAGCGTTTTGCCATCGGGGGTCAATATGGCGTGACCAAAGAACTGCCGATCAAACTCAGCCTCGATCACTTGCAAAACCAAACCTTGCCGCCAATCAATTTTGGCCAACCACGCCCCTAAGCGCCGACTCACCACTATAGCTTGGCCGTTTGGCAACGGCACAATGCCATGCCCGCGACCGGGCAAACTCACCGCGGGCGCGGCAGCATCACCCAAAGAGTGCAATTGCCCTGGTACTTTACTGCGGGCATCATCCCAACTGGCACTTAGCAATAGCGGCGTACTGCTCGCCGAGTGTGGATTGGCCGCCCATAATGGCAAAGGCAAAGCCAAGGCAGTGAGTTGCAATAAAAACTGCCGCCGCGCCAGCATCAATCGCCATCCCCTTCGGTAAAGCCCAAACTTAAATCCAATTGCTCACCTACTTGATTTTGTAAGCGCGACTTTAATGCCTCCAACGCTTTACTACACGCCATCCGTGTTTTGGCGGCGCTTTGCGCCAGATTGCTCGGCACACTTTGGCAGGTGTTTTGCACTTTGGCTTGATCTAAGCGCACTTGCTGCGCCAAGCCACTTGCACCCTCGTGATCCAATCGTTGCGCCACCGCTTGCAGTGCCAAATTCATTCCACCCAATTGCGCCATAAATTGCGCATGGCTGCTGCCACTGCGCCACTCGGCAAATTGCTCAAGATTGACTTGCGCGGCGGTCGGCATCCGCTTGTGTAAACTGCCCATGCTCGAGATCAACAAATTAATATGTTCTGACAGCACATTCTCACGGAAAAACGGATTTTCTGCGCCCAATTCAGTGCGATAAATCAGCAACGGTTGATCGAGCACATGGCTCTGCTCGGCCACTTGTTGCGCCATTTTTTGCAAATACACGCAGCGCTCAGGCTGCTGAAGCTGCGCCAACTGCAATTGCGGTTGCGCATTACCCCACAATAAATACTCCATCGCCGGCAGTCCACGCGTGGCGGCATTGCGGCTATCGCCACTCACGATGGCCGCTTCTAAATCAGCCACACGGGTAGGCCGAAAATCGATTTTTCGCCCCAATCGCTCAAGCACCATTGGCCCCGCTGGCGCACCGTCCATTGCGCGCCAAGCTTGGCTGGTGCTTAACCAATCTTGCTTTACCACTTCAAGCTGCTTGGCATTGGGTGCGGCACACAATTGTGCCGTGGACTGCGCCAACGCATCGGCCGACTGCGTTAAAGCAATATGCCGTGGCCAATACGCCTGATCAAACCACGCGTGTGACCACGCCACATCCGGCACACTCGGCGCGGCTTGCGCGCAACCTGCCACGAGTAACAAACCCATCCACCGCATATAAAAGCCCCTCTGAATTCAACAACGGTTTAATCCCATAAAGCCACAACGGCGCTTACAGTGAATTTAAAAACTTCAGCAAATGCTCACGGTCAGCCGCACTAAGTTTCAGCACCGCTTGCCGACTCGGCTCTGCCTCGCCACCATGCCAGAGCACCGCCTCGAGCAAATTTCGTGCACGGCCATCGTGTAAATAACGCGTATGACCGTTTACGGTTTTAACTAAGCCCAAGCCCCACAACGGTGGTGTTTTCCATTGTTGGCCATTGGCTTTGCCATCGGGACGACCATCGGCCAAACCCGGCCCCATATCGTGCAGTAGCAAATCGGTGTAGGGATAAATCGTTTGGTTGGCCAGCTGAGGAATCGCGGCAAACTCACCGGTTCGATAACTGGGTGAATGGCAGCTCACACAATTGGCATCGCTAAAAATTTGTTTACCGCGCAATACATCGCTACTTTGAGCGTCGCGGCGGGTTGGCACCGCCAAGGTTTGCGAATAAAACGTCACCTGCGCCAATTTTTTATCGGCGATTTCTGGCTTGCCACCACTCGGCGCGCGCAAGCAATCTTTTTGCTTTGGCATACATTCTTCATGCGGGTTAACGCTAGAGGTAATGCCGATATCACCCAAAAACGCCCCCGCCGTTTGTTGCGCGACAGTGGCTACATTGGCTTTCCAACCAAAACGGCCTAACTCGGTTTTACCCGTCATCTCGTTTAAAACATAATTCGGCTGGCCCGCAATCCCTTGCCCTGCTTGCCGTTGGCGCTCAGCATTTTTTAAAATATCGGCCTCAGGTATTGCCTCCAACAGCCCTAGCCCAATCATCTGCGGGGCAATACGGGGCGAGAGCATGATGTCTTTATGCAGTGGGCCGTAGCCCAATTGATCAATACGGTAGTGAGGCTGCTGCAAACTATAGCGACTACCATCCGCAAACTGACCATGAAGCGAGGTGTATTTAATCTTAACGTGGCCTTCAGGCTTAACGCCCTGTACCGCGCGGTTATTGAGCTGGCCGCCATACACCGGATCGGGCTTTTGCCCTGGGATCGACAAACGCAGCAATAAAGCCATCGGCTGCTCTTGCTGAATTTCATTTTTAAAATCCGGTGGCGCGCCACGGCCATCAAGCGCATGGCAAGCGCCACATGAATTAGCCACAAAATGGGGCCCTAGCCCATCACGTGCCGTGGTCGATGCCGGAGCTTCGACCCATGGTTTTTTAAAAAACGAATTACCAACGACAAAATCAGTTTTTTGCGCGTCGTCTAAACCGGGAAATGGCAGCGAAAAAGCATTCCGGCCATGATCATCAATCGTACCCACGTCGCCACCGGGCAATTCTTCCAATGGATCATACGCCGCCAATAAGGCCACCCCTTCCACTGCGAGCACTGATCCGGCCAAGACACAGGCCATCAAGCTGAATTTGATTTTCATTTTTGCTTCTCTGTGAATGAGAAACCCTCAGCTGAAATCAGCTGAGGTTTTGGGCTTCACCATTAAAGCGATTAAACGCTGGTATTTAAACGCTTAATGCCCAACTCTTTAGCTGCGTTGACTAAGCTTTTGGTCTGCGCTTTTAAAGACTCAACCACCGCTTGCACACGTTTACGGCCAGCCGAATCTTTTTTACCGATGATTTCACGATCAAATGGCGCTTGAATCGCCTCGGCCGCTTTAACGCTGCTCGCCATGTCTTGGCTCACCGCTTCTGCTGCGGACGAGTTTTTTTGTGCGACTAAAGCACGCAAACTCGCGCCAGACACCACGTCACCTGAGCGGCGCACATAGCGCCCTTCCCAAACATTTTGAATCCCAGTGGCATTGGCCACAATATCGCGATGGGTATTGTCGGCAAAGCAAGAATGCTCGTCTTCTTGGTTTTGGGTATCCAGCGCCACTTCGATGCGCTCGCCCGCCAATTCACCACGGCTTAAAGTGCCTAAGCCAGTAATCATTTTTTTGATACTGTCTTGACCGCCTTTTTCAAATTGCGCGCGGTAGTTTTTTTGCCCTGCTTGCCATTGTTTTTCTACACTCGCCAGATCATCGACCAGCATCTGGGTAACGAGTTTTAAATATTGAGCGCGGCGCGGCGCATTGGCGGCGGTGGTGTAATCGGTAAATGAACGTTGCCCCGCACCGTCTTTACTCAAATCTTGGCCCCACAATAAAAACTCAATCGCGTGCCAGCCGGTGGCGACATTTTCTTCGCCGCCACGCTCATTCAAGCTACGCAATTTGGCTTCAGTAATGGGGGTTTTGCTATTAATAATGCCAGCTTTGCTTTTGCCTTTTACGCCATCGATATACGCCTCATCGAGCGGCCAAGCATTCACAAAGCCTTCGGGGCCAGTATCAGAATCAATCGGGCCGCCATAAAAACGAAATGCCTCAGTTTGTCCATACCATTCACGCGCCTCTAACCATGCAACTTGCGCTGCTTGTTGCGTTTGGGCGCTCGGCTGCGCGATAAAAGCATCAATTTTGCTTTGCATATTTTTGGCGCTGGCCAAACTATCTTGATAGCCCGCCGAAACAATCGTAGCGTATTGCTTCACTACCTCGTCTTGAGTGAGTTCAGCGGCAGACACCCACACCGAACACACACTCAACAGACAAGAAATCGCGATTTTTTTCATTTCACTTCCCTTTATTAATGGCATTCAGCACCAGCATAAAGCGTGGTGTTTTATCGGCTTAGATATTTATTAAGAATCATTACTATTTCGAGCGAATATACCCTAGTTGATAATCGTTATCAATAAAGGCTTTTGTCAGCTTAAATGACAACTCAACATCAAAGCCAATCAACCAAGCTGAATCCACTCGTAAAGATAAAACAAGGCCGCAAGCGAAAACGTCAGCGGCCTTGGGTATATCTCTTGAAGTACCATCGATACTGCGAAAGCGATCAATACCCCAGCACAGCTAAATCACAGTGGTGGGACTGCGCTTACCAAACGTATTTAAACGACGTAACCACACTGCGTGCATTGCCAAAGTAGCAATAGTTTTCGTCGTAGCATGAAGCGACATAGTCTTTATCAAATAGATTTTTGCCTGTAACTTGCAGCGAAGCACCCTTCATCTGGCTCCACCAAATGCCCATATCCACACTGAGCGACAGATCAAACAATGTCACCGCTGGTACTTCAAGTTGATTGGCGATATCGGCGTAGCTCTTACCTACATAACGCACCCCACCACCTAAACGCGCCCCATGGACTGGGGTGTAATTGAGCCATGCTGAAGCCAACTGCTCAGGCGATTGACGTGGGCGTTTACCTTCTTGTAGCGGATCGCCATTGCTGATCGACATTTTATTGAAGGTATAAGCCCCCAAGAAATGCAGATTCGGGCTAATGGCAAAGCGTGATTCCAGCTCTAGCCCTTTCGACGTCACTGTACCAACTGGCTCAAAATAATCCGCCCCTGGCACCATCCGCGCTAAATTGCTTTGCTTAAGATCGTAGACCGCAGCAGTAAAGAGCGTGCTTGGATTAGGTTGATACTTCAGCCCTGCTTCCCATTGTTTACCACGCGTAGGCACCAATACTTGGCCGGCTTGGTCCACATTACTACTTGGATCAAACGACTCGGCATAACTCACATAAGGCGCAATCCCGTTATCAAACAAATACAGCAAACCAAAACGGCTACTTGATTTACCCCCATCCCACTCGGTTTGCTTTTTGGTATCGGTATCTAGCGAGGTCGTTTTGGCTTGGTCATAACGAATCCCCGCAGTCAAACGCCACGCATCTAGGCTCAACTGATCTTGCAAGTAGTAGCCCAATTGAGAAAACTCGCGCACCCAATTTGATTTATCTTTATCGCTTACAGCGCTTTGGCCGTAGATAGGATCAAAGGCGTTAATATCCCCCACCGAGCCCCAACCCCAATAGCCTTCATTGTGCCGAGTTTGATAATCAATCCCCGTCACTAAATCATGAATCACCGCGCCGGTCGCAAACGAACCTTTAACACGGGTATCGACGGCTACGCCTCTAAGCTCTTCTTCTGAGAATGAATACCCACGCGACAAGGTATCACTGCCACTCCAACCCGATTGATACACTTGCGACAAATTAATATCCGGATGGGTGTAGCGGAAATTTTGTCTTAATTCCCACGCGGGGCTAAAGCGATAGGCAAATTGGTAGGCCAACATCTGCTGCTTTCTTTCAAAGCTATCGTCGTTGGGCTCGCCATCAAAAAAGGTACGGCTGACTTTTTTGCCATCGCGCGCCGCCACTGAGCCTTCGTACGGTATGCCGCTGTGGTAACCGCCTTCGGGATCATTTTGCAAATACGCTTGCAATAGCAAAGCGGTATCTTCGTTTGGTTTCCACAATAATTGCGGCATGATCGCTAGGCGTTTTTCAGTGGCGAAATCTTGCATACTGTCTGCCGTATGCCCAATCCCCGTGAGCCGATAGCTGAGTGTTTCGCTTAGACCGCCGGCCAAATCAAACGCCAAACTGCGCTCTTGATTAGTCCCTAAATCAACGCGAATTTCATTGTGGCTCGCCATTTGTGGCTGTTTACTCATTAAAGCCACCATGCCACCGGGCGCGGCATTGCCATACAACACCGACATCGGGCCACGCACTAAGTCAATCCGCTCAATAAAATACGGATCCACCTGAAACGCACTAAAACTCCCCGCATCCGACATCAAACGCATGCCGTCCAAAATCGTATTGGCCATGCTGGTATCGGCAAAGCCACGTAATGCGACATAGTCGTATCGCATCGCATTACCAAATAATCCAGTAAACGCCCCTGGCGAATAATCCAGCGCTTGCACCACGGTTTTTGGTCGTTGCGCTTCAATCTGCGCCTGAGTCACCACACTCACCGATTGCGCCAACTCATTTAAAGGCGTGGTGGTTTTGGTCGCAGCGCGGCTATCCCATGTCGTCCAATCGCTCGGCGACTGAGTTTGGTTTAGTTCATTGCCTTCAACCTTTACCTCAGCCAACAAGGCGGCATCACTGGCCAATAGTGGCCCCGCCAAGACCAACACCCCTGCTGCGCACAAGGTTTGCACCACCGAACGCACTTTCCAACTTGCTTGTTTCATAGCTTCCTCAATGTGAATCATCGGGGTTATCCTCCCCAGGAAAACCAATGATAATGATATTGATTATCATTGTCATTTAAGTTAATGTGTCATGCAACTAATTAGAGACGAGTGCCGACATCCAGTCGCACTACCCCCTTGGAGATGCGTATGCAAGAGCGGATTTACGATTTAATCGGCGTTGGAATTGGTCCATTCAACTTAAGCCTTGCTGCGCTCAGCGAGCCGATTGCCGATTTAGACGCGGTGTTTCTGGATATGGCCGATGGTTTTAACTGGCACCCGGGCTTGTTACTCAACCACGCGACGATGCAAACCTCGTTTATCGCCGACTTAGTAACCTTCGCCGATCCAACCAGCCCGTATAGTTTTTTAAACTTTGCGAAAAAAAGCGGTCGCTTGTATGCCTTTTACATCAAAGAAGACTTTTTCTTATTGCGGCAGGAGTACAACCAATATTGCCAATGGGTTGCGGCGCAACTAAGCAACATTCGCTTTCAGCAATTTGTTGAATACGCTCATTGGGACGAGCGACGCGCCTGCTATGTATTGAACTGCATCTCAACCCAAACAGGCGCTAGCAGCCAATACCTAACCAAAAAATTAGTATTGGGCACCGGCACCAAACCGCAGCTACCGGCGTGCTGCGAAGGGGTTCCGGTGGTGCATAGTGGGCAGTATGTTTACCAAAAAGACGCCCTGCGCAAGAAAAAACGCCTCGCCATTATTGGCAGTGGCCAAAGCGCCGCCGAGATTTATTTTGATTTACTGCAAGACGCCCAACAACACGGTTACCAAGTGGATTGGATTACCCGCTCAGCGCGATTTTTTCCTTTGGAATACACCAAACTCACGTTGGAAATGACCTCGCCCGATTACATCAATTATTTCCACGCACTACCGCAATCAGTTCGCACCCCATTGCTCGATTCACAAAAAGGCTTATACAAAGGCATAAATCGCTGCTTAATTAATGCCATTTTTGATGAGTTATACCGCCAAAGCCTTAGCGGCAAACCCCCAAGCCAGCTGGTATGCAATACCGAACTCACCGCCATCAAACCCCAAGCCGACGGGCACTACGCCCTCAAACTACACCACCAAGAAACCAATCAATCCAGCCAATGCCAATACGACGGCGTGATTATCGCCAGTGGTTATGCCTACCAAGAGCCCGCTTTTTTGCAAGGCATACATCAGCGCATTGTGCGCGATCAGCATGGGCAATTTGCCGTACGCCGCAACTACAGCATTGATCCGCATGGCAAAGAGATTTTTGTGCAAAACGCTGAACTTCACACCCACGGCTTGGCTGCGCCCGATCTGACGATGGCCTGCCATCGCAACGGCGTGATTTTGCAAGAAGTTTTGGGCTACGCCCCTTACTCCACTGAGCAAAAAGTGGCGTTTCAAACCTTTGGCAGCTTTGCCACTCAGAGTCAGGATTTGATATGGGCTTAAAATTTTGGCTGATCGCCATGACGGCCATCGCCGTAATTGCCGATTCAATGCTACTGCCGTTTTACCCGCAGTATTTCGCTGAGCGTTTTGGCGTCACCAATCCAGAACATATTGGTCTCTATACCGCGGCGATTTGCCTTACTGCAATGCTGGCGCTGCCTTTTTGGGCGCATTGGGTTAAAAAAGGCGGCACTTTACGACTATTACTTTGGACGCAACTCGCAGCAGGGCTGCTATGTATTGCGTGTAGCTTTACCAATAACTTGGTGGTGTTTTGGATTTTGTCTTTGGCGATGATTGTTTTCAAAGCCAGCTATTTATTGATTTATCCCTACCTGATGGCGTCAGAAGATGAGGCCAATCACGGCAGTACCATCGGTATTTTGTCCATCGTGGTGCATTTTGGGCATATCGGCGGCGCAGTGCTCGGTGGTTTTGCTCTCGCGCATTGGCCACTCGCCAGTATGTTTTTACTGATGGCCGTGGGTGATTTGGTACAAATCGTCGTGTGTGGCTACGTGATTTACGCTGGCCTTGAAGTAGCAACACTACCCAACGACACGCCGCAAGTTGCAATTAAAACCTCGCCGGGGATTTATCCACTGGGGATTTTGATGCTGCTGTTTTACTTCAGCGAATATCAAATCGTGCCGTTCTTCGTTCAATACTGGCAAGCCATCGAGCCCGCACACGGCGTTGAGCTTGCTGCATGGGTGTATGCCATTCCAGCAGGTGTTGGCTTATTGGCGCTGTGGTTTAACCACCAAATGCAAGACAGCAACTTTGCCAGCAAGGCCGGATTTTGTCTGGTTTTAGGCATTTCAGGCTTGATGCTACAAGGCACTGAGCAATCTTACTGGGTGTTATTTGGTCGGGTGTTATTTGGTTGGGCTTCATTCCAACTCACGGTGCGACTCGATGCGCTGATTTTTGAGAAAAGCCGCCCCGAGGCGTATGCCCACGACTATAGCAAGATCAATATCTTCCAGAATATCGGCGTACTGCTGTCGTATTACAGCGCAGGTTATTTAGTGGCCCTACATGGTTTAAGCGCGCCATTTTGGCTGGCTGCTGCGGGCTTATTGCTGACTTTATTGGTTTATCCATTGATTCAATCTAGCGCTGAGCTTGTTAATAGGAGAACTGCCGATGTCTTATCGTGATTTTGTCGAAAATCCGCTGCCTGCGGTGTTTAGCCATACGGTGCCGGGCATCGGTGATTTTCAGTTACAGCCTTTGCGTCGCAATGATTTTGAATTGATCCATCAGTGGGTAACCGCGCCACGGGCGCAGTTTTGGGGCATGCAAAACGCCACACAGCAAGACGTCGCTGAGTGCTATGGCCAGCAAATCGAGTCGCCCCATTGCTGGCCTTATCTGGCCTACTTTGCCGGAAAACCGGCATTTTTACTCGAAAGTTACAACCCAGCCCACGATGTCTTGGGCCAATACTACAGCGTCGCTCAGGGTGACATCGGCATGCATTTTTTAGTTGCTCCTGCCCAAGGCCCTGCGATTCATGGGTTCACCCACGCGGTGATGAATACCATTTTGACGTTTTTATTTAGCCATCCCGCCACCCAGCGCGTGGTGGTTGAGCCCGACGTGAACAATCAAAAGATTCACCCCCTCAATCGTGATGCTGGTTTTCAGTATTTACAGACCATCGCCTTACCCAGCAAAACCGCTTGGTTTGCTGTGTGCGAACGCCACCGTTTTTTGCCCCGCCCCGCCCAGGAGACTACCGTATGACTCGCCGTATTCCCGATTCGCAACTGGCTGACTGCCTTCACCTTAACCCTGTAGTTTGGCAGAAGGTTAATCGTTTATTAGTGCGTAAAGCCTTAAGCGAATTTGCTCATGAAGGGCTGATTACACCCAGCGCCATCGGCGCGGGCCAATACCAAATTCATAGCGACGATGCGCAAATCACGTACACCTTTAAAGCCACGATTTTATCGCTGAACCATTGGCATATTCCGCTGGACTCGATTGTGAAGCAATCGGCGAGCCAAACTCTGCCACTCGATGCGCTGCTGTTTATGATTGAGCTACGCGAAACGCTCAAACTCAAACCCAATGTTTTACCGGTTTATCTCGATGAAATCAGCAGCACACTCTATGGCAGCGCCTACAAACACGATCGCAATGCGCCCACGGCGCTAGAGCTGATTGACGCCGATTTTCAAGTGATTGAAACCGCGATGAGCGAAGGCCATCCGTGCTTTGTGGCCAACAATGGCCGCTTGGGATTTGATGCCAATGATTATCTGCGTTATGCGCCAGAGGCCGCGCATCCGTTCCAAATTGTGTGGCTGGCGGTTCATAAAGAGCGAGCCACTTTGTCATTGTCTGAAACACTCAATTACAACCAGTTGATCGAAGAAGAACTGGGCGCCGCGCAACTCATCGAATTTAACCAACAGCTATCGGCGCTTGGCCTTGATGCCAACGATTATTGGTTAATGCCGGCCCATCCGTGGCAATGGCAAAACAAACTCAGCATGGCGTTTGCCGCTGAAATCGCCCAACGCCAAATCGTCTTTTTAGGCCAAGGGGAAGACCTCTATCTGGCGCAGCAATCGATTCGCGCCTTTTTTAACCTGAGCGCACCGCATAAACGCTACGTCAAAACCGCGCTTTCAGTCCTAAATATGGGCTTTATGCGTGGCCTATCGCCCTACTATATGTTGGCCACGCCAGCGATTAACGATTGGGTGTATGCGCTGGTTGAAGGCGATGCTTATTTGCAAAGCAAAGGTTTTCATATCTTGCGCGAAGTGGCAGCGATTGGTTATCGCAACCCGTATTACGAAGCGGCGATGACTGAAAACAATGCCTACAAAAAAATGCTCGCTGCCCTTTGGCGTGAATGTCCGCTCACGCATTTGCGTGAGGGTGAAAAACTCATGACGATGACCGCGCTAGTTCATCTTGATAACCACGGCCGCGCACTGGTGGCTGAGCTGATTCAAGCCTCGGGCGTGAGTGTCGATCGCTGGATCAATGATTATCTGGAAGCGTATTTCGCGCCGCTGCTGCATTGCTTTTATCAGCACGATTTAATCTATATGCCACATGGTGAAAACCTGATTTTGGTACTCAAATCGCATCAAGTAGCACGTGTTTTGATGAAAGATATTGCCGAAGAAGTGGGTATTTTAAATCCAGCGGTTGAGCTACCCGAATTGATGCAGCGCGTTTCGACCCACATCCCTGATGAGATGAAAACACTATGCCTATTTATTGATGTATTTGATGGTTATTTACGCCATTTGGCCGCTATTTTAGCCGATCAATGCCAATACAGTGCTGAGCAATTTTGGCATGCGGTCGCGCGTTGCACTCACCGCTATCAAGCCAGCCAGCCGCAATTGCAAGCGCAATTTGCCCGCTACGATTTATTTGCCGACGACTTTGCGCATTCTTGCCTAAATCGTCTGCAAATGGCCAATAACACCCACATGCTGAACTTAGAGGACCCAGCAAGTGGGCTGCAAATGGCGGGGCGATTAATCAATCCTTTAGCCCAATGGCGTGACCCAGCCAGCACCAGCGAGTCGCAATAAACCTTATGGTGCAATCGGCATTAGAACAAATTGCCAACTCGTTCCCCGCCTTGCGGGGGCAGTTTGGCAACGCACGTGGCGAGCAAACTCAATTGGCACAGCAGCTGTTAACGCATTGGCAACAAGCGCAACCGCTTGCTGGGCCAGCCTATTGGCGTGCCCGCAGCTGGGGCATGCTAATTTGGCAACCCGCTTATTTAGCGGTGTTTGCCGTACATCAAGCCCACACGGCGATCAATCTCGATGGTTTATGGCAAGCAGAACAAGCCGGTATCACCAATGGATTTACGCTCAGTACCCAGCCGCTCGCCCAAGGTATGCCGAGCGACATCATCCACGCCGCCGCACAGTCTTTGCTGCGCTACCATCAGCAGCAATACGCCCATTTAAATGCCTTAACGCCTTATTCAGCACACCAAGCAGCATGCCTCACCGTCGACTGTGTGCTATCAGCCTTGATGTTGGTTTTTCCAGAGCACGAGGCCGACCATCCCGCGCTAACAAAAGCGAGCGAGCAATGGCTCACAGCGTTGCAATGGCTGCGCCATGGCAATTTGATGCCCATCTCCCTGCCCGATGATCGCTGCGTACCCGCGCTGAAACGCCAAGGTTGCTGCCAGCATTTTCGGCTACCCCAGCAAGAAGCCTGCAGCACCTGCCCACGTTGGCCGATGCCAATCCGGATCGAAAAAATCCGTCAGGAGCTACTGAGCCCCTAGGTATCTTCAGGCAAACCAATACCCATCTAACTCACCGACCTATACCTTTAAAGAACACATATGTATCAACTTAAAAACATTACCCTGCACCGTAATGGTCACGAAGTACTGCATATTGAGCAACTCGATTTGCCTGCCAATGGCCTCACCGTCGTATTGGGGCACAATGGCTCGGGCAAATCCACGCTTCTTAAAATGCTGGCTGGCCAATTCAAACCCGATCAAGGCCAAGTATTACTCAACCAAACAGAAATCAGCCGCCTTGCGCCACGAGCCTTGGCCAAACAAGTGGCGTATATGCCGCAGCAAATCCCACAACCAGCGCTACTTCAAGTGCGTGAATTGGTCGAGTTAGGACGCTTTGCTTGGCGTGGATTTTGGCAACCGTGGCAGGCCGATGACCAACAGCGAATCCAGCAAGCGATGCAAGCGGCGGATGTGAGTCATTTAGCTGAGCATGCTTTGGATGAAATCTCTGGTGGTGAGCGCCAGCGCGCATGGTTGGCGATGTTACTCGCGCAAAACGCCAATATGCTGTTACTCGATGAGCCCAGCTCAGCGCTCGATTTGGCGCATCAATATCAATTAATGACTTTATTACGCCAACAAACCGAACAACACACCTGTACGGTGATCGCGGTGCTACATGATTTAAATCTGGCATTGCGCTACGCCGATCGCATTTTGGCCTTACGCCACGGCCGAATTTGGTTTGATGGCACGCCGAGTGAGCTATTAAACCACCCCAAGTTAGACGATTTATACGGCATCGCGCTCGACATCTTGCCGCGTGAAGGCAAACACCCTGTGGCGGTGGTGGCATGAAGCGCCCAAGTTTAATGCAACTCAGTTTAATCATTGTGCTGCTGGCTTTGACGCACTTGCAATTGGCCACGCCGCTGTCAGTCACCGAGCAATGGCAGGCGTATTGGCAGCCCCAGCCGACCCACATAGAGCAGATTATTTTTCTCAACGCCGATTTACCTCGCACACTGCTAGCGATTTTGCTCGGTGCGGCCATGGCATTATCCGGCAGTTTGCTACAGCAACTGACACAAAACCCTTTAGCCTCACCGATGACATTGGGCATCTCTGCAGGCGCATGGTGCGCCATTGTGTTGGGCGGTATTTTGCTGCCGCAAATGCCGATTCCAATCGAATGGTTAGCCATGATTGGCAGTTTAGTGGCGCTGGGTTTACTTGGCACTTTAGCCGGTTGGCGGCAGCTGCATAGCTTGAGCGCATTATTGGCAGGCACGGCGCTAAATCTATTGCTCGGCAGTATTGCCGGCATCGCCGTGATGCTGAACGATCAATACAGCCGCTCTTTATTGGTATGGGGCGCTGGCGATTTGGCGCAAAACGATAGTCATTGGTTAAGCTGGGTCTGCATCCGACTATTGCCTGCACTTTTGATTCTGCCGTGGCTGTGCCGACCCTTGCAATTGCTGCAATTGGGCTCACATGCGGCGGCGGCTGCGGGATTAAATGTGCTTCGATTGGCAATCATCACCAGTTTGCTGGCGCTCTGGCTGAATGGTTTGGCCATTAGCGCCGTAGGCTTAATTGGCTTTATCAGCTTATTGGCCCCCGCCCTAGCCAGACTTTTAGGCGCCAGAAGCCCTGCTGAACAAATGAAGTATTCCGCGCTACTGGGCATGATGACTTTGCTTCTGGCCGATACCCTCGCGATGTATGCATCACAAGTTTTACCCGATATTTTGCCCAGCAGCGCTGCGGCTGGTTTATTGGGCGCGCCCTTATTGATTTACCTTTGCTTAAGACAGCCCTTAGCTGAAGGGGGTGAACTGGTGTCGCCACCGGCCCGGTCACGCCGAAAATTGCCGCTCTTATTGTGCTTGGCCGTGGGAGTCGTGGTGTTAGTACTGTGCGCGATCATCGGCCGCGATGGCATGGGGCAATGGGTTTGGTCTTGGCCCGAGGCGCAACTGTGGTCATTACGTTGGCCACGGCTACTTGCGGCTTGTGCTGCGGGTGTGGGTTTGGCGATTGCGGGGCTGATTTTGCAGCGCCTCTTTAACAATCCACTGGCCAGCCCCGATTTACTTGGTATTTCTTCGGGCGCCAGTTTGGGGATGTTGGCCGGTTTGGCTTTAGGCGCTAGCGCCTCACAATGGTGGTTTTCTGCGGGTGGTGCCGCGTTGATTTTATTGCTGCTGTGTTGGTTAGCGCCACGGCAAACACCTGCGCGACTGATTTTATTGGGTATTGGTCTGTCTTCTCTATTAGAGGCCGTATTGCAATTTGTGATGGCACAAGGCAATAACGATAGTTTTCAATTACTCAATTGGTTGGCTGGATCGAGCTACCACACCAGCGCCAATCAAGCGCTGCTGCTCAGTGGCTTAGTCATTTTACTTGGCCTATTCACCCTACCGGCAAGCCGCGTTTTAACTTTATTGCTACTGGGCGAAAGCCACGCCAGAAGCAACGGCCTGAATGTGCAGCGCACACGGTGGTTATTGTTATTGCTCGCGGGGGGGATCAGTTTGGTGATTAGCAGCCAATTTGGCCCCATGGCGTTTATTGGTTTGGTATTACCACAACTGGCCATCAAATTAGGCGCTAGGCGGATTCATTCACAACTGTGCTTAGCCAGCCTCTTGGGCGCGGTGATGTTAGGTTTGGCCGATTTAGCCAGCCGCACGGTGTTTTTCCCTGCGCAAATCCCCGTCGGCGCTTTGGGTTCCCTCGCTTGTGGCTGTTTATTGTTGCTGGCATTGCTGGCGCGCTCACGGAGCCAACACGCATGAAACACTTAAAATCTTTACTGTTATGCTGCTGCTTACTTCTGAGCACACCACTCTTTGCGGCGCCAAAGCGCATTATTACGCTCAGCTGGGAAGCCACCGAATACGTATTAGCACTGGGTGTTACCCCGCTGGCAATTGCCGATCGCAATGATTATCAACAATGGGTGATTGCACCAACACTGCCTGCTCAGGTGCTCGACGCAGGCGGTCGCTTAGAGCCAAATCTAGAGCGAATCTACGCGCTTAAGCCCGATCTCATCATCATCAATCCGGCACTGGCGGCCATGCAAGGCAATCTACAAAAAATTGCGCCGACGATATTACTCGATTCATTCAAAGCAGAGCACAATAACGCCGTCGCCGCGGAGCAATTGCAAAGGCAATTGGCAATACAACTTGAGCGCACCGAGCAACACACGGCGTTTATGCAACAACAGCAAGCCAAAATAGACGACCTGCGCAGGCTCATTACTGCGCGTTATGGCGCAAATCCACCGCCTGTGTGTGTGGTGCGGTTTGCATCGCCCACCAGTTTTTGGGCGTATGGCGAAAATTCAATGCCTGAAGCGGCGATGCACGCCTTGGGTTTACAAAATGCTTGTCCACAAGCTCGCACCGCATGGGGAACACGGCTAAGAAAAACGCCCGATCTGGCGCAAATCAAGCAGGGTTTATTGCTGCATATCGCGCCATTTGCTCGGCAAGCTGAATTGTTTCGTAGCCCCGTTTGGCAGGCACTACCCGTGGTCAAACAAAATGCAGTACTGGCGCTGCCACCGGTGTGGACACAAGGTGGAGTTTATTCAACCACGCGTTTGGCAGAAGTGATCACAGTGGCCTTGTTAAGTCATCAGCCTTAGGCAAGGCGAACGCAAAATCAACACGCAACTGACAATATTGCACCGCAAAGTGAAAGCCTGATCTATACACTACTTGACCCGCAGCACGATGTTAAGGGTGCATCTGAGCCGGCCTGCCAGACACAATCGGACGCCTTTGCGGTGTTGTAAAAATACAGAGGGCCACACCAAGCACTACCAAAGTTCGAAAAAAACTAAGCCTTTATTTACAATAATGTAGTCCATTTTTAATCCTCAGTTTCTGTGGACAATTTTGTGGGGAAGTGCTAAAAACGGGGCCAAAAGCGTGGTTTTGGTTTGATTTGTTTAGTTTGCCTAGATTTTAGGCAAAAACAATAACCACTAACAAATCAACAACTTAAAACCAACAAATGAACTACAACTTTAAAATATTATGCCAAGTGGCTTAGATTGGCGATTTTGTGGATTAATTAAGGCTGGATTCGCGTGAAAACTGATTTGTCAATAGCACAAAGTGCTGTATTTTCTGTCACGCAGCTGAATAGAAAAGTACGTACCCTTTTAGAGACAGGACTGCCGCAACTTTGGGTGGTTGGCGAGATTTCTAATTTTAAGCGTTACGATTCAGGGCATTGCTATTTCAGCCTTAAAGATGCGGGCGCGCAGGTGCGCTGCGTGATGTTTCGTAATCGGGCGGGTTTGCTCGATTTTCAGCCGCGCGAAGGTTTGCAAGTTGAAGCGCGGGCGATTGTGACTTTGTACGAAGCGCGCGGTGATTTTCAGCTCACCATCGAAGCGATGCGCCCGGCAGGTTTGGGCGCATTGTTTGAGCGCTTTGAAGCCCTTAAAAAGCAGCTCGCTAGCGAAGGCTTATTCGATCAAGATAATAAACGCCCACTACCGCAATACCCCAAGGCCATCGGCATTGTTACCTCGCCAGCGGCAGCGGCGCTACGCGATGTACTGAGTACCTTGGCGCGCCGCACCCCCAATACGCCGGTGATTTTATATCCAACGCCAGTGCAAGGGCTCGATGCCGCGCCGCAAATTGCCAATGCCATTCGCACCGCCAGCCAGCGCGACGAAGTGGACGTACTGATTGTGTGTCGCGGCGGCGGCAGCTTAGAAGACTTATGGTCGTTTAATGAGGAAGTTGTCGCGCGCGCCATTGCGGCGTGCAATATGCCGGTAGTGAGCGGCGTTGGCCATGAAACCGACTTTACCATTAGCGATTTTGCTGCCGATTTACGCGCCCCTACCCCAACTGCTGCGGCTGAACTGGTGAGCCGCAATCGGCAAGAACTCCTCAATTTATTACACCATCAGCAGCAACGCTTGGTTCGAGCGTTTGAGCGCGAGCTACACAATAAAATGCTGCAAGTCGATCAGCTTGGTCGCCGCTTACAGCACCCGGGGCAAAAACTCGCCCGCCAGCAAGCGCAGCTGCAATTACTGCGCAGCCGATTTACGCATCGCTTTCATAGCCAACTGATTGAGCGGCAAGCAGCCCTCAGCCGCTTGGCGCTGCGCCTGAAGCATCAATTGCCCAACGTACAACGCCAACAACTGCGCCTAGCGCAATTGCGCGCAGCATTGCAGCGCGCCATGCACGGCCAAATCCAAGCGCAGCGCCAGCAAATCGAGCAAGCCACACTCAAACTCCAACCGTGGAATCCACAAACAGTGTTAGCGCGCGGCTACGCGCTAGTGAGCCGAACCGATGGCACCCTCATTCGCCAAGCCAGCGAAGTACGCGCCGGTGACACGCTCAATGTGCAATTTGCCGACGAAAAAATCAGCGTCAACGTCAACCAAGGCGTGGTTGAGCAAAAAGAGTTGCCAATTTAACGGGGATGTTTTGGTTTGGCGTTGCTGCCGTGCCGTCGATACGAGGCTTAAAACCTCGCTCAAGCGCACCGAGCGCAAAAGCAAGACCAACAGCAGCATTTGGCTCGCGACAGGGCATAGCGGGCGATACACTCTGGCGCAGATTCTTAGCAATAGATCCACTGGGCACGAGAGACGGCACCCGACTCATTGGCGACAACAACAAAACCAACAATAGCACCGGTATTGTTCAAGCAGACTAGCTCCTCTGACACTTTAAGGTTAATCTCACGCGGTGTATCAAATCCTTAAAGTTGGAGTGTCAAATGCTTCCAAATGAAAAAATCCTTGCACGAAATAACGTCAAAATTATTGATGGTGATGGTCCAGTTCTTCTTTACGCCCATGGATTTGGTTGTAATCAAAATATGTGGGGTCGTGTAACTCCCGCGTTCCAGTCAACACACAAACAAGTTGTATTCGATTATGTTGGCAGCGGGAAATCCGATCTTGCTGCTTTTGATGCAGTCAAATATGGCAATCTCAGTGGCTACGCCCAAGACGTATTAGACATTTGCGACGCTTTAGATTTGAAAAGCGGAGTAACGTTCGTTGGGCATTCAGTGAGTTGCAGTATTGGCGTATTGGCGTCTATCGCCCGGCCAGAGCTATTTAACAAGTTGGTATTGCTTGGGCCTAACCCCTGCTTTATCAACCATGCACCGGAATACATGGGTGGCTTTGAAAAAGAAGACCTTGAGGGTTTGCTGGCCTTGATGGAACAGAACTACATCGGCTGGGCGAATTATTTGGCCCCCGTCGTTTCAGCGAAGGGGCAGGACAGTGTGGTTACGGCAGAACTATCAGATAGTTTTTGCTCAACTGACCCGACTGTAGCCAAAGTTTTTGCTAGGACGACTTTTTTCTCTGACAACAGAGCGGACCTCTCCAAAGTCAAAGTGCCTTGCCTGATTTTGCAGCACCGCACAGACACGCTGGCCCCCCTCAGTGTTGGGGAGTACATTCACGCCGAAATAGCAGGAAGCACCTTAAAAATCTTAGAAGTTCAAGGCCATTGTGCGCACATGGCTGAGCCTCTGCTCTTTATCGAGGCTATGCGTGATTTTGTCGGCACCTAGCAAAAGCGCTGACGCGCCAATTCCTTCATTTGACCAAATCCCCTGCCCTATATTAGTTACCGATAGTGCTGGCGTTGTTCAATCGTTGAATCAGGATCTGCTCCTACTTATTGGGAGTGACAAGGAACGCTGGTTAACAAAATCGATGGAACTTATGTTTCCGATGGCCAGCAGGATCTTCTTGCACACGCATGTCTGGCCGATGATTTTTCGAGATGGACAAGTAAGGGAAATCCGCTTACAGCTACTTGACTCTGGCGGCAACAGCTTGCCGGTTTTTGTGAATTGCCAGAAAACGAGCCAAGAAGGTATTGATCGGTTCACTTGGGTTCTATTTGTAACAATAGAGCGAAGTCGGTTCGAACAGGCGCTGCTGGAATCAAGACAGAGAACGGAGAATATTTCTACGGCGCTGACGAAAAGTGAAGCTTTCATACGAGGCGTGTTCGAAGCCACAAGCGAAGGCATTATGGTGACCGATTCGGATGCCACTATCATTTCCGTCAACCCCGCTTTTGCGAAGCTCACCGGCTACTCGCAAGAGGAAGTCATTGGACAGAACGCACGTATTCTCAAATCTGATCGACACGATGCGGATTTTTTTCTCGCGACGTTTGAAATCTTACAAAAAAATAAAATTTGGAATGGCGAAGTTTGGAGTCAGCGAAAAGACGGCTCTATTTTTCTAGGACAGTTATCCATATCTGCGATTTGCGACCAAAATGATGTAGTTTTGCAATATGTTGTTCTTTGTTCAGACATCACGGAAAGATGGGACAGAGAGCAACTGATTCATCAAATGGCATTACATGATGGACTGACGGGACTGCCAAATCGCACGCTTCTCATGGAAAGACTTGGCCAAATAATCGCCAAGTCGCAACGTGATTCGCGTCAGATCGCGCTGATGTTTCTGGATTTGGATGGATTCAAGAAGGTCAATGACACCTTGGGCCACTCAATCGGCGACGAGGTTTTGAAAACAGTCGCAACGCGGCTATCGAGCTTGCTCCGCAACACAGATACGGTAGCGCGACTTGGTGGCGATGAGTTTGTCCTCCTTCTGGATAACCCAGAGAACAGTGAAGCTATGGCGCAGATTGGTGCGCGGGTGATTTCTATCATGAATGAGCCAATGCAATTTGATAATGCAGAAGCTCATATTGGTGTATCCATCGGCATTGCCGTATTCAAGGACCGCACATCTTCCCCAGAAGCCTTACTCAAAAGAGCTGACGAGGCGATGTACGCAGCCAAGGCGGCAGGGAAAAATGTGTATCGCTTTGCCGAGTAAAAAATCGATTGACCTTTGAAAGCGGGCAAAGGCTTCTGCCGCGTTAAAACATTGCAAGCACGCACTTGGCCGATTTGTGACCACATCACGCTTGAAACAAACCCACAAAAGCAATAACGGCTACCCTTCTATCTAAAGCAATGGTATGGACGCACACGTACGTAAATGGAAATCAATGGGGTCAGACTCGATTGATTTCTAATTTTCCGTGGAATCAATCGAGTCTGACCCCTTTGATTTTCAACGACTTGAAGCACAGGTTAGACGATAAGCTTGCACATAATGTGCGAGTGATCTTTAAAACCTAGCTGCTCATAGAACTTGTGTGCTGATTGGTTAAAGGCCATAACTTCTAGTCTAATTTGCTCCGCGCCTTGCGAGGCAGCCCACTTGCTACAGGCTGACATCAGTTTTGTGCCAATGCCGGAAGCACGACATTTTTCGTCAACGACTATCGTCCCTACACGACATACCGGACAGCGAACTAGAAATGGTATTGTTTCGTTCTTAGTGATTATTGCCGTTAGAAACCCGACAACTTTATTTTCTATTTCGGCCACCAAAAACAGTCTTGATTTATCACTCAGCGCATTCTGTAAAAACGCTTTGTCAGCGGCGGAAGGCTTTGCAAATGCTTCTGGGGCATTTTCAAAATGAAAAACACCTATTTGCTCATTCAGCACCAACAATTCTTCTAAATCCGTTACTTCCGCTTCTCTGACTCTCATAGATCCCTTTGATGCCACTGCTTTCGGCTAACGTTTGAATTCATCGGCCTGCGCGGCTTTTTGCGCTGGTCCGATGGAATGATGGGTTAGCCCTCACGCGCCAAAATCTACTTGAGAACATAGCTCGCAAGAACCGCCTGAACCTCATAGATGCTCAGCTTCTTGTTGAATTGTTTTTGAATCGGTGCAGGTGTACCGGCAATCCAAATTTTCAACTCTGCATCGAGATCAAATGTTCCCGCTGTTTCGATGCTGAAGTGCGTGATGCTTCGGTACGGAATCGAGTGGTACTCGACTTTGCTGCCCGTAAGTCCCTGCTTGTCTACCAGCACAAAACGCTTGTTTGTAAAGACAAAGTAGTCGCGAATCAATTGATACGCGTGTTCAACAACTTCACCGGGCGCCAAGATCTGGCTGAACTCGGTTTGAATTTTTGCAGCGTCAATCTTTGACACATTGCCCATAAGGCCGTCAAGCAATCCCATGAAAGTCCCTTTTGTAGAAAAATTGTATTCTCGAACCAGCCAAGATTAAGGCAGTTACTGAGGTCTAACGCAAAGCGAAGGGCGGCTACAAGCGACGCGTAAAATGCGAAGCTTGCTCCAACTGGAGACGTCCAGTGGCGCCGCCACGGCCTTGAGCACCTTGTTAGCCCCCTGCGCGCCCATTCTCAACAATGAACTTACGGACTGCCTTGCCACTATCTGCGTCGAGACCAAACATTGTGTGCATAAATACGTGGTTTACTCCGGTAATTTTCTTAATTTCCGAGGCTGAAAGTGGAGGATCTACATCCTGAAACCTATTTAGCTTCATTGAATAGTCTTCATCTGGGTCGTCTTCATTGCCTTGATAAGGGGCCTTTAGAAGTGTTCCGTCTGCCTCGCCAACGGCAACAATTCCAACACCAGACTGGTATAGAAAAACTACATCACCTTTTGCAAGGCGTTCAATTTTATATTTCCATGGGTCAAAAAATGCAGATGCTTTCCCATCCTTCAACATTAACTCATGATCTTGCACGCTATTACCAATATTGGTATTGAGGATGTAGTACCCCTCAGCTAGGTCTTCGTATGGATTGTCATCAACGCGAAAAGGCGACATTTCAAGCAGCATTTCATCCGCACCTCCTTCATACACTCGGTAAACCCAAGGCCGGACATCTAGCCCAGTGGAACGCCAGTACTGCACAGCCTCTCTAGTTTTAGAGTCAATGCCGTTAGTCATAACCACAAACTTTTGCCTCTGATTGAATTTCTCTTCCGGCAGTTCAACACCAAACTTTGCTTTGTGGACAGCTTTTAACGACTGCGACTTGTCTGTCGATCTTTTATAAAGCGCATCAAGGTCTACATACCGAGAAGACCCGAATATTTGCCCATACCGAAGTACCTGAAGAAGGTTTTCGCTATGCGAACCCACTGCCTTTAGTTCAAAAATGAACAGATCGCCGTTTTTGTCTACGGCCATTAAGTCTGGCTCTTCTTGCCAATTGCGAGACTGCATAAGAAGAATCATTTCGTCTTCGGGAAACAGCCTGTCTAGAGATTTGAATAGAACGCTTTGCAACGCACGCTCATCAAATCCAAACTTTTGAATAGACGCAGCGCGTCTTTTTTCTGCTTGTTTTGTCTTAGTGTTTATATTGAGTAGCATATTTTCTCAAGGGAGATAACGTCAAACACAGCAGCTGGCCTACGCTGCAATTGAATAAAAATCCGCACGTCCCGGCCAGTCTGCTTGAATGCCATGTTAGGCGTATTGCAGCTGCACGAAAAATAAAGCTCACGTTTTTTGTAGCAAAACACAAACAATCAATGGGGTCAAAATCAATGGGGTCAGACTCGATTGATTTCTAGTTTTCCGTGGAATCAATCGAGTCTGACCCCATTGATTTTCTGACGATAAACAGCTGGCTAGCTACGATGAGGGGCCACGTAATCGTAAGCATGTGCCTGCCCTCCGATTTCGCTTCGCTCTATCGGAGCTACGATGCTAGCTAATTGTCTTATTGGAAATTTTATTTTTTTCCGCCGTAATTAATAATTCCATCCAATTGAGCAGATGACCTTTGATTGTGTCTAGGTCTATTTTTAAATCCTCATGCTGTAAAATGTAGCGAGAACCCTTTATGCTAGGGTTTTTATCCCGCAGAGGGGGCGTGGAAAAAAGTTCGGTAAGGTACTGCTGGGATTTAGGATCTCTACCAAATAATTGCAACTCCCAGCCTTTGGCCGAAATATACAGGTCAAATGCTATTGAGTACCCTGATAATATGAAATCATGAACCAAGCAATTTTTTGAGAATATCCACTGTTTATTGCATGAAGTTGGTTTTTCTATTTTATCCTGTAATTCTCTAACTCTACCATTTAGCTTGATAATGAATTCATTCCTGGCGTTAAGTAGACGATCTACCCTTTCACCGTTCTCTATGAAAAACAGATCATTTTCATTTATTTCCATATTTCCACCGCTTAATTTTTCAATGGACTTCATAAAATCAACGAGATATAAAAGCCATTTTTGAGATGACGTTGAAACATAACTACCTAAGCGCTCCCTTATCTTTGACCAGAATTCATCATAGGTAACACAGATAAAACCTGAGCTTCCTTGTTCTTTTCTTATGCTGAGAATGATTTTTACGCTGTATAATTTTTTTTGTTCCGCCCATTTATTAATAGTGGCACTATAATCAGCAAGATCATTGTTTAGATGGTGGAATATTTTATTCTCAATACCAATAACTACATTGTCTGTTTCAATAACTATATCAAGTCTGCCGCCTTTGTTAGTTGAAACTTCACGACTAACCTGAATATTGTCTTGGGGATGCTCGTTTCCATCCGCAAGACTCATGAGCGAAGATAAAAATAGATTGCCAAGACCATGCTCATTATTTGGGTTAAGGTAAAATGCTAATATATTGCTGCTGATATTTTCATAGTGAGGATACCCTGCAATGTCAAATATGCTTTGACTTCCTAATATATTTGGAAGCGAGTCAAACTCGCTGAGTAAAGCATAATGTTCATTATAGATATTGGTCATAAATTACCCTAAACTCAAATCCTAACCTCAAACACAGCTGCTGCCCTACGCTGCAATTGAATAAAAAAACCGCACGTTCTGGCCCGTCTGCTTGAATGCCATGTTAGGCGTATTGCCACTGCACAAAAAGTAAAGCCCACCTTTTTCGTAATGAAACAACAATACAAAAAAACCACTAAAAATAGAGCCGACGAATTGTAGCGTGTTAATGCGGAATTAAAAAATAAATCTGAAAAACAGAATAAAAATATACATACGATTTCAACACAAACTACCACAACAACGAGTCAACTAAAAAACAAAATAATTGGCTGGTGTGTCTAATTATTAAGTAGGCCTCACTCATTGAGGCCTAATCCAAATCGGGTTAGGCATAACGCAATCAGTGATTGCCATACCTAATTGATTTTTATTAAACGGTGTCAACCTCTACAATTTAATGCCTCAAGTATTACAAACGCATCAACCGAGCTGCCGACGTCGGCTATGGTAGGACAGCCGACGCTAATTCGTTCATGAACAAGTGCAGATCACTTGCTCCATTGTCCAGCCACGGCCTGTCGCCCAGTTTAAATCCGTCATTCCGAGTAAGCTGCAATCTAAGTTTGGCTGTGGCGTAATGGATCAGCGGGATGCCTTGTTCAATTCATGTGAACCATACCGGGGCCTTTTTTTGCTTACTATCTTTAACCAAGCAAAAGCCGATCTGATTATGTCTCTACTTTAAAAGCGCCTCGTAGGCGCTGGCTTGCCAGCGAAGGTTTTCCTTATTACGCGCGCATTCGCGGGCGAGCCCGCTCCTACAAAGACCATGCTTTTTATGGGTTTCTGCAGCCAAGATACAATCAGAAAAATCGTCATTCTACGCAGCTAAAAAATTCCCCGCCGCAGATTACGAAGGTGAACAGCTGAGTAGCTACGATGAGGGGCACGTAATCGTATGCATGTGCCCTGCCCTCCGATTTCGCTTCGCTCTATCGGAGCTACGATGCTGGCCTTAATCCGGCAACAAACTGGGCTGAGGTGTAGCGTGCGCCGTAACCGAATACGGCTGTGAACAATGGTGCGGCAGGCACTGCAAACCCTAAATACGTAAGCTAAATATCAGCCATACAACAGAGGTATTTAATCCAAGCCAATGTTAAATAAAGGCTAGGCTTCAATACCCCAAACCTTGCCGCGCATTCCTTGCGCCAAAACAAACGGGCTAAGCAAATACCCCGATGCTAGCCCTGACCACTGCCGTTACAATCCACAATACTATTTTTGTTTTTTGAGGATCGACATGACCAGCAATCGCGATTGGGTACACCAAGCCATCCGCACCATTGAGGCTGATTTTAATCGCTCAGCCGATACCCATTTAATCCCGATTCATTTGGCCGCCTACCCCGATATTGATTTCTACCTCAAAGACGAATCGAGCCACCCTACCGGCAGCCTAAAGCATCGTTTAGCGCGCTCTTTGTTTTTGTACGCGCTCACCAATGGCTGGCTGCATGCCGGTAGCACGGTGATCGAGGCGTCCAGTGGATCGACTGCGGTGTCTGAAGCGTATTTCGCTCGCCTATTGAAATTGCCGTTTATTGCGGTAATGCCGGCCAGCACCAGCCCCGAAAAAATCGCGGCGATTACTTTTTATGGTGGCCGCTGCCATTTAGTAGCCGACCCAACGCAATTGATTACCGAATCGCAGCGCCTGGCGAGCGAAACGCAAGGGCATTTTCTCGACCAATTTACTTATGCCGAGCGGGCCACCGATTGGCGCGCCAATAACAATATTGCCGAATCGATTTTTGCGCAGATGAGCTTAGAGCGTCATCCGATTCCACGCTGGATCGTGGCCAGCGCCGGTACTGGCGGCACCAGCGCCACCTTGGGCCGCTTTGTGCGCTATCGCCGTTATGCCACGCAAATTGCCTGCGTCGACCCAGAAAACTCGGTGTTTTTTGACGCTTTTTGCAGCGGCCGCACAGACCATACCTTGCAGCAAGGCTCCAAAATCGAAGGCATTGGCCGCCCGCGTGTAGAAGCGTCATTTATGCCGCACGTGATTGATACCATGTTTAAAGTGCCCGACCGGATGAGCTTGGCGGCAACGCATTGGCTGTCGAATTATCTGGGGCGCCGCGTTGGCGGCTCAACGGGCTGCAATTGGATTGGCGTGTTAGCGCTGGCCCACCAAATGCAAGCGCGCGGCGAAGCAGGCAGTATTGTCAGCGTATTGTGCGACAGCGGTGATCGCTACGCGCATTCTTACTACCACCCAGAATGGCTAAAGCAACACGGCATCGATATTGGCCAAGAGCTCTCTGAGCTCAGCGCAAAAATCGGGCAAGCCGGCGCACTGAGCGACTTGCAGCGCGTTGATAAAGATTAATTAGCGGGCTCCATTCAGACCAATCAAATCAATCAAATCAAATCCACAACGCAGCCATCAATGGGCTGCGTTTTTTTTGCCACCGGCTTGAGTTCTGACGCGGATTTTCTCTGCGTCTTGGCGACTCTGCGTCAACAGGTTTTTAAGTGCGCAGATTGCACCCTCGTGCTGGCTTGGCAGCCGACGATGCCGGCATCTTGCATTTACAGTAATCAGCCCCATATTGCAGCAATATCGCTTTAAATTTAGGCTCGCATTTTGTTTGAATCTCCCCGCGCTTTTTTAAGTGCCTTACCGCGTTTTGCCCAATCAGCTGACACCTTTGAGGCTTTAACCTCGAGCGCTCAATTTCGTGAACGGCTGCTCGAACACATCGCCACAGCACAACGCCGCATTTACATTGCCGCCTTGTATTTACAAAACGACGCAGCGGGCGATCTGATTTTGTCGGCACTGTATGCAGCCAAAGCGCGGCAGCCGCAACTAGACATTGCTGTTTTTGTCGACTGGCATCGCGCGCAGCGCGGCCTGATTGGTGCCAAAGCCGAATCGGGCAACGCCGCTTGGTATCAACAGCAAGCGCAAGATCAAGCGCTTGACGTACCCATTTATGGCGTGCCGGTGCAAAGCCGCGAATTACTCGGCGTATTGCACCTCAAAGGCTTTGTCATTGACGACACAGTGATTTATAGCGGCGCGAGCCTGAATAATGTGTACTTACACGTTGGCGATCGCTATCGCTACGATCGCTACCATGTGCTACACAACCCAGCGCTAGCCGATAGCATGGTGCAGTTTTTTCAAACGGCACTACTGAGCCAAACCGCAGTGCATCGTCTTGATCGGCCCAATATTCCCAGCACCAAAACCATTCGCGGCGAGATTCGGCATTGTCGCCAGCAATTAAAAACCGCGCGCTACTCACTGCAAGGTAGTCGCTACACCGAGACGGGATTAGCCATCACCCCGTGGGTTGGCGTTGGCCAGCGCAATCCGCTTAATCGCTTGATTTTAAAATTGATCGCCGCTAGCGAGCGCAAAATCGTCATCTGCACGCCATATTTTAATTTGCCACGCAGCGTGACCAAGGCGCTCAATAGCCTGATCAAACAAGGGGTGCAGGTTGAAATAATCATTGGCGACAAAACGGCGAACGATTTTTACATCCCGCCGAGCGAGCCATTTAAAACCATCGGCGCTCTGCCGTATTTATACGAAGCCAATTTGCGCCGCTTTGCCAAAGTGCAGCAAAAAGCCATGCAAGCTGGACAATTGAATATTTTACTGTGGCACGACATCGGCCATAGCTTTCACCTGAAAGGCATTTGGGTCGACGATGATTATCAATTGCTCACCGGCAACAATCTCAACCCACGGGCGTTTAATTTAGATTTAGAAAACGCGCTTTTAATTCATGATCCACACGGCGAGCTCAGCACCAGCACCGCTGCCGAGCTGCAACAAATCCGTCAACACACTCGGCGTATCGCCAGCTATACCGAGCTAGAAACTTTGGCCGACTACCCAGAAAAAGTAAAAAAACTCCTAACTCGCCTATCGCGAATCCGAGTCGATCGCTTACTTTCGCGATTTTTGTAAGCAGGTATTACCCTAAAAGCCTCACTAAAAAACAACCACATAGCCATACCCTACATTTGTTTAAACTGTGCGGCGTGGCTGCGGCTTAGCGGCAAGATGGCGAAATTGTTTTTTAGATAGATTTGCTGGCGGCCGAGTAGGTCTTTTTCGATTTTGGCGATGGCGGGCAAGCTCACCAAATAACTGCGGTGAATTTGGGCAAAAAATTGTGGATTAAGTTGCGGCAATAAATCTTTGAGCGACGTGCGAATCAAAAACCGCCCGCCTTCAGTCACCACTTCGGTGTATTTATCCGTCGCCTGAAAATACCGCACCTCGTCCACCGCAATCAGCCGAGTACTATCACCTAGGCTGGCGGTGAGCCATTGTAAATAAGTCGGTGGCGCGGGCGCGATTAGTTCACGACTCAGCTGGCTCCAATCAACGCTGGGTTTAACCTCGCGCTGCAAGCGCAGCACGCATTGCGCCAACCGCGCTTCGCTGACTGGTTTTAATAAATAATCCACCGCCGATTGCTCAAAGGCCGCCACCGCGTATTCATCATACGCGGTAACAAAAATCACCCGCGTATCGCGCCAAGTGGCAGCGACTTGCAAGCCATTGAGCCCCGGCATACGAATATCCAAAAAAGCAAAATCGGGCTGCCATTGGCTGAGTAGCGCCACCGCTTCAACGCCATTTTTGGCCTGCGCTACAATCTGCAATTGCGGCCACACCACAGCAAGGCGACTGGCAAACGCCGCCATTAATAGCGGCTCGTCATCGGCAATCAGGGCAGTTGGCATCGTTAAAATTGACCTCAGTTCGTGCGCCTACAAATAGGATGGCGTGGCATCTAAAAAAACCACTCAACCCAACTACTCAGCAAAAGGAATCCGCAATTCGGCCACCACACCTGACGGGGTATTGCCAGCAATACTCAGTGTAGCTTGGCCTTCATACAAATACATCAAGCGATCGCGTACATTGGCTAAACCGATACCGCTTTGGCTCGGTGCATTTAGATTTAAACCCATGCCACTATCGATCACCCGTAGGCAAAGTTGCGTGCCGACTTTTTCGACCTCAATCTCAATCACGCCGCCGACGATGGCCGGCTCAATCCCATGCTGCAAAGCGTTTTCCACCAAGGGCTGCAATAATAACGGCGGCAACTGAGCGCCGCGCAAAGCGGCTGGCACGCGAATTAGATAGCTTAAACGCTCACCCAATCGAATTTGATTAATCGCCAATAGCGCGCCCACCAAATCGAGCTCTTGCGCCAGACTGCAGCTCGATTGCCGCGTGCGCTTAAGACTGGCGCGTAAATAATCATTGAGATGCTCGAGCATGATTTGCGCCAAAGCGGGGTCGCGCGCAATCAGGCTGTGTAAATTGGCCAGCGTATTAAATAAAAAATGCGGTTCAATTTGCGCTTGCAGCATCGCCAATTGCGCGGCGGTTTGTGCTTGTTGCGCCTCGGCGGCATGCCGGCGCTGCACTTCTAATTCAGCCCGATCACGCTGCGCACGAAACAACACCCAAAAAAAGGCGCTGGCAAAGCCTGAAATCAGCACCGCAATCGCCACCCAGCGCCAAGCTTGGCTGGGTGCATGCAGCAAAATCGCGATCACATTGGATGCCCCCAAGGCTGCAGCCAGCGCAAAGCCCGCCAACAAACCCAGCGGCGTACTAATCAACATCCGCCAAGGCCGTGTCCAAGCATCGCCCATCATGCGATCCATCGCCCAATTACACAGCCAAATACAAAAACCGATGCAGTTGGAAATCACCAGATTATCGATCAGCGCAGTTCGCTCGTCGATCAAGGTCAATAGCACGGCAATCAGCGCATTCACCAAGAGTAAAATAGGCAAGTCCTGTCGGTAGCGGCATGAGATTGTTTTGGCTTGTGCTTGCATCAATCGATCACTCAAAAAAAGTATTTCACCACAGCTTGTACGCTATGCCGTTGTGGCAACGCGCCGTATTGACTGCCCGGCGCGCCGTTTTGATATTGCCATTGCAGCGCCCAATCCATGCGCTCAAAATGGTAACGCGCTTCTAACCAGCTTTGCCAGCTTTGATCGACTAAGTCGCGCCTTAGCATCCAATTTAAATCCAAAGCCTTGAATCCAGCGTCGCGCCACGTGATAAAACTCATTGCCGCATGTTGCGTGGGCAGGCTTTGCGCATTAAACACCGCACTGCGATACGCCCAATAATCGGCAGGGTTGCGCCACAAATCGCGCCATTGGCTTTGATTGAGCGCCGCGCCATCATAGTGGTATTCCAAACTCAGCGATAAATTATTGGTAAAGGTATACGTGCCGCCAGCGGCCAAGCGCGAATGCCACGATACGGGTGCAGCAGGCAACAAGGCTGCGCTGCGCCCACCACTGTATTCGGCGTAGAGAGTTAAAGCGTCACCCGCCAAAATCGACGCATTTATGCCCACCTGTGGCGACTGCCCTTGCTCACCCAAAAGTAAAAACTGCGGTGCAAAGCCTGGCAGCAATTGCACGCTACTGGTCAACAAATACCGCGACACCGAATTACTCGCACCCCAATCGGGCGAAAACGCCGCGCTTTGCCGCTGATCTGCCAATTTGGGCGCAAACACGGCATTGACTGCGCCACCCTCCCACACCCACTGCCCGCGCAGCATGCCCACGCCAAGGCGGTTTTCGCGCAAACTCGATGGTGCAATCGATACCACCGAGCGCAAAGCACCGACTTTAAAATAATCAGTTGGGTTGTAGCCCAAAGCCACGCCACTGCGTAAATTAATCCGCCCCAGATCGAGCGCGGCATTGGGGCTCGCTTGCCAGCTGACATAGCCTTCTTTAAAGGTATTCACCACCTCATATCGCCCATTTTGCCCCAACCAATCAACGCGATTGGCCAGTGTAAATCGCCACTCTGGATTAATCGCCGTATCGAGCAACATATCCACCGAGGCACGACTAATGCGTATATCGTCCCAAGGCGCACGCTGATTCACATGCCCCAGCATACCCTCAGTAAAAATCTGCCAGTCCGATCTAGCCACCACTGGCTGCGCTGCTTGATCGGCCAAAGACAGCGCATCGGCATCACTCGCCCAGCACGGGCTAGCAAGTAGCGCGATAAACACGGCCACCATCCCTGCCAAGCTTGATTGCTTTTGCGCCTGCGCATCGCGGCCAAACGCCGGCAGCATCACGCGAGTGTTGCTCACACCATGCCAGTGCACCATCATTCGGCCTTAAAGCGGGGCAAAAAATCCCGCTGCAGCCAACTCTCGGGTACATCGCGAAACGCAAAATCACTGCTGCGCAGCACCGTCACCCACTGCGGATCTAGCCCATCAATAATCACCGTTTCGGTGGGCCGCGACACGCCAAGCTGCTTTTGAAAGCGGCGGTAATACGCCGTTTTTAATAAATGATCGCTACTGGAATAAAACTTAGCTTTCACTGGCTGATTATTATTGCGGTCGATCCAATAATCGATGCGGTGATAGGTCACATCCGGCGTTTTAGCATTGAGCTTGAGCAAATACGTGTCGCGATTTTGCCGCTCACCATCGGCAATCGTTTCTTCACCAACCAAATTTGCGGCATAGTCCACCGCCAAATTCACCGTCACCACATCGCCATTGGCCGCTTGGCCCAGCAAACGTTGCTGCGGCGAAATCCGAATACTGGCCTTGCTGGATGGATCATACAGCCATAAATCATTGCCATTTTTCAGTAGTAATTTGCCGGCATCGCGTTGCGGTGCGACAAAGCGAATTAAATTGCGAAACTGCCCGCTCTGCGAATCAGCGCGCGCATACACCGCCAAGGTGCTGGTTTCGACTTGCTTGCCATTGCGATATTCAATCAAGGTGCTGGTGAGGCCAAAGGGTTGCTCGGGATTACGGATCGCGTCGCTCGCGCTTAAGATTTGCTGCGCGTTGGGTGCCGCACCCACTGACGCGCAGCAGGCCAGCACAACACTCGCGCTCAATACCCGGCAAAGTGCTTTAAGTGAGCGCTGGCCTGTGTTATTAGCCGCACGCTCACTTGTTGCGGGCATCGTCGCCCAGCTTTGCTGCATCGCTTTATTCATTTTTGTCGTCCTTGTCTTTCGGGCGGCGAAACAATAAATTCACCCCCACAATAATCAGCACCAAGGGCCACCACAGCGCCCACATTTGGCCAAAGCTGGGTAAAAAGCCAAAGTTATGCGCCAAAAACAACAGCCCGAGCGCAACCAATAGCAGCGCAGAAAAATACTTATGTCGCATCACTTTCTCCTTCTGGTATTTACACATGACGGCCTACACATGACGCAATGCATCGACAATATTCATTCTGGCAGCACGGCGCGCTGGCCACCACGCCGAGATAGCCGCCAACACCACCAACATCAATCCAGTGCTAAATAACATGCGCGTTTCGCCCCACACCCGCACCGTGAGCGGCACCGGCTCAGTATTGCCCGGCGGCAACCAAGTTAAACCGGCATGATTAATTGCCCATGCCAATAACAGCGCCAACACCACCCCGAAAATCGCGCCAATGGCCCCTAGCAAAGCACCTTCACAGACAAATAAGCGCCAAATGCCATTACGCCGCACGCCCATCGCCCGCAGCGTACCGATTTCCACCGTGCGCTCCATCACCGCCATGCTCATGGTATTGCCAACGGTAAACAGCACAATCGCCCCGATCAGCAGCGAAATAAAACTAAAAATCGCGGTAAACATGCCAGTGATTTGGCCAAAAGAAGGATTAAGCGTGGCATAGTCATACACCGCCAAGGGCTGATCTTTGAGCGTAGTGCCCAATAGCGTATTGATCCGCGCCTGTGCTTTAGCTAAATCAGCGCTGTGTTTCAGCTGCAATACCAGCGCCGTCACTTGCGGCGTTTCTTGGCCGTACACCAATTGCTGCGCTTGCGGTAAATGCAGCAGCATTGAAATGTCATCGAGCTCTTTGATTCCAAAGCCTTGCGCTTTCACCACCGCCAAAGTCGCCACATTGGGCGCGCCGTGCACATTGGCGGCCAACAGCTCAATGTGCGGTACAGCGCGGGTTGCTTGTTTTGGATTTTCGGCATTGGCTTGCTGCGACAAAGCGCTGATATCATCGGGCGCCGCTGGGCCATCGTTAACTTTGGCTTGGCTGGCTGGGCAATTTTTGAGCTGCAACGGCGCGCATAACTGCAACACCCGCGCTACGCCATTGCCAATCACCACCGCATTGCCCGCCGTGCCGGTTAAGGCCAGCGTTTTGGCTTCACCGGGGAAGTTATATTCATTCCAACGGCGCATTTGATTTTGATCGCTCACCCATACCCCGGTACCGATCACCGTGCGCGACACACCAGCGCTGAAGTTGCCGGCAATACCCCCTAGGCTGAGCGTTGGCGTTACCACCGTGAGTAGCGGCTTAAGCTCTGGATCGTTGCGCAGCACTTCAATCAAACTGGCGTAGTTTTTAATGCCATACGCCGCTGGATTGCCGCTGCCGTATAAAAAATAGTCTTTATGCTGAATCTGCAAATGCCCGGCGCTGCGCACAAAGTTGGTTTGCAAACCCAAATTGATATTGCCGCTATAACCGCCAAAAATCAAAATCGCCACCGCGCCAATCATCATCGCCAATAAGGTGGTCAAAGAGCGACGACGATTGCGTAATAAATTTCTCAGCGCCAACGTTATAACACTCATAATGCCACCGCCATTTTGCTTTCAATCGCCACAATACGGCCATCCCGAATCATCACCGCATCATCCGCTGCGGCCAAAACTTGTGGGTCATGCGAAGAAAAAACAAACGACACCGCCAGCTCGCGCTGCATTTGCCGCATTAGCGCAATAATCGACGCGCCAGTATGGCTGTCTAAATTGGCCGTTGGCTCATCGGCCAATACCCACTGCGGCTGCGTCGCTAAAGCGCGCGCAATCGCCACCCTTTGCCGTTGCCCGCCCGAGAGCTGGCCGGGTAAATGCTGGCTTTTTTCGTTTAAACCGACCGCGTCGAGCAGCATTTTTACCCGTTTATGCCGCGCTGGCCGCGCCACTTTGGCCAGCAGCAAGGGGTATTCGATGTTTTCAAACGCTGATAACACCGGCAATAAATTAAAGTTTTGAAACACAAAGCCAATATGGTGCAAACGAAAATCCGCCAATGCCGAATCGCTCATTTGCTGCACGTTTTCGCCGGCCACCGTAATCTCACCGCTATCGGGCAAATCAATGCAGCCAATCAAATTAAGCAAAGTGGTTTTGCCGCTGCCCGACGGGCCCGACAGCACCGTAAACCGCTGCGGCAAAATCTCTAAATTAATATCGGCCAAAGCGGGCACTGCCACACTGTCGAGCTGATAGCGTTTATTCACTTGCTGTAAGGTGACTGGCAACATGGTCGTACTCAATTCAAGACAGAGACTGACACTGTATGCCGTTTGGATAGTGCCAAGTGGGTTTGCGATAAAGCGCGATGGGCGGGTTTGAAATGCGGTTTTTTTGGATTGAATGGCGAGCCGACGATCAAAGCGCCCCTCCCGATTCACAGCAAGCACCGCAACCGCCGCCCGATGGCCCATCTCAGCGCAAAAAAACGCGTCTTTTACGGCGAACTTTGCGCAGGCGGTGCAGTCAAACCGGCGGATTAATCCGTCAAGCCGCCCGGCAGTAGCAAGTCATTTGTAAGCGCGAAAACCCGAACAGCAAACCGCGTGCATTTTCTTATACCAAGGCTAAGTTTTTCTGGTATCTTCACAGCCCCCTTTGTTTTCAAGGGGTTCATGCCAATACCATACATCGGTATGGCACCCATCGTTTGCTCTGCAAGGTATTACCCATGATGGCCCGGACCCACATTGCATTTGCCGCCTTGATGATGGTGGCCTGCAGTGTTGGCATTTTGCAGCGGATGCCGCAAGTGCATGAAGTCGCCCTCGCTGGCGCAGCCGGCCTATTGCCCGATTTGGATCATCCCCAATCGACTTTTGGCCGTATCGTGCCGTATATCTCGATACCGATTGCCAAAGTATTTGGCCATCGCGGGTTTACGCACTCATTTTTGATGGTGGCGCTGATTATTTGGCTGTTACTCACCTATCGAGAGCAGCAAGACATTCCGGTTTTGCCCTTGGTGATTGGCTATTTTTCGCACATTATTGGCGACTTGCTCACCCCATCAGGCGTGCCGCTGCTGTGGCCGGTGCGTAAAAAATTCTCTTTGAATTTATTCAAAGCCGATGGCCCGATGGAGCATGTGATTTATCGCGGCTGCTGGCTGGGCGTTGGGTATTTTTTGTGGGTGGCACTGCAAAGGCCGGGCGATGCTTGGATTCGCCCCGCGCATATGGCAGTCAGCAGTTGGTGCGTTGCCGCACTAGAGCACAGCGCCAGCATGCTGGTGCACCTGCTGCGCATCATGGCCTAAACCGTCGCGCAGCAAAACGCAATGCCGCCGCAAGTTTGCCGCCAAAAACACCCTAGGGTCTTCTGAATGACCATAAAAAACCTGCTTTAGTCCGCCACTAAAGCAGGTCAGTGACTTACAGCCCAATCATCCAGCCAGCTGAAAGCTTTTCATTTCCATACTTAACGATTTGGACAGCTCGCCCATGCGCCGCGAAATACTCGCCGCCCGCTCAACCGCCGTACAGCTGGCGCTGGCCATCTGCGTGACTTGCTCAATATTATTGGCCACTTGATTGGCCGTTTGTGATTGCTCATGTAAAGAGCTGCTAATTTCATCAATCACGCCCATCACATCATTGGCGTCTTGCCGAATTGAGCCAAATGCGCCGCCCGCCTGACTAGCCAAATCCACCCCCGCCGCGACTTTACTCACGCCAGTATTCATAAATACTGCTGTGGTTTCAGTGCCCGATTGGATGCTGCGGATTCGCTCGGTAATTTCTTGGGTGGAGAGTGCGGTGCGCTCGGCCAACTTACGCACCTCATCGGCCACCACCGCAAAGCCCCGCCCTTGCTCACCGGCGCGCGCTGCCTCAATCGCTGCATTCAGTGCCAGCAAATTGGTTTGATCGGCAATATCGCGAATCACCTGCACAATCTGCGAAATCTGCTGCGTTTGCCCGCTCAGCGTCGCGACGCTGTCTGATGCTTCTTGCACCGAAGAGGCAATCACCCGAATACTATCCACCGTATCGCTAATCACCCGCTCACCGCGATCCAAAGCCTGATTGGATGAGCGAGTTCGCTCTGAAGCCGAGCTAGCGTTGCTCGATACATGATTAATACTGACCACCATTTGCTCAATCGCCGCACTCATACTCGACATCGAATCGGTCTGCCCTTGCACCAAATGCTCGGCTTCACTGGACGCCGAACCAATATCCACCGCGCCTTGCTCAATCTCACGCGCAGTCATCGTCACTTGCAATACGATGCGGCTGAGTTTTTGCTGCATCACCGCCATCAAGGCCATAAAGCTGTCGCTAGCGCTGCCCTCTGGAACAATCGGATGAGAAAAATCCCCCTCAGACAAATAAGCAATGTGTTTTTTGGCTTCGCTCACTGAGCCGCCAATCACATTGATTAAGCTGCGATACGTGAGCCACAGCATCAACATCGTTGCCAAACCCACCGCCACAAACCCCACTTCAATCATCGAGGCGACAAAAGCGGCATCGGCCACCGATTTTTGCGTGCGCTGCTCAAACAACTGATAAAAGTCATCAATCGGCTGCATGATTTTGGCTTTATTACTGTGATACGTCGCGTCGTGCATCATCGCTCGCGCTTTGGCGTAGCCTTCTTCAGCGCCCTCTCCGGTTTTTTTCACCAAACCCATCGCTTCAACTTCGGTATTGACCAAACCATCGGAGTTTTTCTTCGCTTCGTTTAATTTGGCAAATTCAGCCTCGGTAAAACCCAGCGATTTCATCATGTCCAGCAATGGCACTTTCACCGACGAATCTGGGCGTGGCGCTTGATTGTTGGCGGCAACAAAGTCCCAATAAATCCGGTTATACGCCTCGGGGCGCGGCTTTTCGCCATTGCGAATCGCCAAAATATCCATATATTGCTTTTCAAAATTTGCATCGCGACTCACCACATACGTTCGTGCCAAGCGGGTTAAATCATCCGACGACTGCCGCAATTCATCGGCCAGCAAATACGATTGATAGCGCAGCTCATTCTCACGATCGACTTTGTTCTGCGCAGCAACATAAAAGGCAAACAACAAAGCCAAAGTAATCAAACCGATGACTGAGCCCAACAGATTTTTTTGGAAAGCTGACATTTTACCCACCAGTATTTGGCATTAACATGACTAACAATAGTTTTTTTGAGTCAGTATTCAATACTTATCGACTGCGCAATCCAGAAATAAATCAAACACTTAAAACGCCAAAGCAA
The DNA here is from genome assembly GCF_947072475.1 of uncultured Deefgea sp. Taxonomy (GTDB): domain Bacteria; phylum Pseudomonadota; class Gammaproteobacteria; order Burkholderiales; family Chitinibacteraceae; genus Deefgea. Next base: position 38,007 of record NZ_CAMTIA010000023.1, read on the forward strand.
TGCCGCCGAAGAATGCGCGAACGCCTCGGCGTTTGCGCGCCGAATCGCAAGGCATAAAAAAACCGCCCACAATCAATCGGGCGGTTTTTGAGTCGCATGAGTACCATGCACGCGCCAAACAGCAGCGCGCGGTAAGGATTAGGCGAAGCGTTGTTCTAAGTATTGAATAATGCTGCTCGATTCATACAACCATTGCACTTGGTTGTTTTCTTCAATGCGTAAACACGGCACCTGCACCTTGCCCCCCATTTTGGCCAATTCGGCTTTATGCTCGGCTTGTTTGGCGTTGATGGTTTGAATATTTAAACCTTGGCGGCGCAGCGCACGGCGCACCTTAACGCAAAACGGGCAAGCCTCGTATTCGTACAGCGCTAGCGATTGAGTTTGTTGATCCAACCACGCTTGATGCTCAGCCGGATGCTGGGCTTTTTTGGGCGCAAAAACCGCATTTAAAATCAAAATCAATCGCCCAACGACCCAACGGAATGCCTTCATAAATATCTCGAATGATGTAATTATTTTTAAGCCGCGATTTTATCCAATCGCCAGCGTTTGGGCTATGGCTTTGTTAAACCGAGTAAGGCGAGATCCATTCAAACCGTGAGCAAGGCGTCAATGAGCGCAGCGAATTGCGCCAAACCATGCGTAAAGCAACGCGTGAAGCACCCAGCGTGTGCGGTTTTAAACAGGCCTTTTGTACAATCCACGCAAAAAACGGCGCAATTCGCTTCGCTCATTGCACCCTACGATTGCATCGAATGCGGTTGGATCGCGGCTTACGCGTAGGGTGTATTCGACGCGCAGCGGCAATACACCAGCGTTTGATGCGGCGTAATGCCTTCGGCGATGACGCCCTACGATACAGGGTATTGCCATCAAAGCATTAAAATAAAAAGTCCGCAAAGCAATACCACCGTAGGGTGTGCATTGCCTTCGGCTTTTGCGCACCGCATCGCGATGCCAGCCCTCCCCAAGCCTATCGGCGCTCGCCCCCCCTAAGCCATGCTGGCGAAAATGGCATTGCAGCGTTTAACAGAGGCAGTTTGTAAGTAATATACCCGATATACCCAATAGTCTTACTTACGCCAGATGAACACAATCGCGCCACGACTAAAAAACCCTCTAGGAAATTAAACAAATGCAAGATTGGGTCAACCTAATTAACAGTTATGTCTGGAGCCCGGCATTGATTTATCTTTGCCTTGGCGTGGGCGTGTATTTTTCAATCCGCACGCGATTTATGCAGTTGCGACTCATCCGCGATATGTTCAGTTTGTTATTTGATGGCAAAGCCTCCAGCGAAGGCGTGTCATCGTTTCAAGCTTTATCGATGACACTCTCAGGCCGAGTTGGGATTGGTAATATCGCCGGGGTGGCGACCGCCATTGCCTTTGGTGGCCCGGGTGCGATGTTTTGGATGTGGATGATGGCCTTTTTGGGCGCCAGCACCTCGTATGTAGAATGCACCTTGGGGCAAATTTACAAACAACGCATCGACGGCCAATTCCGTGGTGGCCCGGCTTATTACATCGAGCACGGCTTAAAAATGCGTTGGTACGCCATTGCCTTTGCCTTGGCCACCATCTTGGGCTGCGGCCTTTTGCTGCCCGGCATGCAGGCCAACGGTATCGCCAGCGGCCTACACAACGGCTTTGGCATTCCTCCTGAAACCACCGCCTTTGGTGTGGTTCTGGCCTTGGCAACGATCATTTTTGGCGGCGTAAAACGCATCGCCCGCGTTGCTGAAGTGGTGGTGCCTTTTATGGCCTTGGGTTACATCCTGATGGCGCTGGTCATCATTGCGCTCAATATTCACCTTGTTCCCGAAGTCCTCACGCTAATCGTAAGCTCAGCATTGAGTTTCCATGCTGGCTTTGGCGCCATGATTGGCCTAGCGATTATGTGGGGCGTGAAACGCGGCGTGTATTCCAATGAAGCCGGTCAAGGCTCTGGCCCCCATGCGGCAGCAGCGGCTGAAGTATCTCACCCTGCCAAACAAGGGATCGTGCAAGCGTTTGCGGTGTATATCGACACCTTGATCGTATGCTCGGCCACAGCGTTTATGATTTTGATCACCGGCAAATTCAATGTGGCCGATCCGAATAAAGAAGGCGGATTCTTGTTTCATGGCCTGCCGGATATCGCCGCCGGAACGGGCTACACGCAATCGGCAGTGGAAAGCGTTTTCCCCGGCTTTGGCGCGATGTTTGTCGGTGTGGCACTGCTGTTTTTTGCCTTCACCACTATTATTGCCTACTACTACATCGCCGAAAGCAATGTGACCTACCTGCTGCAAAAGCGCCGTGGTAGCGCCACTGCGCTGTTCTTGCTCAAATGTATGCTACTCACTACCGTGGTTTACGGCGCAGTACGCACCTCTGATTTGGCTTGGGGCTTAGGCGACATTGGCGTGGGGATGATGGCGTGGCTCAATATTATTGCCATTTTGCTATTACAAAAACCGGCCTTAATTGCACTCAAAGACTACGAAGCACAAAAAGCGCAAGGGCTAGATCCAACGTTTGACCCAGTAAAACTCGGCATTGCCGATGCTGATTTCTGGGTGACCCGTGAAGCGGCGCAACAACCCGAAACCGACAAGCGCAAATAATCACTAAGTTGTTTAAGCCAAACCCAGCCCACCATCATGACCGATCGGTGGGTTTTTTACTTCCTGCAAACCTGCGCCAGCCAAGCAAGTTCGCCGCATAAAACAAAACCGCCAGCATCAATCTGGCGGTTTTATCATCGCGGGAAACGTTGGGCTGCGCAAGCTTAGCCCAACCTACGGCACTGCACGGCTACGGTGCTCGCCACATAATTAATCGGACTCACTTTCTTGTTTAATTGTAGCTTCAGATGCAGGAATAGCTTTTTCCTTGTAATCAAAATCGCCTATATGCTTACCAAGAAATGATTTCAACAGCTCCATCTTTAAATATACTCGCCTCTCATATATTGAATCAGCATCAAATCCAACATCTTTACCAATCGCTCCAGAAACATCACGAGCAACTATACTAATTGTCGCCAAATCTCGTCTACCCGCGTACAAATCAACAATTTCAGAGAAAAGGACATGCAATATTCTTGAACATGCCGCAATCAAGGCTGTGGCTATTAAAACATATGGCAATCTAGTCAAAAATACGACATATATATCCATATCCTTTTCGAGCCGATATTTAACAGTTAAATCTACAGCCCCCATGACTAAGGAGTATGCGACACAAAACAAAACAAAAAAAACCAAGAAAAACAATATTAAATACACTTTTTCTTGAGATTTAGACTGTGCCAGATAAGACTGAAAATCCTCAGTAAAAAGATTAACATTATCATTTAGCTCCGCCAACTTGAGTTGCTTAACGTTAACATCAGAAATTAAAAAAGAATGTTCAATTCTTTTTGCTTCAATATCACTAGCCAATTTATCAACACGAATTAAATTTGAATCAATTTCAGACTTTCTATCACTTAAAGTCGCCATAACCTTGGCCAACCCTACATTTCCATTTTTTAGCTCTTCTTCAAGTTTTTTTCTTCCAACTCCAGCAAATCAATCTCACGTACAACATTGTTTTTTGTATAATCCAGATTGATTAAATCTTTTTCCAACTCCGCAACTTCAGCCTGGACATCCATCCTCTCGGACCTAATCTCTGCGAGTAGATTTTTAGCTCGTAGATCAAAATCACGAGCCTCTTCCAAATACTCTCTATAGCCAGTTTCAATATCACCAATATCGAAAAAATCATAACCATAAACAGCAACAGCCTTCACTGTTTTTGACAAGATAATTGTTTCTGGTGGCGTTATTTCTATAGAACTAATCACTGAACGAACAGAAAAAGAAAGGGCATCTTCAGAATGCTTTGTCACATGATTATATCGCTCAGATTTTTCGGACATTACATTATAGGCAACAACCTTAACGTCCCTTAGCCCATCACCAGCTTTGACAGTTAAATCCAAAGTTTCACATAAAATTGGATTTTTAAATTTCAAAACAAGGGTCGTATTTTTCCAGCTCAATTCAGCCTCACCGACAAGCATTTTTTTTAAATTACTTGGCCTAATTGAATATAACGAAACTGGTATCTTGTCAGACTCTACAATTTTTAATTCCGCAATAACAGCACGCTTAATTTCTAGATCTTTCACCGCATCTGTCATAAATAAAAAACCTCAAAAAAAGAGCCGAACAAATCGGCTCTAAAAATTAATCCCAGCTCAACGCCCCACCCGTCTGATATTCCGTCACCCGAGTTTCAAAGAAGTTTTTCTCTTTCTTCAAATCTATCATTTCACTCATCCATGGGAATGGATTGGTGACACCCGGGAATAATTCATTTAGGCCGATTTGTTGCATGCGGCGGTTGGCGATAAAGCGCAGGTATTCTTTAAATTGCGCCGCATTTAGGCCCAATACACCGCGTGGCATGGTGTCCTCAGCGTAGGCGTATTCAAGCTCAACCGCGCGTTGGAATAGGCCGACCAATTCAGCTTTAAAGCTTTCGGTCCATAACTCTGGGTTTTCCATTTTAATGGTATTGATTAAATCGATACCAAAATTGCAGTGCATCGATTCATCGCGCAGGATGTATTGATATTGCTCAGCCGCGCCAGTCATTTTGTTTTGACGGCCGAGTGCCAAGATTTGCACAAAGCCCACGTAGAAGAACAAGCCTTCCATAATGCAAGCAAAGACAATAATCGAGCGCAATAAAGCTTGGTCGGTTTCTAAGGTGCCGGTTTTAAATGAGGGGTCGGTTAACACATCAATAAACGGCATTAAAAATTGATCTTTATCGCGAATTGATTTGATTTCGTTATACGCGTTAAAGATTTCGCCTTCGTCCATACCGAGCGATTCAACAATGTATTGATAGGCGTGGGTATGAATGGCTTCGTCAAAGGCTTGGCGCAATAAAAATTGGCGGCATTCTGGCGAAGTGATTTGGCGATACGTACCGAGCACGATGTTATTGGCAGCCAAGCTGTCGGCGGTGGTAAAAAAGCCCAGATTACGCGTTACCAAGCGCATTTCGTCCTCAGACAGTTGGCCGGTTTTCCATTGCTCGATGTCGCGCTGCATATTCACTTCTTGCGGCATCCAGTGGTTTGCGCACTGCGCGAGATATTTTTCCCACGCCCATTTGTGCTTGAATGGCACCAATTGGTTAACGTCGGTGGTGCCATTGATTACGCGTTTGTCATCGGCACTAATGCGTTTGGTCTTCGCGGCAGGTGTTGCGGCCGGCGTAGCGGTCGCAGTGGCACGGGGACTAGCGATGACTTCATCATCAAAATTAATCATTATTTTTCCTTTATTGACTCAGGCCGCGATTGAGCGGCTGTATTGCGATATTGTTAAAATTGCTTACGCCGTGACGGGCTTGCAGATCAAAAAAATCTCGGGCGCGATCATGATTCAAATTCACGCTCGAGTCATAATTCATATTCAGGTGAACATCGCCCAAATACACCACTTCACCGGCTTTAACTTGAAATGGCAAATTGAGCGGTACGGTCACGTATTGGTACATATTCATCATTAAATTGGCACTGTCTCGCCGCCACTGCCCTTCGGCCGCGACCACGCGATACTGGCCCGGCAGCAAAGGCACAACAAATAATTTGCCCGTTGCATTCGGGGTATCGCCCGGCGCACGAATAAAATCGGTGACTAGCCGCGTATACAGGCTGATATTACCACTCGGGCCTTGCAGCACTAAATTGGCGCTGGCGCTGTCGTTATTAAACGATTGCGCCGTTAGACCAATAATCGCCAAGCCTTGCCCTGCCGCTGGCGTAAGCTGGCCATTCACCACTGGCAGCTGCAGATTGGCGCAGGCGCTTAATAGCAGCACCAGAATGGCACTCAATATTAATTTGAACGATCTAAACGATTTGAACATGGCCGTCTCCTTACTGCGCGATGCGCAAAGGTTCGATCAAAATATTGCGCGTATCAGTCACACCATCACGCTGTTTTAAATCATAAAAATCACGCGCTGCGGTATTGCTTAAACGCAGTGTTGAAGCAAAATTGAGCGCCACATTCACATTACCCAAATACACCACTTGCCCAGCGACCACGCGAAAATCTGCATTCAGTGGCAAAGTCACATAACGCGCTTCGCCCGAATGCACGCCAACGACAATAAAGCTGCCGCGCACTTGGCTGGTGCGATATTCCCCTGCCGGCAAAGTCAGCGTAAACAGTTTACCCGCTGGGTTTTCCTCGCTACCGGGCGCTTGAATCATATCGGTCCCCAGCCGCGTAGTGAGTTGCTGCGACGCAGGGCCGTTGATATCAAGGCTCAGCGACGCGCCCATTAAATAATTGGCTTGCCCAGTTAATGACAACAGCACCATCCCCTGCCCTGCGGGTGGATTTAACCGCCCATCTTGCAATGGCAATGGGCTGGCGCAAGCGGTAAATAAAACACAAACAAATAGAGCAAATAGACGGCGCATGGCTTAACTCCTTTGGGTCGTAGCTTGCGCTACATTTCAATGGGTGACGAGTTCGCTACTCAATCCCAGACTAAGATCTGCGCCGACCAGTATCAGCAAGCCGCCGCATCGGCGATGGCCAACACTTTTTGTTGCCAAGCGGATTTTTGCTCGGCGCTGAGCCAGCTGGCTTCAAAGCTATTTAAAATCAACTGCACGATTTCAGCTTTATTCAAATCCAGCGCAGCGCGGCAGGCGAGCAAATTGGTGTTTAGATAACCGCCAAAATAAGCAGGGTCATCCGAGTTCACCATCGCGCACAAACCGGCATCCAGTAGCGTACGTAGATTATGCGCCGCTAAATCATCCACCACGCACAGCTTTAAATTCGACAAGGGGCAAACGGTGAGTGGCACGCGATCAGCGGCCAAACGCGCCACCAAAGCAGCGTCTTCGGTACAGCGAACGCCATGATCAATTCGCGTTGATTTGAGTAAATCGAGCGCTTCCCAAATATACGCCGCCGGACCTTCTTCGCCAGCATGCGCCACCGCGGGCAAGCCCAGCTCAGCACAACGGGCAAACAGCGCAGCAAATTTACTTGGCGGATGACCCAATTCGCTCGAATCCAAACCCACCCCGTCGATTTGCGCTAAATACGGCAGCGCCTGCTCTAGCGTGGCAAAGCCGTCGGCTTCGCTTAGATGGCGCAAAAAGCACAAAATCAATTTGGACGTCATGCCAAATTGCGTTAAGGCATCGGCCAAAGCGCGGCGAATCCCCGCCAGCGGCACGGCAAAATCAATGCCGCGCGCAGTATGCGTTTGTGGATCGTAAAAAATCTCGGTGTGAACAATATTGTCCGCCTGAGCGCGTAATACATACGCCCAAGTGAGATCGTAAAAATCTTGCTCAGTGATTAATACCGACGCACCGGCGTAATACAAATCCAAAAACGATTGCAAACTATCAAACTGATACGCCGCCCGCACCGCATCCACATCGGCATACGGCAACGCCACGCCGTTTTTTTGCGCCAAGGCAAACATCATCTCCGGCTCAAGCGAGCCCTCGATATGCAAATGCAATTCAGTTTTTGGCAAAGCCATAATCAATTGGTCAAGCGGGTGTTGGTTCACAATCATTCCTATTTATTCTCAATACGGGATCACCGATATTTAAATGCACTAATCAATCCAATCCATTTAAATATCGGCACCGCACAGCGGCACCGAGGGTATATTGCTCAAAGCTAATTCTAAAGACATCTACAAACAGATACCCACCGATTAACATCAGCGAACTGGTGGGGCCAACCTCTGCGACTCGGTGGGTTACGTCCTTCGGCCTAACCCACCCTACGGTTAACGACTTTACACACAGCATCAAATGCTGTGCCGCGCTGGTTGGTCTGGGGCTTAAGTCCCGTTAAAACGAACACCGAGCACGAAGGGAGACAAACAGCCCTATCGTTTGGCTCGCGCCACGCGAGGGAACGGCGGAGCCGGGTTCGTCTCGGGTCGCCTTTCTTTGGATACTTTCTTTGGCGACGCAAAGAAAGTATCCCCCGCCGCGGGTAGCGGCACCTAAAAACAGGTGCCGCAGGCACTTAAACCCATTTCACCCATGGTGGGTAGATAACCCACCCTACAGTTTTATTGGCAAGCTTCGCAATCTGGATTATCAATCGAGCAGAACTTCGCATCCGTCGCTGGCGTGTTATCCACTGCTTCCGCCGCTTGAGGCACTGGCGTTGGGTGGCTGGTGCCATCCACGGCGACGGCGTTTAATTCGCCACCGCGACCGGTTGATTTCTCTGCCGATGTTGCTGCCAAAGTGCGGAGGTAATACGTGGTTTTTAGGCCGCGCAACCAAGCGAATTTATACAACTCGTCCAATTTCTTGCCCGATGCACCGGCCATATAGATATTGAGCGATTGCGCTTGGTCGATCCATTTTTGACGGCGACTTGCCGCTTCAACCAACCATTTCGGATCCATTTCAAACGCCGTGGCATAAAGCTCGCGGAATTCTTGTGGAATACGATCGATTTGTGCCACTGAACCGTCGAAGTATTTCAGGTCAGAAACCATCACTTCGTCCCACAAACCAAGGGCTTTTAAGTCACGCACCAAATGCTCGTTGATGACGGTAAATTCGCCTGACAAATTCGATTTCACGAACAAGTTTTGGTAAGTCGGCTCAATACACGCATCCACACCAACGATGTTCGAAATCGTTGCAGTTGGCGCAATCGCCAAGCAGTTTGAGTTACGCATACCGTAGGCAGCAATACGATCGCGCAACATCGTCCAATCTAGGCGTGAGCTGCGATCGACTTCTAAGTAGCCGCCGCGCTCTTCTTCGAGTAAGCGCAATGAGTCTTGTGGCAAGATGCCGCGATCCCACAAGCTGCCTTTGTACGAAGCGTAAATACCGCGCTCTTGCGCCAATTCAGTTGAAGCCCAGTAAGCGTGATACGCCACGGTTTCCATTGATACGTCAGCAAATTCAACCGCCGCTTGCGAAGCGTATGGAATGCTCAATTCGTGCAAGCAATTCTGGAAGCCCATAATGCCCAAGCCCACTGGACGGTGCTTCAAGTTCGACGTGCGTGCTTTGCGAACTGGGTAGAAGTTAATGTCGATGACGTTATCGAGCATACGCATCGCCACTTTCACGGTGCGCGAGAGTTTTTCGGCGTCGAGCTGACCATTTTTTAAATGGTTGTATAAGTTGATCGAACCGAGATTACATACGGCGATTTCTTCTTCATTGGTGTTCAGCGTGATTTCAGTACACAGATTACTTGAATGCACGACGCCAACGTGTTGCTGTGGGCTACGAATATTGCAAGGATCTTTAAAGGTGATCCATGGATGACCAGTTTCAAACAACATGGTCAACATTTTGCGCCATAGGCCCAATGCCGAAATCGTTTTGGCGACGCGCATTTCACCGCGCGCGGCTTTGGCTTCGTAGGCGATGTAAGCCGCTTCGAATTTTTTACCGACCAGATCGTGCAAATCAGGCACTTCAGATGGGCTAAACAACGTCCATTCGCCGCCATCCATCACTCGTTTCATAAACAAGTCAGGAATCCAGTTGGCCGAATTCATATCGTGCGTGCGGCGACGATCGTCACCGGTATTTTTACGCAATTCAAGGAATTCTTCGATGTCGGCGTGCCAAGTTTCAAGGTAGGCGCAAACTGCACCTTTGCGTTTACCACCTTGGTTGACGGCAACGGCAGTGTCGTTGACTACTTTAAGGAAGGGCACTACGCCTTGCGACTTACCATTGGTGCCTTTGATGTGGCTATTCATGGCGCGAACTGAAGTCCAGTCATTGCCCAAACCACCGGCAAACTTAGACAACAAGGCGTTTTCTTTTAGCGCTTCAAAAATACCGTCCAAATCATCAGGCACGGTCGTCAAGTAGCAGCTCGACATTTGGCTATGGCGGGTACCGGAATTAAATAGCGTTGGCGTCGAAGACATAAAGTCAAAGCTCGACAACACATTGTAAAACTCAATGGCGCGCTCTTCACGATTCACTTCATTGAGCGCCAAGCCCATGGCCACGCGCATAAAGAATACTTGCGGCAATTCAATGCGTTGCTCGTCGATATGCAAGAAATAACGATCGTACAGCGTTTGCAGGCCAAGGTAGCCAAACTGGTAATCGCGATTGTGATCGAGCGCCGCAGCGATTTTGCTTAAATCATACTGGCCAAGTTTTTCGTCGAGCAGCTCAGCGGCAATCCCTTTTTTGATAAATTTCGGGAAATACGTGGCGTAGCGCTCAGCCATTTCTTCGTGGCTGGTTTCAGCACTTAATACTTCACGACGAATGGTATTGAGCAACAAACGCGCAGTGACTAAATCGTAAGCGGGATCGTTCTCAAGGAAAGTACGCGCTGCCAATACGGCTGATTTACGCAATTCATCGGCAGAAACACCGTCGTAAACGTTTTTGAGCATTTCAGCCAAAATAAGCGCTTGATCGGTGTATTGCTCAAGGCCGGTACATGCCGAGGCGATCAAGGCTTTGACTTTGTCTAAATCGAGTGGGCGCAAGCTGCCGTCTTCAAACAAGACATTAATCGTGTGTTCTGGTTCGTTCTCGTGACGTGCGGCGGCGCGTTCACGCTGACGTTCACTGCGATACAACACATAGGCGCGCGCGACATCGTGCTCGCCAGAGCGCATCAAAGCCAATTCAACTTGGTCTTGGATATCTTCAATATGGATCGCACCGCCTTCTGGCTTGCGACGCATCAAGGCCGACACCGCAGAGTCGGTCAGCAGATGCACTTGGTCGCGCACAGCGGCGCTCGACGCAGCATGGCTGCCTTGCACCGCAATAAACGCTTTGCTTAATGCGACCGAGATTTTCGACGGTTCAAACGCCATCACCGAGCCATTTCGGCGAATAATTTTATAATTTGCGTAGGCCGCGGCATCAAGTGTGATGTGAGAAAGTTTCGCTGTATCAGTCATTCGTTCACCAGTCGTGCAGTTCGCAAGTGCATTCGCTTGCGGCGCTGCTTGTGGATAATTTTGTGGGTTATTTGTGCAGAAAACACTACATCTTGTGTTGCTTCCTGCTTATAGACACAAATACTAGGGTAAAGAGGGGATCTGGTGCAAGTGGCCTGCTCTGTGCTAGTCGATCAGTGGCGGGGTAAAAAAAATCAAAATCCTTGCATGGCTTAAATCCATTGACATGGAGCAACACAGACCAAAGAAAGCCAGTTGCAAGTTTGCAACAAGACCAAGTCAATCCGCGCATTCGTCAACACGCAGCCACAAAAAAAGACAGCCAAAGCTGCCTTTCTTTAATCCAACTCAATCGATTTAAATCTTAGTGATGATGACCGTGCGCGCCATGAACGTGGCCGTGTGACAATTCTTCGCTAGTGGCATCACGCACATCAATCACCGACGCCAACGAGCCAACTCATGCCGCTGCAGCCACAAAAAAAGACAGCCAAAGCTGCCTTTCTTTAATCCAACTCAATCGAT
>NZ_CAMTIA010000024.1 GCF_947072475.1 uncultured Deefgea sp.
GGGTCAAGTTAACCCCTCAAACACGCCCAAAGGGGGGGTCAAGTTAACCCCTCAAACACGCCCAAAGGGGGGGTCAAGTTAACCCCTCAAGAAGCGCCAAAAAGCCCTCATACTACTGGTGGCAACTTACCACCTCTATCACGCGCAAAGGATGTGCCAAATTGACGAACTCTTTAAAGCGGGATATACAAGCCGCCTAAAGTACAAACACGTTACTGCGGCAGATTCTTATTCATTTGAGTAGGTTGTGGTTTTGGATGCTCTGAAGTCATTTTGATTGTTGTGAATTTGTGTTGCCATGATGGCGTATTAATATCAATGTCGTTGAAGTATCAAAACAAAGATTGCTGCGGTGAGGGTATGAGGTGTGACCGGATTTGCGGTAAGGCATCCGCGCGCATCAATTCAGCTGGGTAATTCTTCAAAAACGTTCGCGCTAGCTCAGGGTTTTTGCAGCTCAACCACGCGTCATAGTCGGCTTCTGGAATGATGACTAAGTTTCGCTTTTCATCGTTTGGTTTGTGCATGCGTTTCATGAGCGGATGCTCATCCGCGTTGATGGTGATTTGCGTGAACGAATAGCTGCGTCGGCCATTTTCTTCTTCCCATGCGCGCCACAATCCGGCCACCGCAAACGGCGCATCATTGAGCAAGCTGATTTGATGCCTTACCGCTTTGCCTGATTCATAACACGGCTCAAAAAATCCCATCATTGGCACTAAACACAGCTGGCGGCGTTGCCATGCGCCTTGATAGCTTTTGAGTTGCCCTATGGTTTCGGCGCGGGCGTTCATGGTGCTATAGCGCGCACCTTGCGGTAGTTTGGCCTTGGGTAAAAATCCATAGTTCGCGACTACAGCTTGTCGACCTTGGCGGCCATGCACAATCATCGGCGCAGCGTAGTCTTGCCACACTTCATCGGGCCAGTCGGCCTTGGGCTCAATCGCGGCAAATTGGCTAAGCACTAACCGTTTAGGAATTGGAATGTAATTTACGCACATAGAAAAGAACGTTCGTTCTATAATATTCTGATTCAGATGGTTTCAGGATAACTCATGTCATTGCATTTGCACCCGCCAATCCCCGCTGCACTTGAAGCAAAGGCACTCTATTTACCTGTCATGGGTGTTTCGATTTCGGCGGGATTTCCGTCACCAGCCGAAGATTGGGCCGAAGAGCGTGTCGATTTGAATCAGCGCTATGTGCAGCATCCTGAGGCAACCTTTTACTTTACGGTTGCAGGTGACAGCATGGTCAGTAGTCTTGCCGAACACTCCATCCCTGATGGTGCAACGTTGATTGTTGACCGCGCATTGAGCGCCAAGCACGACGATATTGTTGTGGCGGTGATTGATGGCGATTTTACCGTAAAGCGTTTGTATTGCCGTGGCGCACGCTTGGCGCTGATTGCAGAAAATCCAGCCTATCCGCCGATTGTATTGGGCGACGAGCAAGAGTTATCAATTTGGGGCGTGGTGACCGCGTGGATAGCGAGGCCGCGATGATTGCCTTGGTCGATGTGAACAATTTTTATGTGTCGTGCCAGCGGGTGTTTGAGCCCAGGCTGATGGGTAAACCTGTGGTGGTGCTATCGAATAATGATGGCTGTGTGGTGGCGCGTAGTAGCGAAGCGAAAGCACTGGGCATCAAAATGGCTGCACCGTGGCATCAACTGCGTGATTTTGCGCAGCAAGAAGGCATCATCGCCCGTAGCAGCAATTACGCGCTGTATGCCGATATGAGCCATCGGGTGATGACCATACTCAGCCGCTTTAGCCCGAACCAAGAAATTTACAGTATCGACGAATGCTTTTTGAGTTTTGACGGCCTACTGCAAGACCATACCGAATTGGCGCAAGACATTCGCCGTACCGTATTGCAATGGACGGGCTTACCCGTGTGCGTTGGCATTGCGCCAACCAAAACGCTCGCCAAATTCGCCAATCACATCGCCAAGAAACAAGCGCCATTCAATGGTGTGTGTGCATGGCAGCAACTCAACCCCAACCAACAATACGCGCAAATGCAGGCTTTGCCAGTGGGTGACGTATGGGGTATTGGTCGCCGAATATCAGAGCGCATGGCACAGGAAGGGATACATACCATCGCAGATTTAAGGACCAGTAATGCTGACCAGATACGCCAACGCTACAGCATTGTCGTGCAACGCACCGTACACGAGCTACGCGGCATACCCAGTATTGAGCTGGAAGAGTCGACGCCCGACAAACAGCAAATCCTGTGTTCACGTAGCTTTGGCCAAGCGATTTATACTGAGCAAGAATTGGGTGAAGCCATCAGCACCTACATCGCTCGTGCCGCTGAAAAACTACGTCAACAAGGCTCACTCGCAGGCAGTTTGGCAGTGTTTATACGCACCAATCCGTTTCGCCCTAAAGAGCCACAATACAGTCAGCACATCCTCGTGCCGCTTACGCAAGCCAGTGACGATACGCTATTGCTGACTCGCGCCGCGTTATGGGTGCTCAAACGTATTTATCGAACGGGATTTGCCTACGCCAAAGCTGGCGTAATGCTGTGTGATTTGCAGCCCCGTACAGCAGTCCAAGGCCATCTATTTCTGCAAACTGCAGACCCCATCAAACGTGCGGCACTCAATAAAGTAATGGATGACATCAATCGCCAATGGGGCCGAGGCTCAATCCGCGTTGCCAGTGCGGGGTTTAATCACGGCTGGAAAATGCGCCAGAATCGGGTGTCGCCGTTCTGGACGACTCGGTGGCCGGATATACCAATTGCTAAATAAGCGTTAATGCCTGTTCTACGGGTACTTATTTTTTAGAGAGTTATCAGTCGTTCTCAGGTATCAAGCACCTAGTATTGTGGCTTAATTGAATACGGAGAAATCAAAACGTTTGGTTAGGTTGCAGAAGTTTTGGGAGGTAGCCAGCTACTCAACGAAAATAGAATTGGCTGAACTACATTACTTCACAGTATCCTCACGAAAAAGTACGGACAAAACAGTGCCATGTTTGTCGCAAGCGCTTAATAGTTGGCGGCTACTGACGGAAGATTGGCCGCAACTTCTGTGCCAAGGATACTGCAAACGAAGGCAACTATTTCCGCGATGCTCACATTTCATGGTGATTCGTCACTACTTGCCACTGGTGATGCTAGAGTTGAAAAAGTACCTTGCGTATTACATCCGCAACAAGTTCAGCAAAACATTGTATTAAAATTGTATGGCCACTGACAATCGGTTGTGTTTGCATGTATTTTGGCTCTAATCTTATTAGTACTAAAGCCATAATGTAGCGTTATTGCAATTTGTTATGTGATAGAATCGTGCGCTGGCATTGGGGACATGCCAATTGTTACTGAGCTAACCGTGCTTCTACGCCCCGTACATAATGAGACCAAGATGTCTGAAAATACCAATCCTCAGCTTCAGTACGCTCCTACTGAAGACGATATTAGAAATGGGATATCGGTTGATGTTGAAGAATCGACCGAGAAGTGGAGCGAGTTTCATTTGCAAGATGGGACTAAAATCAGGGCAAAGATAGGAATTGTGTCCGCAGTTCGCTTAAAAGATAAGTATGATGAGAGTGGTGCTCCTATATATGTATTTAATCTAGCCCCTATGATTAATATCACTCCCGAAGAAGACTTAAAAAAACAAACTAAGTGAAGGCCGCAATATGAGAATGCCATTTAATTTCCTTACCGTTGCTTCTCAACGTCAGAGCAGTTCGATTATTGTTGCCGTAGTGGCAACTGTTGCTACATTTGTAATAAGCGTAGCTTCTACTGCTTCAGTACAGGAAGAGACTTTCAACTCTGCTTTAGTAAAAACATCAACTGTTAGTACAACGGTTAATGATTTCTATCTAGCTTACTCTGATAGTGCTATGGCTAATCAGATGAGTAATATTACGTCTGGAATTGGCGCGACCACCTTCACCCTCCATAGTGGTTTTTCCGGTGAGAGTCATAGGGAGGAACTATTTACATTTGATTTAGATGAAATGTCGGAAGCTCTGAGCACAAAACTTGTTGCGCTACCAAATGAAGTGGCTAGTTTTGATGAGTTCGATAAGTGGTTGGCTACGTTTTGAAATGAGTGAATCGCTTTGTCAGCTTAGTACTCATATTATTATGAAAATAAAAAACTTGTCTTCCCAAGATAAGAAAAAAATTTATACTATTATTGAGAAAGCTAAGAGTGGCGGCGCATCAGAATTGTCAAATTTGTTTGTGAGTGATTCAAAGTTACCAATTAGAAATAAATGCTCTGACAATGTAAACACAGACGACTTTAATTTCCTTGAGAAGGTGCGTTTAGTGCAGCAGCATGGTTTGTGGCATGTGCATGCAGGCTTTTATAATGATAGGTTCAACTCATATCCCATCTCGAACGGCTTTAAAGTTTCAACTTCGGGCCAAGACTTAGTGTCTCAGTGGTTGGTTCACTACAAAAAAAGAGACGATAACAAAGTCGACTTTGTTGATTTGAAAGCTCATCCCCCCCTTAACGTTCTAGATATAAACATTAATTCAGATTGATACTTTTTGTGGCTGAGTATTATTTTTTTTAGGTTATTTTGATTAATGGTTTATGGATAAATGCCTTTCGGTAGTGTTACATATGTATCTTTGACACGCTTAATTGTCCCCCGCCCACATCCCAGCAAATCTTGTATCGCACTCCACGATTTCCCTTCTGCCAGCAGGCCAGCAATTTTGCGGTGCAGCTCAGCGTCTTTCGGGCGGCCAGCATATAGGCCTTGCGCCTTGGCTTTAGCGATGCCATCAGCTTGACGGCGACGACGGTCGTCGTAATCTTTGCGTGCTATCGCGGCGAGCATGTCGAGTAGCATGTTGTTAATCGCCGCCAGCATTAGCGCAGTGAAGCTATCACCATCTTTCAGCATGTTGTGACTGGTCGGCAAATCGAGCGCGACAATTCGCATGCCTTTGTCGCTAATCATGCGCCGCAGCGTGAGCCAGTCAGCGTTTTTCATACGGCTTAGTCGGTCAACCTGCTCAACAAGTAATACATCGCCGTGACTTGCATCATTCAAGAGTCGCATTAACTCAGGGCGGTCGAGTTTGGTGCCACTTTCATTCTCTATGTAATAACTGGCTATGCGTAAATTATGCTCAGCGGCAAACGCATCAAGTTGCTGGCGCGCACGACTGGCATCTTGCTCTTTGGTACTGGCCCGAAGGTAGGCTCGAACAAACATGGTGAAACCCCATTAAAAGTTCCGTTTATGTGGTTTCAATATAGGTAGTGCCGTTTAAGTGGTAAATGCCTATTTTGGAACTGATGGATAAGCGGTTTTGTGTGGTTTCGGTGAGGTATACCTTATTGAAACTTGTGATTTGATGTAGTACCGACTACAAAATTTGTGCATGTCGGGTTTAACTTTACCGCTGATAAGTAGGGCAGGACATGTTGTGGGGTAAATTGTCTTTGTTTTTTGTGGGTGGTGTTGATTTAACACCCCCTTTGGGTGTGTTGGTGGTGTTAATTTAATCTCGCTAGTCGTGACAAAATGTCTATTTTTCAATGTGTGGCTTGATAGGGTATCGCTCACAATTGGTATTGCAACTCAATCAATCATTAGGTTGCAGTGCGGCCACGTACAGAATCGCACCATGCGTGTCGTTCAATAGTTTGTCAGCATTGCCCCCGCGTTGTGTCAAAAAAGGATAGGGCAAGTTTTGATTTTTTCGTTTACGCAAGACTTATAAATGCTGCGTGAGTCACTGTAAATTTGGAGTGTCTGGCTTGCTGTGCTTGATGTTGAGTATGTGACGAATTAGACGTCGACCTAGGTTGTAAATTTAACTCGATTTATCCGCCAAAACTTATCGACATTCTCCTGTGTGCTGACCAATTTCACCACCACCAAACTAGGGTTAATGCTTGGTTGAATCGACTAGGTTAGACTGAGCGACAGGCCGCAGTCGGCCATAAGCGGAAGTAACACTTAGCTTGTTCGTGCCCGAATGAGTGTCAGCTACCCTTCTGATGACAGACCCCATAATAAAATTTCACTTGTAGCATTAGACCTCAATGAGTGAGGCCTACTTAATAGTTAGGCGACATTACAGGTTAGAAAAATACCATGACTGAAATTGAGATTTTTGTAGAGAAAGATGAGGAAAATCAACTTCCAATCCCTACCGTTTGGCGTCCAATTTTTGTCAGCATAGTCGATGCCTTTGTGAACAAAGACTACTCCCTTTCATGTGAAATCGACGGTGTTGCTTCAGTTTCTAAAGAAACGGCCAACCACATTAAAGAGTACATCGAAGATTACGGGGAAGAGTTAATTCAGCTCCCTAATGAAACATGGGAATCTTCAATATGCATTTGTATGGGCGGTCACTGGGACGTACTTATTGATTTATGGACAGCTGGTGAAGGGCGTAGTGATTTAGTGCTTGGTGCCCGAATTTCAGAAAGCACAAATGGCTACTTAGTTGATATTGAAATGGTCTATGTTCCATGACTGGTCTGCAAAAGCACTTAACAAGGCATTCAACCGGACATGCCGAAACGCGCAGCTTCACATCCCTTACAAGTCACTCATGGTAGCGAAGACTGTGTGTCGGCAATGGGTCGACTGCGGCCTGTCGCATAGTTTAAACTCGTCAATTAAAGTGAGCTGCAATCCAAGTTTGGCTGTGTCTAAATTGGTAAGCTGGGTGGCGACGTTCGATGAGTGTGGGTGGATAAATTAAATAAGATTCCGCACCTTTCATTGCCACGCTAAAAATTCAAGCAAACTACTGCCCTGCAAACTGTACAAGCCCTTGGGCGTTCCCTATCAAAAATAGCTTCTGCGGTTTGAGTACGTCTAGCGCCCAAGCCTGTTGCTGAGCGGCTTTGTCGGCAAATTCAGCCACGCTATATATGGCGGGATTAATTTCTCGACCAAGCTGCTCTTGCAGTGGATATAACGCCGCCACCACTTCGGCAAAGTTAACTTCACCCAGCACCAGCACGTCGATGTCACTACCCGCCCGCTCTTCACCGCGCGCAACCGAGCCAAACACCAAGGCGACATCAATTCGCTCAGCCAACTCGGCCAAAGCCGCAGTCAGCACATCGGCCACCCCCGCCGTTTTGCGCAGCAAACCCGCCAGCTCAGAAAGTACGGGACAGACCGTATTGGCGCGATAATGCTTTTGATTACCGACCTTGCTCACCAGTAGCACACCAGCATCGGCTAATTTAGCCAATTCACGACTGAGCGTGCCCGCCTGTGTTTGCGTAAGCCGCGCAATTTCGCGCACATGCCATGCGCTAAGCGAACTCTGCAAAGCAGCAGAAATACCCCACACAACACTGCACGGGTTACGCAGAACGTTTGAAACTCAATCCGAGTGGGTTGATTGCCCTCTTGGCATTGTGGCGCAAATTACGGGGCACAAATCCAGTGCTACGGCAGAAAAACACTATAAACGCCGCCCCTTAGACTTGCTGAGAAAATGGCATAAGAAAATCGAAAAATGGTTTTTGAAACAAGCAAAAATTAAGTTTAAAGAAAAATCAGCACCAGCGCCTTTACGCTTAGTTGCATAAAGAATTTATTGACTGCGCTAGTGTATGGAGCAACTACTGAGCAGATAGAAAGTGCGCTTGTTGATGGTAAAGCCGCTATTTTGGCGTATGCTAAACAGCGTGGGTTTGATGATATTCATCATGCAAAAGGTAAAAATGTACGTGGCGTAGGGCTACATACTGGCGTGGCAAGCATCAGGCCGACCGATTCCCCTGTTGAATTACTAGACAAGGCCGACCTTATCATGGGTCGCAGCAAGGGCAAGCACGAACAAGGAGATAAAAATGTCGGACGAGGCACTATACAAACGGCTGGGAATGAAGCACCTGCTGGGGCAACCGAGCGAGGTGAAACAGGCGGAGTTCGAGAAACGGATTCAGCAATTGGAGACAAAGAGCTTGGCGAGGCAGCAAGCAGCGGAACAATTGAAAGCGCAGACCAGCAATCAGAAGTAGGCACTGATTTAAGCACACCGACAACGCCAGCCCAAAATTTGAGCCGATACGACTAATGTAGGTCAACAGGTCGCGATGGCCGCCATGCGCTAACTTGATACAACAAAGGCCTCAACGTGAGTTGGGGCCTTTTTGATTGGCACACTAAAACACTAAAGCAAGCGACTACACGGCAAACTTTAAAAGCCCTTGCGCATTCCCTATCAAAAATAACTTCGGCTGTCTTAATACGTCTAGCGCCCAAGCCTGTTGCTGAGCGGCTTTGTCGGCAAATTCAGCCACGCTATACACGGCGGGATTAATTTTTCGACCAAGCTGCGCTTGCAGTGGGTATAGCGCCAACACTTTGGCAAAGTTCACATCACCTAGCACCAGCACGTCGACGTTGCTACCCAAACGCTCTTCACCGCGCGCTACTGAACCAAATTGTCATGTCCACATCAATTACGCTCTACTAACACGGAAAAAACCTCCTTTTTTCGCAGCAAACCTAAATACTCAGAAAATGCGCGGCATTACCTGTAAAAAAAATCAATCATATCTCCCACTCGGTATTGTTGCACCATGCACAATTCAATAACATGTAATCATTTACTCATCTTCGCTAGACCAACTATGAAATTATAAACTTATAGCCCATAAAGTCAGGAAAAACTTAACACCCACGACTCTAACTCTTTAGTTAACTTCAAAATTTCTTTCAAATGTGGTTCACTAGCGTGATATTCACTTGTACTAATACCTTTTGAAAATCTATCCTCAATAACACTATCCATTTGGTTATCCACATATTTCCAATATGAACTTTTACTTCTTGCCGGATGAGACTCTATATGTACGTACATAGCATTAAATCCATCCTTGGGATGAAAATAAATATTTTGAGACAAATAAAACAATCCTTCATCAAGAGTTACTAACCAGCATTCTTGAAGTCGTTCGTCATAATCATAATCACTCATTAAACCTGGAATACGTAAATACATTAAGTCTCTAGATTGATTTAACAACGACATCAATTTTTTTTCACCTGAACCGCTTTTTTTAAAATTATCTGAAATTATTTTCGAAGCATTATCAAAATCATCATAACCAGTTTTAGCATCGGAAAAGCTATGTTTAGCAACCTCTACTTCAAAAGCACCAACCATGCTAACAAGGTTATCCATAAACTCCATATAAATATCGAATTTCTCATAGCCAGTGGACGACTTACATTCAGATTGGATTTGATAAATTTTCAACATTGATAAATAGCTCACAGAAATCAGCAGTTGTTCACCCTCTGCAAGCTTGCTAAAAATCCGACTAGGTCCTTTCGAACTATTAAGTTCAGTGTGATTATAAGAATTTACGAACGAAGGGGCATATTCTGCGACAAAATTCTCATATGAAGACATTAATTCTTCACGAAATTTTTCATCAGCTTCACCTAATGCAAAACCAGGAACAATAAAAATACCATTAGTCTTTAACAAATCACATAAATCGTAAAACGGACGGGAATGTGCGCCACACAAACCATGAAAATCAAATAGAAGCACATCCCTCATATAATTTAAAACATTTAAATCAAAAATAACTGACGTCTCAATTCCATCTGCAAGCTTTCTAAGCACTGTGTCACTACAAAGAGTTAATTTATTCCCCTCCCCTCTGCTTGACTTAATCAAATGTAATCTTCTTGACATTGCCAACCTCATAAACAATAAAACACATAAAAACGTTTACATTAAGTTCTACAGATATACTTACCTGTATCATCCCGCCAAATTGTCATAAACAAAGCTATACGCCCTAGCGGCTTTTTCCTGGCGCAGGTCGGGGTTATAGGGTTGTGGTAATGTTCTAAAAATATCGCGAATTGTTTTTTGCACGGCGGCACGGGCTTGTTGTTTTAAGCGCCAATCCAAAATCAGTTTTTCGGTTTTTAATTTCGCCAATAGCTCTTTGGCCAAGCGCCGTACATCCTGCTCTTGCTCTGGCGTTAATGGCGGGTCCGGCTGGGTCAATATGTCGAATACGGCCAGTTCTTCTTCACTCAGCCCTAGCGACTCACCACGCAACCCTTCCGCTGTCAGTTCTTTAGTAAATTGCTTCAGTTCCTCGACATACGCTTCGATGTTGATATCGCCAGCGTTGTACGCATCAATCAGTTTTTTCAGCTTTTCAACCAAACCTTCACGACTTGGATTTTTCGCCGCCAGCTCGTTTACTTTTTGCTCGACCGCGCCCTTTAACTGCTCGGCAGTAACGTGTTTACGCTTGCTCTTTTTAAACTCAGCATCCAAGGCTTCAAAATCAATTTCAGACAAATCAACCAAAGCCTTAGCCATACCGCTGGCTGAAATGTGATATCCATCGGTGGCAATAGAATCATCGAGCAAGGCCTCAATATCATTCATCACCTCGCTAATATCGACGGGTGGCATCAGCGCTTTGACTTGCCGCGCCAAGAACGCCAACGCAACTGTTTTAGGCGCGTAATCCGCAGCGCGAGTATCGGGCAAGATGGCTTTGTAGTGCTTAGCCACAAAGCCCGTCAGCGCCATAAATTGCGCTTTACTATCATCACTCGCAACAATGGCATCGAGTGCATCCATCATCAGGCCAAGGCGATGAAATCCTTCGGCAGCAATAATGTCGGTGATACTGATTTGCTGGGAATGGCACCACATTTCCGCATCAGTAATGGACTGCTCTAACATCTGAATAAGATGCTGTTTCGCCTCTAGCGGCACCTCACCCGAATCATCTTTACCACCACCCGCGCCGCCCACGCCTGGATTAGCATAAATAGAAAGCGCATCTTTTAGGTGACGGAAAATCCCGACGTAATCGACAATCATGCCGCTGGTTTTGCCTTCAGACACCCGATTAGCGCGGGCGATGGCCTGCATCAAGGTGTGCGCCTTCATCGGCTTATCCAGATACAGCGTCGAGCAAGTCGGTACGTCAAAGCCTGTAATCCACATCGCGCAAACGAATACCAGTTTTAACTTGGTCGTCGGGCTTTTGAATTCTTCTTCCAAGTCACCCTGCATCATGCGGCGGCGATGTGGCTCAATATCCAAGCCTTTCTCTTTCAGGTCGGCCACTTCGTTTTGGCCTTGCGACACCACCACGGCCATATCGGTATCAAGCATCAGCGCGATGCGCTCTTGCAAGGCAAGTGCATGCTCACCCGTACTTAACTTCAGCTCGGCCTGTAAGCGCGTCAGCGTCGCTTGCCAATGCGCTTGCACCTTATCGTACATGCGAATGGCGGTTGCCTTGTCGATACACACCATCATCGCTTTGCCGCGATACCCACGCCCCGTGAAATGCTCAACGATGTCGGCGGCGATGGTTTCAAGTCGGTCGTTGCGGGTAATCAGGTGATATTGGCGGCCAAATTCGCGCTCTAGTTTTTGCTCTTGCTCGTCGTCCAGCTCGGCGTTTTCCAAAATACTCGCCAAATCGGCATTCAAATCTTCGTTAGTCAGTTGCAAAGCGGGGATGCGGTTCTCGTAATACAGCGGCACCGTTGCGCCGTCTTGAATCGCTTGGGCGAAGTTATAGACCGAAACATAATCACCAAACACAGCGCGGGTTTTTTCATCTTCGCCCGCAATCAATGGCGTTCCGGTAAAACCAATAAACGCCGCATTCGGCAGCGCTTTACGCATATTCATTGCAAACGTGCCGTACTCACTACGGTGCGCTTCATCGGTAATCACAATAATGTCAGAGCGGTTCGACAGTAGCGGATATTCTGCGCCGTCTTCACTGCGAAATTTTTGAATCAGCGTGAACACATAGCGCTGATTACCTGCCAACAATTCTTTGAGGTGTGCCGCGCTAGTGGCTTGCACCTCAGCCCCTACGCTACCTGTATTGGCAAAGGTTTTATAGATTTGCGTATCGAGCTCTTCGCGGTCCGTCACAATCACAAAAGTCCACGCGCCAGGACGCTTACGCAAGATTTTCTGCGTAAAGAACACCATCGACAAACTTTTACCACTGCCTTGGGTATGCCAGAACACGCCCAACTTGCCTTGGTTTTCGTTCAGCTTGCCCACTTCCTCAATGGCTTTGTTCACACCAAGGAATTGGTGATTTTTGGCGACCTTCTTCACCAGCCCACCGCGAACCAGTTCAAACAGAGTGTAGTTTTCAATCAGGTCGAGTAATCGCTCGGGCAGCAGCATGCCGCGCAGTGCAGTTTCTAGCGATACCTTGGCGGGCTCTTCTTCGGTCGAAATCCGCTTCCATTCGGCAAAGTGCTCCCACATCGACGTAAGTGTGCCGACCTTGGTTTCGCGGCCATTGGATAACAAGATAAACGCATTGAAGTGAAACAGTTGCGGAATGCTTTGCCCACGGTAATCACGCAGGTTTTCGTCAAAGGCCGCTTTAAGGTGAACGCGCGGTGCTTTAAATTCCAAAAACACCAACGGCAAGCCATTGATAAAGCCTACGCCATCGCAGCGACGGCGATACATATCTCCCGCCACCCAAAGCTGGGTCGCCAGAAAATACTCATTATTCTCGGGGGTTTTCCAATCCACCAGCACCAGCGTTTCAAAGCTGGGCATACCATCCGCATCAGGAACGGTGACTTTAACGCCGTCGCGCAATAAGGCATAAATCGCTTGATTCGCCACCACCGCCGACTCACGGGAACGGTCGGTATTTAATACATCAAACGCCAGCTCATACGCCAATGGCGACAAGCCAGGGTTAAGCCGCTGCAACGCCGCCCGCAAGCGATTCGGCAAAATGACTTGGCTTTCGCTCTCGCGCCCTTCCGTGCCCAAACGCCCTATTTTTTCTTTGAACAAATCCGCATGCTGCCAGCCCAAAGTTTTGAGTAATTCAATCGCAGGCGCTTCAACTAAATTCAGCTCGCCATAGCCAGCAGACACTTCACGCGCGGAATGTGGGATTGGTTTTTCGATGTTGTAGGGCAAAGGATTTATCCTATTTATCCAACGACAAACAGTAGCCTTATCAAAGACCTACCATTCAATATGCCCAGAAAATAGGATAAAAAAGTAAGCTAAATAAAACCAAATTTTGCTGAATTATCTTATTTTTAATCTGAACATTGTCGAAAGACTACCCAATTCGCATCAATCTTACAAGCTAGCATTCAACGCGCTAGGCTTCGCCAGCAAGCAGCCGCTCAAGCTCATGTGAAATAGCTCGCATCTGCCTAAGCTCTTCATATTCGGTATAACGTATTGCGCTAGGATATTTCTTCAGCCAGATTTCCAATAATTGCCGCCCTAAATCCAGCGAATTACCCTGCAAATTCTGGCCACGCTGATAACGGCTTAAACATTGTCTTATCCGCTGATTGAGTTTATTGCGGGCTTCATCTGCCTCTTCCGCCTCGCCGTAGATGTCTTCCAGCAACTCATCCAGCGCATCGCCTTCGATGCCACGCAAAAAAGCCGCCGCACCGCCGCATTCATCAATGATGACGCTTAATTGCGGCCACTGGGAAATCACCTGCTCGCTGTCACGCACTGTCACAGTACCACTCCGTATTATCGCCATCACTGGATAACGTCATCCAGCATTTCAATGGATACCACCATGAGCACATCAAAAAAAACAGGCAATTCAGCCCCTAAGCCCGCAGCCCCTCGCCCAGCAAATTGGCCAAGTAAAGTGCCAGGCGCAATTTCAGGAGGCATGCGTGACAACGCATCCCCCCAAAAAAAATAAGGAGCTAGACCATGAGCAATAAAGCCAATGATGACAACCACAGCAATCAGCTCAATCCAAATAACGACGCCTATTGGGAGTCTCGGGATTTTGATGGCCGTCCAGATGATTATGAAGAACGCCTAGAATCTGGCGACACCCAAGCTGAATAAAAAAAATACCAGGGCTCATCACCCTGGTCTTCAATATTGTTTCGTCGCCGCTGCACAAGCTGGTAGATATTGATTAAACGTCACCACAAAGTTTTGCCCTGGACTCGCGGCCAGGACCTCACGCGCTTGATTAAAAGCGCAGGTACAAGCAGACACTTTCCGTTGATATAGTTCGTGACTTGCAGGCTCCAAACCCAAAATACACGCCTCTAAATTGCGGTACTCCATCGGAGAAATGGCCGCACGCTGCGACACATACTCTGCCAAGAAAAAGCCACCCACTGCTGTCAGCGTTGCCACCACCAGCGTCGTCGCTTTGCTCACGCCGCTTTTAATCTCTACTGTCGTCGACTGTCGCTCATCACTTTGATGAGTTCGCTGTTGCGACTCCAGCAACGCGGTGTAGGGGCGAAACGCCTGGGTATCCAGCGGCGCTTTGCAGCAACCGCAGCTAATCTGAAACTGGGTTTCTACCTTATTGGCCTTACCGCACTGACCACACTCTAGTAATACACTCGCCATCAAACCCTTAGCGCATCAATGCGTCTTTTCTTATAGATTCAAGGTATGTTGCTATAGCCATTTATAAATATGCGATATACCACAATACCCATGCAGATTACTCTGGCAGCACCAGCGTCGAAACATCCAACTCGCCTGAAATCAGGCGCGGCAAGAGTAGGTCGCGGGTTTGGCGGAGGTTGGCATTTTTTTGCTGCAAGGTCCTAATTAGCTCAAACATTGGTGCAACAGCGACATCAAACTTCGATTGAATATCATTCGGTGACAACACAAATTTTGTCGCCGCGACACGCTCTTTACTCATATTTTGTTGCGCCGCACCTTGAGCCTTATCGTTAAACTCTTGATAACGGGAAGACAACAGAGAGTATAAAAACCATTTTTTTATACGTTGTTCATCGGGCTCAAAACCCAAAGCAGCTTGATTACAACTTGCGCGTCGAGTGGTCACACCAAGTCGCCCAATTGTTGCTCCATAAATTGCGAGCAATATCGTACCGGCAGGGAAAATCTTAGCTTTCTTTGCGTGTACGGCCGATTCACAAATACGCTCATCAGCATCGAACAAGAAGCAGTTTTTCAACTCCTGTGTTTTATACCAATCAACTGTGCCATCAGACCAATAGTCTAAATTTTTACGTGAAGGCGTACCACCAGATTGTATGCGAGTACAACACTCTCCAATAGTGCTAATACTCCACCCTTTCGGCACCAAGCCTAGTTCGGTTTCTACTTTTTGGGCTTGCTCATGACCGGGATAGCGGAAGTGGACGAACCATTCTTCATAAATCCGCCGAGCCATTTCCTCCAACACCGCAATCCGCCGCGTGTTGTTCTCAATCAGGTCGTCGTAGGCGGAGAGGATGGTTGCGATACGACATTGAATATCAAAAGATGGTACTGGCAGCTCAATTTCCTGCAAGTCCCTAATAGGAATTTGTGGCTGAGCAGAACCGGAGGAAAAATTCTTGAGTATTTTTTGCCCATCACTACCAAGCAACCAATAAAACAAGTATTTACTCGAAAACTGATGATTATCTGCGCGAAGAATCAACATTTGCGCATTGATAAGTCCACGAAAATTACTCGGAATACAAGCGACCTTGCCGACAGAAGACCCTCTAGTAGTCATGACGACATCAAGACCTTGAACACGCCCCTTTTTTATTGAAGCAAACTTCTGCTCCGAAATGTAATTCATGTTCTGAAAATCAAAACGGCCCGACGGCAATATATTTGTAGAGCTAAGAAATGGTACGCCTGAATCGAGAAACTCCTCTCTTTTTGGGTATTTCGCAGACCTATCACCATCAATGATAGAAATTGGTAAATCCTTCAGTTTTGACAATGGAAATGCAATCATTAAATTAGCCCTGCTCAAGCAATGCAATGCAGTTTCTTGCTACCAATGCCTGCAATTCATCGGCTTCTGAATTCAAAAGCTCCAATTCTTCATACAGCTCTTCCAACCGCTCCGCAAAAACAAAATCATCCGCCGCCGCATCGGCCACGCCAACATAGCGCCCAGGATTCAAGCTCCAGCCTTGCGCTTCGATGTCGGCCAGCGTTGCCACTTTGCATAGCCCTGCCGCGTCGGCGTACACGCCAGCGGGGAAATGCTGCGCGATAAGTTCAGCGCTGTCATGATGGTTCTCGACCGCTTCGCCGCGATACAGGCGGGCAATATTGGCGAGGAATTCGGTTTGCATTGGCGTGAAGTCGCGCACAGAGCGGCTGACTTGGCGGTAGAGGTGGCGCGCGTCGATGAACAGCACTTTATCTTTACGGTCGGTGCTGCGCTTGGCCTTATCAAAGAACCACAAGGTACACGGCAATGTGACGGTGTAGAAGAAGTTCGAGCCAACACTGACCACGGCATCAACCGCACCGCTTTGCAGCATTTGCTTGCGGATTTCCAGCTCGCTACCGCGTGCGTCCCCGGCTGAATTGGCCATGACGAAACCTGCACGGCCCGTATCGTTCAGCGTGCTGTAGAAGTATTGAATCCACAGGTAATTGGCGTTGTCGGTACTCGGCAAGCCAAACGGCAAGCGCGGGTCACCCTTGATGCGGTCTTTATCCACGCCGCTGACGTTAAACGGCGGATTGGCCATGACAAAGTCAAACTTGCCCAGTGATTCGTGCGGGTCTTCAAAAAAGCTATTGGCCACGCGAATGTCGCCCGACAAACCATGCACGGCTAGATTCATTTTGCCGAGTTTGACGGTATCGGCGGATTTCTCGGTGCCAAATACCGTGAGTTCATCAGCCGCGCGTTTATTGTGTTGATTCACAAATTCCGCGCTTTGCACAAACATACCGCCCGAACCGCAAGCCGGGTCGTAAATGCGCCCGTGGTAGGGCTGAAGGATTTCAACAATCAATTTAACAATACTGGTCGGGGTGTAAAACACGCCGCCCTTTTGGCCTTCTTTCATCGCAAAATTGCCGAGGAAATACTCGTAAACGCGACCAAACGCATCGCCTTCAATCTTAATCGGCGCAAGCAAGCGCAATAGCTCTTGAATCACGCCATTGTCTAGGCGCGTGTAGCTACGCGGCAGCACGCCACGTAATTCTTCGTTCTCTAGCTCGACCGCTGCCATCGCCATATTAACGGCGAGGCCAAGGTTTTCGGCTTCGGGCAAATTCACCAAATAACTAAAGCGCGCAATGCCCGTGAGGTACAGCACACCATCGGCTTGAAAATCTGTTTTATCGAGTTCGGCAGCGCTCAGACCGTCAGCCGCAAAGCGCGCTTCGGCGGCGGCAAATTTGGTTTCGGCATAACGCAAAAATAGCAGGCCCAAGACAGGCGTTGAAAATTCGGAAGGCTTCAGGTCGGTCATCGCCCAAAGTTGGTCAGCAGCGGACCAGAGACGGTTTTCAAGGTCTTGTAATGTGGTATTCACGGGGCACAGCCTAAGTTGCAAATATAGCCCGCGAGTTTGACAGCGCAACGCAGGTGAGACAATAGCTAGGATTGAAATGGTGGGGATATAACAAACATACTTGCGCAATGATGCAAATAGCATCGGCAAACAAAGTTCACGCTAAAACAATACGCATTAACATGGGGATGAAATTGCCCCTTACTGCCAAACACACCGAATGGCTTTATCATCAATGGATGGCATTGCGAGTCGCCTAAAGTCTGGCTATTTTTACAGCACGCACCCACTGGGATTTGAAAATGCCCAATGAAAAATCCAGTCGCCTAGAAACGTGGCAGAAAATTTGGGAACGATGCAGCTATTCCGAGCAAATGGAATTAGCCGAATTACATTACTTCGCGCTAAACAGCCCCAATACACCGAATAGCTCAGCACCAAATTTGTCGCACGCGCTCAATAGTTGGCGACCCCAAACCGACAATTGGCCATCACTGTTATGGCAAGGGTATTGCAGGCGTAAACAGCTCTACCCGCACCGCACTCACCTCAGTGCAATACGGTTTTACATCAGACTCATGCTCAGTCAGCTAATCCGGTAGTTAGCGGCACTAAGCCAGATAAAGCCTCATCCACAAAGACGGCGATTAAAACTCAAGACCGTTCAACTTGATTTCACGCTTTACCTGTTTCATCGTCCGCATGGCATTCCGCAAGCGCCCCCGCACTCGCTCACTGCAAAACCCATGCACCGTCGCATTCTGGCTAGCAACGGCCTTACCTTCTGCCGTAATAGGGCCCGTCGACTTGAGCCAAGGTTGAATACGTTGAATCAACTCACGCTGGTGCTGCTTTTGTTCATCAGTCCAAATGCGTGCCATGTTCAACTCCCTGTTCAATTGTTGTTCAATTAATAGTTCGTTTGCGCAAATGAGATTTTAAGGCGCAAGGATGGTCCATTGGCCACCCTCAATCCGACTTCGAATCAATAACTTGACGTCATGATAGTAATTCATCGATGCTAGTTTTCGGCCATCAAAAGGCAAGAGAACAAAAAACCAACAGCAAGACCTTGAGGCTCCGCCTCAAACTCCGCGCTCGCCGCTAGGGCAGAATTGCGGAAAAAGCCCCGCAATCCTACGTGTTGGTTTTTTTGTTTTTCAATACCAGCAGTGTGTTTACATTTACGCAGAGCCACGCACTCACGAACTACTTGCTCCCTATTAAGGGGGAGCAGTTGGTTCGTGAAGTCCGTGAAAGCTAAACACTCACGAATTACACGAATTTCGCCTATTTTTCGTGAAGTTCGTGCGATTCGTAACCCTCTGGCAAGGCAATAAATTCAGCATCGCGCAATAAAACACCGCGTTTAATCATGGCTGTAATGGCTTCGTTGGCGCGCTGCAACTTCACTTTGGGCAAAACAACTAACTTTTCCGCCACCGCTGAAATTGCAGCTTGCCAAGGAATTCGAGCGACAGCGCTATCACCCGAACCATTTGATAAATCGCTTAGCATGGCTTTAATCACCCTGTATGCCACCTCCTGATTCGCCCCTATTGGCAACGGTGCCTTAGAAGTAGGCACAGTTACCTTTTCTGGGCGTACCAAGGTTTGCGGAACGACGACACAACTGGTACGAACGCTATCGTCATCGTCGTCAAACCCCAGCTCAACAACTTTAAGTGAGAACGAATGCACATCGCCATCACGACCATCTTTCGATTTAGCGACTTTCAAGCTTCGCGCGCCTTTGCTTTCGCACTTCACTTCAAGCGCTGAATCTAAAGCAGCATGCAAGGATGAATGACCACGCATGCCTTTTGAGCCATCTTTTCCCGTGTGGTGCACGAGCAGCACTAAACCACCAATGGCTGCTTGCAAGCGCTGTACCGACTCCAAAATTCGCCCCATATCACGGCTGCTATTTTCATCGGAATTGGGTGACGCACGATTCAATGTATCAATCACCAGCAAACCATTCATGACCCCAGCCGACTGAAGCGAAAAGATGAGTGCCTCCATATCACGCTCCTCCAGTAGCGAAAACGGCTCTGTCATAAAATGTACGCCATCCAGCGATTCCTCATTCACGGTTTGCATCGCCTGAACGCGCTGCTTAATACCATGCTGGCCCTCCAGACCCACATAAACGATGGGGCATTTCACCGTTTTATGGCCAAACCAATCACGACCACTGGCAATCGTTGCAATCAAATCCAGAACCACAAACGTTTTACCGCAACCCGACACACCAAACACGCATGCGAGACCCGTGCGCGGAAAAATATCATGCACCAACCAACTTAGCGGTGGCTGCTTGGCTAGGTCTGCTGCAGTCAGCAATGGATATAACGGCATACCATCCCGCTGCACGGATTCAGGCGTAAAGACCCGTTCAATAGCGGTAATCATGATTGCACCTTCGATTTAAATGCCAACAGCAACTTTCGGTCATTGCCACTCAATCGGTACTGCCCAGGTCGGCAAACGCGGCCATCAAAGTCACGCCTGCTTATGCGAATGCAAGGTAACTCCAATCCCTTCTCACGTAGGGCTTGAATTAGTGCAGGCCCATTCGACGCGCGTGCAATAGAGTCCAAATCTTCACGCATCAAAGGTCCGACCAACAGCGCGTCTATTACGCGAAGTTCGCGTTGATTAGTCGTCCCCAAAAAACGCCCCACAGGGGCATCAGACTCAAAGAAATCAGCCTGGAAACATCCCTGGGCTTGTGTAACAACATCGGTTACCGCACCTGTATTGTCAGTTTGATATTGAATAGGGTGGCTCAACACTTTAGAGCCCTCCGTTCAATAATTTGGCAATATCCGCCACAGGCCACAGCAAACGGCCACCGACCTTCACCGGACGAATGCCGAAGCAATGCCCCGTTAAGCAGTAGTTTTTGCGGATAGTCTGATTGGCGCGGTCAACAGCATGGCCAAATTCAGCGGTGTTAATGTGGTCGCGGTTTTGCGCAATTTCGGCGAGAGCCGTAGGGATAACAATTTGAGCCATTTCATACTCCGAATCAACCCGTTTACACGGTACGGAACGTATTTAATTAGCCCAACTATCCTCCCCCGCTAGGGTCCCCTCACCCCCAGCATGGGGGACCCCCTAGTTCTAACTGTAACTATCTCAACAACGGTATTGAATCTCTTTAGACTGCAAGAGTCGCTCCCAAGCCTTATCAAAGACTGTTTCTCCAGTCCAAATTTCTGCATTCCCCACGGCCTTTCGCACTTCACTTTTTACACCAGCTTTACCTGCTTGATTTGGAGGTAGAGCTAGCAAGTCAATGGCAAGCTTATTTAACGTATTTTTTATTTCATTTTCTTGTGCAATCTGACGCCCTAACGGTCTTGCATTCAAATCGCAATTTTCCACTGGCGTAAATTCATCAACTACATTTGAGAAGCATGAGATTGCATGAGCAACACCTTCCAATACAATTTTTGCAATCTTTGGATGAAGGTATTGTTCATAATTAATTTCCATACAAGACTCATCAGCATGCTCTCCAGCATACTCAGGGCATTTTTCTGCTCGTAATTGCTGCCACTCTGAGCTTTCATATATTTTACTCAACGCTAATTCAAGTTCATCAGCCCATACATAAACAGGTGGCAATTCAATTAACGCATCAGCTTGCCATTCGGAATATGTACGTGCCTCTTTTTTAAATTTTTCAGTAAGCGTTTTATGGCGATAAAAAATATCAGACCACACGCTCTTGGATACAGGGATAATTGTATCTTTCTGAATTGAAAATGCCTTTATGACCGGATTTAAACCGGCCTTAGGACAACCAGCAAACAAATATGGAATAAAATCCAAATAAATCTCATTTCCTGTAAAAAAGAAAATACCTCGAACAGGAACAACTCTACGGCCGTTAATTAAAAAGGTCGATGGAGTAATTTCATTTTCAACACCCATATTTAACATCAAAGAAACATTAACATGGTTATTAGAATTTAAAACATTAGCTAACTGTGCAGTCTCAGAACTATGTAAATTTAAACGTGCCATAACAACTAACTCCTATCGTAAAATTTAACCGACAGGAAAGAAGAATGAAGTTAGAGGGAGTACCCTTGAAGTTCTTTGAGACGCCATTAATGCTATGTAATATTCGCCACTTTCCCTCTTCTTTCCAAGTCAGTTCCATGTACAACCTCTTTTGCCTTTAATGCATCAAATCTAAATACAGGAGGATTCCCAAGATTCATGCATTAGAAAGCTTCATTCCTAGGAGATTCACTTCCTAGTCGAGGCCCATCTCTTTCTTAATCTCATCAATGAGAAAAGAAAATAGACAACACTTTTAGAACCGCAAGAAAAAAAGAAAATAGCTAGCCGAGCAATAATGAGCAATTTGAAAACGGCAGCCACAGAACATCCTTGAACGTTAAATACGCTCTTGAGTTGGATATTGCTCTGTTGAAAAAGCTGCGTCATAAAATTCGCTTTGACTTGGTTAAACAATTCTTTTAATCGTACTTAACAACTAAACCACATAAAAAAACTATCAATAAAATTTTGATAATCTAAAATGTAAAACCAGTGTATCGCCAACCACAACAAAATATAAACATCAATCTATATACATTCACATAAATAGCTACGCACGCTACAGATAATTTGCATGTTATTGACTCTACATCTATACAAATCAAATACTTAGCTCAATAACATTTAAGCTAAGCTTGACAGACCTACTTATGCATAAATACAACAATCAAATTAAATTACAGTATTTCATTCAAGCTACCCGTTAAAAAATACTCATAGCGTCGGCGGGCAGTAATAGAGTCAACATTTAATACCTACGATGCAACCAAAACGGCTCAACGCAATGTTGAACCATGTAGTCTGCTTGAAACGCCCCCATTTGCGCCCCTCCCAATAATTCACACTAAGCATATCGCCAAGGCCATGCAGAACGTGCACAACAATGATGTATCCTTATGATGGCGCTTAGGCCGTACTCCACGTACATTCCCGCCACTCTAGTAGCCAGTCAACATCGACACAAAACCAGAAGCAATAACACGACTCAGCAGACTCAATAAGTGCGTCACACAGCGAGCCATTTCAAATAACCGCCCCATCCCCCCAGAACCAGACAAGCCATAGCTTACTTTTATTCAAGCTACCAAAAATTTCATAGCTATGTTGAGGTAATCTAGATATTTAACAGCCACAGGCCACACTAAAGCCCAATAGTAGCTAGAAAACTGCGAACATTTATCCTCTACACTTTCAAATTCTGGTTACATATGGGTTACATAAGAAGTTTTAGACAAAAAAAAGGACCTAGCATTTCTGCTAAGTCCTTGATTTTACTGGTGGGCCTTCACGGACTTGAACCGTGGACCAAAGGATTATGAGTCCTCTGCTCTAACCAACTGAGCTAAAGGCCCGAAAGGATTGCTATTCTACTGTTCGCTGGCGTTATTTTCAATAAAACTCTTCAATCTTTCTGAACGAGTTGGATGGCGCAGCTTACGTAGAGCCTTGGCTTCAATTTGACGAATCCGCTCACGCGTTACATCAAACTGTTTACCCACTTCTTCAAGCGTATGGTCGGTGCTCATATCAATACCAAAACGCATGCGTAGCACCTTGGCTTCACGTGGCGTTAACGTATCAAGCACTTCTTTGGTTGCTTCACGTAGACCGGCATAAACAGCAGCATCAGCAGGCGCCATATTATTAGCGTCTTCAATAAAATCACCAAGGTGCGAATCATCATCGTCACCGATTGGTGTTTCCATTGAAATCGGCTCTTTGGCGATTTTAAGGATTTTTCGAATTTTGTCTTCCGGCATTTCCATGCGTTCAGCTAATTCTTCAGGTGTTGCTTCGTTACCTGTTTCTTGCAAAATTTGACGCTGAATACGGTTCATTTTATTGATCGTTTCGATCATATGTACCGGAATACGAATCGTACGCGCTTGATCAGCAATCGAGCGAGTAATCGCCTGACGAATCCACCACGTAGCATACGTCGAGAATTTGTAACCGCGACGATATTCGAATTTATCCACGGCTTTCATCAAGCCGATATTACCTTCCTGAATTAAATCAAGGAATTGCAAACCACGGTTGGTGTATTTTTTGGCGATCGAAATCACCAAACGCAAGTTGGCTTCGATCATTTCGCGCTTAGCGCGTTTGGCCTTGGCTTCACCGGTCGACATGTGACGACTGATTTCTTTCAACTCACGAATACTCAAACGTGCCGATTCTTGCAGCTCGTTGAGTTTTTGCTGTTGCTCCATGATCGCGTGTTTATAACGGAACATGATGCCGGAGTAATTTTTTTCTGCCGCGATTTCTTCTGGCACCCATGTCAAGTCAGTTTCGCGACCTGGGAAATTCTTAATGAAGTAATCACGCGGCATGCCCACGCGGCGCGTACATAAATCCATGATTTGGCGTTCATGCGTGCGAATATCATCGACCATTCCACGCAATACATCACATAGCGATTCGACCTGACGAGCAGAAAAACGAATCTTCTGAAACTCAATCGCAATCGATTGCTGCAGCAAGATATAAGTTGCTGATGATGTGCCATGATCAATTAATGCCTCAAGCATTCGACCATAAAGATCGTTAATCACTTCAAAATGTTCACGTGCCTGTGTTTTGAGTAGCTCTAGATTGGCACTGGCGGCAGCGGCACCGCCATCATCTTCCGCCTCTTCCTCGTCATCAGCTTCACTCTCTTCGAGCACCGCATCAGGATCAGGTAAATCGAGCGTCGCCTCTTCTTCTTCAACCGCGTTTGGATCGATAAAGCCGTCGATGACATCATCAATCCGAATTTCATCATTC
The DNA here is from genome assembly GCF_947072475.1 of uncultured Deefgea sp. Classification (GTDB taxonomy): domain Bacteria; phylum Pseudomonadota; class Gammaproteobacteria; order Burkholderiales; family Chitinibacteraceae; genus Deefgea. The sequence goes on from NZ_CAMTIA010000024.1 coordinate 24,129, forward strand.
AAACCACGCTCGACCAAATCAATGATTTGAGCAATCGTCGTTGGACATGCCGAAATGGCGGTGATCATGTGCTTTAAGCCGTCTTCGATGCGTTTGGCGATTTCAATTTCGCCTTCACGCGTCAAGAGCTCAACGGTACCCATTTCGCGCATATACATACGAACAGGATCAGTTGTGCGGCCAAAATCAGCATCGACCGATGACAGCGCAGCTTCAGCTTCTTCTGCAGCGTCTTCGTCTGCCACACGGGCAGGCGCATCGGACATCAACAGATCTTCAGCATCGGGAGCTTCGTCGTAGACTTGGATCCCCATATTGGAGATCATGCTGATAATGCCTTCGATTTGCTCGGCATCCAACATGTCTTCTGGGAGGTGATCGTTAATCTCGGCGTACGTGAGATAACCACGCTCTTTACCGAGGACGATTAGCGTCTTAAATTTGGCTTTGCGTTCTTCAGGGTCGAGTTTTTCCTCAGCCTGTTTGCCGCCGTTTAATTCAAGATTATCTTTATTTAGTTTTTGATCTGCTGCCATGACTCTGCTTGGGTGTCTAGCAAAACCGAGAATTATACCAGACATCGAAGGGTTTTGTCCCCGACATCGGAAGTGAAGAGCCCATTTGACCCCTTCACTTAGCTAGCGACGCAACAAAAGCGTCAAGTATTCTTGCGATTCTTCATCAGTCAAACCGCGACTGGCCGAGAGTGCATCGAGCTCTTCTTTCCGACTCAGTGTAGACCCTAGCGAAAACTTTTGCGTCGCGGCCAGCAATGAGTTAGAAATTTCGATGAGCAATTCGTCTTGGTCAAACTTATCAAATAAATGATGTGATTCATTCACTATCGGAATTAATCGCTCATACCCCGGTAGATCTTGACAACGTTCGACCAATTCAGTGCCTAAAAGTTCGACATCTAATCGAGCGCGCATCAATACACAGCGCACTAAACCACTCAATCCCTCATTAGGCCAAGCCAATTCACACTCATCCTGCCCTTGTAAAATCGATGGACGGAATAAAACCAACTGCAAAACACGTAACAATGGATCATGCTTGCCTGCTGGCTTTAAACGCGGTCGATCTTCTTCTGCTCGCCAAGACTTACCACGTGCTCCACGCTTAAAACCGCTATTGGAACGAGGCTGCCAAGGCCGCTTTACTTGACCTTGACTCTGCCACGCAGCATAGACTGGCGCAGAATCAAACGCGGCGTCTGCCGATACTTCCGGAAAAACCGGTACATCCACCGACGGAGCGACAGTCAACGATGCAAATTCGGCACTGGATAATTGGCACATTTCTGCCAACCGTTTACCGAGCATTAACTTTAATATGGGGGCTTGTATCAATTGATCAAGATGGGGACGTGCAATATGTACTAAACGCGCCCGCCCTTCTTCCATCGTCAGATCAACCTGTGCCGACAATTCTTTTAATAAGTATTGCGACAAAGGCAATGCAGCCTCATCAATCAACGACTCAAACGCAGCAGAGCCAAATTCCTGCACGTAGGAATCCGGATCATGCTCGGCGGGCAAAAACAAAAATTTTAGCTCTTTGCCGTCTTTAACTTCGGGCAGGCTATTTTCTAGCGCTCGCCATGCAGCCTTGATGCCCGCCTTGTCGCCATCAAAGCCAAACACCACCTCATCGGCCAATTTAAGCAATTTACGAATGTGCTCAGGCGTACAGGCGGTCCCTAGCGATGCAACAGCGTACTCAATACCATGCTGATGCAGCATCACCACATCCATATAGCCTTCGGCAACCAAGGCTCGGTTGCGATCACGAATGGCGGTGCGCGCCTGCGGCAAGCCATACAACTCTCGGCCCTTACTAAATACCGGCGTCTCAGGTGAATTCAAATACTTAGGCTCGCCCTGCCCCATCACCCGGCCACCAAAACCGATGATCTGACTGCGTTGATTCATAATTGGAAACATCACGCGCTCGCGAAAACGATCGTAGCGACGCTTTGATTCTTCTTTATCAATCACCAAGCCTGCCTCAGCCAAAGTGACATTCCAATCATAATCAGGGTATACCGCCTTAAGTGGCTGCCAATCATCACCGCCAGGCGCATACCCCAAGCCAAACTTAGCCGCCGTTTTACCCTCAACACCACGCCGCTTAAAATACTCAATCGCCGCAGGGGCGGTTTTGAGTTGCGCTCGATAAAAATCAAACGCAACTTTCAAAACATCATAAATACCGGGTACTTTTTTTTGTTCTGCCGATTGCGGCCGATCTTCAACCGGCACTTGCATACCGACTGATTCGGCCAATTGCCGAACCGCCTCAGGAAAACTTAAAGCCTGCAATTCCATAATGAAAGTCAATGCCGATCCATGCACTCCGCAACCAAAGCAGTGATAAAACTGCTTAGTTTGGCTAACCGTAAAAGAAGGTGATTTTTCTTTATGAAACGGACAGCAGGCCATGTAATTTTGGCCAGCCTTTTTTAGCGGCACATAGCGCTCGACCACGTCGACAATATCAACGCGGTTCAATAAATCCTGAATAAAATCATCGGGAATAAGCGCCATTTAAACTCAGCACACCTTCAAAAAAATAAACTTGCACGCTCCTAGCAATTACGCCATCCGCGCTTTAACGAGTTTACTCACTTCAGCCATATCAGCACGGCCGGCGAGTTGAGGCTTAATTTCGGCCATGATTTTACCCATCGCAGCAGCGGTTGCACCATGCGCAGCAATCGCGGCATCAACAATGGCGCTAATTTCTTCAGCGCTGAGTTGTTGCGGCATATATTCAATCAAGACCGCCACTTCAAATTTTTCTTTATCTGCCAAATCTTGACGCGCAGCAGCTTCAAATTGCGTGATGCTGTCTTTGCGCTGCTTGAGCATTTTGTCGATGATGGCGGTAATCGCGGCATCATCAAGCTCAATCCGTTCATCCACTTCACGCTGCTTAATTGCAGCAAGCAATAAACGAATAGCACCCAGACGATCTGTTTGCTTTTCTTTCATTGCTGTTTTCATATCAGCAGTAATTCTGGCTTTTAAAGTCATCACACGTCCTTAATTTGATGCAGTCATAACAAAACGTTGTATGTCTTCACGCCGCGCGACCAACACGCTATGTGATTCTTTAGCTAAATTGTGACTGAAATCGTCAAAATCAACTCACACCGCTTAGCAATGACAACGCTAAGTGCAGAAAAAACAAAAGGCCGCCTAGGCGACCTTAAGTACAAACAACAACTAACTAGACTCTTAGTAGAGTTTTGCTGGCAATTGTTGGCTACGCAGACGCTTGTGTTGACGCTTTACAGCGGCAGCAAGCTTGCGTTTACGTTCAGCAGTTGGCTTCTCGTAGAATTCGCGTGCACGAAGTTCGGTGAGGAGGCCAGTCTTTTCAACAGAACGCTTGAAGCGGCGCATCGCTACTTCGAACGGTTCGTTTTCTTTAACGCGTACGGAAGGCATTAGTCGAATCCTAGTAAACTTTTAAACTCTAGCCTCGTTAAAGACCAAAGATCGGGAAAGGGTGCGATTATCCGGTATAAATTCTGAATTGTCAAAAGGAATAGAGATCAGCCCCTTTCGTGTTGCATCTTTGCCCGTTAATATAAGCAGATTGATCATCAAATAATGAGTGCGCCATGCTGGTATTAGGCATTGAATCTTCTTGCGACGAAACTGGCGTTGCGCTGTACGACACCGAAGCAGGCCTGTTGGCCCACCAACTGCACACCCAAATCGCCATGCATAGTGAGTATGGTGGCGTGGTGCCTGAATTAGCGTCACGCGACCATATTCGCCGCGTACTGCCTTTAACTGAAAGCTGTTTGGCGCAAGCGGGCAAACAGCTAGCTGACATTGATGCCATTGCCTACACCGCAGGGCCCGGCCTTGCTGGCGCTTTACTGGTTGGCGCATCAGTGGCCAATGCACTGGCGTTTGCGCTAGGTAAGCCAACGATTGCAGTCCATCACTTAGAAGGACACTTATTATCGCCTTGCTTGGCCGACCCTGCGCCTGAGTTTCCTTTTATTGCTTTATTAGTATCCGGTGGCCACACGCAGTTGATGGCGGTTCATGGTGTTGGTCGCTATGAATTACTCGGCGAAACCGTTGATGATGCGGCGGGTGAAGCGTTTGATAAATCAGCAAAGCTGATTGGTTTAGGTTATCCCGGCGGCCCAGCGCTATCTAAACTGGCTGATACCGGCGACGCTACTCGCTTTACTTTGCCACGGCCCATGCTGCATACGCCGAACTTAGATATGAGTTTTTCTGGCTTAAAAACTGCAGTACTTCATTTGGTCACCCAACAATCGCCGCTGGATGACGTAACTCGGGCCGATATTTGCGCGGCCTTCCAAGAAGCGATTGTTGAAGTGCTGGTTAAAAAGTCACTCAAAGCGCTCAAACAAACCGGCATGAAGCGTCTGGTGATCGCCGGCGGCGTGGGTGCCAATCGACAATTGCGTGCCGCATTCGATGATGCCGCCCACAAACGCGGCTTTACAGTTTTTTATCCGCCGCTTGAATTGTGTACCGACAATGGCGCAATGATCGCTTATGCTGGCGCACAACGACTTAAGGAGCGACAAGTTGCCGGCTCTTTTGCCGTCAAGCCCCGCTGGGACTTAGCCAGCCTTGCGAGTGCCGACTAGGATCAACATCGACACCAACGCGAGAAGCAAGTCAACCCCCAGCAAACCATGGGGTATTACCATCCAAGCCATATCTAAAAAAGATTGGATTAATATACCCATAAAAAAACCCGCTTTCGCGGGTTTTTTATTTTTGAAAGCTCAATTAGAAAATTACGCGACGGTAAAAGACTGCTCAAGCTGATTGAGCCACGCCAGATTGAGCGTTTGCCCTGAACGAATCGGCCCCACCCCTTCTGGGGTGCCGGTATAAATCAAATCGCCGGGCTGCAAAGTAAACTTACTGGAAATCCACGCAATCAAGGTAGCGACGTCAAATGCCATTAAGCGCGTATCGGCCGACTGGCGTAGCTCACCGTCAATCGTCAGCGTAAATTGCTGCTGCGTCGGATCAATCCCGTCCGCAGCGACAAAGTCCGTCAACACCGCTGCGCCATCAAAGCCTTTGGCCAAAGTCCATGGCTGGCCATTTTTTTTCGCCAGCGCCTGCACATCGCGTGCGGTCAAATCCAAACCCAAACCATAGCCCGCAATATGCGCCAGCGCATCGGCCTTCGCAATCTGCGCGCCGCCTTGGCCAATTAACACCACCAACTCTAATTCGTGATGCACATCATTGGACCACGACGGCAACACCAGCGCCGCCCCCGGCTGCACCACCGCTGAATTGGGTTTAATAAATACCATCGGCTCTTCAGTGATCGCCGAGCCCATTTCTTTAGCATGAGCAACAAAATTACGCGCCACACAATAAATATTATTCACTCGCCATGCCGTTGCACCCAGTTGAATCTCAGCCATTGCTTACGCCACCCATTGAGAAATACTAAATAACAAAATCACCGCCAACCATAAAATCGCCGCACGCCACACCAGCGCCACCGCGCTGCTTAAATAATCAGGGTTAGCCGACTCGCCAACACCCAATTCGGGGCGATATTTCACCGTATGATCTTGATGCAAGGCTTCGCCCAAACGAACCCCCAAAGCGCCAGCGGCAGAGGCCAATAAAATACCGTAATCTTGATCCATCCATTGCTGCGCCTGTGAGCGCCAGCAGTAAACCGCGTCTTCAAAATTGCCCACCACGGCAAATGAAATCGCTGCCAAACGAATCGGAATAAAATCCAAAATATCCATCACACCATCGGCAAAGCGGCCAAACACATCTCCGTGTCCACCCCATTTTTGCTGCAATAAACACGCCGCGCGGTAAGCCACAGCACCAGCAGGACCGGCAATCCACGCCAAAGCAACAAACCAAAAAATCGTCCCAAACACATAGCGATAAGAATCAATCACTCCTTGCTCAATCGTCAAACGTGCCACTTCATCTTCATTGAGCTCTGAGGTCGATTGTCCTGTCCAATCTCCCAGCATACTGCGCGCAGTATTCAGATCATCGGCCTGCAATGCTTTGGAGATTTTGGTGAAAGCATGGCTAAACTGGCGAAAGCCCATCGTAAAATATAAAATCAATACATCCCAAGCAATCGCCAAGAACACGTTATAACGCAACAAAAACCAATACCCACCCGCAGTAATCGCCACCAGCGGCACCACAGCGAGCAGCCAGGCATATACCCCATTGCGATACTCACCCGCATTGAGATTACGCCCCATGCCATTGGCGGTGCGAATAAAACCCAAATACAGTGGATTACGACTGCTAATCGGCCGAAGTTGCTCTAACAGCAACGCTAAAATCAAAGACAAAATACTCATAAACTTAATCCTAAATTGCGCCCAAGCTAAAAAAATCAGCTCATAGCCGTACATACTTTATGTTTCAAAGATAACATAGAGCCCTTGCGAGCAGAAACAATAAAGACAGCTCTTGAAAAAGCACACCACAGTGCCATATCGTCAATACCACCCTCAACTGGAGAAACACATGGAACATCAACTTCCTGCACTGCCTTACGCACAAGATGCTTTAGCACCATATATGTCAGCTGAAACTTTGTCTTATCACTATGGCAAACATCACCAAACTTATATTACCAATCTCAACAACCTCATCAAAGGCACCGACAACGAAAACAAGTCGCTTGAAGAGATTGTAAAAACGGCACCCGCAGGTGGCTTATATAATAACGCCGCACAAACTTGGAACCACACTTTCTTTTGGTTTGGCTTTGCACCTAACCCAACTGGCGAAGATCGTGCACCTGCAGGCGCATTGGCCGATGCCATTGCCGCTAAATGGGGCTCATTGGATGAATTCAAAAAAGCCTTCAATGCATCAGCAGCCGGCAACTTTGGTTCAGGCTGGACTTGGTTAGTTAAAAAAGCCGACGGTTCACTCGATATTTTGAATACTGGCGCAGCAGGCACCCCACTCACTACTGGCGAAACAGCACTGTTGACCTGTGACGTTTGGGAACACGCTTACTACATCGATTACCGTAACAGCCGTCCAAACTACCTAGAAGGTTTCTGGAAACTGGTTGACTGGAATGTGGTTGCAGAGCGTTTAGCCGCATAAAGATCAGCAACAGCTGAGCAATATGTCAGCTTTTGTATACAGATTTAAAAAAAGACGATCACGCGATCGTCTTTTTTTTCGCCGGAGGCCGACGCACAAAAAAAAAGCAAAAAAAACACTGCAAAATCGATTCAATTGGTATTTATCCTTATATTTCAAAGGCATTCGCCTAACCCATTCCGCACCACATTGCAGCGCAATAATTAGCATGTCATGATATGCAGCACCAATCATTTCAAACACCTTTGTTTTTCTTACTCAACATTTAAGACTATGAATTTAAACTGTTTTTAAATCCATTCACTGAGTTGACAAGACAAATGTAGTTTGAGAAATTAGCGCTACGAAACGTAACAGCCGCGAAAGCAAATGCAATTCGCAGCAAAGATTACGTGCGATGACTGGTATTAAGCAAAACAAAATCCAGCGTCCACAATGCACCGAGTGTACGAGCCAAAAAACCAATAACAAACAGGGGCTACTCGTAGTGTGCTCGGCGCAAACCCTGTTTTGAAGACCATGCACCTCACAGTGCAATTGAAATTCTTACCAAACAAATGATGGATGAGAGGAAATATCAAATGAACTTCCGTTTAGCCGCAATCCCAGCAGCCATTGCCTTTGTCTCAATCAGCGCCTTTGCTGCTGATGCATGGAATAGCGCAACCGCCTATTCAGGTGGCGCCGTTGTCACTTACTCCGGCAACACGTACAAAGCAAAATGGTGGACTCAAGGCAATGTACCGGGGACAGAACAATGGGGTCCTTGGGAAGCAACCGGTACTGCACCCACCACATCACCGAGCACAGCACCAACAACCGCCCCAACAGCAACGCCAAGCACTGCACCAGGCGCATGCACTAGCGCAGAGTGGAATTCAAGCGCTGTTTACACCGGTGGCAACTTAGTCAGCTACAACAACCGTAGTTACAAAGCCAAATGGTGGACTCAAGGCAACGCACCAGGCAGCAATGATGTTTGGCAAGACATGGGCGCATGTGGCACGACCACGCCAACACCAACACCAACTGCGACAGCAACCGCAACACCAACTGCAACTGCAACACCAACTGCAACACCAACCGCAACACCAACTGCGACACCAACTGCAACGCCAACGGCTACACCAACTGCAACGCCAACGGCTACACCAACCGCGTCTGCAACACCTGTGCCACCAACGGGTGCAAAACAAGTCGGTACTTATTTTGCAGAATGGTCAATTTACGGCCGTCAGTTCTACCTCAAAAACATGCAAGACAGTGGTCAAGCGGCCAAGTTGACGTTCTTGAACTATTCATTCGGCAATGTCTACAACCGTGGCGGCAAATACGTTTGCGATGCCACGGTTAATAAAGCTGAAGCCGGCGACCAAGATGGTGGTGATGCATGGGCGGTTTACCAAAAAGGCTTTGGTGCCGGTGAATCAGTCGATGGCGTTGCCGATAAATACGGTTGGGATCAATGGGATGATCCTCGCCAAGGCAAAGCCGGTCCGCTTAAAGGCAATTTAAATCAGCTGAAAAAACTTAAAGCTAAAAACCCGAACTTGAAAACTTTAATTTCATTGGGTGGCTGGAGTTGGTCGAAATGGTTCTCTGCAGCTGCGGCAACACCAGAACTACGCCAAGCTCTAGTCAGCTCGTGTATTGATGTGTGGATTAAAGGTAATATTCCATTCGATTCAGGCTCAAATGCCGGTGGTTCTTACGTTGATCCAGCCACAGGCAAAACCGTCAATTCTGCTGAAGGCGTGTTTGACGGGATTGATATCGACTGGGAATACCCAGGTGTACAAGGGTTCGGCACCAACATTGTTTCACCAGCCGATAAGCACAACAACACCTTGTTGATGCAAGAATTCCGCAAGCAATTGGATGCGTTGAGCAAAACCACCGGCAAGAAATACTTGTTAACCGTCGCCATTGGGGCCGGTGATGAGAAAATCGCCGCAACAGAACCAGCCGAATACAGCAAATACCTCGATTGGATCAACATCATGTCGTACGACTATCACGGCGCCTGGGATGCACAAGGTCCAACCGACTTCCAATCAAACCTGTACCAAGATCCAGCCAGCCCTCACACGGTTGATCCTGCAACTGGCAAAGTCAGCAAGTACTACACTGACGCAGCAGTGAAAGATCTGATTGCCCGTGGTACACCAGCGGCGAAACTACACATTGGCGTGCCATTTTATGGCCGTGGTTGGACTGGCGTGAAAAACGTCAACAATGGTCTATATCAAACCGCAACTGGCGCAGCCAAAGGCACGTATGAAGCTGGTATTGAAGACTACAAAGTACTGAAAAACGCACCAGGTACTGAGTACATTCATCCAGTAACGCAACAAACCTATCGCTTTGATGGCTCAACTTTCTGGTCTTACGACACGCCTCGTGATATCAAACTTAAAGCTGACTATGCCAATAAAATGGGCCTAGGCGGTATCTTTAGCTGGGAAGCCGATGGCGATACCGCCAACGGTGAACTGGTTGAAGCGATGACGCATATCAACAAATAAAATACAGTTGTAAAGATTGAGCCCCACTGTTTAAGTGGGGTTTTTTTATCGCCAAATCCACAATAATTACACCAAACAAACAAAAATTGAACGAGTGATGAAATGATGCAAAAAATCCGGAAAACCAAGCAAATACAAGCCTTCGCCGCCCGCACACCCGCCATAAAAACCCTTGCTCCAGTGGCCTTTAAGCTTTAGCATGTTGCTCTACAGGGAATCAATCCACCGCATCTCGTACGATAAAACTTAAACCGAGATTGAAGATGAAAACGCAATATTTCTTACATAAAACAAATGGCTTCACGCTACTAGAATTACTCGTAGTACTTCTGATTATTGCGCTGCTGGCTGGCTATGTCGGCCCCAAACTGTTTGGTGAAGTTGGCAAAGCCAAAACCAAAACCGCAGCCAGCCAAATGAAATCCATCGCCGGAGCATTGGATCAATATCGCCTCGACACCGGCCGCTACCCAAGCACTGAATTGGGCCTCAATAGCTTAACTAAAAAACCGGCTGACGAAAGCAAATGGAGCGGCCCTTACCTGATGAAGGATGCCCCCAACGATCCTTGGGACAAGCCTTACATTTACACCATTCCGGGTGAAAATGGTCATGACTACGAATTAAAAAGTTATGGCTTAGATGGTAAACCGGGTGGTAGCGGCGAAGACGCTGATATCAGCTACTGGTAAACCATGCGTTATCAAGTTAAAGCCCTCAGCGCAGGCCAACTGCGCCAGATGACGCTGGATGCCGCCAACGTAGACGACCTGCGTGCACGGCTGTTAGAGCAAGGTTTGCAACTGGTGAGTTTTAAGGCTGAACGCACCTTCAGCCTGTCTTTGGGCAAGAGTGAATTTCAAGTTTCACTCTTCACCCAAGAGCTGATTGCACTGCTCGAAGCGGGTTTAACGCTGGTTGAAGCGATGGAAACGCTGAAAGAAAAAAGCAGCCACGACCAAAACCGCACTGTACTCACCAGCATGATCGAAGGCTTATACCAAGGCTTACCGTTATCCAAAGTACTGGCGCAAATGCCGAATTCATTCCCACCGCTGTACATTGCCAGCGTGGCATCGGCAGAAAAAACCGGCCATTTAGCCGATGCCTTAAAACGCTATCATCACTACGAAACGCGCTTAAGCGCCGTCAAAAAAAAGGTCGTCGCCTCCTTGATTTACCCGATGGTGGTGATTGGCATAGGCGGCAGCATTATGCTGTTTTTGCTGTTTTATGTGATTCCCAAATTTAGCCAAATTTACGCCTCAATGAAAAACCTGCCCTTCGCCGCGCAAATGATGCTGTGGTGGGGCGACTTGGTGCATCAGCACGGCCAAGCGATGTTTTTACTCATCATCACCGGCGTGATCGCCATGGTGATGGCATTTCGCACGCAAGCCATGCAAACGATGTTGCTGACCCTATTTTGGAAACTACCGCGACTGGAAGAATATCGGCGCTTATTTGCGTTAACCCGCTTTTATCGCACCGTGGGGCTCTTGCTTTCGGGGGGATTGAATTTGGTGGCGGCATTGGAATTGGCGGCACAATTATTGCCAAACAGCATGCGCTTTGCGCTGTCACAAGCGATTATCGACATCAAATCAGGCCAGCAACTGTCCAATACGCTCGCCAAATACCAGCTGACGACGCCGGTATCGGAACGTCTATTACGCGTTGGTGAACAAAGCGGTGAGCTGGCCACGATGATCGAGCGCGCGGCGCAATTTTGTGATGAAGAACTCGATCGGGCGATTGAAATGTTTACGCGTTTGTTCGAGCCGATTTTGATGTTACTGATTGGGATACTGATTGGGGGCATTGTCTTTTTGCTTTATATGCCGATTTTTGAGTTGGCCGGGAATATGCAATGATTACGCTCGATTTGATTCAGCATTTGCGAGCCACTCGCGGCGATCAGCCCTTGCCGCTGCTATTGCAACAATCACTTGGCCTAAATAATGAGGCGTATCTGCTTGCAGTCAGCGGCTACCTTGGCCTGCCAGCCATTACCTCACTAGAACTTAAAGCACTCAAGCCACGCTATGATCTACTCGCCTTTGGCGATGCCGTTGCCCATCAGTGCCTGTTGGCTGAAATCCCGCAGCATGGCTACGTGCTCATTTTATCGGACCCATTTAGCCCGGTCGTTCGCAACTGGGCCCAGCAAAAAATCAGCGTGGCTTTTCGCGTGGCGTTTGCGCTGTTTGATGATTTGCAGCAGTACTTTAATACCTATGAAACCTCGCACCGCGCGATGGATCAAATGGCGGTCGGTGAAAACCAAGAAAGTAATAAAGAAGACATTACCGAGATCACCTTAACGACGCTATCGCAAGACGCCAAACCCGTCGTCAAACTAGTTAACTCCACACTGTACGACGCCCTTAAAGCCAAAGCGTCCGATATCCATATGGAAACCACGCCACAAGGCATGACCATTAAATACCGCATTGACGGTGTTTTGCTGCATGCCGGCGGCGTGACCGGTGCTGAAATGGCCGAGCAGATCATTTCGCGGATTAAAGTCTTGGCCGAATTGGATATTTCTGAGCATCGCGTGCCACAAGACGGACGCTTTAAAGCCAAGGTGAATCATCGCGATGTGGATTTTCGCGTGTCGATCATGCCGTCAATTCATGGCGAAGATGCCGTGTTGCGTATTTTGGATAAACAAGGCGGCGGCGATACATTCAAAGCATTACGCCTTGAAACGCTAGGCCATGAAGCGCAAACCATGGCCGCCATTCGCTCGCTTTCGCATGAGCCGTATGGCTTGCTACTGGTGACTGGGCCAACCGGTTCAGGTAAATCGACCACGCTGTATGCCACACTCTCTGAAATCAATCATGGCGAAGAAAAAATCATCACCATTGAAGATCCGGTTGAGTATCAACTACCCGGCGTATTGCAGATTCCAGTGAATGATAAAAAAGGGCTTACTTTTGCCCGTGGCTTGCGCTCCATTTTGCGCCATGACCCCGACAAGATTTTAGTCGGCGAGATTCGTGATGGCGAAACCGCCAATATTGCCGTCCAAGCGGCGCTCACCGGCCATTTGGTACTGACCTCGGTGCATGCCAACAATGCGTTCTCAGTGATTGATCGTTTTATTCATATGGGTGTTGAACCCAATAGCTTTGTCGATGCGCTGATTGGCGTGGTCGCGCAGCGTTTAATTCGCAAAGTCTGCTCGCACTGTGTGGGTGATGATCAACCCGAGCTGGAATTACTCGCCGCATCGGGTTTAACCCGCCAACAAGTGAATACTTGGACTTTTCGCAAAGGTAGCGGCTGCCCCGCTTGCCGCAATACCGGTTATTTAGGCCGTAAAGCCATTGCCGAAGTGTTGCGACTGGATGATGAACTCAAGCAAGCGATTGCCAAACACGCGCCAGCGGTCGAGCTCAAACAAATTGCCCTGAGCAATGGCTTTATTTCGATGCGCCAAATTGCCCTTAACGCCGTTGCCCGCGGCGAAACCACACTACAGGAAATCAACCGTGTCACCTTTGTGGATTAAGCATTGTGCATGGTTTAGCAAACAGCGCATTCGAATGGCCAGTCGGCATTGGAGTGGCAACGTACTGGCACGCCAGCGTGCCAGCCTCGATCCTTCGTCCGACCTACTGGTCAATCGCTTTCAAGAGTTGCTCAATCAAGTGCCACGTGGCCGATTGGGATACGATCAAATCGACCTGATTTTAGGCTCGCCGTGGGTGCGCTATGTGTGTTTACCTTGGCAAGACGGTTTAAATTACCAGCGCGATTGGGAAAGCTATGCCCGCTTATTGCTGGCCCAAAATTATGGCGTCAGTAGCGAATCGTGGCGGATACGCATTGCGCCAGGCGGATATGGCGAGCCACGCATTGCCGCCGCTTTTGATGAAGGGCTATACCAAACGCTGCTGGAACTATGCCGCGCCAGCAAAATGAAACTCGGTAAAATCGAGCCTTTATTCACGACGGCAGTCAATCAACATCAGCGGCAATTAAAAGACTCAGAACATGCCTTGGTCATACTGGAAACTGGCCATGCCTTAATTGGCTTTTATCGCCAGCAAGCTTGGCAAGGGATTATCTCTTTGCCGATACAGCTTGACCATGACAGCCCAGAAAATCACACCTTATCGCTGGCCGCCTTGGTGCGCGAAGCGGCGGTGTTAAGCGAGCAGTTTTTACCCAAGCATATTTATCTCACCTCATCTGAATTCACGCTGCGTAGTATTAAATCAGCTGATTTTGACTTTGAATGGCTCGGCGCCGTGCAGCCGCTATTTATTACAGGGGATGCCAGCCAATGAAAAAACTGCAACTGGATTTTCATTTACGCCCCGCCCAAACGCCTTGGCTGGGTCTATTACTGTGCGTGCTTGGCGTGATCGCCGTACTGTGGGTGATGACGCAAATTGACGTTACCAAAGAGCAAAAAAATCAACTCGAATTGCAAGAAGACAACATCGCACTGCGGATCAAGCAGCGCGATAGCAAAGTCAAAGCCGAACTCAATGCCTCACCGATTTCGGCCAAGGTCGAAAAAATCCGCCGTGATCAATTACTGAGTAATGCCCCAGCATTTGATCTATTAGAGCGCGTTTGGGAACAAAACATCGCTTTTAGTCGGTTGGAAATCGCCACCGTTGAGCGTGATATCAAAATGGATTTAGAAGCCAAATCACTCAATGACGTCTTACTGTTGGTCGATCGCTTTGAAGCCGCGCCAGCCACCAAACACGTCACCCTCGCGCGCAATAGCTTAAAAATCGGCGACCCCAATCGACCTGCCGTCGCAGCGATTGAAGTGTTATGGCTAGCCGATCCCGCTGTGCCCAGTAACACGAGCAGCACCGCCAGCCGTCCTAGCGTGCATTCAGCCAGTGCCGCATCGGGAGTGCATTGATGACTAAAGCACAATTATTTTGGTATTTACGCCTCATCCCTCGCTACTCGGGCATATTGGGTATTGCCGGCTTAGCCTTACTAGGCTTTGCCTTGCTGCTCTATACCCAAGAATTAAAACCGTATCAGCGCGATTTAATCGATAGAGAAAATACTTTAACGCAGCGCTTTCAACAATTGCGCGTATCCGCAGTGGCCAGCAGCGCTAGCGAAGCCCTGCCTAAGCTCAATCGCAGCGATACTTTTACGTTTTTTTTACGCGCGCTGAATGCGCTGGCGGCCAAAAATCAAATTGTGATCACGCAAGTCGATTACAAAAATCAATTTGAGGCCGATGGCAAATTGCAGCGCTATAGCCTGCAATTTCCTGCCAATGCGCGCTATATGCAAATTCGCCGCTTTATGCTGGAACTACAAACCATACCCGGCGTGCGCATTGAAACGGTCAACCTGCAACGCCAGCAAATTTCCGACGATCAAATCGCACTGCAAATTCAACTGTCGTATTTGACGCAGGCCCAATAATGCTCTCTCGTCCAATGCAATACCTGCTCGGTGCCACCTTAGCCATCACTGCCTATACCTTCTGGCAAGAGCGCACTGAACCTCAATTAGATAGCACGGCCAAACCGGCAGCGCGGCGCACACTGGCGACTGAAATACGCAGCGCCTCGATGCCAAGCACGGCAGCCAGTCAAGCCAGTGCCACGGCGTCCGGCGTCAGCATTGCCGATTTATTTCCTAAGCAATCCTGGGTTCCACCGCCACCGCCGCCCACCAAGCCGCCTGCGCCCACCCCGACACCGATTCCAGTGGCCCCGGCGATGCCGTTTGTGGTGACCGCGACATGGTTAGAAAAAAACAGCTTATACGTCGTCGTTGAAGCGCAAGGGCAATCCATCGTGCTCTGTAGCCAATGCGATACTTTAGGCCGAATACAACCGGGCGAAAGCCTACTTGGCAGTTACCGCCTCGATAAAATGAGTCCTACTATGCTGACGTTTACCTATTTGCCACTCAATCAGCAACAAACTCTGTCAATGGGAGGCGCACTGTGAAACGAGCACTGATGTCCTCAATTATTTCGGTGGCCTTTTTAGCCGGCTGTGCCGCCGATATGGCGCGCTATAAAGCGGAAAATCTAATCCAAGACGAAGGTAATCCAGAAGCCGCACTCAAAGTATTGCAAGCCCAAATGGCCAGCAGCCCCGCCGATTTAAAGCTGAGAATGGCGTATCAAACTAATTTGCAGCAGTATTTGGCCCGCTTACAAGTAGAAGGCGATCAAGCGCGTTCACGCGGCGATACCGCATTGGCGATGGGGCGTTACCAGCAAATTTTAAGCTGGGATAGCAATAACGATCGCGCTCGTGAAGGGATTCGTTTGATTGAGATCGGTATTCGTCATCACTCAATGCTCAAATACGCTCAGGAAATCAAAGACAGCCGCCCGGATGAATCACTGAATTTAGTGCTGCAAATCTTGGCGGACAATCCCCGCAATGTGCCTGCGCAAGTGCTGCGCAACGAAGTAGAAAGCCGTAAAGCGCGGGAAGTCAATCTGCGCCCCGCTTTGGCGCAAGCCCTGAAAAGCCCGATTTCGCTGCAGTTTCGCGATCAAAGCATGATGAGCGTGTTTGATATTATTTCGCGCATTGGCAAGGTTAATTTTATCTTTGATAAAGACGTCGCCCCCAATTTAAAAACCACGATTTACGCCCGCGACACCACCGTCGAAGACGTGATTAATCTGATTTTGGCGACCAATCAACTGGATAAAAAAATCCTCAATGACAACACGATTCTGATTTATCCCAAACGGCCAGATAAAGATCGTGATTACAAAGACATGGTGATGCGCACCTTCTATTTGTCCAATGCCGACCCCAAGCAAGTGCTGTCGATGATCAAGCAAATGATCAAAACGCGTGACGTGTATATCGACGAGCGCCTGTCGATGTTGGTGATGCGCGATACTCCCGAAGCCATTGCGGTGGCTGAGCGCTTGATCGCAGCGCAAGATATTCCGCAGTCTGAAGTCTTGATGGATGTTGAAGTGCTTGAAGTGAGTAATAGTGACGTGCTCGATCTGGGGATTCAATACCCGAATTCCATCAGTGCCACGGTGTATGGCAATGCAATCGGTGCTGCACCTATCGTCACGACCAATACCGTCGGCAATATCACCACGCAGACGACCAGCAACAACAGCAAAATTGCCGGCTCGGTCACGCTGGCTCAAATTGGTAATCTGAATAAAGGCGATGTGCTGGTTAATCTAGGCTCGCCGACGGTGACGGCCAATTTCTTGCAAAGCAAGGGCAAAACCAATATTTTGGCCAACCCGAAAATTCGGGTTAAAAATCGTGAAAAAGCCAAAATCCTCATTGGCGATCGCGTTCCGGTAGTCACCACCACGGTGTCCAATGGCACCAGCACCGAAAACGTCAATTACCAAGACGTGGGTTTAACGCTCAATGTTGAGCCGGTACTGACGATTGACAATGAAATCAGCGTAAAAGTCACGCTCGAAGTCTCCAATATTGTTAAAACCATTCCGACCAAATCGGGGCTGTTGGTTTACCAAATTGGTACGCGTCGCGCCGAGACCAATATGAGTGCGCGTGATGGTGAAACCCAAGTCTTAGCGGGGCTGTTGTCGCGCCAAGAAGCTGAAACTGGCTCGGGCTTACCGTTCCTGAGTTCTTTACCGGTGCTGGATCGAATTTTTGGTACCAATAAAACCGAGAAGAGCAAAACCGAAATCATTTTGTTAATTACGCCAAGAGTCGTGCGATCTTTGCCGATTCCAGCCTCGTATATCACCAATTTTGAAAGCGGTACCGAAGGCAGTATCAGCACCGACCCGTTGCGTCTGCGCAATGCATCGACGGTGTTAATCAATAGCCAAGGCGGCTCGCCTGCGCCGTATATTCCACCAGCACCGGCACCGGCGCCAGAACCTCAACCGCAACCGCAACAACAGCCCGCACCGGCAACACCAACTGAAGCCACACCGCCAGCGCCAACGCCTGTCCCACGGGGTGGCGGTATGGGTCGTCGATAATGCGGTTTTCTGCTGGATTTACGCTAATTGAATTGATGGTGACGTTGACCATTCTGGCGGTACTTGCGACCGTGGCTTTGCCATTGTCGCAAGTGGCGGCAACGCGCAATCGAGAAGACGATTTGCGCCGCGCGCTCTGGCAAATTCGCAATGGCATCGATCAATACAAAGCGGCAGTCGATGCCGGCCGCGTGAATAAATCACTCGATGAATCGGGCTTTCCGCCCACGCTAGACACCCTGGTGGACGGCGCTAAAGATTTAAAAGACCCAGCGGGGAAAAAAATCTATTTTTTACGCCGCTTACCGCGTGACCCATTTTGCGATTGCCCAAGTAAAAGCAATGCCCAAACTTGGGGCCTACGCAGTTATGCCAGTCCACCCGAAGCGCCAGCGGAAGGCCGCGACGTGTATGATATCTACTCAAATTCGACGCAAACGGGTCTAAGTGGAGTGCCATATCGTGAGTGGTAAGCAAAGCCGAGGCTTTACGCTGATTGAACTTTTGGTGGTGCTAGCGATTATGGCTAGCCTATTGACGCTGGTCGTGCCGCGCTATTTTCAGCAAACCGACCGCGCGCAAGAAACCGTGCTCAAGCACAATCTGGTCGCGGTGCGCGATGGAATTGATAAATTTTATGCCGATACGGGCCGCTATCCGAATAATCTAGACGAATTGGTCAGCCGCAAATATTTGCGCGAAGCGCCGCTCGACCCGATCACCAGTCGCCGTGATTCATGGCTGATTGTGCCGCCCGAAACCGGTACTGGCGTTTACGATTTAAAAAGTGGTGCTCAAGGCACAGCCAACGATGGCACCCAGTACAACACTTGGTAAGCGCGTGACAACGCGCCGCCTGCCGCATCGCCCACAGCAAGGATTTGCCTATGTTTGGGCCTTGATGTTGGTCTTAATTATGGGGATTTACCTGGCGCAAGTCGGTGAAGCGTGGCAAAACCGCATTCAGCGCAGCAAAGAAGAAGAACTGATGCGCGTCGGCAATGAAATTCGCCTCGCCATCAAGCAATACAGCGAGCAAAACAGCGCCGCTGGCCTGCAATACCCCAAAACGCTGCAAGATTTAGTGCAAGACCCGCGAGTGCCCTTCCCTCGGCGCTATTTGCGTAAAGCGTATAAAGACCCCATTACGGGCGGCGATTGGCTAATGATTGGCGGCCCCGGCGGCGGCTTTATGGGCGTGCAAAGTCCATCATTGCAAAAACCGCTCAAAAACGATCACTTTATCCAAGAAAATGCCAGTTTTAAAGACGCCAAGTCTTACCAAGACTGGCGCTTTGCCCACTGGCCGAATCAAGGTGGCGGCCGAAAATAAACCCGTCACGTTGATGGGAAAAAACCGCGCAAACGCGACGGCTTAACTCTAAGTCCACACCCCTAAGACTTTAACTCAAGCTTGTTGCGACTTGAATTGAGCTATGGCGTGATCAAGCGCTGACTTGGGCCTTGGCGTTTCAAGCCCAAGCTGGCGCTGTATTGCTTCATTCAATCTCAAAGCTCTACCAATAGGTATTGACCACTAGCCTTTAGCTTAAATGACCTAGCGGCCAATACCCAATTAGGCGTGGCAATGTTCAAATTTGGTGTTGATGCTGTGCCGCGCTCGTCGAGCTGGGGCTTAAAAACCCGTTCAAGCGCACCGAGTGAGGAGAGAGACAAACAGTTTTATCGTTTGGCTCACGATCGATCGAGGGCACAGCGGAGCTGGGCGCGCTCGGGTCGCCTTTCTTTTCCCCTATTTTCTTTGGCGAGACAAAGAAAATAAGGTCCCCGTCGCGGACTGCGACTGTAAACAGCCGTGCCGCAGGCACTTAAAACCATCAACACGTAATCTGAACATTGCCTTAGGCGTAATAGCGTTGCGAGAATTCCAGCATCCGCTCAATTGGTAAGCGTGCTGCTTCCATATCGCTGGCAGTCAGATAATCAATCTCGGTGCCCTGCCCCGCTTGGGCGCGTTTCACCGCCTCAATTGTATTCATTTTCATATACGGGCAAGAATTACACTGGCAACCGGCATAAATCGGCGCTTGCTCGATGGTTAGATCCGGTCGCGCCAAGCGCATATTGTACAAAATGCCATCTTCAGTCGCGACGAAGATCACGCCATCGGGCTCTTGGTCATACGCTTTAATCCAGTTCAACATGCCTGAGGTCGAACCGACGTAATCAGCTTGCTGCAGCACTGGCAACGGGCTTTCAGGATGGGCAATCAAGTATTTGGCGGTGCTGCACGCAGCAAATGCTTCATCGAGCGCCGCTTGGTTAAACTTATCATGCACTTCACACACCGCCGACCATAAAGGCATATCGTAGCCGTGCTGGAAGTTCAAATACGCGCCCATATTCCGATCTGGCGAGAAAATAACTTTTTTACCTTCGGCATACAAATGCGCAATGATGTCATCCACATTGCGGCTGGTGACGATCCAGTCCGACAACGCTTTGTGTTCGGCCGAGCTATTGATATACGACACATGCACATGATCAGGATACGATTCACGCCAAGCTTTCAGCGCGCTCACATCGGTTTGCGTTACCAAAGAACAGGTAGAACCGGCATCGGGCAAAATCACTTTGGCATTCGGATTCAAAATCTTGGCGGTTTCCGCCATAAAACGCACACCGGCAAACACAATAATATCGGCGTCGGCATCGCGAGCAAACAACGACAATTCCAAACTATCGCCAACCTTATCCGCCATTTGCTGGATTTCAGGCTGGGTATAATAATGAGCAAGCGTCACAACGCGTGGCATGGGACTATCCTTAAGCAAGCTACAAAAAGTAAAAGCGATGCAGTCAATACATCGTCATCAATACGCCAATCTTACCATGCCTGCCGCCCGCTTTTTTGCCAGAAATGCAGGGGCCCGCACGATTATTTCGCAATTGGGTAGAAAAATATTACAGTTCCTCTTGACAGCTTGATCGCCCTTGTCCATAATTCGCCTCCTCTGCAAATCACATCGATCTGCAGACACGGATGCGGGATTAGCTCAGTTGGTAGAGCGATACCTTGCCAAGGTATAGGTCGAGAGTTCGAGTCTCTTATCCCGCTCCAAAAAATGGCGTAGTACACAGCATCAGCAGTATCGATGCGGGATTAGCTCAGTTGGTAGAGCGATACCTTGCCAAGGTATAGGTCGAGA
>NZ_CAMTIA010000025.1 GCF_947072475.1 uncultured Deefgea sp.
CGCTGTCGGAGTCGATGTTGGCGTCGCTGTTGGCGTCGCTGTTGGTGTCGCTGTTGGTGTCGCTGTTGATGTCGCTGTTGGTGTCGCGGTTGGCGTTGCTGTCGGAGTCGATGTTGGCGTCGCTGTCGCGCCAGCACATGGACCCAAATCTAACCACGGTTTGCCAGAGCCCACATTCACTGATGGCTCATTACCTTGCGTCCACCACTGCGCTTTATAGTTACGGCCATTTGAACTCACCAATGCACCGCCATTGTAAGCGGTGGCACTATTCCATGCGGCATAAGTACAACTACCCGGCGCAGCCGTTGGCAGCGCTGTCGGAGATGCTGTCGGTGCCGTACTTGGCGTTGCAGTAGGCGCGGTACTTGGTGTGCTGGTTGGCGCAACAGTGGGTCCCGTCGCTTGTAGCTCCCATGGACCCCATTGATCGGCACCAGGCACATTACCTTGAGTCCACCATTTGGCTTTGTAATCTTTATTTGCATAAGTAACAACATCGCCAGCAACATAAACACTGGCGCTATTCCATGCAGATGCAGCCATTGCATTCACTGAAATCATTGCAATCGCAGCAGGTAACGCGGCAAGAGCAATACGATTGATATGGGACATTGATGTCTCCTCCTATATTATTAATTGGCATTCATGCGATAGAAAAAATGGTCCTATCCATCGCACGGGGCTGTTATCAATTTGTAAGAATCATGATATTTACCCTTGCTCAGTCAACCTACAATGACGAGGTTCACTTCGACATTACTGATTAATACTGAAGCGAATTCTATTGTCAATACGACAAACAACAACAAAACCATACCGATCGCCTGTCACGTCACTTCGCAGTGATAAAACTACATAACCAGAAAGACGAAAAAGCCCCGCAACGCAATAAATCGACAATAAGCCATTG
Source organism: uncultured Deefgea sp. (assembly GCF_947072475.1). Taxonomy (GTDB): domain Bacteria; phylum Pseudomonadota; class Gammaproteobacteria; order Burkholderiales; family Chitinibacteraceae; genus Deefgea. Next base: position 914 of record NZ_CAMTIA010000025.1, read on the forward strand.
ATTTATAAAAAATAAAAAAACAACATCACTAAGTACAACGAAAAATAAGCGATGCCTTATGTAACTAAAGCAAACAAATATGGCGATTAAAATCGTAAAATGCTTCATAGCACCTGCGGCAAATTGCAGACAGATTTTATAAATTAAAAAAATCATCACAATCACAACAACTGATTAACTTTCAAAATTCTTGCAAAAAAACACAGAATAACTGTCAATCAAAATGCTTACATGGGCGATGAAATAGGTATCACACAGCGCATTGTCATGATCAAAAGCTAGATCTCGCATTGCTCAAATGCGATATCATCTAGAAACAAAATAAAGCTCACTCATTGGTCACTTAATATGTTGATTCGTAAATTATTCAAATTTGAAAATGCGCACATCGTCCGCAACTGCTCGTCTGAGCGTTGCCGTACTTCGATTCATGGTCACAGCTATAAAGTGGAGGTCTTGCTAGAAGCCGATGCACTCGACAATGGACAAATGGTCTACGATTTTGGCTTAATGAAAGGCACTATTCGAGATGTGATTGATGCATTTGATCATGCGATTTGTTTTTGGGATAAAGATGATGCGCAATACATCCAACTTTGCCAAACCTTTTCAGCGCGCTGGATTTCAATGCCGGTGTCGCCCTCTGCCGAACAATTTGCTCGGGTGTTTTTTGTCATCATCGATCAGCTTTTGCAGCAAACCATGATGGCCAATGGCGAAAGTGATGTGCGGCTGCATTCAATCATTGCACACGAAACTGAAACCGGTTACGCGCAAGCGTTTCGACATGACGCCTACAATCCACGCATGGGTGACATCAAACTCAGTGATGTGATTTTTTCTGAGCAATGCCAGCGCGAATGGCACGACCCCCAAATGTATGAAAAATTATTAGCTGGTGTTCAATTTAATAATCCAGTGATACCTCAACAGGTGTAGCGCACTTTAATCATTATCTTCGGGCGCAAATAGCATAAAATAAAATAAAAATAGCATTGCGCCCACAGGCCAAATATCGCCAATCGCACTCGACATCCCATTAAAATGCTGCAAATGGCCATAATTCCATTTATACGCATCTAAACTATTATTGCTATTGGTCGATAAAGGCCATAAATAAGCAATTATATTGACCGAGCATAAAGCCAAAAAACCCACCAATGCACGCAAGCGTCGATTAAAACGTAAAAAAACCGCCAAAAATACAATCCCTGCAATACCACCCAAAGCAATATTTAAATTAATCCATGCAAAAAACTGTTCCGGCTGCAATAACATCCCCGCAAAGCCCATTTTAAGCAATACAGCGCATAACAATACCCCCGTAATTGCACGGGGAGCATAACGATGATAGCGCACTAATAATGATACAAACAAAGCAACGGCCAATAAATGCAGCATCATTCCGCCGCCCTCTAATAACCTTAAAAATAACGCCGGGTTTTTAATTGGTGAAACAAATGGTTGCGGCAAACCTTGCGGCATCACAACCACACCTAAAAATGGCAAATTTGGATCAAATTGAGTAACAAACCATAAGGCCAACCAAATAAGTCCCCACTCAGCAACGGCGCTCGGTGCTAAATAATCATGGCGAAATTGTAGCCATTGGCGTAAAAAATAACGATGACTTAATACAACCCCCGCAATCGCACCTAAAAAGCCACCCAATGTATTGCTCATTATATCCATATTGGATGCGACGCGACTCGGCAAGAACTGCTGTGCAAATTCAATACTCATTGAAACCAAAAAGCCAATACACGTCGCATAAAAAAAAGCTAAACGATAGCGACGCAAGAAAAACACCGCACTTAATCCCAATGGAATATAAGCTAAGATATTAATCGCATTATCAAATACAGTAAAATAATAGGGTAATGGATAGGTATAAAAAGCCGTGATCGGCTCACCCGTAAAGCGCCAACCACTCAATGGATACAAACTGACAATCAAAATGAGAAGTAATGAAACAGCAAACAAAAAAGGAGAAACCATGGTAGGTTTGTTTTTTTTTGCTAAGAAGCGAATGGAAGAAATAGATGGCATAGAGAGCTAATATACCGGCTAACTAGGTTAACCGGTATATTGATAGCACTTATTTAGACGTTTTTACTTTGGTCCACAATTTATTGAGTTCTCGCAATTGCTTTCCCTCTAAGGCATTGAGCTGCTGCAATTTTTTCATCGCTTGCGCATCAGGAAATACCGATGGAATTGACTTAATATCGGCTTTCACGAACGGAACAGCGGCCAAATTAGGATTACCAACGCCAATCAAGTTGGTTAAATCTGCCGCATTTTTACCTTCTGCAATGAAATTCATAAATTTATACGCCAAATCAGGGCGTGGTGCATTTTTAAGAACCACCATGCTATCCACCGACATGGTATTGCCTTCTTTTTGCAAACCGTAATTCACTACAAATGGGCGTTTAGCCGCTTTTGCATCGGCAACAGCTTGAAACATATCGCTAGAATAGCCATGAGCCACCCAAATATTACCGACAGTCAGCTCTTTAATATAGCTTTGTCCATTAAATGCCGCCCAATATGGCTTGGCTTTAATAATGGTTTCTTGCGCTTTTTTCAGCTCATCTGGATTAACTGAATTGGCTGAATAACCGTTATACATCAACGCGGCAGCAAAGACTTCACGACTATCATCTAATACGGTTACTTTGCCTTTAATTTTAGCCAAAATTACTGGGTCAAAAATAAGTGACCATGAATCGGGGTTAATGCCTAATTCTTTCAATTTATTTTGATTGTAGCCCAATAAGGTAGTGGTAAATGAATAAGGCAATGAGTACTTATTACCAGGATCAAATTTACTATTCATAAATGCAGGGTTAATGTTTTTAACATTAGGTACTTTGGCTAAATCTAGACCCTGCAATAAATTTTGTTTCATCAATGGTGGAATCGCAAATCCAGTCGGAACCGCAATATCATAGCCTTTGGCTCCAGCGGATAGTTTGGCCAACATCTCTTCCATTGCGCCGTAATAATCTTGAACCACACGGCATTTGCAGCTGGCTTCAAAACGTTTGACTGTTTCTGGCGCAAGATAGTTATTCCAATTATAAATATGCAAAACATCTTCGGCCTGTGCAACACCCGCCGCCATCATTAACGCCAGAAAGAGCTTTTTCATTTTTGAAGACTCCAAATTCAGTGGTATTTAAATATAATTATTTAGCCCGCAACGCACTGGGCGCTACTTTACTAGCGATCAAAATCAACGTCAGCGTGAGCAGCATCAGCAAGGTCGAAATGGCATTCACTTCCGGCGTTACCGCAATCCGAATCATTGAATAAATCTGCAATGGCAAGGTGGATGCACCGGCACCCGCAGTAAAGAATGTAATCACAAAATCATCAATCGACAAAGTAAATGCCATTAAAGCGCCAGCAATAATACCCGGCATAATTAAAGGCATCGTCACCAAGCGAAACGCTTGAATTGGACTAGCTCCTAAATCACGCGCCGCCTCAACCAATGCTTCATCCATCCCTTGCAAACGCGACCGAACCACAATGGCCACAAAGCCGATACAAAAAGCAATATGTGCCAAAGTAACCGAGACCAGCCCTAATGTCATATTGAGCATCACAAAGAAGATCAATAAAGCAACACCCATTAAAATTTCAGGAATTGCAATCGGCGTCAGCACCAAAATCGGCAAAATACGCAGCTTGTATTTATGCATTGCTAAGCCAGCTAAAGTACCCAGCACGGTGGCACAGCAACTGGTCACCACGGCAATAATGAGTGAATTACGCGCAGCCACGAGCATTTGCTCATTGTGAAGCAATAAGCCATACCATTTAAAGGTAAAACCAACCCATTCTGCATTCAGCTTTGAATCATTAAATGAATAAGCAACGACAATAATCAATGGCACATATAAAAAGCCATAGACAAAAATTGCCGCAGCCCAAAGCCATTTAGATTGTTTAGAGTGCATTACGCTGCCTCCCTCGACCAATCATCATGCCAAGACCCGCCATCATCAATACTGCTAAAGTCAGCATTATCGATAGCACCGAACCAAATGGCCAATCACGACTATCTAAAAATTGCTGTTTAATTAAATTACCAATCATCATGCCATCGGTACCACCAAGTAAATCAGGCACTGCAAACATGCCCAGCGCAGGAATAAATACCAAGGCTGAACCTGCCCATACCCCGGGGAGGGATAGCGGCCAAGTGATTTTCCAGAAACGCCGCCAGCCCGATGCCCCTAGATCTTGTGCGGCATCGAGCAAGGCGACATCGTGTTTTTCAAGGTTGGCATACAAAGGTAAGACCATAAATGGTAAGTGAACGTAAACTAACACCACAATCACCGCAAAATGACTGTACATCAATTGAATCGGTGCAATACCAACTAGTGCTAAGCCTTGATTAATCGTCATCGCAAAATAACCTTGCGGACCAAGAATAATCATCCAAGCATAAACTCGAATTAAAAAATTACTCCAAAACGGCAAAATAACCAGCAAAATTAATAAATCACGGTATTTTTTTGGGCTGCGTGCAATCAACCATGCCAATGGATAAGACATACAAAGGCAAACTAGCGTTGTGATACCGGCATACCAGAACGATTTAATAAACAACTCAACATAAATCGTATCTTCAAAAAACCGTGAGAAATTTTCAAATGTGAGAAATTCCTGCCAATTACCGGCATGAATCAGTAATTCATTTTTACCGCTCTCTGGATTGATATCAATGAATGGCAGCAAACCACCGTAATCCCCCGGAAAACGGAATGCGGCAAACGCCATAATTAACGTGGGAATAGCAAAAAATATCAATAGATATAATAAAGGTGGGCCTGAAATTAACCAACGGCCTAGTGATTTATTCTTCGCCATCGCTTAACTCAAAATAAAATGGCCAGCGTCATAACGCCATGCCAATTCAACCAAATCATTATCATCAAAGAATTTTGCTCGCCCTGGCGCAGAATTCGGCAACATGGTTTCGACTAAAATGCCATTTTCTAGCTCAATGACATACATCGTCACGTCACCCAAATATAAGCAATCGTGTACTTTGCCTTTGAAATGCACTTCATCGGCCACATCCAATGGCAAACTCGCGGCAAGTTTGATTTTTTCTGGGCGAAGAGTGAGCGTGCCTTTTTGACCCACTTTTGCATCAGGCAATAATAAGGTTTCGGCAATGCCAACGCCCGCAATTTCAACTTGCATTCGATCATGGCCAATGCCTACAATCGTGCCGTCGAGCAAATTGCATTGCCCGATAAAATCAGCCACAAAGCGACTTTTCGGATGGCTATAAATTACTTCTGGCACATCCAACTGCGCTACTTGCCCTTTATTCATCACCGCAATTCGATGCGATAAGGCTAAAGCTTCACCTTGGTCATGGGTGACATACACAAAAGTAATGCCGACTTCTTTTTGCAAATTAATTAATTCAATTTGCATTTCTTCGCGCAATTTGGCATCTAATGCCGATAAAGGCTCGTCGAGTAATAGTAAGCGCGGACGATTGACCAAGGCGCGGGCAATGGCAACGCGTTGACGCTGGCCACCCGACATTTCATGCGGAAAACGCTGAGCAAAAGGCGTTAATTGCACGTCTTCTAAGACTTCCGCTACGCGCTGTTTTAACTCTTCACTGGGCACATTGGCCATTTTGAGTGGAAAAGCAATATTTTGCGCCACGGTCATATGTGGAAATAAAGCGTAATTTTGGAATACGGTATGCACCGGGCGCTTCTCGGGAGGAACTCCCGCGACATTGACGCCATCCAGAATAATTTCACCGGAATCGGGCTGTTCAAAACCCGCCAACATCCGCAATAGCGTCGTTTTTCCGCAGCCCGATGGGCCCAATAGCGTAAAAAACTCACCCGCTTCAACGGACAAACTCACGTGGTTCACTGCAGTAAAATCACCAAATTGTTTTACTACATCACGGATCTCCAGCAATGCCATGATCATCCTCTATACAATTAGCCCTATATTTTAACAAGATAACGCCCAGAGGGGCGACCAATACTGCATCGATATCGATGAAATAAAGCCATGCTGACAACAAATGTCGCATTGTGGCAGCAGCATTTCAGCAAAAACACGGTTTTCGCAGGAATCCAGCAAGCAATGGATGCAAAACGCATATAATTGCTCAGTTCATCTCTGCCGGCATGGGTTCGTAAGTGGAAATTCGTATTCCTGTTGTCAAGCTACAATTAGGGCACTTCGTCAGCGAGCTGGATCGCCCTTGGCTGGATACGCCGTTTTTAATGCAAGGCTTTTTAATTGAAAGTCAGCAGCAAATCGAATTACTCCATGATCACTGTGAACACATTACGCTAGATCTGAATCGCTCTGTTGGCGGGATTGCGCAGTGGACGTGTTTACTCGCACCGTCAACAATCCACGAATCTCACCGACATGCTCAGCATAGCCCGTTAATTTCTGCGGCGTCTCACGAAGAGCAGCGTAAGGAAAAATTAAATATTCTACGAGAACTGCGTAGACTATTTTCAAACTGGCGTCAGCAATCATCCAATAGCGCCGACCCGCCCAGCAAAGATCCATCGCTCAGCACTGAGATTGTCATTTACGATGACACTGCTGCAGTTGAACAAGAAATCAAAACCGCCAGCAGCTCGCATCAAACCGCACAGCGTTTGGTGCTTAGTTTAATGGAGGCGGTGCGCCAGGACTTGCAGCCACGCGTTGAAGAAATTAATGAAGTCGTTTCCGATTTAGTCGGCTCAATTATTCGCAATCCCAATGCGCTGCTTTGGCTAACGCAACTGAAAGATCGCGATCAATATACTTACGCCCATTCGATTGATTCGGCGGTGTATTTACTCGCTTTTGGTCGTCACTTGGGTTATCCGCGCGCCGAATTACAAAGCTTGGGCATGGCCGGTTTAATGCTCGACGTGGGCAAAATGCGCTTGCCGCCCGAATTATTAACCCGCACGGGGCGTTATACCCCGGGCGAATTTATGCTGATGAAAACGCATGTGAATCACAGCTTAGATATTTTGTCGCAAATGGAAGGCATTCCGCTGGATGTGTTTGATATGGTGGCGCGCCACCATGAACGCTTTGACGGTAGCGGCTATCCACTGGGGCTCAAAGCCGAGCGCATCGGCATGTTTGCCAGTATGGCGGGCATTGTGGATTGTTTTACCGCGCTCACTAGTGATCGCAGTTACTCCAACGCCAAATCAGCGCATGAAGCGTTGCAATTGATGTACAAGTGGAGCGAACGCTATTTTCATCCGGCACTGATTGAGCAGTTCTCACAATGCGTGGGGATTTTCCACGTTGGTACTTTGGTCGAGCTATCGACCGGTGAAGTGGGCATTGTCATCGGCCAAAACCGCGTGCGTCGCCTCAAACCCAAACTGCTGATTATTTTGGGGCCAGACAAACACCCCTATGCCAAACCGCACAGCCTTGACTTGATTACCAATCCAAGCTTGCCCAGTGGTTTGCCGATCAATATTCGCCGAGAATTGCCGCGTGGAGCGCATCAAATTGATCCCCGTGAGTTTTTTTTGGATTAACAATTGATTCCGATGCCAACAACTGCTTTTGTTGATGATCTTAACGAGATCGAAACTCGCCACATCCAGCGACTCAAGGTCGCGCTCGCCCACACCGATAGCGGGCGTTATTGCGGAATTTTGCATATCGAAGTTCGCCATCGCCCTCACCGCCCCAAACAAAGCGCCGTTGTCGCGCAAATGGCCGCTGCTTTACGCGCCATGCTGCGCGACAACGATCAATTATTTCATATTGACCATCAAACGCTGGGTTTGTTAATTCCCAATATCGCCGGAATCAGCCACGCCTTATTGGCCGCCAATCGTGCGCAGTATTTATTAAGTGAAGCGCCTGCAACCCAGCAGCATTTGCATCCGCATATTGGCATTGCCATTTACCCAGAGCATGGCGAAAACATGCCAGATTTACTCAACTCTGCGCGGATCGCGGCACGGGATTTTGCTCAAGACCAAATTGGCGTTTATGACCCAAGCCGCGATTGGCTCGGCCAGCAACTGGCACGGCTCGAAGCACCGCTCCGGGAGGCACTGGCACAAAATCGCTTTCATTTAGCCTTTCAAGCGCAAATCAATAGCCAAACGCAGCAAGTCATCGGCTGTGAAATTTTATTGCGCTGGGAAGATGCAGTCTTAGGCCAAGTACCGCCCGATCACATCATTGAAGTCGCCGAACATCTGGGGCTAATGGACACGCTCACCCGCTGGGTTATTCAATCGGGTCTGCGGCAATTTGCCGTGCTGCGCAGCGAAGGTTATCGCGGTAGTATGAGTCTTAATCTTTGCCCAAGTAATTTAGCCGACAAAAATTTAGCGATGTATATCGCCAACGCGCTTGAAGTATGGGGCATAGCAGCCAATACCCTTGTGTTAGAAATCACCGAATCCGCGTTAATCGCCGATATTGAAGCCGCCCTGAAACAATTAGAGCAACTCAAACAGATGGGCTGCCTGCTGTCTTTGGACGATTTTGGTACTGGCTATTCCTCTTTGTCCTATTTAAAGCGGCTACCGATTGATGAGCTTAAAATTGATCGCAGCTTTATTCAATCGATGGCCCATTCCGACAAAGACGCCGCCATTGTGCAAAGCATCATTGAACTCGCACATCGTCTTGAGTTAACCGTCGTCGCCGAAGGCGTCGAAGACGCTGTAAGCGCTGCATTTTTACAACGTCATCAATGCGATACGATACAAGGGTTTTACTACAGCCGCCCATTAACGCTCTCGGCGTTTAAAACCTATATCCAATCTATGGAGCAAGCCGCATGATGAACTGGCAACAACTCCTCTCGGCCAACCGTCTGGGAGTCCAAGACGGTCGCCTACCCGACTTTGAAGCCGGGCGCAGCAATTACCATAAAGATCACGACCGTATTGTGTTTTGCTCGCCCTTTCGCCGCATGGGCCGCAAAACCCAAGTGCATCCGATGACCGAAAACGATCATGTCCATACCCGCCTCACCCATAGCATTGAAGTCGCTTGCGTCGGTCGCAGTTTAGGCGTGCTCATCGGCGAGCAATTGCAAGGACAGCTCCCCAGCCAAATTAGTCCTTATGATTTGGGCGGCATTGTACAAGCGGCGTGCTTGGCACACGACATCGGCAATCCCCCTTTTGGTCACGCGGGCGAATACGCCATTCGCGACTGGTTTCGTCGCCCCGAGCAAGCGTATTTAATGCAAACGCTCACCGCTGCCGAGCGCCGCGATTTGATGACTTATGAGGGCAATGCCCAAGGTTTTCGCATCATTACCCAGCTCGAAAACCACCGTTTTGACGGTGGCCTGCGCCTCACCTACGCCACGCTGGGCACCACGCTCAAATACCCGTGGACGAGTGAAGATGCTGGACAAAAAGGCAAATTTAGCTGCTATCAATCCGAGCTGAATCTCTTAGAACACATCGCCGCCGAGCTTGGCCTGCCTTTAATCGCAGCCAATAAATGGGCACGCCACCCGCTGTCGTATTTAATGGAAGCGGCCGACGATATTTGCTATGCCATTTTGGATTTAGAAGACGGCATTGAAATCGGCACACTGCCGTATGAAACGGTTGAGCCGCTATTGATGAAGATTTGCGGCGGCGAAACCAGTCTGTTGCAACTCGAAGTCGCGGCTGCGCCATCCACCCGGCGCAAAATTTCATTACTGCGCGGCAAAGCCATTGATCGCTGTATTCGCGATGTGGCCGCCACCTTTATGACGCACTATGACCGGATTATGGCTGGCACTTACCAAGGCGATTTACTCAATGATTGCCCGCCGAGCATGCGATTGGGGCTGGCCGAAGCCAAGCAACTGGCGCGCGACCGAATTTTTAACGAACGACGCAAAATTGAAATTGAAGTCGGCTCATTTACCTGCTTAGAAATCTTACTCAGTGCTTTTTGCACCGCGGCCTACGAGCAACACGTCAGCGCAGAAATGCCGTTTCGCATGCGCCGAGTGCTTGATTTAATGGATTACAACGCGCCGAAAAAAGAATGGCCCTTAATCGAAGCCTACCGCCGAGTACTGGATTTTATCGGCGGCATGACCGACAACTACGCCACTTATTTAGCACAGCAAGTCGGCGGCATGGGACGATAGGTATTGCCGCCTAACTCATTAAATACATGGCTTAGGCAGCAATACCCATAATGGCCAACACTTGCTTCGCTTGTGGCACCACCCCTTGCCCACCCAAAGCATAAGCTTGGCTATTCCATACCGGGTGATAGCTGGCCGAATCGGTTTGCGTATACAGGGCAATGGTGGCACGGCCCATGTTTTCGGCCAAATGCGTCATGCCGGTATCCACCCCAATCGACCAGTCGGCATGGCGAATCAAACTGGCAATCTGTGCAATGGTCAATTTAGGCGGCACCATCGCCAGCGTTAATCCCGCCGCCAATTGCTGAGCCACCGCATATTCGCCCTCGGTGCCCCATGGCAAAATCGCCATCACGCCCTGCTGTTCTAGGGGCTGCAATACCGCCAGCCATTGCGCCACTGGCCAAGTTTTTTCGGCCTTGGATGCAGCATGAAAACACATTACATACGGGCGATTGGCCGGCAGCCAGCTCGGTAAGCATTCATCGGCTTGCAAACCAAAATCGATTTCAGTTTCAATTGAATAATTCAGTGCTAATGCGGCATAACTGCGATACCAAGCGACTGCGGGCAAATTGGCATCAGGCACCACTTGCCGATGATAAGCCCAGCGCGCGGCGTTTTCACCTAAACGATAATCGGGCGGCCCAATAATTAATTTGGCTTTAGCCACTTGACTCAATAAAGCCGATTTAATCATCCCATGACAATCTAAAACCACATCATAATGTTCAAGACGCAATTGCTTAATTGCCGATTGAATACCATGCCAATTTTGCCAGATTGATTTACGCTTATGGCCGCGCAAAGGCACGGCAATCACTCGATTAATTGCCGGATGCATCGCTGGTAATTCAGCAAATTGCGCATCCACCACCCAATCAATCTGTGCATCCGGGAAATGATGCCGGATATCACTAATCATTGGCATGACAAATAAAATATCACCCAGCGAGGTGAGTTTTGCAATCAGAATTTTTTTCATTCTTACCTAAATGCTTAATTTTACAAAAACAAAAACGGGGAATCTCAATAAATTCGATTAAATCGCTAAATAAAAAACCATTATTGTTTAGCAAAGCATCGTCGCCAATTATTTAAGCAGCGAGCATTAAAATCAATCGCAATGGATTAAACCAGATCTACCCAGCAATATCTACTCCCATGCATGATTTAACTGAATGCTTTTTTATCTCGACGAATCGCGCCAAGTCGCCGACAATCCATGCCTTTCTAACGATAGCGGAATACCCAGTGTTTAAATTACCCGCCGTGCTCTGCTTGGCCTTATTGCTCAATGGCTGCGCCGTGGTGACGACCGCCGCTTTAGTCGGCTCAGTTGCCGTTGGCGTGACCACCAGCGCCGTTGGTCTGGCCTATGATGCGACCAAAATGGTGGCAACGGGAACGGTTGCTGCCGGGGGTATGGCAATAGACGCAATGAGTGCATCTAAGCCTGCGAGCAATGCCCCAAGCCCTACACCACAAGCAAACGTCGAAGTCGTACCACTCACAGAGGTCATGCCACTCACAGAGGTCATGCCACTCACAGAGGTCGTACCACTCACAAAGAAATAGTCAGTCAATAAGGTCTGGCGTCATTGATTTTTCGGCGAGCGGCGGCACTTCGAAACTCAATTTAAAACAATGAAATGAAAGATGATCAGAGGATTGGCGAGGGTTGAATGCTAAAACCCGCGCAGATGCGCGCGGCGCAGTGATGAGGCTAAGTCCGCTTTTAAAACTGCAAAGCCAAATTAAGCCCAAGCTAGCAGCGCAGCGCCATGTTGCTTGAGCCAAGCGCGTTCGGTTTTCCAGTTTGGGCAAGCCTTGGCGACAATCGCCCAAAAGCGAGCGGAATGATTCATTTGTGCCAAATGCGCCAATTCGTGAATCACCACATAATCAATCACGCTGGCTGGCGCTTGCATTAAGCGCCAATTCAAGCGAATGTCACCCGCCGCAGTGCAACTGCCCCAGCGGGTTTTGGCCGATGACAGCAGCCATTTTCTGGGTTGCAGCGCCATACTGGCCGACCAGAATGCCAGTCGCCCAGCAAAATAAACTTGGCTTTCACGTTGATAAAAACGGCTTAAAGCTGGGGCAATTTTGGCTTCATTGGCCGCGCACAGCGACAACACCCCAGCGCTAAGTTGGCTGCGTAAAGCCGGTTGCAACACCAATGATTCGCCCAGATACAGCACACGTATCCCCCAGCACAAGCTCGGTGGCACGAGTGCTGGCGCATCGCGCCGTTCGGCCAATTTAGCGCGCACCCAAGCTAACTTGAGTTGGATCACTCGTTCGGCCTCACGCTCGGCCGCACTTTGCGGCAAAATCACCGTTAAACCCTGCGCGTCAATTTTCAAGCCAATGCTACGCCGCCGCGAGCTACGCTTCACTTGATAGGGTATATCGCCAGAGCTATTTTTAAATATGCACTGCAAGTGAATACCTATGTTTTTTTCTGCTCAAAACACGGGCCACGGCCGCTGATTTCGTCCATCTGCCCTTCGATCCAGTTTTCGACTTCTTTAATCAGCGCTAAGGATTTTTTACCCTCAGAAGCAATCGGCGCACCAATGCGAACCGTGATTTCTCCCGGCCACTTTAAAAAGGAGTTTTTCGGCCAAAACTCACCCGAATTCATCGCCACCGGCACAATTGGCACATTCAAATCCAGTGCCAAGCGCGCGCCGCCTTGTTTATATTGACCACGCTCACCGGGTTTAATTCGCGTCCCTTCTGGGAAGATCACAATCCACAAACCTTTGGCTAAACGATCTTTACCTTGCTCCATCAATTGCCGCTGCGCGGCAGCGCGCTGGCCGCGATCAATCGCAATCGGTGAGGTAGTTGCCAAAGCCCAACCAAAAAATGGCATTTTAAGTAATTCGCGTTTCATCACCCACACTTGCGGCGGGAAAATCAATTGCAGCGCCATGGTTTCCCACGCCGATTGATGTTTACACATAATCATCACTGGCCCTTCGGGAATGTTTTCTGCACCCTCAACCCGAAATTTAAGTCCGCAAGTGAGGTATAACCACTTGAGTAAAATCACCGACCACCAGCGAATAATTCGATTTCGCATCACGGCTGGCAGCGGCAAAATCACAATGGCAATCACGGTAAATACCGGCGTAATGATAATGAGTAGCAACCAGTACAAAATAGAGCGCAACCAGATCATGTAACGTAAACTCGCGAAAAAAAAGCAGAATGGAAAATCAAACTCGCAATATCAGCACGAGTAAAAAGAAAGCGAAAGCTTGCGCCACGCGGCACAGCGCGTCGCACAAGCGGCAGGCGCTTAATCTGCCGAATACATGAGCCAATTGGCTGCCGCAGCCAAATCATCAAAAATCAAAGTACCTTCGGGTAAATCCCCGCGCAACTCGGTTTTCATACCATTACCGGTGCGGACTAAAATAGCTCGCCCACCCGCTGTCGCAATCGCTTGTAAATCACGCAGTGAATCACCGACCATATAGCAATCTTTGACATCAACACGAAAGCGCTTGGCAATATCTAAAATCAAGCCCGGCGCCGGTTTACGGCAAGTGCAGCCGCTATCTGGCGCATGCGGACAGAAAAAAACTGCGTCCAAATGACCGCCAGCGTGATGCACCGCTTTATGCATTTTGCTGTGAATTTGATTGAGTGTGGCCACATCAATCATGCCACGACCAATGGCGCTTTGGTTGGTCGCGACCACCAAAGTCCAGCCGGCACGGGTTAACTCACCAATCGCATTGATACTACCGGCAATCGGCAGCCACTCTTCGGGCGACTTAATATAATCAGGACTGTCTGCATTGATGACGCCATCCCGATCCAAAATTAAGAGTTTCATTTTTTGCATCCTTAACCTTGCATATGCGAGCGAGATTTTCGTCATCCGCGACGAATAAGACCAATAAAATCAGCGGATCAAACGCGCAGTAGCACGATCAATCCGCCTTCAGGATTTAGTCGGCCAACAATGACAATTCGGCGACGCGATTCATCAAATCAGCCAGTTGCGACAACAATGCTAAACGATTGCCACGCTCGGCCAAATCGTCGCTCATCACCATCACGCTGTCAAAAAAGGCATCCACTGGCGCTTTAAATGCCGCCAATTGTTTCAGTGCGCTGGTAAAGTCGTTGACCGCCAAAGCGCTTTCAACCGCCGGTTGCAAAGCTTGCAATTGAGCAAACAAGGCTTGTTCAGCGCCTGCGCCAATTAAAGCGGCATTTAAGGCCGGCAAATCGCCTTCGACTTTTTTCAGAATATTGCGAATGCGTTTATTTGCCGCAGCGAGCGCCGCGCTTTCAGGTAGCGCTTTAAATTCAGCCACCGCTGCCAAACGCACCGTGAGGTCGTCAAAGCGCGTTAATGATTTGGCCAGCACCGCGTCAATATCAGCCGCAGGGTATTGCGCCGCCAAAAGATTTTTCAGGCGCTCAAGCATAAAGCCGTACACACCCTCCACCGTGCCGGCTTTAATCAAGCCCGCTGGGAAGCTGGCTTCAGCAATATTGAGCAATGCTTTCAAATCAAGTGGTTGTTCGAGCAAGATCCGCAATACACCCAGCGCTGCGCGGCGTAATGCAAATGGATCTTTGTCGCCCGTTGGGATCAAGCCAATACCGTAAATACCGACTAAGGTTTCTAGTTTATCAGCCAAAGAAACCGCTTGTGCTGTCGCGCCTTCTGGCAGGGTATCGCCCGCAAACTTAGGTTTGTAATGGGCTGCAATCGCATACGCTACATTCGTATCTTCGGCATCATGCACGGCATAGTATTGCCCCATAATCCCTTGCAACTCAGGAAATTCACCGACCATATCGGTCGATAAATCAGCCTTGGCCAAGTAAGCCGCACGTGTGGCTTTACCGACGTCGGCACCGAGTAATTTGGCGATTTCACCGGCAATGCTTTCCAAGCGCTGCACGCGCTCCAGTTGCGAGCCAATTTTATTGTGGTAAACCACATTGGCTAGCTTGCCGACGCGGGTATCGAGTTTGGCTTTTTTATCTTGCTCAAAAAAGAATTGCGCATCGGCTAAACGCGCGCGCAACACACGTTCATTGCCGTTGATAATGTGGCTAGGATCAGCCGTTTGCAGATTCGATACCAGCAAAAATTGATTCATCAATTTGCCATTGGCATCGAGCAGCGGGAAGTATTTTTGATTTTGCTGCATGGTCAAAATCAAGCATTCTTGCGGCACATCGAGAAACTCAGCTTCAAAGCCGCCTTTTAACACCACAGGCCATTCCACCAAGGCAGTCACTTCGTCAAACAACGCATCATCAGCAGCAATCGTGGCATTGAGTGCCGCAGCGGCCGCTTGCAATTGTTCACCGATTAAAGCGCGGCGCTCAGTAAAGCTAGCAATCACATAACCTTGCGCTTTGAGCATTCGCGCGTAATCGTCAGCGCTAGACAGCACCAGCTCACCGCTAGATAAAAAGCGATGCCCTAGCGTGCTGCGTCGTGAGCTCAGGTGCAAAATTTGCCCAGCAATCAACGCCTCGCCGTGCAACATCATCAAGCCATGTACCGGACGAATAAATTGGCCGTCACGATCTCCCCAGCGCATTAATTTTGGCGCTGGTAGTTTTTTTAATGCCGCAGCCACAATACCAGCGAGCACTTCGTTTAAGGCTTGACCGGGTTTACTCATGCGGAAAACAAACACTTCTTGCTTGCCATCGTGCAGTTTTTCTAAGCTGTTGACGGCGTCGGCCGTCAAGCCACAAGAGCGCGCAAAACCCAATAAAGCCGGCGTTGGCTGACCGTCTTTAAAACCAGCGGCAACCGCTGGACCACGTTTTTCAATGGCTTGCTCAGGCTGCACTGCCGAGACATTAGGAATGCTGACGGCCAAACGCCGTGGGCTGGCAAACGTAACATAGGCCGTATCTGCAGGCACAAAGCCCATTTTTTGTAATTCAGCAAAAATGCTTTCAGCAAACACCGCACCCAATTTAGGTAAGGCTTTGGGCGGTAATTCTTCGGTTAATAATTCAATAAGCAGTGTTGGGTTCATGCTGTTTCTCTTTTTTAAGTTCATCGCCCAGCGGGCTGTTGACTACCACCTAGGCATCATCTTGCGGCGCGGCGTCTTTGTCGCTCATGATTTTGCAGACCTGCCGAATAAAATCAGCACCATAACTGTCTTTGGCCGGATCAGTGAATTCCCACTGAAATCCCGGTACATCATAACGGGCGAGCTCTTCGTCTTCGCTATCGTGTAAAGCCACGGCCACGCCTGCCATACGGCCAGAATCGCAATGAATCGCTGAACGCGTATATTTCAGCCGATATTGCCCTTGGCCGACTTCGTCGTTTTGATCGGTATTAAACCGCTGCAACATCCACACAAAGGTGTAGTTGGCTTCGGAATATTGCGGATCATGCTGGACTGAATTGGCATCCACCAGCATTTCAAAATCTGCGGTTTTGCCATAACTACGCCAGTCTGCGTTGGCATAAGGCACGGCAACGGGGCCTTTCATGCCTTCGTTAAATTTCTTATCGCAAGCACTCAATAGCAATACGGCGCTGAGTAAACTGCAACGAAGCAACATGGCGAGCCCCTGTGGATTATTCCGGCAATTGGCACATTGGGAAGCCCAAGGCTTCACGGCTGTCGTGATACGCTTGCGCCACCAGACGCGCTAGATTGCGAACTCGGCCAATATATGCGGCACGCTCAGTCACCGAAATCGCGCCACGCGCATCCAGTAAATTGAACATATGCGAGCATTTCATCACCATTTCAAAACCGGGTAAGGCCAAGCCACCATCGATTAAGCGTTTGGCTTCAGATTCAAAATGATTGAATTGATCAAACAAAAACGGCACATTCGATTGCTCGAAGTTATAAATCGATTGCTCGACTTCGTTTTGATGATAAATATCGCCATAAGTGACTTTTTGACCATTCGGGTACACCGTCCAAACGATGTCGTAGATACTATCTACCCCCTGCAGGTACATCGCTAGACGCTCGACACCATAAGTGATCTCGCCCAATACCGGCTTGCAATCTAGACCGCCCACTTGCTGGAAGTAAGTAAACTGCGTGACTTCCATACCGTTAAGCCAAACTTCCCAACCCAGACCCCAAGCGCCTAAAGTTGGGCTTTCCCAGTCGTCTTCAACAAAGCGCACATCGTGCACTGAGGTGTCGATACCCAGCTCTTGCAATGAGCCTAGATACAATTCTTGGATGTTGTCCGGCGATGGCTTGAGTACCACTTGGTATTGGTAATAATGCTGGCAACGATTTGGATTTTCACCATAACGGCCATCTTTGGGACGGCGGCAAGGTTGCACATAAGCGGCATTCCAAGGCTCTGGGCCGATGGAGCGCAAAAAGGTGGCGGTGTGAAAGGTTCCGGCCCCTACTTCGATATCATAAGGCTGCAGCAAGGCACAGCCGTGCCCAGCCCAGTAGGTTTGGAGCTTGAGAAGGATTTCCTGAAAAGTCAGCATAGGATTCTTGGCGCACGGCACAGTTCTTTTAATCAATGAATTCTACCTGTTTTTGCCACCATCGTGGCAGCTCGCTCGCAATGAGCGTCGCAGCGTGACAAATTCACTGCGCCCTTGGCCAGCAAAAAGTCACGCCTTTGCCGCCACAGCCCCGTCAATCGCAATCCCAAAATGAGCCCGCCGCGCCGCAAATGATGATCTCTTACACATTTACTCAGAAATATTGCCGATAACAGCGCCAGAGCGTCGGCGTTCTTGTTATGCTTAAGCTTTTTAGGCGCTCAATCGCGCCACTTTTAACGGCTTAACTATGCGCGCACTCTCAGTTACCCTACTTATCAGTAGCCATCTCTTACTCAGCGCCAGCGCTTTTGCCAATATTGATTTGGATGAACTGCGCGAAGCCGTTCGGGCTCGCGATCTACCTCGCATCGCCCAAATCAGCGATAGCAATCAGGGCAAGCCGTTAGAAATGTATCCAAATTACTACTGGCTGACACTACAAACAAAACAAATCAGCGAAGACGATGCCAATCAGTTTTTAAATCGCTACGCCAACACGCCACTGGCCAATCGTTTTCGTGATGACTGGATTAAAGAATTAGCCCGCCGCCAAGCTTGGCCCGCTTTTGAAGCGCAATACGCGAAAATCGACGCGCCAAGCACTGAATTACAGTGCCTCAAAACGCAAGCGGCACTGGCGCGTAACGACAACTCAACATTAAGCAGCAATAAAGCACTGTGGTTTAGTGGCAAACCGCAATCGGCAGCGTGTAATCCCATTTTTGACGCCCTATTTGCCAACGGCACGCTCAATGAAGACGATGCATGGTGGCGGATTCGCCAAGCTTTGGCCGGCAATCGTCCTGACTTTGCCCGGCAATTGGCGATGCGGGTTAATCGCTCAAGCGAGTTTTCCGCCAAAACCATCGCCGCGATCAATAGCGCGCCTGACAAACAATTGCTGCAGCTTAACGCCGCCGGTCGCGCCAATCTTGAATTGCAACTGTATGCACTGGAACTACTTGGCAGAAAAAACCCGGCACAAGCAGCACAACTCATCGAACAGCTCAGCCCCACAATGGCCGCCGCCGATCAACGTTTTGCGTGGCAACAATTGGGACTCACCGCAGCACGCCGCCACCATCCGAGCGCTTCGGTTTGGCTGGGCAAAGCCGATTTAAATGATTTGGAAGAAGAAGACCAAGCGTGGTTTGTGCGCTCGGCGCTGCGTAGCGAAGATTGGCCAACGATAGAAGCCCGAATCAAAGCACTCCCAACTGAAACGCAAGATAAAAACACCTATCGCTACTGGCTAGCACGCGCCTATGAGGCACAAAACAAAACCAATGCCGCCAATGCCATTTACCTCAAATTAGCCGATGGTTTTGATTATTACGGTCTGTTAGCCCAAGAAAAACTCGGCACCATGTTGCAAGAATCACGCGCGCCCTATACCAGCAAACCCGAAGACATCAATACCGTTGCCGCCCTACCCGGCGTGGTGCGTGCTTTGAGCTTGAATCAACAAAACTGGCGAGTTGAAGCCAATCGCGAATGGAATTACGCCATGCAAGGCTTAAGCGACGCGCAATTATTGGCCGCAGCGGAATTAGCGCGTAAAAATAAAATGTATGACCGCAGTATTTATACCGCCGAGCGCACACAAAAAATACATGACTTTACGCTGCGCTACCCAACACCGTATCGCGAAGAAACCGAGCAAGCCGCCAAAGAGCAAGGCTTAGATCCGGCGTGGGTTTATGGCTTAATCCGCCAAGAAAGTCGCTTTATCAGCGATATTCGCTCCAGCGCTGGCGCAGCAGGCTTAATGCAATTGATGCCCAATACCGCCAAATGGGTCGCCGGTAAAATGAAAATCAGCGACTTTAGCCCCGCCGGTATTACCGACGTCAGCAGCAATCTGCAAATGGGCGCTTACTATCTAGCCTATTGGGCAGAGAACTTTAACGGCAACGCGATTTTAGCCACCGCAGGCTATAACGCCGGCCCAGGCAATGCCAGAAAATGGCGTACCGATCGCGAGTTAGACCCAACGATTTATATCGAAACCATTCCGTTTGGTGAAACTCGCGATTACGTTAAAAAAGTGCTGAGTAATGCCAGCCATTACGCGCATTATTTTAAAGACAGCCCGACGCAACTCAGCCATCGCTTAGCCAAGGTGCCTGCCGCACAATAAAAACATCACGCATCGAGTCGATCTGGCTTGGCTTATCGACTCGACGCAGCACTGCAAGCATGCGGTACTAACGCCAAGAAAAAAGTTGTTATTACACATTCCTGTTCGTCTGACCAACCATTAAAATTAAGGTGATTCATTATGCAAATTATTATTGGTAACTTCCCTCCTGCAACGCGCAGCGAAGATGTGATTGCGCTCTTGGTCGAGCAATTGGGCGCACCGATTCCGACTGAAATTACCGTCAGCGAAGGCGCTGGACGTAATGTCATCGCCTTAGTGCAATATCCAGCTGAAGCGCCACATACGCTGGGCGATGTATTGGCCCAGAAATTAAATGGCTATCACTACCAAGGCTTTCACCTGAACGCCACCGTGACGCATAACTTTAAGGACTAAACCGATGCGGATCGCCGTCTTTGATAGCAAGCAATATGACAAGACCGCGATCAATGCGGCCAATATTCAATTCGATCATGACATCGTTTTTTTTGATGATAGGCTCAACGCCAAAACCGTCCCCTTAGCACAGGGTTTTGACGTGGTTTGTCCGTTTGTGAATGATAAGCTCGATGCGTTCACCATCGCTCAGCTCGCCCAGCTTGGCGTCAAACTCATTACCTTGCGCTGCGCGGGCTTTAATGGTGTGGATTTAAACGCCGCCGCCGCACATGGCATTACCGTCACGCGAGTCCCGGCGTATTCGCCCGAAGCCGTAGCCGAACATGTGTTTGCGCTGCTACTGACTTTGGTTCGCAAAACGCACCGTGCTTTTAACCGCATTCGTGATGGCAACTTTACCCTTGATGGCTTAGAAGGCTTTAACTTACACGGCCGCACGTTTGGCATTGTCGGCGCTGGCAAAATCGGTCTGGCCACGGCGCGCATTGCGCGCGGGTTTGGCTGCCAAGTGCTCGCTTATGATCCTTATCCCCCGGCGCAATGCGCTGTGGATTGTGAGTTTGTCACGCAAGAAGAACTATTTAAGCGTGCCGATATTATTTCCTTACACTCACCGCTATTTCCCACCACGCACCACATGATTAACGCGACCACGCTGGCGCAAATGAAACCGGGCGTCGTCTTAATCAACACCAGCCGTGGCGGCTTGATTAATACACTGGCACTGATTAAATCACTCAAATCAGGGCATGTTGGCGGGGTGGGGCTGGATGTTTATGAGCATGAAGAAGGGGTGTTCTTTGAGGATCTCTCAGACAGCATGCTCAAAGACGATATTTTGGCGCGCTTAACGACGTTTCCAAATGTGGTGATTACCTCGCATCAAGGCTTTTTAACCACCGAAGCACTCGACAATATTGCCCACTCTGTGTTGCAAAGCATCGATGACTTTATCCAGCAACGCCCCCTTGGCAACGAGGTAAAAGCCAGTGCCTAAAAAGCAGTTCCGTGTCGAGGAGCCGACGATTTCTCGTTGGCTGCTCACCATTACCCCGTTTGCCGCCGCCTTGTTTGCCTTGGTTTTTGCTCTGTTTTTAATCCAAACCGCGCACAAAGAAGACCAAACGATCACCAGCACCCTAGAGCAAGACCTATTGTGGCAAAAGCAAGCGCTCAAAAATCGGCTGGATAATCTGCAGCACCAGCTCGATGGCCTTGCCGACATCATTGTTTCGGATGGCTTAAGCTCCGCCGAATTTAGTGGCCGCTATTTATCGATTTTACAAGACTCCCCCGAAGTGATGAGCTTGGAATACATCGATGAAACCAATCAAGTGCGCTGGCAACATCCACTCAATCGTCCCGACCTCTTGCCACCGCAAAACCATCGCAATCTGGTTGCCGCGCGCAGTGTGGTGTTGGTGAATAATGCGCCCCAATTTAGTACCGTGTTACAAGGGCAAAATCAAACGCCTTTACTGGCCTTTGTCACCCCCGTTCGCCTCAATTTTCATGGTCGGCACACTTTGGTGGCCATTCTCAATCTCAATACCCTGTTGCAGCAGCAAGTGCCGTGGTGGATTGCCCAGCGCTATCAAATTTCTTTGACTGAACACGGCGAAACCATCGCCAGCAAATTTAACCGCAATTTAGATCCCACCGGCCTGAGCCAAGCCATCGGCTTTGATTTGCCGCCCAATCAATTTCAGCTGCAAGCGACGGTGTATCAGCAGCAACGCAGCTGGCAACAATACTTACTCACGCTCACGGTGATTGCGCTCTCGATGCTGATGCTCGCCTCAACGTGGGCGCTGCGGCGACACATTAAAGAGCGGCACAATATCGAAGCGCAATTGCGGCAAGAAACCGCCATGCGTGAAGCGATGGAAAACTCCTTAGTCACCGGCATTCGGGCGATGGATAAGGATGGCCACCTAATTTATATCAATCGGGCCTTTTGCGAGATGGTCGGCTATAGCGCAGAAGACTTAATGGGGCAAAGCCAAACCATGCCTTACTGGCCACCGGAGGATCTGGATCGCTGCACCGCAGTGTATCGGGCGATTTTGTCCGGTCGCGCCGAACCGTCTGGTTATCAAATGCGCTTTATGCGCGCCAATGGCGAACGCTTTGACGTGCGGCTTTACGCCGCCAAACTGATTGATGGTGACGGCCAGCATACCGGCTGGATTAGCTCGATTTACGACATTACTGAATTACAACGCGAGCGAAATGCGCTGCAAGCGTCGCATGAGCGTTTTGTAAATGTACTCAATGGCCTAGAAGCGGCTGTTTCGGTGAGCGACGCGGCCAGCTGCGAAATGCTCCTCACCAATCGGCAGTTTGATCGGGCGTTTAATATTCCCGATTGGCATGGCCGCTATTGCGCCTTACCGTATATGCCGCGCCGTAAAGGCGCACCGGTCGAAACCGAATGGTTCGACGCGTATCGTGGCCACTGGTATCAAATTAAAAGCCGTAGCAGTGTCTGGGTCGATGGCTCAGAAGTTTGGCTCGAAATCGCCACCGACATCACTGCGCTTAAAAATGCCCAAGAGCGTGAACGCCAGCAAAACGAGCAATTACAACAAACCACGCGCTTAATTAGCATGGGCGAGATGGCGTCCAGCTTGGCGCACGAACTCAATCAACCCTTGGCCGCTATTGCCAGCTATGCCACTGGCTGCCGCAATGTGCTGTCGCAAGCCGAGCCCAATATTGCTCAGCTAGATCAAGCCATCGAAAAAATGGCCGGCCAAGCCAAACGGGCGGGCAAAATTATTTCCGGGATTCGCGAATTTGTGCAACGCCGCGCACCGCACCGCAAGCCCTGCGAGGTGGCCGATTTAGTTGACACGGTGCGCACGCTGCTCGCCGCCGAGGTCGCCAAGCAACAAGTCAAACTGAGTATCGGCGAAGTGAGTGATTTACCGATTGTGTATGCCGATGCGGTGATGCTGGAACAAGTCATGTTTAACTTAATGAAAAACGCGATTGAGGCGATGCACGACACGCCGATTGCCAATCGAACGCTAGATTTAAACATTAATGCAAATAATGGCTTTTTATCGGTCATTATTGCGGATCGCGGCACTGGTATTAATCCTGAACAAATGGAACAATTGTTTAAACCTTTTTACACAACAAAAAATACCGGGATGGGAATGGGTTTAAATATTTGTCGCTCAATTATCGAGCACCACCAAGGTCGATTGTGGGTTGAAGCCAATCCAGGCGGCGGCAGCCGCTTTATCTTCACCCTGCCTTTACCGCAAGAGAGTTTGGCGTGTGAACCTTAATCGCGACGTACTTCTTTTGTCATCGTTATTCACTGCAGGAGCATTCAATTTATGAACCTTGATCGCCCAAATACCCGAAAAATCGCCATTGTGGATGATGACGACGCGATTCGCGACGCGCTATCTTGGTTATTCTCTACCCGTAATCATCAAGTCAATACCTTTGCCAGCGCTGAAGACTTATTGGCCAGCTACCGCCCAGAAGATTACGGCAGCCTGGTGCTCGATGTACGGATGCCGGGCATGGGTGGCTTGGAGTTATTTAATAAGCTACAAGCGTTTAACTATTGCCCACCGATTATCTTTCTCACCGGTCATGGCGACGTGCCAATGGCGGTGGCGGCGCTCAAACAAGGCGCGGCCGACTTTATCGAAAAACCATTTTCTGATAATGACATCGTTGATTTAGTCGAAAGCTGCTTATCGCAAGATCAGCTCAGCCGCGAAGAATGGCAAACCCGGACTGCGGTTGATCAGCGTTTGGCTTGCCTCACGCCGCGCGAGCGCGAAGTGATGAAGCTGATTTTGACGGGACGTTTGAATAAGCAAATCGCCGATGATTTGTCGATTTCGATGAAAACCGTCGAAGTGCATCGCGCGCGGATTTTAGAAAAAATGCAGGTAAAAACCGCAATGGAATTGGCTGCGCGCTTACGCGATGCCGGTGTCGAACCTCGTTAATATAGTATGACCCTGTAGCCCATATCAATCATGGGCTACAACTCAATACCTCAAGGATTTTGTTGTGCTGATGCTTATTTCTCCAGCGAAAACGCTGGATTACACCCGCCCCACGCCAGCAGGTTTACCGCAGACGACGCCGGATTTTTTAGCGCAATCGCAGCAATTAATCGACGTCTTGCGCCAAAAAACGCCAGCCGATATTGCCCAACTGATGAAGCTATCCGATCCTTTAGCCACGCTCAATTTTGGCCGTTATCACTCATGGCAAGCCAACTTTAATCCGGATAACGCCAAAGCGGCGGTATTGGCTTTTATGGGCGATGTCTATACCGGTCTGGCTGCCGAGCAGCTCTCCATCGAGCAACATGCTTATCTGGCGCAACATCTGCGTATTTTGTCGGGTTTATACGGGCTATTGCGCCCCCATGATTTGATGCAAGCCTATCGCCTAGAAATGGGCACCAAGCTGAACAATCCGCGCGGCAAAAATTTATATGATTTCTGGGGCGACACCCTTACCGCAGCGGTGAATGAGCTTGAACAACAAGAGATTGTTAATTTGGCCAGCGAAGAATATTTTAAAGCGATTCGACCCGCAAAATTAAACGCGCCAGTGATTACGCCGATTTTTGAAGATTTTAAAAATGGCCAATACAAAATCATCAGCTTCTACGCCAAACGTGCGCGTGGCCTGATGGTGCGTTACGCCGCGCTTAATGCCATTACCCACGCCAATGATCTTAAGCATTTTGATTTGGATGGCTATGCTTTTGATGCTAGCAATAGCGAGAAGCAACGTTGGGTTTTCCGCCGCATGGCCGAATAGGTATATCGCTGTAGACCTTATTGAAAATCCACCAGCAAGCAATACCCAAACAATAAAAAAACCGCACCTTTTAAACTGGTGCGGTTTTTTTCATTACGACGGACAACGCGGATTTACTTAGCCACGTTACCGGCGATATTCAAAACATTCCACGTTCGAGCAAATGGCGGCGCGTAAATGAAATCCATAAAGCCCAGCTCTTCAACCGTGATGCCGCTATAAACCGCGACCGCCAAAGCATCGACGCGGTGCACCGCACCACCGAGATAAGCGCCGCACACTTGGCCACCGAGTAAACGGCGCGTGCTGCGCTCATAAATCAGTTTGACCCACATTTCACTTTGCGCTGCCACGTAATCGGTGTGGTTTTTGTCTTTAATCCAAACGGTGCGATAGTCGATATTTTGCTGCTGCGCTTCTAACTCAGTAATTCCAGTGCGGCCCGCTTCAATATCAAACACACGAATACCGCTTGAGCCTAAGGTCCCCACAAATTGGCTTGGTTGCCCAGCCATCACTTCACCCACAATACGGCCTAACTTATTGGCGGTGGTGGCCAATGGAATATACGCCGTACCGCTGATGCGGTGCGGTACTGTCGCGCAATCGCCTGCAGCGTAAACATCAGGCAAATTGGTTTGGCACTGGGCATCAATCACAATCGCGCCTTGCGCCGACAACGTTAAACCACTGCTCGCTAAAAAGTCGGTATTGGGTTTAAACCCTGCCGCGACGATGACCATATCGGCGGGATATTGGCCCAGATTACTCACCACGTGATGCACGCGGCCTTGTTCGCTGACCAGTTCTGTCACCATTTCGCTATTGCGTAGATTCACGCCATGGCGCAGGAGTGAGTCTTCTAAAATCGCACTGATTTCAGCATCAAAAATGGTTTCCAGAACCCGGCCCGACAAACCAATCAAAGTGACATTTTTGCCCTGCTCACGCAAGGCTTCGCTAGCCTCAAGACCAATAAAGCCATTACCAATCACGACAACGTTTTGCACTTGCTCGAGCTGATCGACGATCAGCTGCGCATCGCGTTTAGAGTGCATGGTGAAGACGTTTTGTGTCTTTAAACCTTGAATCGGTGGCTGTACGGGTGACGCGCCAACCGCAATCAACAGCTTGTCGTAGGTAAAGGTTTGCGTTTGCTGTGCGGCGGTGACGGCGGTGACGGTTTTACTGACCGCATCTAGCCCAGTTACGGTATGCAAACAGCGCACATCAATGCCAATTTGGGTGAATTCCGCCAAAGAGCGCGCCGTCATTTGCTCGATGTCTTTAAATTCGCCCCCCACATAATAAGGAATCCCGCAGGCGCCAAAAGACACCACATCGCTCTTTTCTAGCACTGTGATGCTGGCGGTTTTATCAAACTTTAAAATTCGTACTGCCGCCGACATCCCTGCTGCATTCGCACCCAAGATTAAATAATTCATTGTGTTACTCCATGGATTGCGAGCCATCGGCTCTGATTTCAATTCATACACTGACCGGTTTGACCGATTGAGCCCTTAAAAACAATTTGAGCGGCAAGGTCGCATCGAGACTCGATACCCCCATGCCGCTCTGATTTAGCTCAGTCTAACTTAAGCTTCTTCGCCATCTAAACCCGCATTGGGGTCATTAAATACATCCATATCCATTAAGCCCATTTCGCGATCTGTCGCTACGGCGGCAGTCATGGTGCCAGATACATTGGCCAAGGTACGCGCCATATCGATCACTGGGTCAATCGCCAACACCATACCAATCAGCGCAAAATGTTCACCCATGCCCATGCCCGACAAGGCAATCGTTGCCGCTACGGTGGCCGTGCCTGGAATACCGGCGATCCCAATTGAACCAATCGTCACCACAATCAACATCATGATGTAAAACTGCAGATTGGTTTCAATCCCCACCATATGCGCCACCATCACCACGATCATCGCCGGGAAGAAACCAGCGCAGCCATTCATGCCAATGGTACTACCGAGTGAGCCCACCAAGTTTGAAGTGCCACTATTCACACCCATACGATTAGTCAGCGTTGAAATCGTCATCGGTAAAGTACCGACCGAAGAACGACTGGTAAACGCCATCAACCAAGTACCGATTGATTTTTTAACAAACATCACCGGTGAAACGCCATGCAAAGCCACGATAATGACGTGCAACAGCATAATCAACGCCATCGCAATATAAATGGCAGCAACAAAACTAGAGACTTCTAAAATCGCCGGGATGCCATTGCTGACAATGGTGCGAGCCAACAAGGCCACCACGGCATACGGCATATATTTAATTACCGTCATCGCCACCGACATCACGATTTTATGTAGGCCGAAAATCAAGGTTTTAAACGCGCCAATCACTTCGGGATTTTTCTTTTCCATCCGGGTTGCCGCAATACCCAGCAAGGCCGAGAAAATCACTAAGCCAACAATATTTTCACCGTGCATCGCCACAACGATATTGCTTGGAATCAAACGAACAATCGTATCGACCAAATTGGTGTATTGCTTGATTTCTGCCGTGCCCGTCACCGCACTCACGCCATAACCCAAGCCAAATGCATTGGCCAATACGATACCCAATACGCAGGCGATAGCAGTAGTAAACAGCAACCAGAAAATCCCACGGAAAGCGATTTTTGGTAAGTCTTCTTTACCCGAAAAATCCAGAATCACTTTGACGATGGAAACAAAAATCAAAGGAATCACCAGCATACGGATAAAGGCAATAAAGGCGCGCCCTGCTAAGCCATACCAGGTCGCCGTTTCTTGCATCCACGTATTGGCTTGCATTGGAAACCCAACCGACGCTTGCACTAGCAAACCCAAGCCTGAGCCCAGTACTAAACTCACCAACATGCGCTTAGAGAAATCAATTTTTTTGTTTTGTAATTGCTTTAATACCCAGAACGACGCCAGCAACAGTGCAATCGCAATCAGTGTTTGATAGTGGGTGATTGATAAGAAATTCTCAAAAAATACCCCGTGAAATATAGCGTGGCTGGTGTCATACATTGTTAGAGCCTCTTTTTACAAAAATTAAAGCGTTGTTAATTCATCAGCACCTGAATGAAGGGCAAAGAACTTGCGCTCTAGTGCAGGCGTTCAGCCGACAACAGCAGCAAACAATCGATAGCGCCATGCCATCTTATGGATGGCCTATTCTGAATCCGATTCTTAGTATCAAGATAATGCGATTAAGACCGAATACATTTGACCCATATCAAGTCTTAGATCGTTTTCAACAAAAATCGATCATGATGATAATTTATTATCAATTCTATCTCTAAATGGATATATTTCGATATATTTTGACAGAAAATGTGGTTTTTTATCTAAAACAGGCCACGCAGCGCCATCAAATAAAAACAAACCGCGTCACCTTTAACTTAAAGTCATTGTTTTGATTGGTTTTTTATTAAAAAGATTGTTAGAATCTTAGCAAGATAAATTTCATTTAGTCACTTACACCATGAAAATACAGATTGATGCCCAGTTACTCGTGAACTTCATTGCCGGTGTATTAGGTGAAGACTCTGAAGTCGTGGTTCACGATCTTGCCAATATCAATGCCTCCTTGGTTGCGATAAGTAATGGTCACCTTTCTGGGCGTCAAGTGGGCGCACCCGCGACGGATTTGGCTTTGCGCATGGTGCAAGAATATCGGCAGTCTGATGGCGAGAGCTACAAACTCAATTACCGTAGCAAAACCCATCGTGGCGTGTTACTGCGCTCTTCAACGCTGATTATTAAAGGTGAGGATGGCGAGCCGGCCGCGATGCTGTGCATCAATACCGATGATAAAAGACTGCTCGATGTGCAAGAAGCGCTGCGTAAACTGATGCCCAATGAGCCGGAGCAAAGCCATCAAGAATCACTCTCGATGTCGGTCGATGATGTGGGTCAAGATATTTTGCAAAGCGTACTGGAGCAATATCCAATCACGCCATCGCGGATGTCTGCCGAAGAAAAATCGCAGGTCGTTAAAGATTTAGAACAACGAGGTTTGTTTTCGATTCGCGGTTTTGTCGCCAAAACCGCCCATATCCTCGAAATTTCCGAGCCGACGTTGTATCGCTATTTAAAAAATAGCTAAAACCTGAGCGTCGATAGAACGCGCATCATTGCGCCTTACGACATCATCGACGGCGCTGGCCAAACCAAGGTGCGCTGACTGCTAAACTGCCGCGCCTCGCCGGTAACGGGATCGATAAATTCAATCGTTCTGGCCAACAATTGCAGCGGCGATGAAAAATCGTTGCCTTTATCGGGCATCAGCTCGGGATACCATGCATCGTTCACAATCGGAATCCCCAAGCCCGCCAGATGCACACGCAGCTGATGTTTACGCCCAGTGTGTGGCGCAAGGCGGTAATGCGCATATTCGCCACGTTGTTCAATCAGCTCAATTGCCGTTTCACTATTGGGTGCGCCCGCTACTTCCTGCACGGTAAAGGCGTCGTCGCGATTTTCGATGCGGCTGTGATGTACATACGGCAAGACTAAATCACGGCGAAACCCAGCAATGGCTTCATAGGTTTTTTGCACTTGCCGCGATTCAAATAGCGCGTGATAAGCATGGCGATGCGCTGGCTGTTGGCAAAACAAAATCACGCCTGCGGTTTCTTTATCCAGCCGATGCAAGGTGGTAATGTCAGGATTATCCAAACGCTGCCGCAAGCGTGTTTGCAAATTTTCTAACGCGTAGCGCCCAACCGGTGTCACCGGCAGAAAGTGCGGTTTATCCACCACCAGCAAAATATCGTCTTGATACAAAATCGTCTCAGTAAACGGCACGGTGAGCGGTTCGGGCTGCGGGCGGTAATACCACAGCACCGTACCGGCGCGGTACGGTGAGTCGACACGATAAGGCGTGCCAGTTTCATCGACAACTTCGCCGCGCAGTAAACGACCACGAATATCGTCCGCAGCAACGTGCGGAAAACGCGCAATTAAAAAGTCCTGCACCAGCGGCCAGTCGCCTTGTGGCAGACCAACAAAACTCGGCGCGATGCCGTCTTTATGCGGAATCGGGGCGATGGGTTTAGCCATTGATCGGCCTCGCATTGAAAATCCGACGCAGAGACGCAGAGGCGCGGAGAAAAAGATGAACACTAATTTCATCAGGAATCAGCGAGACAATGCAGAAACACATACCCAGCTGGCGTTTACTCTGCGTCTCAGCGTCTCTGCGTCGAAAGATTTTTTTCTGCAGCATTAGCGCACCTTATTCGGGCCACGGCGGCCGCGTTGTTTTGGTTTGCCGGCCGGTTTAGGTGTCGGAACATGCACCGCAGGCACGCTCATTTCGACCCACTTGCCTAATTCAATATCATCGAGGGTATAAGCCCCTATCGCATAACGAATAAGACGCAGCGTTGGATACCCTACTTTCGCGGTCATCCGCCGTACTTGACGATTTTTGCCTTCGGCAATTTTAATTTCTAGCCACGATGTTGGAATCGCGGCACGCTCACGAATCGGCGGCACGCGTGGCCAGATTAACTCAGGTTGCTCAATCAGACGTGCCTCGGCGGGCAGCGTTTTAAAATCACCCAAATCCAAGCCCCCCGCGCGCAAAGCCGCCAGCGCAGCATCGTCGGGGATGCCTTCGACTTGCACCCAATAGGTTTTAACGAGTTTATGCTTTGGGTCGGTAATTTTGTGCTGTAAAGCACCATCACCCGTAAGTAATAGCAGCCCTTCCGAGTCGGTATCTAAACGACCGGCAGCATAGACAGCTTTCACGGAAACGTAATCAGCCAAACATTGGTGCGGGGGGCTAGGTGAAAACTGGCAAATAACACCGTAAGGCTTGTTAAATAAAATCAATTTAGGCATGGCAACAATTGTCTAGTAAATCTTGGCAGAATGGCGGTAAACCTGTGATAATAGTTCGGTTTTTACCGCGACAAAAATTTTAATAAGCTTGCGGTGAACGTTTTCAACCACTGAATTCACAGGTGTGCCCGATGAGTCTAATCAAAGTCCCACAAGGGGGCGAAAAGATCGTTCCTAACCTAGCAACGCCAAACAATCCTATCATCCCATTTATCGAAGGTGATGGTATTGGCGTGGATATCACCCCAGTAATGATCGATGTTGTCGATGCCGCTGTGAAAAAGTGCTACGGCGACGACCGTAAAATCCACTGGATGGAAATCTATTGCGGCGAGAAAGCCTCTAAATTGTACGCTGATGGCTCATATCTGCCACAAGAAACCCTCGATGCCTTAAAAGAATACGTGGTTTCAATTAAAGGCCCATTGGCAACGCCAGTGGGCGGCGGCATCCGTTCATTGAACGTGGCATTGCGTCAAAACTTGGATCTTTACGTTTGCTTACGCCCAGTTCGCTACTTCCAAGGCGTACCATCGCCAGTGAAGCACCCAGAGCGCGTTGACATGACCATCTTCCGTGAAAATACCGAAGACATCTACGCCGGTATCGAGTGGGATGCTGAGTCTGAAGGCGCGAAAAAAGTCATCGAATTCTTACAAAAAGAAATGGGCGTAACTAAAATCCGTTTCCCAGAAACTTCATCGATCGGCATCAAACCGGTATCGAAAGAAGGGACTGAGCGTCTGGTTCGCAAAGCCATCCAATACGCTATCGACAACAACCGTCGCAGTGTTACCTTGGTCCACAAAGGTAACATCATGAAGTTTACCGAAGGCATGTTCCGTACTTGGGGCTATGAACTCGCTAAAAATGAATTCGGCGCGGTTGAGATCGACGGTGGTCCATGGATGCAATTGCCAAACGGTATCGTCATCAAAGACGTGATCGCTGATGCATTCTTGCAACAAATCTTGTTGCGTCCTGCTGACTACGATGTAATCGCAACGTTGAACCTGAACGGCGACTACATTTCTGATGCTCTGGCAGCAGAAGTTGGCGGTATCGGTATCGCACCGGGTGCTAACTTGTCAGACAATATCGCTTGTTTTGAAGCGACTCATGGCACTGCTCCAAAATATTCTGGCCAAGATAAAGTGAACCCAGGTTCAATTATCTTGTCGGCTGAAATGATGTTGCGTCATATGGGTTGGAATGAAGCGGCGGATAAAATCATCGAAGCCATGGGCAAAACGATTCAAGACAAAGTGGTGACTTATGACTTCGCGCGCTTGATGGATGATGCACAAGAAGTGTCTTGCTCAGACTTTGGTAAAGCCATGATCGCTCGCATGTAAACACAATGCGTGTTTGACACTCAAACCCCTGTCAATGGCAGGGGTTTTTTACGTTCAAACGCCAAATATTTTTTCCAACAAAAAACCCGCCGAGGCGGGTTTTTTGTTTTCACTTAAAGCGAAAATTAAGCAGCTTGGATATTACCAGCTTGCTTGCCTTTCTGACCTTGAGTGATATCGAAAGAGACACGTTGGCCTTCTTTCAATGTTTTGAAGCCTGGCATGTTGATCGCAGAGAAATGAGCGAAAAGATCTTCGCCGCCTTCGTCTGGAGTAATAAAGCCAAAGCCTTTAGAATCATTGAACCACTTAACAGTACCTAATGCCATGTTGAGGACATCCTGAATAACAAAAATAAAATAAATTGCCGATCGTACTAAAGTACAAAATCGGTAAACCGGTTTGTCGTGGGCATCCCAAAACAAACATGTATAACTTTTTACGCCACTTTGACACATAAGGTCAAGCATAAATAATAGATACGCGGCACACTGTGGTATTGCATTCACGCTTGAAAAAATCGTGGTGAGCGCCAAAATAAAGAATAATAAGGGACTAAGATAAAACAATGGCGATCCAGCATCAGAACGATACCGAACTCAAAGACGCAGCAGTTCGTACTGCCCCACCACCGATGTGGCAAGTGGTGCTACTCAATGACGATTACACGCCAATGGACTTCGTGATTGATGTACTACAGCAATTTTTTGTGATGCCCAGCGAAAAGGCCAACCAAATTATGCTGAAAGTCCACACAGAGGGTCGTGGTATTTGTGGGGTTTATCCTCAAGATATCGCGGCAACGAAAGTAGCTGAAGTTACACAGTATGCTCGGGCGCATCAGCATCCGTTGCAATGCATTATGGAGGTGAGTCAATGATCGCCCAAGAACTTGAAGTAAGCCTACACATGGCGTTTATGGATGCCAGACAAAAGCGCCACGAATACATTACTGTGGAGCATTTATTACTCGCTCTACTCGACAACCCTTCAGCCATTGATGTCATTAAAGCCTGTGGCGCCAACCTAGAAGAGCTGCGTCGCCAGCTTGGTGATTTTGTCACTGAGCATACCCCTGTGGTATCTGGCAGCAGCGAAGTGGAAACTCAACCCACGATTGGCTTTCAACGCGTCATTCAGCGCGCTATTTTGCATGTGCAATCTTCAGGCAAAAAAGAAGTCACCGGAGCGAATGTGCTGGTGGCAATTTTTGGGGAAAAAGACAGCCATGCGGTGTATTTTTTACATCAACAAGGCATCACGCGTCTTGATGTGGTTAATTACATTGCCCATGGCATAAGTAAATCAACCACGAGCCAACCAGCAGCGCCTCGCGCCGAGCCCAATGAAGACGGCGAAACAGAGGCCAGTTCTGGCAGCGCCCTACAAAGCTACACCCAAAATATGAATGAGCAGGCCTTAGCTGGGAAAATAGACCCACTTATTGGCCGTGATGCTGAGCTTGAACGGGTGATTCAAACTTTATGCCGTCGCCGCAAAAATAACCCACTCTTAGTCGGCGAAGCCGGTGTTGGCAAAACGGCGATTGCCGATGGCTTAGCCCGCTGCATCGTCGAGGGGCAAGTTCCTGACATTTTGGCCGATGCCACGGTCTATACGCTAGATATGGGTGCACTCTTAGCTGGCACAAAATACCGTGGTGATTTTGAACAACGCCTCAAGGCAGTGATTAAACAATTAGCAGACGAGCGCAATGCCATCCTATTTATTGATGAAATTCATACCCTCGTTGGCGCAGGTGCGGCTTCAGGTGGCACTCTGGACGCCTCAAACCTACTCAAACCAGCCTTATCCAATGGCACGTTAAAATGCATTGGTGCCACAACTTATAATGAATATCGCGGTATTTTTGAAAAAGATAATGCGTTATCACGTCGCTTCCAAAAAATCGATGTGCTTGAACCAAGTATTGAACAAACCATTGAAATCTTAAAAGGTTTGAAAGATAAATTTGAACAGCACCATGGCGTGAAATACACCCAAGCCGCGCTGAGCACTGCCGCTGAATTATCGGCAAAATATATCAATGATCGTCATTTACCGGATAAAGCCATTGATGTGATTGACGAAGCCGGTGCCGCGCAAAAAATATTACCGCGTTCTAAGCAAAAGAAAACCATTGGTAAAGGTGAAATCGAAGACATCATTGCCAAAATTGCTCGAATTCCGCCTAAATCGGTATCGAGCAATGATAAAGACACGCTAAAAACACTCGAACGTGATTTACGCAATGTCGTTTTTGGCCAAGAAAAAGCCATTGAAGTGCTCGCCACATCAATCAAAATGGCCAGAGCGGGCTTAGGTAATCCACTCAAACCCATCGGCTCATTCTTGTTTTCTGGCCCAACCGGCGTTGGTAAAACTGAGGTTGCCCGTCAATTAGCCTATACGATGGGCATCGAGCTCATTCGTTTTGATATGTCGGAATATATGGAACGGCATGCCGTTAGCCGTTTAATCGGCGCGCCGCCGGGATACGTGGGTTATGAACAAGGCGGTTTACTCACTGAAGCCGTAAATAAACATCCCTACTCGATCTTATTACTGGATGAAATCGAAAAAGCGCATCCCGATATTTATAACGTTTTATTGCAGGTGATGGATCATGGCACGCTGACCGACAACAATGGCCGTAAAGCTGATTTCCGTAATGTTGTCATCATCATGACCACCAATGCCGGTGCCGAAATGCTGGGTAAATCCACCATCGGCTTTACCAATAAAAAAGAAGCTGGCGATGAAATGCAGGAAATAAAGCGTCTGTTTACGCCAGAGTTTCGAAATCGTATTGATGCCATCATTCCTTTTGCCTCATTAACGCATGGCATTATTTTGCAAGTGGTCGAAAAATTCCTTATGCAACTTGAAGCGCAATTGCACGAGAAAAAAGTCGAAGCGCATTTCACCGATGCACTCAAAGACTATCTTGCCAAACACGGTTTTGATCCGCAAATGGGCGCGCGCCCAATGGCCAGGTTGATTCAAGATACCATTCGCAAAGCACTCGCAGACGAATTGCTATTTGGACGTTTAGCTGGTGGTGGGGAAGTCACCATTGATATTGATAGCGATGGCAAGGTATTGCTCAATCTACCTGAGCGAGAAAAGGTTTCAGCTTAATACCTGCTCTCTTGTAATAAAAAAACCCGCAGAATTAAAGTCTGCGGGTTTTTTTATTATGTCGTAGCAAATTGTTTTATTGTGCCGTGTTTTCTTTTTGTTGAACCACCACCAAATGCGATGGCGTTGGCGCTGGAAACGTGGCCAAGGTATCTAAAATCGCTTTATTTGCTTGGAAATAAACTTGCCAGTAATGATCATTATGGCAATATGGGCGCACGGCCAGTACTGGGCCAACGAGTTGAAACTCAAGCACTTCAATCTCAACACCAGGCTCAACCATCACATTTGGAATCTTCGCGATCGCTTCTTTCAGTAAGGCAATCGCTTTTTCTGCATCAGCAGCACCTGAGAGCTGCGCTTTTAAATCCACTCGACGATATTTAGTTGCGGTGTAGTTTTGAATATTATCCGTAAAGATTTTATTGTTACCGACAAAAGTCAGCACATTATCTGGCGTCATAATCGTTGAAGAAAATAACCCCACTTCATGTACAACACCCGTAACCCCACCCGCAGTAATCATGTCTCCGACTTTAAAAGGTCGCAATACAATTAAAAATGCACCACCAGCAAAGTTAGCCAACAACCCTGACCACGCCATCCCTACTGCAAGACCCACGGCAGCAAGTAAAGCCGCAAAAGTCGTGGTTTGAATGCCGAAGTAACCCAAAATACCAATCACTAACAACACATTCAACAACACGGTCACTGCAGAGCCCACATAGCGCAAAACAGTCGCATCCACTTTCTGCCGAACTAATCCGGCCTGAATAAACCGCACCACCATGCCAATCAGCCAGCGCCCAATCACCCAAAAAGCAATGCCGGCGAGAATTTTTACACCAAACTCAGCGACATATCCCATGAGGATATCTTGGTATTTGCTAATCAAGCTTGTATCCATCTTAATGCTCCAATGTAAGTGCCACCGATTGGCAATCTTAAAAGCTTATCCGATTAGCATAAAACATTAAATCATTTACCCTCTCGGGTGGTTAGTTTGATGCAGTGTTTTCAACCTAGCTGATGCAACCTGCGTGTAAATTTGTGTAGTAGTTATGTCAGAATGCCCCAATAACATTTGTACCACTCGCAAATCAGCACCATGATTCAGTAAATGAGTGGCAAATGCGTGCCGTAAAACATGTGGACTAAGCAGCTCTGCCGGAATATTCGCCTGTACTGCATATTGCTTAATAATAAACCAGCAACCTTGTCGAGTAAGTGGCTCACCACGTTGATTTAAAAACAACGTAGCTTGCGCAGCATTTTTTAATAAAAATAAACGCGCCTCAGTTAGATAACGATCGAGCCATTGTGCGGCCCACTCGCCGATCGGCACCAAACGCTGTTTTCCCCCTTTACCATTCACAACCCGAATGTATTTTTCACGTAGGAAAAGCTGATTTACCGATAACTCAACCAGCTCAGTCACACGCAATCCAGTGGCATACATTAGCTCAAGCATCGCTCGATCACGTAAACCCGCCGCAAGATTGACGTCTGGAGCGGCCAATAAAGCCGCAATACTCGCCTCTGGTAACGCTTTGGGGAGCGGTCGAACTCGACGCGGCGAGGTTAATTCAGCCGTTGGGTCTACCGTAATTTGCCCATTGAGCAAAGCTTGCCGATAAAATTTACGCAAACTGGCCATTCGCCTAGCCAAGGTCGAGGCCTTCATATCGCGAGATTGCCGAGCTAAAAATGCCTGCATCGCATCGCGATCAGCACTCAATAAACTGTGCGCACGCTCACTGGCTAACCAAGCAGCCCAAATCAGTAAATCTCGACGATAACTCTCAATCGTATTGCTCGCCAAACCGTCTCCAAGCCAAATCGCGTCTAAAAACTGATTAATCAACGCCATCTCACTGTCGGCGATCATTGGCAAAGGCGCTTTATTGGCCATCAATCACACCTTCATGCTGTAATAGCCAGCGCTTGATTGGCAACCAATCAAGGCCATTTCGGTTGGCATTAAAACCACCAAGACCATGCATTGCCACCACGCGATGACAAGGAATCAACAATGGCATGGGATTACGGCCACAAGCGCCACCGACGGCTCGCGGACTTGAAGCACAACGCCGAGCAATCTCGGCATAAGTCAGTACCTCACCCGCCGGAATCTCTGCGATGGCCTGCCAGACTTTCAGTTGATGCGGCGTACCATTGAGTTGATACGGCAAATCAAAAACAAATTTAGGCTCATTAAAATAAGCCAAAATCTGCCGTTTTGCCTCTTGCAATAAGGGGTGATGACCCGCTTGTAATGGGGTTTCGGCAACCAGAAAATCCACGGCGCTTAAAGAGTCCCCTGCCAAGCTCAAACCAATTCGCCCAAAAGGCGTCGCAATCACTGCATCAGACGGTATGCTAAGCACAATCATCACTCCATAGGTATATGAAGCAAATCCTTACAAAACAATGGCTAAAGGTATATACCACCAATTAATGTTGTAAAGATTGCCACAATGCATCCAATAAGACGTTACTTTGATCTTCAGTGTATTCCCAAAACATAGCGCCAGCTAAGCCGTGCTGTTTCACATATTGTCCTTTCAGGGCTATCGACTCAACATCTTCATAACTAATAAATTCATCGCCATCAAACAACCATGGCGCTTGTGCTGATTCGTCCCAATGCCGAGTAAAACGACCGCTAGGGATAAGCTCATTCGCAATTTCGTAATAGCTATGCGTACCATTCGATTGCGCACGCCCCTCTGCCCCTAAACCTGGACTTGCCACACCCAATAAACTACGGCCATAGAATGGGCAACCCAATACCATTTTTTCTGCAGCAACACCATGATCAAGAAACAGCTGCACCCCTCGGTCAGCACTATCACCAGTTCGATCATGCGCGGAGGTCAATAAATTAGCGTGATGACCAGCACGAGTGGCCCAACCATTATAAAAATCGTAAGTCATCAAATTAATAAAGTCACACTGCACCGCGACATTCTCGAGCTCAACGCCCTCTAAATAATAAGCGCCAACTCCTGCCGCAATGGTCAGTAAATAAGGAGTTTTACGTTCCATTTGCGCTGAAGCATCATCTAAATGAATCCGTAATGAGCTCAGCATTAAAGTAAAATTTTGCCGATCTTCTGGTCGCGCTTTAATGCCTGCCATTGCATTGCTTGGATATTCCCAATCCAAATCAACACCATCAAATTGATATTTCTGCATAAAGCGCAGTGTCGACCGGCTAAATTGCTCACGTGATGTCTCGGTTAACGCGGCATCAGAAAAACCATCTGCCCCCCAACCGCCAATCGATATCAAGATTTTTAATGCTGGATTTCTAAGTTTCAATTGCTGCAATTGTGCACATATTTTCTGACAATACGCTTCATCACTAAGCTGTGGGTCAGTAGCATCTTGCTCAATCACTTCGCCATCCACTACCTTGGCAAAGGCATAGCAAAGATGCGTTAACTTTTCTACCGGCAAAGCACTGATATCACATTGCTGCCAACTTGCTAAGTACGCCAACATAATTCGAGACATCTGCAACCTCGTTAGACCATGAAATACCCGAATCACACTACCCAATTATTGGCTTACATTCTATGCACAATAACTAATTTAAAGTGCTGCGATCACCGTCATTTCTACCTTGTAACGGGGATCAGCTAACTTAGCTTGAACGGTTGCTCTGGCTGGCGTATGCCCTTGAGGGACCCACTCACTCCAAGCTAAATTCATCGCATCAAAATCAGCCATATCAGTGATAAAAATTGTAACCTGCAAAATTTTGGTCTTATCTGAGCCTACTTCTGCCAACAAGCGATCAATGCAGGCTAAAACTTCAACCGTTTGTCCTAAGGCATCTTTGTCTAAATCCTCAGCAATCTGCCCTGCTAAATAAACGGTATTGTTATGCACCACGGTTTCACAAAGACGAGGGCCAACATGGTAACGCTGAATAGATGACATTTTTTTCTCCAAAATAAATATAAAAAGGCGAACCTACGGTTCGCCTTCAATCAATGATGACACGCTTTAAAAAACTCTTTAAGCAACCGCACGCAATCGCAAAGAAAAATCACGTAATGAATGAATGCCACTATTTTCGGCACGCACGCACCAATCTTGCAACTGCAAAATTAATTCATGACGATTCAATGTTGATCGCTCCCAAATACGCGTTAATTCTTGTCGCATTTGATACACCTGATCTAGCACTTTACTTTGCGCCAAAATTAATTCCAAATGAATTTTATCGCTCGCCGAAGTATCTTTTGCATCTTGCTTTAACCAAAGCTTCATCCGCTTTGTAATATCAAAATTCATTGAGGGTAATGCCGCCGTTACCGATAAATGTTCAATTTCTGCGGCAACAGTTTGCTTTAAAGTGCGAGCATAATGCGCGGCAATTGCATAGCGATTCGCAATAATCGCCTGGACTACGTGCTCATCGAGCTCAGGGCGAATGTCAGCCATTTTTAATTTAGGTGCGACTTTTCGAATTTTTGCTAAACCCAAAATAGCCATCATCCGGATATACAACCAACCAATATCAAACTCAAACCACTTGTAGGATAACTTAGCTGACGTACCAAACGTATGATGATTATTATGCAATTCTTCACCACCAATCAAAATACCCCAGGGTATTAAATTCGTCGAGGCATCTTCAGTTTCAAAATTACGATAACCCCAGTAATGTGCAAAGCCATTGATAATCCCAGCTGCCGTCACTGGAATCCATAACATTTGTATCGCCCAAATCCAAATACCATTGACCCCAAACAGTAATACATCAATGACAGCCATTAAAGTAGGCCCCCACGATGCATAGCGCGAATATAAATTACGCTCTAAAAAATCATCTGGCGTACCATGCCCATATTTTTGCAATGTTTCCAAATTGGCCGCCTCAGCACGATACAACTCCCAGCCCTGCCAAAATACTTTTTTAATTCCCAATATCTGTGGGCTATGCGGATCCTCAATCGTTTCACACTTTGCATGATGTTTACGATGAATCGCCGCCCATTCTTTCGTAATTTGCGCCGTCGTTAACCACAGCCAGAAACGAAAGAAATGACTCATTAATGGATGCAAATCCAGCGCACGATGCGCTTGATGCCGATGTAAAAAAATAGTAACTGATGCAATCGTAATATGCGTTAGCGTGAGAACAACCAATACATAGCCCCACCACGGTAAAGCAATCATTCCATTAAGCCATTCCATACTGTATTCCTCGTACTATGTTTATGCCATTTCACTTTAAAAAAGAATCTAGATTTTACTCAGCATCAATCAAAAAAACAGCATTACATATCTTAATTTGGCAAAATTGACCCTGGCAAAATCGTAATATCACGGCGAGGATAAGGAATCTCAATATTATTCGCTTTAAATGCTCGCCAAATTTTCATATTTAAATCAGATTTTAAACCCATCTGACCATTTTCTGGATCAGCTAACCAAAAACCTAATGTTAAATTAATGCCGCTATCGGCAAATGCAGTAACAAACGCACCCGGAGCAGGCGTTTTTAAAATCCGCAACTCATCTTTTGTAATCTCGGTCATGATATTCATCACTTGATCAAGGTCTGAATTGTATGCCACTTGAATAGGCAGGCCAACCCACACAGAACGATCATTATATGACTGGTTCACCACCGTTTGTGAAATCAAGGTGTCATTAGGAACTAAAGCCTCAGTACCGTCTGGTGCTTTTAAAACAATATAACGAGACGTTAAGCCGCTAATAATTCCTTGCCGATTATCAACTGAGATTAAATCCCCTAATTTAATTGAGCGATCTAACAGAATAATAAAACCTGAAACATAATTAGAAGCAATTTTTTGTAAACCAAAACCTAAACCAACACCTAATGCACCACCAAAAACAGATAGAACAGTCAGATCAATGCCAACCATAGATAAAGAAGCAAGCACGGCCAATACCACCAGCAATGATCGCATTACTTTAACAAGGACCACACGAACATTCATATCCATCACATCGGTGGCCATCACACGTTGTTCAACTAAACGCCCAATCCACATTGCGATTAATAAAGTCGCACCAACAGACAATAAACCTTGGATGACGGTGAGAATCGAAATGTGAACTTTTCCAGCATCAAAACTAATAGTATCTAAAGCATCTAATATTTGCGGCAAAATACCAACGACATGCAACACATAGCCAATCCAAATAAACGCTGAAATATATCGCTCCCAACGCTGAACCCATGTTGCCCCTTCAAACGTCCGCCGAATAATATAAACAAGGATACGAATATTAACCAAACCAACCATAAGTAGATTAGCCAAGCGTAATAATGAACTCGTTTGTCCTTCAAATAATTGATATGTAATATTGCCCAGAGTAACAAAAATAAGCGCTAAAACTGGAAACAATAAACGCTGAATACCATCATTAGCCAGCTTCCAACGAAAATTTTTCGCCGCAACACGCCTTTTAGTTCTATTTACGACCAAAAAAGCGAAACCCCAGCATGACAATAAAACAGCTACTTGTAGTAAAAAATCGGTACTAAAAAATCCCAAATGCCTAATATCTTTAACGACGTTAAACAACACATTTTCTGTATTTAAACTCATTCATCACCTCTGATTTTCTTTAGTGTTTGGGTTGTTGATGTATCAAATAAAAAAGGAATCGAATGCACGCTACCGCCCCGTAGTAACACTTCACGGCTGCCCACGATTTGATCTACTTGCCAATCCCCTCCTTTAACAAGCACCTCAGGTTGAATCACGGTAATTAAATTGAGCGGCGTATCATCATCAAACCACGTAACCAAATCAACAGCCCCCAGACTTGCAATAACCGCAGCGCGATGCGCCAATGAATTAATCGGACGATCTTGCCCCTTTCCTAGGCGACGAACAGACTCGTCCGTATTTAATGCAACGACCAAGCTTAATCCCAGAGCACGAGCCTGAGCCAAATAAGTCACATGTCCACGATGTAAAATATCAAAACAGCCATTAGTAAAAACCAATGGGCGCCTCAGTAACTGAACTTTTTCTGCCAATAATTCAGGTGGGCAGCATTTATTTTCAAATTCTGGCATAGGATAAATTGGTAAGGAATT
Source organism: uncultured Deefgea sp. (assembly GCF_947072475.1). Lineage (GTDB taxonomy): Bacteria > Pseudomonadota > Gammaproteobacteria > Burkholderiales > Chitinibacteraceae > Deefgea. The sequence goes on from NZ_CAMTIA010000025.1 coordinate 43,420, forward strand.
TTGCATTAAAGTGCCTTTAATCAAAAATAGAGGTCAATATTTAAGTGCTTGAATATTAACCCAAGTTAAAGTTATCGCACTAGGCAATAAGACCTGATGACGCATAATTTAATTCGAATTAAATACAAATTTATTTTTTACCATCGACATAAAAATCTCACGGACAGCAAAAAGCCCGACTCTTTCGAATCGGGCTTTCTGGTATGGGGA
>NZ_CAMTIA010000026.1 GCF_947072475.1 uncultured Deefgea sp.
CGATTGCTAGCAGAAACTTAAGCGTCACGGTGGTGGAGCGGCTGAGCCCTTACGTTAATAGTTCTGGCGGGATGAATCTAGAGGTTAGTAAACCAATGGCAGGTGGTGGTGGGACGGTGTGCTGCGCCTCGATTTTTCCGATTTTAGTGCCTTACAAAATGACAGTTCAATGGACACGAGATGGTGAAAAATGGTGTGAAATTGAAGCAATGCTTTCAGGGCCTATTCCGGCTAAACCAGAAAATTTGAATGTCCATTTTTATCAGGATGGGCATGTAGAGATCGATGTGACTGATGATTATGTCGAGCCACGCTTGAAGTTAGAACGATTTAATGAGGCTCAACGTCATGAAAATGGCAATGTAGTTAACGACGAGAAATTTGCGAGGTGTCAGATTGGCCGCCCCTAAACTCAGATTGCAAGGCAGGACGATGAATCTATTGACGGCAGCCTTGCTACTGCTGGCCGCAGGCCTATTTCAAGGCTGTGATCCCAGTTGGGAATTGCAGAGCCCTAAAAGTACACCCACCACTGTGGCTGCATCTGGCGTTGAGGTGCGTACTCAGGTGAATGGTTTGGGAGTTCATGGGTATAACTATACCGATACGGCTATTTATTATTTTTCTGTTGGCGTTTCTGGCGGTATGAATTTAGAAGTTAGTGAACAGGGCGATTCTGGTAGCGGTACAGTTTGTTGCGCCTCGGTTTCTCCCATTCTTATTCCCTACAAAATGACGGTACAGTGGACGCGGGATGGTGAGAAATGGTGTGAGTTAGAGGCGACACTCACTGGGCCAATTCCGGCAAAGCCCGAATATTTAAATGTCCATTTTTATCAAGATGGGCATATCGAGTTAAGTGTCAGCGAAGGAAGTGAAAACCGTTTTCCTAGACTTGAACGATTTACTTATGCTCGACGCTATAAAGACGGCAATGTAGTTAACGACGAAAAATTCGCGAGGTGTCAGATTGGCCGCCCCTAAACTCAGATTGCAAGGCAGGACGATGAATATATTGACGGTAGCCTTGCTACTGCTGGCCGCAGGCCTATTTCAAGGCTGCGAGCCCAGTCGGGGATTGCAGAGCCCTAAAAGTACAACCACCACTGCCGCAGCATCAGGTGTTGAGGAGCGTACTCAGGTGAATGGTTTGGGAATTCATGGGTATAACTATACCGATACCGCAATTGATCATTTTTCAGTTAATAGTTCTGGTGGTATGAATTTGGAAGTTAGTGAATTTGGAGATGCAGGTGGGGGAACTGTTTGCTGCGCGTCGTTCTCACCGATTCTCGTTCCTTACAAAATGACCGTTCAGTGGACGCGGGATGGAGAGAAATGGTGTGAGTTAGAGGCGACACTCACGGGGCCCATCCCGGCAAAGCCCGAATATTTAAATGTCCATTTTTATCAAGATGGGCATATCGAGTTAAGCGTCAGCGAAGGAAGTGAAAACCGTTTTCCAGACTTGATACGCTTTAGCCGAATACAACGTCATGAACATGGCAATGTAGTTAACGATGAGAAATTTGCGAGGTGTCAGATTGGCCGCCCCTAAAATGCAGCAAAAAGGCAATACTTTGCAATACAGCGCAGGCCTGAGCACGGCCAAACTTGCGACCTCATCTGTGAACCAAAGGGGTCATAGTCAATTGATTTTCAGCGGTTTTTTAATTCATGTTCGGTAAGCGTTGGGCTTCGCCTGTAGGCCAAGTGGTGCGGTAGAGAGTGGAAATAAAGAAATCAATTGACTCTGGCCCCATTGAATTGGTCAGCGTTTAGATCTGGAAGGTGAGGTCAGTCTGTTTACGCCGTTGCCACTGCAAATCTTGGCTGAGGTCGCGCCGGTATTGATGCCATTAAATCGGCAAGGAGATTTAACGGTACAACTATCCAATTTATTGGCGCATTGCAGCGCTCGGCCCATGCTGAGCTTTATCGCTCTTGAGACGCCAGTAGAGCATTTGGTTCATGCATGGCGCAATGTGCATTTGGTCAAAACCAGCGACGATGAGCAATACTTGCTGCGCCTCGCCGATACGCTGAACGATTTGCTGGATCTGGCACAGGCCGATGCGATTTGGGATTACCTGCTGCATGATGAGCCAAGTCTATTGCTCGCTATCTCGCGCGCGCAAACGGCGCATAACTGGCAGCTGATTAGTCAATACGCCAAGGCGCAAGGCTTTGACTATGGCTTGCTGATTGCGATGTGCCGCGATGCTATCGCGCAGAGCGACGCACCAATGACGGCAGCACAAATTTCCGCGTTGGCTCTGCCGTATCAGCAGGATGAACTAGAGGGTGCTGAAGTTTAGTTCAAGCAGAATGAATTGTTTAATTGGTATATCTCTACAAGCTAAGGTCAATAATGCATACAGTAATATCCCCATGGGGTGTATTTAAAAAATGGCTGCACGTCATTGCGTTGGCACTGGCATGTGTCGGGCTCAGTGGCTGTGAGCGTTTTCAAAGTGGGGTTGCACCAGATCCAAATGCACCTGTTGGCGCTTATGTCGATGTGATCAATTACAACTACGACCGCACGTATCAATACACCATGAGTGATTTAACCCAGCCAAATGCCCCCGAAATTGGTGGCGGGATTGTGGATTTACTAGCCTCGGGCGGTAGCGCCAATTGCTGTATCAGTCTGCCCAAGGTATGGCGCCCAGGCTTAAAGGTGCGGCTTGATTGGGGCGAGGCCGATTATAAGAAGGAAATTGCGCGGCATAGCCAAGAATTTGAAATTCCAAAATATGATCAGCCTGGGAATATGTATCTAACCTATCTGCCTGAAGGCAAGGTAGAGCTGATCGTCTCTAAAGTCGAGCCGGGGCACCCGAACTGGCCGGGCAGTATCAAACAAACGCCATGGGATTATTGCGTGGCTCAGCATGGGAGGAAGGATTGTAAGGAGGTGTTGCCGAAAACGGGGCTAAGTTTGAATGAAATGAAAGGTTTCTGCCACTTGGATGGATTAGAACCAGGACAGTGCGAGCGCCTCATTGCAAAATGCATTTCCGATTATGAAGATGCTGAGATGTGCAATAAATTAGTTTGGGAGAAGAGTGAATGAGTGCACTTCTAGCAGAAAAATGTAGAGACCAACCACTCGAACTTGTAGGTAAAGAAAAAATAATTGCAGAAACTAATTCACAATTGCCATCATCTAGCAGCTGCCAACGCGATGCCTTTCTCGGTCTGTTTTTCGACGGCACGAACAATAACAAATACCGCGACTTGCCCACAAACAGCGCCAGTAATGTGGCGCGTTTATTCGAGGCGTATATCGGCGGAGTCGCCACGCTAACGGCAACTTATGGCGGAAAACCTGATAAGCCACTTCTCGAGGGGGTAGCGGATGGGGTGTACAGTTTTTATCGCAAAATTTATATCCCCGGACTTGGGACGGGTTTTCCTGAGGTGAACGACCCCGGCGAGAATTTGAGCTGGTGGAGTAAGGTTAAGCAAAACAAAATGCCGACTTTGCAGGGTGATAAAACGCGGGGGTTGGCGTCCTGCGTGATACAGGAAATTAGTCTGTTAAATAAAATAAACATAAGGTATGTCGATAAAGGTCAATACCAATAATGTACTCAATCAAATACCTATTGATCATCACTATGAAAAGCATACTCTGTGCACTACTGGCGTTTGGGTGTTTATTGCTCAGCGCTTGCGATCAATCGCAAAGCGCGGCAGCGCCCGCACCGGACCCGAACGCGCAGGCTGGCGGTTATGTCGACGTGGTCAATTACAACCATTTGCGTAGTTATCGCTACACGCTGCGCGATTGGACGAATAAAAACCAGCAGGAAATCGGCGGCGGCATCATCTGGCCGCTGTCCGCCGGAGGTAATGTCAATTGCTGCATTCAATTGCCTAAGCAATGGCACGCAGGCCTGAAGTTGCGGGTGGACTGGCAGGAAGACGATCAGATCACGCGCAAGATGGTCGGCAACAATCTGACCGTGCTCGATGTGCCGCAATACAGCGAGCCGGGCAATCTGTACATCAGCATGCTGCCTGATAGCCAAATCGAGCTGGTCGTCTCTAAAGTCGAACCCGGCCACCCAGAGTGGCCCGGCAAAATCAAACAAACGCCGTGGGATTATTGTGTGGCGACTGCGGGGCGGAAGGCGTGTAAGGCGGCGATACCGAAGACTTTTAGCGTGGTTGAATCTAAAGGATTTTGTACGTATTTGAAGCGAATTGGGGAAGATATGGCTCTCTGTGATTCTGCAATGAGAAGTTGTATGGAGGGATTTGAGGATCAAGAACTTTGTACCCAAACGTTATGGGGAGAGGAGCGTCAAGAATGAGCGCATTACTAGCTGAGCGATGCCGTGAAGAACCGCTGGTGCTGACCGTGTCAGAACGTACGCTCCAAGAGAAAAATAGCCAACCAATTCCTGCCCATGCGTGCCAGCGCGACGCTTTTCTAGGTCTCTTTTTCGACGGTACGAACAACAACAAATATCGCGATCTAAGTGGCCGCTTTACCAATAGCGCCAGCAATGTCGCGCGGCTGTTTGAAGCCTTTAGCGGCAACGTGGCCGAACTCAAGCCCACCTACGGCGGCAAGGCGGACAAGCCGCTGCTCGTTGGTGTGGCGGACGGCAATTACAACTTCCACCGCAAGGTCTATATCCCGGGTTTGGGTACTGGGTTTAGCGAGGTCAATGACTCAGGCGAAAACCTGACAAAGGAAGAGCGGGGTCAACGCGGAGCACGTTACGCGGCAGGAGGCGACAAAATGCGCGGACTCAGCATGGCGCTGTATGGTGAGGATCGCATTCGCTGGGGCTTACTACAGGTACTCGAACAGATACATAGGATGTTCAAAGGCAAGGAGCTCAATTCTGCACAACTAATCACCCATTGGTGCACACACTCGCAGGGTGATTCATTGGTCGTCGCGGCGCTAAAAATCAATGATGTCATGCGTAGCCTATTGCAACTGAGCGAGGCGTTGTCGGAAAGTTTTGACGATTTTTTTGTGCAATCGCTTAAATCTTTGGAAGCTGCATTAACCCCTAGCGATAGAAAAAAAGTCCGCACCTTGCGAATCTCGATATTTGGTTTTTCACGCGGCGCGGCCGAAGCCCGCGCATTTGCAAATCGGCTCCAGAAACTGGCTCCCAATCATTTAGGTGGCATGCCGTATCAGATCGATTTTCTCGGGATTTTTGATACCGTGGCATCGGTCGGACTGGCGAATCTGACGCCGAGATCGGACGGGCATATGGCGTGGGCGCACCCTGATGCGCTGAAAATTCCGAGTAGTGTACGTCGTTGTGTTCACCTCGTTGCCGCGCATGAAGTACGGCGTTGCTTTCCACTCGATGCACTCGGCAACTCAAGCAATCGGTGCTTGGAGGTTGTCTATCCCGGCGTACATTCGGATGTTGGTGGCGGCTACCCACCACGGGACCAAGGTCGCTGCAAAGAGGATGCTGACAAAATTTCGCAAATCTCGCTGGCACACATGTACCGCGAAGCACGGATGATGGGCGTCCCGCTGGCGGCATCAACTGATATGCCACCAGCAGTTGCTGAGTTGTTTGCCGTAGCCCCTGATTTACGTACGACCTTTAATGCTTATATCGAACGCACTCAATGTGGTCCACAAGACACGGCCAAACAGATTCAGCAGCAATACAGTCATTATCTGGCTTGGCGCAAGTATCGTTTGAACGACATCATTCCCAAAACTTGGTTAAGAGGTGCCGATACCGAGATTCAGGATCTTTATGATGTAAAGCAGACGAACGAGATTTTGCAAAAAATAGAATTGGATGGGCAGCAGCGCTCGTTTCATAGCACTGGTTTAGCGATATGGAAAAAGGCCCAGCTTGACCCTAATAAAGACAAGGCGATTATTGACCTATTTGATTTATATGTTCATGACTCGCGCGCTTGGTTCAAACTGGCAGGTGATACTGACGATGAATGGTTTGGCGGTGGTAAAGCCGCAGATGGCAAGGCTCGGCCGAGCAAACGTGAAAAAGCACGCGTCGCGTTATTAAAAGAAAAAGAACGCCTAGAACGTCAAGTCACGGCCGACAAAGCCGCTAGTGCTCCTTCTGCTGATGGCGAAAATAGGCGGCTAATGAGAATTGCCTCAAGTACTGCCCGACTTGCTGCAATTGATAAAGAACTCAAAGACGGGGAAGGCCAGCCTTTGGTGAATGGCGGTGTTTCATCGCAAGAAAACGTCGATTTTACGAGTAGTAATCTATTAGGAATTTATGGCGCAGGGTATTTAACAATGCGTGATATCTATCCTGATAACGTGCCGGCCAAAGCTAGCAACTACATCAAACCCAAAACAGAGTCGACCAGCAGCGGCAGCTCCTACCCCGCCAAACTACAAGGCTAATTGATGAATAAAGGCGAGCAGTGTGTAGCCTTTATTCATCAAGTCACGTTACAAATTTAAGCGTGGTATAGGCATGCAGAGCATAGGTCAACTTGTCTACATGCCTATACACCATTAATCCCGCCGAATATCCAACAATTCGTTCAATTGCCCCAGCGTTGAGTCGTCTTTGATCACTGAGCTTAGCCATTCTTCCAAACTCATTTCAGCCCATTTTGCTGCGCGTTCGGCCAGTAGCGCGACGGGGCTGTGTGGTTCGTGTTGGCGGAAGTAGCGGGCGACTTCTTGCAATTGGCGCACAGCGTCGGTGCGGCTTTGGATTGGGCCTGGCGCAGCGGCGCTGTTGGTGTAGCTTGGTTGTGGCGCAGGGTGTGTTGGTGCAGCGGTGTTAGGCATATTTTCAATCACTTTAGAGGCGATCGGGGCGGTGAGTAGGCTGCCGGTATTCGCGGCGGGGGCGGGTGTGGGCTCGCCCCATTGCAGGCGTAGTCGGTTAACGACGTCGAGGCAATCTTTGAGTGCGTTGCGTAGTTCGGCAAGACCGGGGGCGGCATTAGCAAAGCGTTGGTCAATGCGATGATCAAAGGCTTGGTAAGCGGTTTGAGCCGAGGTGAGCTGTTGCTGCAATTGGCTAAACCAAGCTGGACCGCTGAGATTGACGCTTTTGTTAAATACTTCGCCCGATAATTTGCCCTCCGCAATGGCGGCCTCTTTGGCTTGATCATCTTTAAGCCCTAGATTTTCTACGTCACGCGATTCTTGCCAGTGATGCCAGTGATAGCCGCCGTGATTGGGGTCGGTGATGGCGACTTCACGTAATGCCATACCAAGCTGGGTATTGCACCATTCGAATTTGCCAATGCGCTCGTCCAGATCGTCTGGGTCGTATTCGGGGTAGCCTGTTTCCCAATATTGCTCAAGCATGCCGTCTAGTAGTTGCAATGCCCACTCTGCCCCTGCAAACCCGCGCGTTTTGACGAGCGCTTCTGCATACCAAACGGCAAGCTGCAGGTCTTTGCTTTGTTGGCTTAAGCCTTGCTCGCACAACTGAATGACTTTATTCCAATCCGCCGTTTTGAGTGTTTGTCCCCAATCACCTTGCGATAGTGTTGGATCATCGGCGCGGCGTGCTTCGCGGATTTGATCAAATAGCGGTGAGTAGGCTAGATCTTGACCGGCGATGTGATCTGGGTGGATCGGGGCGAGTAGGGCGCTGAGCTTTTCAGGGTAAGTCATATTCGTTCAATCACTCTTTGCAACGGCGTAAAGTAGGTTGGCAGTAAAGGGTAGCAAGTCAGTTGCGTGAATTGTATTGCCACCGTAAATGTCTTTAATATTACTCGCTAACAAGTAATAATGTCAGCAGTACGAAAATTAATGGCGTGATTGTGTTGATTATTTTCGGCTTTTATCTCTGAAGTGTCTGGAAAACTGTGTCGCATGTTAGATTCATTATTGCCGTATTACGAGCGCGAGCTTAGCTTGCTGCGTGAATTGTCGGGTGAGTTTGCTCGACGTTATCCTAAGATTGCTGGGCGTTTGCAGTTAGAGGGGGATCAGTGTGAAGATCCGCATACTGAGCGTTTGATTGAATCGTTCGCCTTTTTGGCGTCGCGAATTCACAAAAAATTAGACGATGAATATCCTGAAATTGCCGCTAGTTTTTTAGATGTGCTGTATCCGCATTATTTGCGGCCCATTCCCTCGTCGAGCATTGTGCAGTATGAATGCGACCCTGAACGTCCCGAAATCGCCAAGCGCTATACCATTGCGCGCGGACAAGCAGTGCATGCTCCGGCGATTCAAGGTGTAACGTGCAAATTTCGTTCGTGTTATCCCGTTGATTTGTATCCGTTGACGTTAAATCGCGCCAAAATTGAATTAAGCAGTAGTTCTCCTCATCTAAGACGTATTGCTCCAGATGCCGCCGCGATTCTCACCATCGAGCTCAATACCCATGCAGGCTTGCCGATCGCAGAGATTGATTTGCAGTCGCTTCGCTTTTTTTTGGATGGCGAGCCTGCGTTAATGCATTTGGTGTATGAGCTGCTGCTGGCCAATACCTTGCGAGTTCGTGTTGGCGACGGTAGTGAAGATCCGGCAATCACGCGTGAATTACCCGCTTTAGCTTTGCAGCCGGTGGGGTTTGCGCGGGATGAAGGGATGCTCGAATACGATGAGCGATCTTTTTTGGGTTACCGTCTGCTCACTGAGTACTTCAGCTTTCCAGATAAATTTTTGTTTATTGAATTGCAACAGTTGGCGCCCATTACCCGTGCTATTCGTGGCAATAAACTCATTATTCAGTGCTTGATTGAGCGTTGGCCAGACACCGAGCGCCATGCGCGCTTATTGCAACATTTGCAAGCGTCGCACTTTAAATTGGGCTGCACGCCGATTGTGAATTTGTTTGTGCATCAGGGCGAGCCGATTCGGGTTACCCATCAAAAAGCCAGTTATCCCGTTGTGGCCGATGCGCGTAAGCAGCAAGCTTTTGAGGTGATGCAATTGCGCCGCGTGGTACGGATAGAAAAAACCGGTAGCCATGAAAGTAGTGATGAAGTGCTGCCGTTTTATGCGATACGTCATGGCGTTGATCAAGGCGGGCCTCAATTTTATTGGCATGCCAGCCGCGAAGCATCGCCAAGACCAGATGATAAAGGCACTGATTTAGAGCTGCATTTGGTGGATTTGGATTTTAATCCCGTTCGCCCAGCAGCAGAGGTGTTGAGTATCGAAATGCTGTGTAGTAATCGCGACCTACCGGACATGATTCCATTTGGTGGCAATCAATCAGGGGTGAATACGGATTTTTCTTTGCCGGGGCATTCGGTGGTGAAACGGGTTCGATTGCTGCGTAAACCCACAGCTAGTTTGCGCCCACCGCAAAAGCGCGGTTTGCAATGGCGTTTGGTGTCGCATTTGTCGCTCAATTATTTATCGCTGATTGAGTCGGGAAGAGGCGCTTTGCAGGAAATGCTGGTGCTGTATAACCAAACCGATTCGGCGGTCAATACTAAGCAAATTCAAGGCATCGCGGCGATTGCTAGTGCGCCTGCCGTGACGCGAGTACTGGGGCGTGATTTTGCCGGATTTGTTCGCGGTACAGAAATCACGCTGACGCTGGATGAAGAGTATTACGTTGGCGGTAGCATTTATTTATTTGCCAGTGTTTTAGAGCGATTTTTTGCGCTGTATTGCGCCCCCAATAGTTTTACTCGCTTACGCGTTAATACCAAACAATACAATGGGGAGGTAGCAACATGGCCAGCTCGAGCCGGCGAAGCCCTCGTCATTTAGACAACGAAATTCACGCCGATCCTAGTCAATATCGTTTTTTTCAAGCGGTACGGATTCTGAATCTAAGTGCAAAAAAGCGTAAAGAAAAACGTAACCCCTTACCTGAGAAACTGCGCTTTCGCACTTTGGCCAATTTAGCGTTTCCGGCTAGCGAGATGACGCGTTACCGCGCTTTAGAGACGCAAGATGGTGTGCTCAATGAGTTAGAAGTCGCCTTTATGGGCTTGACTGGACCGAGTGGCGTGTTGCCAACCAGCTATACCGAGCTGCTGATTGAGCGCCGTCAGCAGTTTCGAGACCCAACTTTACATGCATTTTTAGATATTTTTAGCCATCGCTCGATTGCGCTTTTTTATGGAGCATGGAAGAAATACCGTTTTTGGCTTCAAGTTGAAAATGGTGAGCAAGATGGTTTTAGTCGAAATTTGCTTGATTTGGGTGGCATGGGCTTGGGGGCTTTGCGGGCGCAAATGGGCCAAGATTTTTTGCAAAATGAAAGCTTATTTATCTATTTTGCCGGGTTGTTGAGTCAAAAACCGATGTCTAGCCAAGCAATAACGACTTTAATCGAAGGGTTTTTTGGCTTTCGCGCTGAGCTGGTGCAGTTTGCTGGGCAATGGATGAATTTGCCTGAGTCTGAGCAAACGCAATTGGGCGGTGCATTTTGTGAGTTGGGCGTGTCGGCCTTTGCGGGGGATCGGGTGTGGGATCGTCAAACGAAAGTCAATTTGCGTTTGGGGCCGTTGCGTTTGGCTCAGTTTAATGCTTTGCAGCCCGATAATGCCGGCGCACAAGCGCTGCGCGCATTACTTAAGTTTTGTTTGGGTCATGGGCTGGCCTGTGATGTGACCTTGATCCTTGATCGACGTGATGTACCGAGTCTTAAGCTAGTGAGTGATCAACAAATTCGTTTGGGTGGCAGCTGCTGGATGGGCGAGTTGGCGCAAGATCCAAGTGATATGGCGTATTGTTTGCTGGCTTAAGTCGCTTGGGGGGGGGCTGGGTGTGGTCATGGGTTATGGCGGCATGGAATGCTGAGCGCTGATGCCGATGGTTGATGCTGGGTTGGCAGAGCAGGTTGGGCGATCGTGTTGCTTTTGTTTATGATTTAAGCTCTTGGTTTCATGGGGTATACCGCTAGCTACTTTTTCAATGTTAAGCTAGGCGTATATACCTTGAGGTTTTGATTATGCATGACGGTCCAAAGCATCAAATCAGCATGACGGTGTTAATGACGCCGGATATGGCTAATTTTTCGGGCAAGGTGCACGGTGGTGCTTTATTAAAGCAGCTCGATCAAGTCGCTTATGTGTGTGCCAGTCGCTATGCGGGCGCGTATGCGGTGACTTTGTCGGTGGATCAGGTGATTTTTAAGCAGCCGATTCATGTGGGTGAGTTAGTGCATTTTTTAGCCAGTGTGAACTACACCGGTCGCACTTCGATGGAAATTGGCATTCGGGTGGTGGCAGAGAACATTTGCGAGCAGACCGAGCGCCATACCAATAGTTGTTATTTTACGATGGTGGCAATGAATGCCGAGGGGCAATCGCTGGCGATCGAGCCTTTAACTCCGGCCGATGATGAGGCGATGACGCGCTGGGAACAAGCCAAAGCACGTCGTGACGTGCGCTTGTTGAAAAAATAAGTCGTGTTTTAGACATTTAACATTGTTTTTGCCATCAAATCGGTGCGATTTTTGCTTGAAACAAGGCATGAAACGCGCCACATCGTCATGCGATGGCTGCGCTGCGTAAAGCAGACGCGGGCTAAACGTAAAGAGTCTAAGCCGTAATGCCGTTCACTTAAGCCAAGTGAGCGGCATTTTTTTCCTCTATTTCATTGCTGGTGTCGCTTTTGACGCAAAGGTACAGAGAAAATCAATCGAAAAGCCCTGAATTTCCTCCGCGCCTCTGCGCCTCTGCGTCAGGTTTTCAGGGCTTGTCGTTAAGTGAACTGTATTTGAGTCTAGGCCGAGATGGACTGCTGTTTCAGCAATTGCCGGATGGCCAGATTGGGATGGCGCGTGGCCAAATCAAAAGCACTGCATTGTTCTCGATTTAATAGGCGGGTATTTGCTTGATGGTGAATTAATACTTGGCATACGTGCACATACCCTTGCGCAATAGCCTTGTGCAGTGCCGTGTCTCCAGCGGCATCTTGGGTGTTGAGCGCAACGCCAGCATCCATCAATTGCATTAAAGCATCACGCTGCCCACGTGCGGCAGCTTGGATGAGTGGGGTTTTTCCGGCGTGGCTACTGAGATTGGCATTAGCGCCATGCTCGAGTAAGAGCCGAATCACTTCGGCGTGCCCATTGGCGGCGGCCCAGTGAATTGCGGTATAGCCGCCGCTATCGGCCAGATCGGTTTGGGCTTGATTGGCTAGTAGTAGGCCAACGCAGGCCAGATGCCCAAACGATGCTGCCCAAATGAGTGGCGTCTTTTGGTGGTGATCGCGCGCGTCGATTTTCATTCCGGCTTTTAAAAACAACACTAGCTTTAACGTCTCGCCGCGCTCAGCCGCCGCAAAGAAGCTTTCTAAATTAAAGGCAATGCCGCAGGCGTTTAAGTGATTGCGTGCTTGCTTCACATGCTCCCACACGTCTGGCGCATCGGCGTCGCTAAACCCTTGTTTTTTTTGTTCGCACGCTTGAATTAAACGAAAGATTTCTGAAATCACAACAGCAGAAAAACCTTGGCGATTGCCGCGTTGATCGATGAATAAAGAGCGTAAGTAATCTTCAAATTCAGCGCTACCCGATGCTGCAGCAATTAAATCGTGCAAATGCGGGTGTAGTTGTGCCAAATGATGCGGGTAGTCTGATTCTTGTCCGTTAAGTAATTCAAGCAATTGCGGGTTCACAGCGTAGTCCATTGAGCGAGCGTGCCATGCGGGTGGCGAAATAAACCCGCTATTTTAACGGTTTCAGCAGCCATCGTCACACAATACATCGATCTAGTTGGCAGAGTAAGGTGGCGTTGGGTTTGCGTTGGTGGGCTGCCCTAAAGCGGGGTTGATCTGTTGTGCCGGCGGTTGTGGTGTTAAGCAGTGGGGGCTGCCATAGATGCAAAAGCCATTGCGCCCAGAGCGCTTCACTTGGTACATGGCTTGATCGGCTTTGTTAATCAGCATATTGCTGTTAGTGCCATGCTGTGGTGCTAGTGCGATGCCGATGCTGGCACCAACGCGATCAAACAGCGCATTACCGATCTCTATGGGTAAATTAAGGCTCACAATCAGCGCTTGTACCATCGCTCTAAGTTGTGAGACGTCTTCAAAATAGGCCGCAATCATAAATTCATCGCCGCCTAAGCGGGCGATTAAATCTTCGTCACGGGTGAAATGTTGCTTCATACGGCTGGCGCATTCTTGTAGCACTTTGTCGCCAGCTTCATGGCCATACGTATCATTGATGTATTTAAAACGGTCTAAATCAATCATAAAGATCGCTAGCTGATTTTTACTGGCAATGGTGTTGCTGAGTAAATGCGCTAAGATTTTTTCGCTGGCATGGCGATTATGTAAACCGGTGAGGTGGTCATAATCGGCGCTGCGGCGCATTTGTTCTTCGCGTTTTTTTCGGTCGCTAATGTCATAAATTAAACACTGGTAATAGGGCATATGGGCGTCGTTATAACTGGCAGAAATAATCACGTGTAGCCAATCATTACACGTTTGCAGATCGTTCGCCGTGGCTTGATTGCGCTCTAAGCTGGCATAGATTTGCCCCCAAAAACGATAGGGTTGGGCAAATAGGCGGTCTATCCATTGCCCGCTGATTTTGGCTTGGGCATGAATGCTTTCGCCAAGTAATTTAGCAAACGCTGGGTTGGCTAAGATGAGCCGACCCGATTCATCCAGTAAACCAATGCCGACATTGGCACTTTCAAAAATGCCTCTAAATTGCTGTTCCAGTTTACTAATTTGCGAGCGAAGTTCGCGCTCGGCATGAATGACGTCGCTCACCATATTGAGTAGATAGTTTATGTGGTGCGTGAGTTGAATTAATTCATCATATTCTTTATTGCTTAACTGAGGCAATCGATCATCGGTGGCTAGTTTTATGGTTTGTAATCGACTTGATAATTGAGTGAGTGGCCGACTTAATTTAAAAAAAACCACGATGTAAACCACCAAGCCAATTAATAAAGACAGAATAAATAAGGAAACCGCCGTGTCGATTGAGCGAGTTTGGGCACGCTGGTCCATTTCGGAAGTATTTATTTCTAAGGTTAAGTAACCGGCGATATTACGTTCATCCAGTGGCTCATACAGCGGTAATCTTAATGCGGAATCATTGGATTTTTTCCCCGCCGCGATCTGTAAATCATTGTGACCATTAATATTGGCGTGGCGAATCAGCGGGGTAAGAATCAAACTATTAACCACATCGCTGGCGATTTGTTGGTTGCCGCTAAATGCCGCGACGGCGGCAGTTTTTTCAACTGCGGCCATGAGGTTTTTTATATCTAAATAGCTGTGTTTGATTTCATTGGCGTAATTGATTTTATAAATAATAAAAGAAGCCAGCGACGCCACTAAAATCGCACACAGTGCGATGGTCACAGAAAGTTTGTAATGAATGGTTTGTCGAAAAGCCATATTGATGTTTATTCCAATTTAAGCACGACTTTTACCCCGCTATTGCTGGGCAAGGTATTGGCCTCGATAAAGCCAATTTGATCTGGATTAAGGCTAATACTTTTAATGACTGAAGCTGGATCAGCTAGCCGCCGAGGTGGTTTTTGTTGACCGGCAAATTGCAATCTAGCCCAGTATGCGTCAATTTTAACCAAAGGCTTGCCAGTGAGCGCAAAGTAAAAACGGCGTCGCAATTCATCTGAATTGATTTCAATAGGTTGTAGCGGCGTGTTGTTGCCCAATAGTCGGCCTAAATAGACGTCACTGACTTGTTGTGGGGTTAAGGTTGAAACGTTACTTTGCTGATGGGTGATCACCCAAAGTTCGGCGTTGGCTGAATTTATACACAGGGCCAGTAGTGTGATGAGTAGGCTGTTTTTCATCATGTCGGCCTAAAATAAACCGTCAAATGAAAGGCTAAATACATTGGCTTTTAATGGCCCGGCCTGAGCATTGCCATCATCCCATAAGCCTTTGCCGCCATCGGCCGCGTGAATTCGATCGTATTGAAATTTGAGCGCCATTCTGGGGCGAAAATCCCAGCGAATGCCAATCGAGTAGGTCTGTTGATCGGTGTATAAACTGCCCAGAAACTGGTTTGCGCCAGCGGCTAAAGCTTGGCTTGCTGCAGCCAGCGGGGGCGGTAATGGGCCTTGCGGTAATGGCGCACGATAGCGGGCATTTTTCGACTTGGCTTGGCTGAGTGTGATATAGGGTTGAAAGGCGTCTATCCGATAGGCCGCGCTAATATATGCCCCTTCCATGTGACCATATATGACGGTTTCCGATTGCACGCGCCCCCATTCACCTTGCAACCACCAAGGGCCATTGTCATAACTAGCACCCAGTAATAAAAACTTGAGGCGACCGTCTATTTTTAAATCTTGCTGGATTTGCGTCGCACTGGGCCAAAATGGGCTGAGTTGACCAAGCCCACTAGAAAGCAAATCGGTGCCTGGCACCTTGCCTTGTAAGTTAATTTGCCCAATTGAGGTGCGTAAATGAAAGTGCTCATCGCTCCATTCGAGTGAAGCGCTGGCTAAGTCATCACCATGCACTCGAAAATCACCCACAGCGCTGCGTAGCGTTGAACTAATTCGACCCATATTTCCTTTGAGCCTGATTTCGCCATCGCCCAATTGCTGGCGATATTGAATATCGGCACCGTTGTATTGAAAAAACGGGATTAAGCCATAAAAATCTTGCACTGGCCGCACCCAAGGATAGGTGTAACCCACGTTGCGAAAATCAGACAACATAAACATATCCACGCTGAGCCGGCCTGCACGGATGCTCCAATTTTCATTCGGGCGATAGCGCAAAAAAGCCCAGTCGACGGCATCTCCATTCGCGTAATCAACCCCGTCGCGGGCGGTCACTTGTAAGGCGGCACTCCATTGCGGGGTAAAATCGGCGAGTAGCTGCACACCAACGCGGCTATCGGTGATCGCTGAGGTACGGTCGTGATGGGTATTGGATTGCGATAGGTCGCGAATATACTGGCTGGCGCTGTCATTGTGGTTAATGCCTAAGGTATAAAAACCACTGATGCTTAATCGGTCTGCAGGTTTTACTTCGTCAATCTGAAGGTGAGGGTCTAATTCAATTTCTTCGGCAGCCGTGGCCGTGGCGGTGTACAGCATCAATATACTGAGGCATATAAAGAATTTCACAGCACAGCCTTGGTGAATGAGTTCGGGCACCCTTTAATTTGGCTGAGGATTGGTCTGTTTTCAAGGTAAGCATTTATTTGTTTTGGTGACAGCAATGCTTGGACGTAAAAAAACCGACGTTCGCAAACGCCGGTTTTGATCTTTTCTTGCCAAGGCAAGGCGGGTATTACATCCCCATGCCGCCCATACCACCCATGCCGCCCATATCTGGCATGCCAGCTGAGTCATCTTTTGGCAATTCAGCAATCATGCAGTCCGTGGTCAACAACAAGCCAGCCACAGAAGCTGCGTGTTGCAAGGCTGAACGCGTTACTTTAGTTGGATCAAGTACACCCATTTCAACCATGTCGCCGTATTCGCCAGTTGCCGCGTTGTAACCGAAGTTACCTTTGCCTTCCAATACTTTCGATACCACAACGCTTGGCTCTTCACCCGCATTTTGTACAATCTGACGCAATGGCGCTTCGATCGCACGTAGAACGATTTTGATACCGGCGTCTTGATCAGCGTTAGCGCCTTTCAATTCAGTGATGGTAGAACGAGCGCGAAGCAATGCTACGCCGCCGCCAGCTACGATGCCTTCTTCAACCGCAGCGCGAGTGGCATGCAATGCGTCTTCTACGCGGGCTTTTTTCTCTTTCATTTCCATTTCAGTAGCCGCGCCAACCTTGATCACCGCAACACCGCCGGCCAATTTGGCGACGCGTTCTTGCAGTTTTTCACGATCGTAGTCGCTAGTAGAAGCTTCAACTTGCTGACGAATCGTGGCAACGCGTGCTTTGATTGCGTCTTCTTGACCAGCGCCGTCGATGATGATGGTGTTTTCTTTACCCACTTCGATGCGTTTGGCTTGGCCGAGCATAGACAATTCAGCTTTTTCTAGCGTCAGGCCGACTTCTTCAGCAATCACAGTACCGCCAGTCAAGATAGCGATGTCTTCTAACATGGCTTTACGACGGTCACCAAAGCCAGGGGCTTTAACGGCAACAGTTTTCAAGATGCCACGGATGTTATTGACTACCAAGGTCGCCAATGCTTCGCCATCCACGTCTTCAGCAACGATCAACAATGGACGACCGGCTTTCGCTACGCCTTCCAAGATCGGTAGCAAGTCACGGATATTGCTGATTTTTTTGTCGAACAACAACACGAATGGATTGTCGAGCAAAGCAATTTGTTTTTCTGGATTGTTGATGAAGTACGGGCTCAAATAGCCACGATCGAACTGCATCCCTTCAACCACGTCCAACTCATCTTCCAAGCCAGTACCGTCTTCAACGGTGATCACGCCTTCTTTGCCGACTTTTTCCATCGCAGCCGCGATTTTTTCGCCGATGATTTCGTCAGAGTTCGCCGAGATCGAGCCAACTTGAGCGATTTCTTTGGTTGACGTGCATGGCTTAGAGATGTTTTTGAGTTCGGCCACCAAAGTGATCACGGCTTTGTCGATACCGCGCTTCAAATCCATTGGGTTCATGCCGGCAGCAACGTATTTCATGCCTTCTTGCACGATGGCTTGTGCCAATACGGTGGCCGTCGTGGTGCCGTCACCGGCGATGTCAGAAGTTTTAGACGCCACTTCTTTCACCATTTGCGCGCCCATGTTTTCGAATTTGTCTTTCAATTCGATTTCTTTGGCAACAGAAACACCGTCTTTAGTGATGGTTGGTGCGCCGTAAGAACGCTCAAGCACCACGTTACGGCCTTTAGGGCCTAAAGTTACTTTAACGGCATTCGCCAATACATTTACACCAGCAACCATTTTTGCGCGGGCGCTATCGCCGAAGATTACTTCTTTTGCAGCCATTTTTTATTCTCCAATCATTATGTAGGGTGGATTAGCGCTGGCAAAGCCAGCGCGTAATCCGCCGAATTTTCGGAATTACTTAAGTCTTATTCAACAATCGCAAAGATTTCTTCTTCGCGAACAACGATGAGTTCTTCGCCGTCGATTTTTACGCTTTGTGCGTATTTGCCGAGCAATACTTTGTCGCCAACTTTAACTGTCAGCGCTTGAACGCTACCGTTTTCCAATACTTTGCCAGCACCAACAGCAACCACTTCACCCATGTCTGGTTTTTCAGCAGCGCTACCAGCGAGCAAAATGCCTGATGCAGTTTTAGCTTCAGCTTCAACACGTTTGATGACCACACGGTCGTGCAATGGACGAATTTTCATGGGTTTAAAACTCCTGAGTATTGAACAGTCGTTAGAGGTATAAATTTGTTTGTACAAGCAGGTGTTTAGCACTCTACTTGCCTGAGTGCTAAATGGTAAGGGCGAGGCCCACCTTTTTCAAGAGCGGGCGCGGTTTTTTTTATTGTGTCACGTTGGGCAGCACGCTATTGGGGGTATGGGGCTGAGCCGTAAAAAAATCAATGCAAGCCACGCTATACGTTAAGTCATTTTCCATTCAAAATAGCGTGGTGTTTTTTAGTTAAAATGCCAAATGCTCAGTACTTTGGTCAAATGAAGGATGCTGTAAATGAAACTCGGTTTCAAAATTGCGCTCACTGCGGTATTGATTGGCGCGGCGGCGCTGGTATTTAATACCTTTAACGCAGCAGAAAAAATGCCGCTCAAGCAAACCATGACGACCATGGCGGGCAAGCCGATTCAAATTGCCGATTATCAAGGCAAGGTGGTGCTGGTTAATTTTTGGGCCACCAGCTGCACCGGTTGTATCGCCGAAATGCCCGGATTGGTGGCAGCGCAAAATAAATTGGGCAAAGACAAATTGATCACCATCGCCGTGGCGATGAGTTATGACAACCCGACGTATATTCAAAACTATTTGGCCAAAACGCCGCTGCCTTTTGAAATGGTGTACGACCAAAGTGGCGAGATTGCGCGCGCTTTTGGTGAGGTGCAATTAACGCCAACGTCGTTTTTACTCGACCCGAAAGGGCGTTTGATTAAAAAAATCGTCGGAGAGCTTAGCGAGCAGCAATTGATTGATATCGTGAATCAGGCGCATGGCAGCTAGTTGGCCAAGTGGTGCGAGATGTAAAAAATGGCGCGAAGTTCGCGCCATTTTTATTGCTGCCAAACGTTAACAGGCTCCGCGTTGTGCAGGTTACGAGCTGATGGTGGTAAGAGTATCGCGGCATTCCCTCTCCCTTGATGGGAGAGGGTTAGGGTGATACAACAAAGTGCCGCTCAACACCCCCATCCCAGCCTTCCCCCATCAAGGGGGAAGGGGCTACAGTCGATTTATTCAAACGCGTGCAATTTAAAAATCAACACCAAATCCAAAAAATACTCAGATCATTGGGTATATTGATCTAATCTATTTTCAATATAGTTTAGCGAGCAATACCCGCTTTAATTGCTTGGCTGACGCGGGCGAGGTCGGTCTCTTCAATTTGCCAGTGTGTCACCAAACGCATTGCGCCGTGTTCCGGTGGGTTGGCTTTAATATTGGCATTGGCCAAGCTTTGCATCAGCTGGTCGACATCAATCTCGCGGCTAAAGTTAAACCACACCATATTGATTTGCACCGAATCCAGATCGATGACAATGCCGTCAATTTTTGCCAATTGCGCGGCTAATAATTTGGCGTGGCGATGATCGTCTGCTAAGCGCGCAGTCATTGCATTGAGTGCCAATAAACCGGGCGCGGCCAATACGCCCACTTGGCGCATGCCACCGCCGAGCAATTTGCGTTTTTTGCGCGCTTTGGCAATCAGCGCGTGGCTGCCGGCCAAGATCGAGCCGACCGGTGCGGCCAAGCCTTTGCTCAGGCAACACATCACGCTATCGCAATACTGGGTGATTTCTTTGACATCGACTTGTAAAGCGCTGGCGGCATTAAATACCCGCGCGCCATCTAAATGCACTGGCACGCCTTCGGCTTGCGCTACTTGCCAAATTTGCTGCATGGTTTCTAGCGCAATCACCCGGCCATTGGAATGGGCATTTTCAACGCAAATTAACGCGGTTTTCGGTTCGTGAATATCCACGCCATGGCGAATTTTTTTGCGGATTTTTTCGGCGTTCATCGTCCCTAAGTCGCTATCGATGGTTCTAAGCTGCACGCCACTAATTAAGGCGGCGCCGCCAACTTCATGCCAAACGATATGGCTATCATCGCCAACAATGACTTCGTCGCCCGGTTGGCAGTAGCTCAAAATCGCCAATTGATTGCCAAAAGTGCCGGTCGGCACGAATAAGGCCGCTTCTTTGCCTAAGCGCTCAGCCGCAGCCGTTTCAAGGGCGATCACCGTCGGGTCGTCGCCATACACATCGTCACCGACAATGGCCTCGGCCATGGCGGTGCGCATGGCGGCAGTAGGATGGGTGACGGTATCGCTGCGCAAGTCGAGTATTTTCATCAGAAAGGCCAGTGTGAAACAAGGGAGTGCCTCAGTCTAAAGTTCGCTGCGCGCTGGCGTCAATCATTCTGACGATGCTTTGGGGTCTGAATAATTACATTTTCTGAGGGGTTGTTGACGACATTGGCTTGGCTAACCACGTATGCGCTGATTGTGGCTTGAGGCAAGGCCACGTAAGCAGGGCGCTGTTTGCTGCGGAGCATACGCTGAGTAAGGACTCGGGTTGACGGCTTGCGCCTAAAGCAAATCGTCCTCGCGGTGGGGGCATGCCAACAGAGCTTGAGGCGGGGCAGGGGTGATGCTGTTAAAATGCCCAAATTGAAATTTTAGGTTTTCTTATGACTGAGCAAATACTTCCCCAGCACGCCAATCAAGCCTTATTAGATCGCAGTTTGGCGGCGGTTTGGCATCCGTGCACGCAAATGAAGCGCCATGAAACTTTGCCGCTGATTCCTATTGCCCGTGGCGATGGCGTTTGGTTGTATGACGCCGATGGCACGCGCTATCTGGATGCGGTATCGAGCTGGTGGGTGAATTTATTTGGCCATAATCAAGCACAAATTAAGGCGGCGATTACGCAGCAAATGGATCAGCTTGAGCATGTCATGTTGGCGGGCTTTACCCATGAACCGGTGGTGGCGTTGTCCGAGCAATTGGCCGAGTTGACGGGACTTGGCCATGCTTTTTACGGCTCGGATGGCGCGTCGGCTACCGAAATCTCACTCAAAATGGCGGCGCATTATTGGCGTAATTTAGGGCTGCCGGCCAAAAACCGCTTTGTGTATTTGCAAGACAGCTACCACGGCGAAACGATGGGTGCATTATCGGTGACCGATGTGCCGATTTTTCGTCAAGCCTACTCGCCCTTGGTGCGCGAGAATTTTGCCGTACAAAGCCCAGATGCTCGGCAAGCTCAGCCCGGCCAAACTGCGCGCGACGTGGCCTTGTGGGCGATTGAAGACTTGGCCCGCGTGTTGGCCGCGCAGCATCATGAGATTGCTGCCTTGATTGTTGAGCCTTTGATTCAGGGCGCGGCGGGCATGGCGATGTACGATCCGATCTATTTACAACAAGCGCGCGCGCTGTGCGATCAATATCAGGTGTTATTGATTGCCGATGAAATTGCCGTTGGCTTTGGCCGCACCGGCACGATGTTTGCCTGCGAGCAAGCGCAGATTAAACCCGATTTGATTTGTCTTTCTAAGGGTATTACTGGGGGGTATTTGCCGCTAGCGGCCGTACTTTGTACTGATTCGGTCTATACTGCCTTTTATGCTGATGAAACGGCCAAAGCTTTTTTGCACTCGCATTCGTATACTGGCAATCCATTGGCCTGCGCTGCCGCGTTGGCGACGTTGGCGATTTTTCGCGATCAAGACGTGATTGCGCAAAATCAGCGTAAGGCCGCCGAGTTTAATCGCATTTTTGCGCCACTGGCTACGCATCCACGCGTTCGGCATTGGCGAAATTGTGGCATGATTTGGGCTTTCGAAATTGCTGACGCTCCGGCGCAATTTGCCACGCTTTGCTTTACAGAAGCCTTAAAAGAAGGCTTGTTATTGCGACCGATTGGTCATACGGTTTATTTTATGCCGCCGTATATTATGACGGCAGAAGACGCTCAATTTCTGCTAGCAGGCACGCTCAAAGCCTTGGCGCGCTGCTGGTAATCACCGAGCATATTGTTTATGTCTTTATTCTTGACCTTGCCAGACCCAGACCCTAAATTAGCCCGCGCTGTAGAAACCAATCCGCAGCAGCTACGGCAATGGTTGATTGCTTTGCCAGCCGGCGCGCAAGAAGCTGGCCGGATGCTGCTCGACGCCTTGTCGACGTTAAATCGCATCAAGCTTGAGCCCGAAGAGCGGATTAAATTACTGCAAGAATATCAAAATTCTTTGGAAATGCTGACCGGCGCTTTTGAATCGGCCTATGCCTCACCCGGCTTGCCGATGAAAGACTCAGCCCGGCAAGCGGCACAATTGGCGCTGAATTTATGGGGCGAAATGGCGCTAGGTTGGAAGCTAGCGCTGATGGATAAGGTGGAAAAAAAATTCACTTTTTTCACTTCGTCCAAAATGCTGCCGGTGTTATTGCAAGCGGTGATGTATTGCTTTTGGCGGGTTTACCAAGTGTGTAGCCGTTTGTTTCAACCGATGCCCAGTGGCATGTGGGCGGAGATTCATCAGGTATTTCGTTACGCGGCAGAAAATCGCTTTTTAGATGAGCGCAAAACCGATAATCCCAAAGAAAAATCGGCCCGACCGCTGGCCACTTTGTATAAGCAAATCCTGTTACTGGCCTTGGCCGATCCGCAGCGATTTTCTGGTGCTGAGCTGGATAAAATCATCGAAATTATCGAAAGCTATGCGATGTATGCGCACTTTCAACCGGTGAGTAAATTAAATTCCAGCGCAGGGTTTTTTTTGGTCGAGCTAGAGCTGGATCAGCCGCCGCATTTTGTGGGCAATCGCTCGCTGGAGCAATTGCCAGGCCAGTCGATTTTGGTAGATACCATTGAGCTAGCCAAAAAACTGCATAAAGCCGAAATGAATGTCGAAGCCAAAGTGCCGCTGGCCAATGATAGGCAAAAAGTACAAATGTGGTTAGAAATCTTGCGGCGAGTGATTCGGCAATGGAGTATTTCGCCGCAGCGGTTGTATCAACGGATTCCAGCGCAAAGCCTGGTCGAAGTGGCGCTGGGGTTTCAGGCCACCGTACAGCAATTGAACGACGGTTTGCCGCTGACCAATCAACCGGCAGATCTGACTGAACAATTGGCCGCAATCAATGATTTAGAGCGCAGTGTAATGCCGTGGCAAGTGGTCAATGAAAGCCCGGGCGGTTATGCCATTTTGGCGCGTGATTTGCCCAGTGAGCAGGCTAAACCCGGTGAAATTGTCGCGATTCGGGCCAATGGCGGCCAGAGTTGGATGGTGGCGTCGATTCGTTGGCTGCAACAACGCCATGACGGGGCGACGGAAATGGGCTTGCAAGTAATGAGCGCCAAGGCCCAACCGGTGTTGATGCGGCCACTGCAAAGTGCCGTGGCCAATCAAGTGGCGATATTGCTGCCGGCTATTGCGGTGCTACAGCAAGCGCAGCGCATTATTGCGATTAAGGGCAGCTATACCCCGCTGCGTGAATTTATGCTGCTGACTACTGAGGGCGTCAGCATTAAAATCCGCAGCGCAAAATTGATTGAGCAGCAGATGGGTTATGACTTGTTTGAATATACCAGTGCTTGATCGGGGCGATGTTTAGATTACGTGTTAATGGTTTTAAGTGCCTGCGGCACGGCTGTTTACAGTCGCAGTCCGCGACTGGGACCCTCTTTCTTTGACTCGCCAAAGAAAGAGGGGGAAAGAAAGGCGACCCGAGCGCGCCCAGCTCCGCTGTGCCCTCGATCGTCGTGAGCCAAACGATATAGCTGTTTGTCTCACTCCTCACTCGGTGCGCTTAGACGGGTTTTAAAGCCCAAGCCCGACGAGCGCGGCACAGCATCAACATCCAATCTGAACAAAGCCAAAATAATTCAATGTATATCGATGTAGGCTTTGATTATTCAGGCTTAGGGCCAGATACCTCGGTGTTGTTGTCTGGTATTTTGGCTCTCGGGTGGGCTTTGTCGTAGCTTTGGGCTAAATGCTGGAAGTCTAAATGCGTGTAAACCTGCGTGGTGGCGATGCTGGCGTGGCCGAGTAATTCTTGCACTGCGCGCAAATCACTCGACGATTGCAATAAATGGCTGGCGCAGCTGTGGCGTAGTTTGTGCGGGTAGAGCGGCTCGGTTAGACCGAGTTTTTCTTGCCACTGCCGTAGTCGCAATTGCACCGCGCGCGGCGTGAGCGGCGTGCCTTTATTGCTAACAAAAACGGTTTGCGTATTTGGGTGCGCCAATTGGGTGCGAATCAATAGCCAGCGACGAATCGCTTCTACGGCCATTTTGCCGATCGGCACTAGCCGCGTTTTATTGCCTTTACCGGTCACCGTGGCCATGCCGTGCAATAGATCGAGCTCGATCAGTTTAAGTGACACCAGCTCGCTGACCCGCAGCCCCGAAGAATAGGCGAGTTCAAAAATGGCTTTGTCGCGTGAGGCCAGCGGGTCTTCGTCGGGCATATGCTCTAAAAAACCCACCACATCATCGACATTCATTGCCGCTGGCAAGGCTGGGCGATGCTTGGGTGCTTTGACGCCTTCAATCGGATTACTCGACCAATGAAAGTCACGGCACATCAGCCGATAAAACGCCCGCCAAGCCGACAAGGTGCGCGCAATGGATCGTCCCGATAAACCACGGCTGGCCAATTGCCGCACAAAACCG
Source organism: uncultured Deefgea sp. (assembly GCF_947072475.1). Lineage (GTDB taxonomy): Bacteria > Pseudomonadota > Gammaproteobacteria > Burkholderiales > Chitinibacteraceae > Deefgea. The sequence goes on from NZ_CAMTIA010000026.1 coordinate 24,661, forward strand.
CGCACATCTAGCGGGCTGAGCGAGGCTAAATCGCGCACGCCAACGCAGTCGGCCAATAGCTGTAAATCATGCTGGTAGGCTTGGTGCGTATGGGGGCTGGCGGCTTTTTCGCCGTGTAAATAGCGAAAAAAATGCGCGAAATGCTGCGCCGTTGCTTCTGGCACAACTTGGCTTGGGCGGCGAATCGGCTTCAAGTGAGCTCGGCCTCGGTTTCTAAGATGGGCTCGGCATTCAGTATTGGGGTTAGCGGCACCACGCGGCGAATGACGGCTGAAACCAATTCAGCTAAACGTTGTAAGTACAGCGTGCCCATTTCCGGATAAAAGCGCTCTGGATCGGGGCTGGCCAACACCAAAATCCCAAACGGCAGCTCGCCAGTACGCAGCGCGCATTGGACAAAAGACTTCAGATCGCCCGTTTCTAGCGCAAACCAATTTAATACGTCATCGGTCACGTATGGCCCGCAATACGGGCTGCTTAGATTGTCGACCAGCTTGTGAATGCTGTCCTCAACTGGGGTGAATTCCAATAGATTGGAGTCAATATTGGGCAGCCATAAGCGCAGTGCCAAATGCGGTACCGCAAAGCGCGCTTTGAGGTGGTATTCCAAAGTACCGATGATGCTTGGCAAGTCTTCGGCTTTCATTAAATCTACGGTGAGCTGGTGCAGCATGTCCGAGATATGGTCGTTTTCGATGCCAAACTGTAACAATTCGCCCAGACGTGCTTCGAGTAAGCGATTTTTATCGCGCAGCGTGAGGAGTTGTCGCTCAGCCAATGAAACGGCCTGACCGCGATGAGGGTGCGGCACATAGATTTCAGCGAGATCATCGGCAAACGCATCAAAAAATTCTGGATTTTGTTGTAACCACTGTACGACTTCATTGGCTTGCATATGGATATCCTTAGGTTAAACCTCAATCGTGCCGGTAAAGACGGTGACAGCCGGACCGGTCATCATCACGGGGTGCGCGTCGCCCGCCCAGCTAATGGTTAAATCGCCCCCTCGGGTATGCACAATCACCGTGGCGTCGAGTAAACCTCGGCGTATCCCCGCGACAACCGCAGCGCAGGCGCCGGTGCCACAAGCGAGGGTTTCGCCTGCTGCGCGCTCATACACCCGCAAGCGAATTTCATTGCGGCTTAAAATCTGCATAAAGCCAGCATTCACTTTTTGCGGAAATCGCGGGTGATTTTCAATCAAAGCGCCATGCAGCGCCACTGGCGCGGTATCGACCGATTCAACCACTTGCACCGCATGTGGGTTGCCCATCGAGACCACCGAAATATCATAAACTTGGCCATCGACAATCAGCGGATCAATCATTGCTTCATTGGGGGCAATAAACGGGATGTCTGCTGGGGCAAAGCGTGGCGCGCCCATATTGACGGTGACATTCCCATCGAGCTCGAGGCGCGGGTAGATCACGCCTTTGGCGGTTTCTACGGCGATTTCGGTTTTGTCGGTCAGGCCCTGCTCAACGACAAAGCGCGCAAAGCAGCGTGAACCATTGCCGCATTGCTCAACTTCGGAACCATCGCAATTAAAAATGCGATAGCGAAAATCGATGCCGGGTGTAGCGCTGCTTTCGACCAGCAGCAGTTGATCAAAACCAATGCCAAATTGCCGATGACCGAGCTGCGCAATTTGCTGGTGACTGAGGGCTACGGTTTGGCGCACGCCGTCGATCACCATAAAGTCATTCCCGAGGCCGTGCATTTTGCTGAAGTTGAGTTTCATGATTTTGGCGATATTTTAAGGTGTGCTAAGGCTACGCTGAGCCTGCCTATCAGTGCAAGCTTGTTGAAATAGAATAATGAAAAATGCGGCCAAATTAGCGATTGAGCGTATTGGCATCGCCATTAAAGGCGTTGCGCCGCTTATTTTAAAGCATTCTTTCGGGAAATAAGCGCTGGTATTCGGTCATTAAACAACGATCCATCACGATGCACAGCCCCGCAGCTTGAGCGCGTAAGGCGGCGGCTTCATCATCAATCCCTTTTTGCAACCAGATCAGTTTGATGCCCAAAGCAATCGCTTGATCAACAACGTCGCTAACGATTTCGCTGCGAACAAACACATCCACACAATCGATCGGCGTGGTGACGTCGCTTAATTGTCGATGCACCGCTGCGCCTAAAATTTGCGCCTGTGGTTTGGCGGTGATCGGAATGATGGCAAAACCCCAAGTTTGCATCCGCTGGCTAACGATATAACTGGCCCGCTGCGGTTTGTCCGACAGCCCAACGACGGCAATGGTGCGCGTCATCTGCAGCAAGGTTTTAATTTGGGCGTCGGGTGGGTTTTGAAAGCGCATCGTGCCTCTCAATCTTAGTGGTTTAACACCATCACGGCATCGGCTTCAACCAATGCGCCTTTAGGCAGTGCCGCAGCTTGGACTGCCGCGCGCGCTGGAAACGGTGCGCTAAAGTATTCGCTCATAATGGCATTGAGTTGGGCAAAGTTGGCCAAATCGACGACAAAAACGCCCAGTTTTACGATGTCGGATAAATCGCCGCCGGCTGCTTGGCAAACGGCGCGTAGATTTTGAAATACGCGGTGCGCTTGCGCTTCAAAACCATCGAGCAAGACGCCTGACGCAGGATCAAGCCCAATTTGGCCAGATAAATACACCGTGTCGCCCACTTTAATGGCTTGCGAATACGTGCCTACAGCGGCGGGGGCTTGCTCGGAATGAATAATCGATTTGCTCATTTGGAGCACTCCTAGAGAGGGGAAATCGCCAGCAGTAGTGGCGGCGATGATATTAAGCGGGTTTTGTTTGTAGAGTTTACTGCAATTTGACTTGATTTTGACAGTGTTCTGGCTAGTAAAAACTTTGAGCCGACATGAAAATCGGCTTAAGGTTTTGCTGGCTGCACTGGTTTAACGATGAATCAAGTAGGCTATATATAGACGAGGTATCGCTCTGCTCAGTAGTTAATACTTTGTTTGTAGCTAAATACCCTATGGTTTAAGGCCAGGTTCAGATTGGGTGTTGATGGTGCGTATCGCGGCATCGATGGGTGAGGGCGAGGGTGATACAACAAAGTGCACAACACCCCCATCCCAGCCTTCCCCCATCAAGGGGGAAGGGGCTGCAGTCGATCTGTTTAAACGTGTGCAATTTCAAATATCCACACTCAATCTGAACATTGCCGGTGAAGTCGCTTCAATCGCCAAGCCAGTGAGCCAATCTTATCGCCTTAATTGTTTTTATCAAAAAAATACGCCCGCTCGCCGTGTAAGGCTTCGTCTAGGCCTTCTTCTTCCTCGGCAACGCTAACGCGTGGTTTGTGGATTAATTTCATAATCACCCAAGTAATGGCAAAGGAATACACCGCCACTAACACCACGGCAATCAATTGAATAATGAATTGATGTAAGCCGCCGTTGATATCGTCAATCGCACGGTTGGCTAAAATCCCCACTAACAGTGACCCCGTCACACCGCCAACGCCGTGCGCGCGAAAGACTTCGAGCGCGTCGTCGTATTTAAAGCGCGATTGCAAGGTTTTGGCAAAGTAGCACGCCGTTGCGCCAATCGCGCCAATCAGCACCGCAGCCCAAGGCTCGACATAACCTGCCGTTGGTGTAATGGTGGCTAAACCCGCGACGCCACCGACTAAGACGCCAGAAAAACTCGGTTTGTCTTCAAAGCGCCAAGCGAGCATGAGCCAGACCACCATCGCCACCGCGCCGGCTACCGCCGTGTTGACAAAAGCATACGCGGCCAAAGCATTGGCGGCATACGCGCCACCGGCATTAAAGCCAAACCAGCCAAACCACAGTAAACCCGCACCCACCGCTACCAGCGGTAAGCTGCTGGCTTCTGGCTGGTCATCGGGCGCAATATCGCGGTTTCCTAAAAACATCACCGTGGCCAAGGCGGCAAACCCAGCTGATGTGTGCACGACAATCCCGCCAGCAAAGTCGATCACGCCCAGTTTGGCCAAAAAGCCACCCCCCCAAATCCAGTGCGCTACGGGCACATACACTAGCAGCATCCACAGTACGATAAATTTGAGATACGCCTTAAAATCAAAGCGCTCGGCAAACGCGCCAGTAATCAGCGCTGGCGTGATGATGGCAAACATCATTTGATAAGCAAAAAACATAATAAACGGTATCGATGGTGCGTAATGCGGATGGGGCATCGCGCCAATGCCGCTAAAGCCAAAGTAAGTTAAATCACCAATCACGCCGCCGATATCGGGGCCAAAAGCCAAACTAAAACCACCAAAAATCCACACAATCGAAATCACGCCCATTGAGATGAAATTTTGCATCATGATCGACAGCATGCTGCGGCTGCGGGTGAGCCCGCCATAAAACATCGCCAGCCCCGGCGTCATCAAGCACACCATCGCCGTACATAAAATGATAAAGGCGGTATCGCCGGTATTAATAAGGTACATGCTGCTCTCCTATTTACGATTGATTCGCTGGGCAACAACGGCGCCACGCTTGGCCACTGCCTTGAAGCGTCAGCGAATGACGGCCGCTTAATTATGGTATAGCGCACTTGAAACTGCTGACTTAGTCAGATTGTAATCTTCAAGATTGCTTGGGGACATAATAAGCCAGTGTAAATAGTGCAATTAATTGTTTATTGCTTTTGTAGCTTGTAATTAAATGCTGAGCAGGATGAAAAAAACGCCATGGCGTAGGTGCGATGGCGTTTTGTGGGATGCTGGTTTGCAACGAGATGGCGATTTAGGGACGTTTATTGGCGTTGATCGCATACGGCTCGGGGTGAACGCGGCCATTGTGTAGCAGATCATCGGCGGTATAAATATGCACGATTTCAATCAGCAATAAATCGGCGGCAATCGGTTGGCCGACTTCGATATGCTGCATTAAACGCCCTTCGAGGGCGACGGCGCAGTTTTCGATGCGCGGGGTTTTGACCGCTTGTGAGGCGGCAAACATTAAACCGAGTGCATCAATCTGCGCTTGGCTGGGCGGGGTGCTTGAACCCGTGGCGTGCACTGCCGGCGCATGATCGTGTGATGGAATATGAATAACGCAATCGCCACCATTGAGTAGATTTTGCGCCGTGTCTTTTTGCTCGTTCAGCCCGCTTTGATCTTGGCGGCGATTGACGCTGAGCGACACAATCAGCGGCTCGCTACTGACAATATTAAAATAAGAAAATGGCGCGATATTGATGCTGCCATTGGCATTGGTGCTCGTCACCCAAGCAATCGGCCGTGGCACCACGCAGTCGGTAATCAGATTGTATTTTTCACTTGGCGAAAGCGCCGTAACAGGCCATTCCATTGTGTAATCCAGAGGTATATGGCGCTAGCCATTGATTATTAATTGTTAGGTGAATATACCCAGATGTTCAGCCACAGGCAATTGGCTTAAGCCGCAAATCAAGCTGAGCTCGCGGTGGTGTTCACTTAAAAAAGCTTTTTGACGCAGAGGCGCAGAGACGCGGAGAAAAACAAAGTAAAACCAGAGTAAAACAAGAACAAGTCGCCGCTTCACGCTCCGTGCCTAATCGTGGTTTGAGTCCTGAATTGGTTTTTCTCTGCGCCTCTGCGTCTCTGCGTTGGCTTTTCAATGTCTCTGCGTCGGCGGTTTTCGCTGAAGTGAACACAGCCCGTCGCATCGCTATGCGGTGCATTGTACTGCGCCTTGCCGCTTAATCTGGCAAAAATCGTTCCATCAGCACATTTAAAAAGCGCTGGCCCTTGAGCGTTGGGCGTACATGGTGCAAATCTCGCTCGAGTAAGCCCTCAGTACAGGCGCGCTCAATTTCGTAAACAATTTTACTCATTGGCAAACCGGTGCGCTCGCTAAACAGCGCAATCGGAAAACCACCAGTTAAGCGCAGCGTGTTGAGCATAAATTCAAACGGCAGCGCGGATTTTTCGATGATTTCTTCGCTTTGAATCGCCGAGCCCATCGCCATTTTGGCCAGATATTCAGTGGGCTGCTTAAAGCGCGCTTGGCGAATGATTTTATCGTGAAAACTGATTTTGCCATGCGCCCCAGCGCCAATGCCAAGGTAATCACCAAATTGCCAGTAATTTAAATTATGTTGGCTGCGGTGATCTTTGCTTGGGTGTTGCTTATAAAAAGCACTGGTTTCATAGTGGCCAAACCCAGCTTGCGCGAGCTTGGCCTCGATCATTTCTTGCATATCGGCGGCCAAATCGTCATCAGGCAATGCTGGCGGATAGCGGTGAAACAGCGTATTGGGTTCGAGCGTTAAATGGTAGGCGCTCAAATGCGTTGAGCCGCAGGCAATCGCTTGGTCGATATCGGCCTCGGCCTCGGCGAGCGTTTGCTTAGGCAGGGCATACATTAAATCGAGATTAAAATTATCAAAGTGCTGCGCGGCGATCTCAATGGCGCGCAGGGCTTCGTCGCGATTATGGATGCGGCCTAAAGCACTTAAGTGCGTGGCATTAAAGCTTTGAATGCCGATGGATAAGCGATTAATCCCCGCAGCGCGGTAGCCAGCAAATTTTTCGATTTCAAACGTGCCCGGATTGGCTTCTAGGGTAATCTCGGCGTCGGGGTTGAGTTTGATGCGCGCGCGAATCGCCTCGAGCAAGCGATCCATACTGGCGGCCGAAAACAAACTCGGCGTGCCGCCGCCCATAAAAATACTCGATACCGATCGGCCCCAAACTTGCGGCAGATTGCTTTCTAAATCGGCAATCAGCGCATCGATATAGCGCTGCTCTGGAATGCCGTCTTTGACCGCGTGCGAATTAAAATCGCAATACGGGCATTTGCGCACGCACCAAGGAAAGTGAATATAAAGTGCCAACGGGGGCAGGGCGGTTAGGCCCGATTGCGAGAAAGAAACGGTTTGCATAGGGCCTAACAAATTAGGGCTGAGCAAGGCCAGCCCTAAGGTAAGAAATAAAACGAAGGTTTAGACGTCAATCAACCGCTTTGGTGGCCGTAGCCTCAAAACGGTTGTAGGGGCTTATTTTGCTTTTTGGCTATTGGCAAAATTGAGCATGTCATTGAGGGTTTTAAAGTCAGGTGACCCTTTTTTGATGTCCATCTCGCCCGCCGCTAAATACGTAAAGTAGCGTTGGCAAGCTTGGGTTGGGCCATCTTTTTTGGTCATGTCTTCAATGATTTTATTCGATTGGTCGTTATTGGCTTTGAGTAATTCGCCGCTCACTTTTTTGGCTTCGTCGGCACCGGCGGATTCTTTTACGAAATCAAGAAAGGCGGTCACATAACCATAATGCATACCAAGGTAGGCTTTATTGCGTTCGATATAGCCTTTGGTGGCCGAATTGATCAGCCCTTCGGTTTGTTCGATTTTGCAGTTTTTGGCCATTTTTTGCATCACCACCAAAGACGTGCTTAAGTTGCCGGCGGCTTTGTTGCGCTCGGCGGTGAATGGCGATGCGACTTCGGGTTTAGAGGTGTCTGCAGCTTTGGCGGCAAAGCAAGACAGCGGCAACATCAGGGCAAGGGCAAGTAATGTTTTTTGCAATTTAAACGACCTTATTAAAAATGTAATCATCAAGACAGTAACTGGCTAATCCTGCTTCAAGCCGGATCTTAGCTGGCATCACTTATTTTTGATAGGGATTATGCACACTCTGCACGAGGCGCTGTAGTACGTCACGCATTTGGGCTTCGGACACTTCCATCAATACGCCATCTTCAAATAAGTCTTGCGCCATTTGGAGTAGCTCATCGAGGTTTTCGTTCATTACTTTAACTTTTTCGGTGCACGATACCACGCTGCCATCGTCTCTTACCCAGCGGGCCCAACGACTTTCATCCTGACTCACAGCCCAGTTTCCTTCAGTTGTTCAATTAATTTGATGAGCGCTTTGGCGCGATGCGAAATCAGTGCTTTCTCGTTGGCCGTCATTTGCGCCACGGTTTTCGCAAAATCAGCGCGCCAAAACAGCGGATCATAGCCAAAACCACCGTCACCCAATGGCGTAGTTAAGATTTCGCCAATGCAAATACCATCGGCAATCAATGGCTGAGGATCGTGACTGCTACGCACTAATACCAAGGCGGCATAATACCAAGCGCGGCGATCGGCGTGCGATGCCATTTGCTCAATCAATTTATTATTATTGCGCGCGTCTGATTTGGGCTCGCCCGCATAGCGTGCCGAATACACCCCCGGCGCGCCACCCAGCGCATGCACGCACAAGCCAGAATCATCGGCCAGCGCTGGTAAACCCGTTTCCCGCGCTGCATGCCGTGCTTTGGCCAGCGCATTTTCAACAAAAGTATCAAAGGGCTCGGGGCATTCACTCACGCCAAGCTCGCCTTGCGGGATGACTTCTAAATCAAAGTCAGCCAATAAATGGTTGAATTCTTTGACTTTACCAGCGTTATTGCTGGCTAACACAATGCGTTGCTTTGCCATTTAATAGGCCTTTTTACTTAAAATCATCAGTTCTTGTTCGCGCTTCATTTGAAAGCGGTTGAGCGTGCTCATGCCGATTAAAATTGGGCTGTTGTCGTTACTATCGCGCACCACCAAATCGAGATTATACAGCGTTACATTGCCGATTCTGGCTTTGGGCAACACAATCAGCCACGAGCGAATCACGCCATTGGCGGTGTGGGAGCGCATCGGCTGGCCGTTTTGATAGTTCAGCTTCAGCTGGTTGGCCACATTGGCCGACATCGACAAATGCGTAGCGCCGGTATCAATCACCCCAGTCTGGCTTTGGCCATTAATCGCCACCTCGGCGAGGTAATGCCCACCTTGGCTGGGTGAGAGCACCACGCTACTGTCGCCATCGCTTGGCGTGGCCGCCGAAATCACATAGCCCTCGCCTAAACCCAAACGCCGTTGCCGGCCATTACTGGCCTCAATCACCGCCGAATCGGCAGCAATCGAAATCACCTTAATTCCGCCCACAGTTTGGCCGATTTGCAAGGTTTTCTTTTGCCCATTCAACTGAAAAATCGCCTTGCTGCCCATTGTGGCTAAAAGTGTCATTTCATCGGCCATGGCCAACGGTGGTAATGCCAATAACAAGCCAGCACAGAGTGCCGTGAGGGGGCGAATGGGCAGCATAGTTTTAATCCTGACGAGATTCGACAATATTAAGCGCTTCTTCAATCAAGCGCCAATCGGCGTTTTTAAGCAAAGCCGCATCCGACAACATCCGCCGCCAATGCCGAGCACCGGGCCGGCCTTGGTACAAACCTAAAATATGCCGCGCCACATAGCGTAACGGCGTGCCTGCCGCGAGCTCAGCATCGACAAAACCGCGTAAGTCTTCCATCACCGCGCGGCGCGTGGTTTCAACGTGCGGCGCACCATAAATCGCCGCATCCACTTCGCTTAAAATCCACGGATTATGATAAGCCTCGCGCCCGAGCATTACGCCATCCACATGCTGCAAATGCATTTGGCTATCGGCAATGGTGGTGATGCCGCCATTAATAATGATCTCTAGCGCGGGGAAGTCTTGCTTGAGCTGATAGGCATAAGCATATTTAAGCGGCGGAATATCGCGGTTTTCTTTCGGGCTAAGGCCTTTTAAAATCGCATTTCTGGCGTGCACAATAAATGTGCTGCAACCGGCATCGGCCACATGGCCGACAAAATCGCGAACAAAGCTGTAATCCTCAATCTGATCAATGCCGATCCGGTGCTTCACCGTAACGTCGATACTGCACGCATCGCGCATGGCTTTAACCGCATCGCTCACTAAATCAGGTTCCAGCATCAAGCAAGCGCCAAACGAGCCCGACTGCACTCGCTCGCTAGGGCAACCCACATTCAAATTGACCTCGTTATAACCCCATTGCTCGGCCACCTTGGCGCAATGCGCCAAATCAGCCGCATTCGAGCCGCCCAATTGCAGGGCGATCGGGTTTTCTGACGGATCAAACCGCAAATGCCGCATCGGATCGCCATGAATAATCGCCCCGGTATTTACCATCTCGGTATACAGCCAAGTGTGCTGGCTCAATTCGCGAGCGAATCGACGGTAAAAGCGGTCTGTCCAATCGAGCATCGGCGCGATGCAGAAGCGCCGAGACGGTGTAACCGTTGAGTTTGCTAGGTTTAAGTCTTGATTTGTCTGGGTTTCTATATTCGGCATGGCTACAGTGTTCTGCGGGTTGTCGGGGTATTGTGTTGCTTCTGGTGCTATTTAAGTGCTATTTTCAAGCGCTAAAAATCACGAATAGCACTGGGGTAAATATGGCTTCTATTTTACGCGTTGAAAACAAAGATGGCTCAATTTCTTTTCAAGCCCAAGTACGGCTAAGGCGTGGTGGAAAAATCGTTTTTAATGAGAGCCGAAATTTTAAGGTGCAGGGTGTTGGCGCTCGTGCCGAAGCTTTGGCCAAGCGACTCTGCGAAGATTGGGCCGAAGCGCTCACGGAGAAAATGCAGAGTGATACCGAGCTCTATAAACGCAAACAGAGAGGCGTTACCGTAGCCAAGTTGATCGAGCGCTATATTGCATTCGTCGAGCAAGATAAAAAAATCGGTGATTCTAAACGAAGCGTGTTGGGGATCTTGATGCGCTCAAATTTGGGTGCCCTGGCATTGTCGGACCTAAATACTGCAGCGGTTATTGGTCATTGCCGAGATCGCCGTGCGCAAGGCGCGAAACCGCAAACGATTATCCAGGATGTGATTTACCTCGGTGGTGTACTGAAATGCGCTAAACCCTATTTTAATATAGTGGTCGATTTAGAAGAATTTGAACAAGCCAAGGTGCAGGTGCGATCACTTGGGTTGACCAGTAAATCTGCTGAGCGCGATCGCCGCTTGCAGCCGAGTGAATTGAGCGCCTTTTTAGCCGCTGCTCAAGCCACCGCACACAAAGGCTTCATCCCCATCGCCGATATCGTGCGCTTTGCGATTGCCACCGGCATGCGCCAAGGCGAAATCGTTGGGCTACGTTGGGCCGATTTAAACGAGAAAGATCGCACCATCCTCATCCGCAATCGCAAAGACCCACAAGAAAAGCTGGGCAACAATCAAACTGTTCCCTTATTAGGTGAGTCATTTTCAATTGTTAAATCGCAAGAAAGAGCTGACGAACGGATATTCCCGTACCATGCTGACAGTGTAAGGGCGCGTTTTGAGCGGCTGTGTGTGTTGGCAGGAATTACAGATTTAACCTTTCACGATCTGCGCCATGAAGGCATTAGCCGACTATTTGAGCAGGGCTACCAGATTCAAGAAGTGGCCTTGGTATCGGGGCATAAGAGCTGGAAAAACTTGGCGAGGTATACGCAGCTAAGGGCGGTGGATTTGCATCGGGAAGTGGCGGAGCCTGTGGTATTGAGCGGGCGGAGTGATCGGCGATAAATAATTCAAACGCCGAATGAACTTTCAAAATGACAATGTCGACTTAAGTTCAAAGTGGTTGATCACAATTTATGGTAAAACACTTACCAAAAGCTAGGGGAAAAACATGGATGATTATAAAAGTGCTGCTGTACGGCATTTTTCTGACGCTAAGTATTTATTTGATTCAGGTAAGACTGATAATGCAGGGCATCTGATTGGTTTTGCTGCAGAGTGCGCAATAAAATATAAAATTACTACTCTAAGGCCAGGTCAAAATGCGCCGCATGGGCACTTTCCGGACATTGTTGGTGCTGCAAAAAGACACTTAGCTGGTCGTAATCCAGCTGCATTCGGTATGTTGCAGCATTTGAATGCTGGTGGGTTGGATGGATGGAATGTTAATCGCCGTTATAACCAAACTGGCGTTACAACTAGTGAAGAGCTGGCATCGTGGTTTCAATTTGCACAGCGGCTACTGGCAACTACAGGTATTAAGGAACGTGGGTAAATTATGACAGTGTATTTTGATGACTCTCTTCGAGTTTTTGTTGCATTAGTTCAAGAGGAATGGGGCGCAAGTTTTATCTCAAACAATCTTTTTTTGAGAGATATAAATGGGCGATTGACGTTTATTATTCTGAATAATTCTAAAGATAGTGCAGAGCGAATTTCTCTTGCGGCTAAAGCTGAAGCCATTCTTGGCTCATATGTTGATAGTGATGGATTTTCAGTTGCTACACCTGAAGAGTTGTTTGATGATCGTCTTAATATTGATGCTGCACTCAAAGTAAAATTAACGATTGCACAGAATGAAGTCGAGGTGAATCTTATTGATCGACGTATGGTTGGTGCGGATTGGCTTCGTGCACCTGCCCCAAGTGCTAGAAACCCTTTGCGCTTTGTATTTGCGAGTATTAAAGGTGGTGTGGGGCGATCTACTGCTTTGTGTGTTTTAGCCGCTCATCTTGCTGCGAATGGGCTCCGTGTTTTAACTGTTGATATGGACTTAGAGGCTCCTGGCCTTGGTAATCTGCTTTTACCTGAAGGTACTTTACCAAAATTTGGGTTGCTTGATTATTTGGTTGAGCAAGGGATAAATCCTGAGTTAGAAGATTCATTTTTCAGCGATATGATTGCATCCTCATGGTTAGGTGGCGGTGTTGGTCGAGTTGATGTGATTCCTGCTATTGGTCAGTTAAGCCTTGAGAATCCTGAAAATGTACTAGCTAAGATTGCAAGAGCATATATGGATGGTGGCATAAACGAAAATAGTAATGTCGCATATAGTTTTAGCGACCACATTAGCAAACTAATTGATATATTTGCTAAGCCATATGATTATGATGTGGTTTTGGTTGACGCAAGAGCCGGATTGCATGAAACAAGTGCTGCAGCAATTATTGGATTGGGTGCGGAGATACTTTTTTTTGGTGTCGATCAACCTCAAACCTTTTCTGGATACGAACTCTTATTTGCACATTTAGCTAACCTTAATATTGATGATAATGACGATTGGCGTAATAGAATACGTTTTATTCATGCAAAGGCCTTAGCTGACTCAAGGAAACGTTCAGAGTTTATTCAAAAAATAGAACAATTAGCGGAGAGAACTATTTACCCTCAAGTAGCATCTAGTGTGATTGTCGACCTAAATTCTCTAAGTAGTTCTTTTGAGGTTGAATGGGATGAAAATTCTGATATCTCTGAGTCAGTAATTAATGATTTGAACAGCATTTCTGTTATTGCTATTGCTAATGATGATCGTTTTAATACATTCGATCCAATTGTTGATCGTGACTCTCTTGGCGAGTCTGTTTATCAGGCAACATATGGTGATTTTGTTTCGGAAATAATGAATTCTATTGCTTTGAATCGAATGGGGAATTAAAAGTGGATCATTCTTTAGGATTTAATGCTATAAGGCAATCTCTGTCCAAAATTCCCTCTGATCATGATGCCACAGGTGAACATCGCCCTACAGTAAATGAAATTTACACTCCGGAACTTCATGCTTCTGCATTAGATCTTAATACGCCTGTGGTAGTAGGTGCTCGAGGAGCTGGAAAGAGTTTCTGGGCTGGAGTGCTTGAGCAAGATGATACCAGAGCTGTCGCTGCAAAATCATATCCTCATCTTGGTTTGGATAGGCTTGTTGTAAGGGCTGGATACACTGGATTTGCAACAGAGGGTGTTGTGTCGCCTAAAACTATTGATGCTAGAGTACCCAATGGCGAAGAGGAAAACTTAGCGTTTGATTTTTGGCAAGCAGTTATTATTCGTGCTGCAAGATCTGTTTTTGCAGATGAAAATTCATCTGTTAAGCAAATTATGCAAGAGTTTAGCGATCCTGAAGATGCTCAGCTCGAATTTAAAATTCTTGATAAAAAAATTGCAGAGTCAGATAAAATATTGCTTGTTAGCTTTGATGCTTTGGATACTTTGTCTAAAGATTGGAAGCGCTCCACTTTATTATTAGACGCTTTGTTTGAAGTTATATGGTCATTAAGAGTACGTCGAGCTATTCGCGCAAAGATTTTTATTCGACCAGAACAGCTAAACGATGAGAGTTTACGCTTTATAGAAATGCCAAAGTTACGGAGTTCGTGTGTTGAGTTGAGTTGGTCCCAAGTTGAATTGTATGGGCTTTTATTTTGGCGGCTTATCCAAACATCAAGTTTAACAACTACCAAGGCCATTAATGATTTGGCGCTTTTAGCTGGCGTACCTAAATTTGATGGAAAGGTTAATAGCCTTCGTAACTGGCCTTTAATTCGTGCTAAAGACTCACAGCAGTTTGTAATGGAGCAAATGGCTGGGCCTTACATGGGGCGAAGCAGTAAAAAAGGCGGCACTTATGATTGGCCATATAATCATCTTGCTGATGCAAAAGGAAAAGTTACTCCAAGGAGCTTTATAAAGCTTTTTGTCGAGGCAGCAAAGCATGAACCAATGGTTGAGGGACAAGTCATTTCTGCTGAGGGGATTCGACATGGTCTTCGTGAAGCGTCGAAAGTTAGGGTTGAGCAGCTTGTGATTGAATATAAGTGGATTAAACGGGCCTTAGCTCCCTTAGCTGGTCTTACTGTGCCATGTACAGTGGATGCAATTTACGAAAGATGGAGTGTGAGTAATACAATAAATATTATATTAGCTGCGTCAGAGAACGAAGATAGTGGGTTTATGCCACCTTTTCCTATTAAAACTAGGAGATCTCATGATGAATTACTCATTGAGGCAATGGAAAAAATTGGTGTATTTTCATTTCGTGTAGATGGGCGTATAGATATACCAGACCTTTTCCGAGTTGCTGCACGTATGCTTAAAAAAGGTGGTACTACTCCAACTAAAAGTAAGTAACTATAGGTATAATGCCGTTCACTTAAGCCAAGTGAACGGCATTTTTTATCTCCGTTACTTCGTA
>NZ_CAMTIA010000027.1 GCF_947072475.1 uncultured Deefgea sp.
ACCAAGGACACGCGGATTTTCAATCCGCTGCTCTACCAACTGAGCTAACGAGCCACTCGAAACACTACTTCGTTTCGAAGAGCCGCAATTAAACACCAGCACGTGCCTTACGTCAACTCCTTTCACGATTTTCTATAGACCAAAGGAGACTATATTCAATAAATGACTGTTTTATTGCGATATTATTTTTCACGCGCTGAGCATCTTTTTAGCATTGACGTAGTCCAACCCAGATTAAAAATAATTGATTCCCCTTGGAGCGCGATCTTGGAAACGTTTGAAATCATCAGCTACCTACTTGGCGCAGCCATGATTCTGGCTGGTTTGGCCGGCACTATATTGCCTTTACTGCCATCCACGCCTTTAATTTTTGTCGGCATGCTACTGATCGCCTGGGGCAATCAATTTATTCATATTGGCTGGCCATCACTGAGCCTGTTATTTATTCTCATGCTGATTGCCAGCGTGCTCGATTACATTGCCGGCGCCATGGGGGCTAAAAGCGTTGGTGCGAGCCGCTACGCTGTCTGGGGGGCTTTAATTGGCTCGATTGTCGGTATGCTGGGCGGGATAGTCGGTTTAATCCTCGGACCGTTTTTAGGTGCTGCAGCCGGTGAGTTCTATGCCAGAAAAGATCTACTACACGCCGGTAAAGTCGGATTTGCCAGCGGTATCGGCATGTTGCTTGGGGCGATTGCTAAAGTCGGTTTGGCACTCGCCATGCTGGGGGTGTTTTTGCTGGCGTGGTGGTTATAAATCCCCCCAATGGATTCAGACTTGAGATGTCCGTCTTGGCCACAAAATTGGTGGGTATATCAACAAAGCGCTTTAATTTTAAAGTCCACATAGATATACCCAACCCATCACACCCAACGTCGCAACCAAAAAAACAAACCCAAAAACACCGCAATGCCCCCCATCAAACCCAAGGCCGCGTAGTAGCCATAGGTCCAGCGTAGCTCGGGCATGATGTCAAAATTCATGCCGTAGATACCGGCAATCAACGTTAGCGGCATAAAGATGGTGGTAATGACGGTGAGTAGCCGCATTTGCTCATTAAGTCGCTGCGACTGCAGCGATAGATATATTTCTTGCAAACCAGAAATCATTTCGCGCAGCGCTTCAACGGTTTCAATCGATTGCACCGTATGGTCGTACACATCACGCAAATACAGCTGGGTTTCACTATGAAAAAAATCGGCGTCATCGCGCTGCAGTACATTGAGCATTTCCCGCATCGGCCACAGACTGCGCTTAATTTGCTGCAAACTACGGCGTAATGACTGTACTTCAACCATCTGCTCGGGCTGGATCTTACTATTAATCGCTTCGTCCAACTCTTCGCAGCGCTCACCCAATTGCTCAAGCACTAAGAAATAACGATCCACCAGTTTATCCAGTAAGGCATAAGCCAAATAATCCGGGCCTAATTTGCGAATTTGGGATTCACTATTTTTAAGCGTGTCGCGAATCGCGGCAAAAGTGCCGCTGGGTTTTTCTTGAAAGGTCAGCACAAAACCCCGTCCAACAATCAAGCTCACTTGCTCACCAGAAACGCAGTCCGTATCCCAATTCATGAGTCGGGCGGTGATATACAAATAGCCGGGATATTGCTCAACCTTGGGGCGTTGCTGGGTATTCAGAATGTCTTCTAAAACCAGTGGATGCAATTTAAACCGCTGACCAATTAATTTGAGGATTTCAATATTTTCTAAACCATGCACGTTCAACCACAAGGTATTAAACGTCGGCTGAAACGTTCGGCCGACATCAACGTCGCTAAAACTGGTCGCAAGATAATCCCCCGGCAAAGGGCCAAACTCAATTAAAGTGGCCAGCGTTGCCGCCGGCGCGTCACCGCCGACATACTGCAAAGTACCGGGTGCTGCACCGGCTTTATCTGAATTTAAATGCGCTTTTATACGTTGGCGACGGCTCGAATCATTAGGTTTACGCCCATGTTTTGCCATGCTTTGACTTCCTCATTTAAGGCATACATCGTGAGTGGATGCGCCTCTAACCACGCTGCGTCTAATTCCAAGCAATAGCCATCCGCACTGTGCGAGAGCAAACCCAATGGCGGCGCCTCATCCAGGCGAGCGCGATAAAACAACACCGCCATGCGCAAACACAAAATGGCATCCCATTCGGCAGGTTGAATCTCTTGATCAGCGAGTTTGCTCAAACTACCAGCATGCGCCAGCACCAGCCGCGACAACCAATTTTGTTCCCGCTTAGAAAAACCCGGCATATCGGCATGCTGCAAAATATACGCCGAATGCTTATGATAGCTGGCATGCGCAATCGAGCGCCCCACCTCGTGTAAACCCGCAGCCATCGTCAGATTTCTGGCCAGCACGACATCATCGCTTTGCGTTTCGCCGCGCAGTACATCAAATAATTGCGCCGCCAATTGCGACACTCGATACGCTTGCGGTCCATCCACATGGTAACGGCGCTGAAAGAAATCGACCGTTCGATCCCGCACATCATATTGAGTTTGGCGTTGCACTAAGTCATACAGCACGCCATCACGCAGCGCGCCGTAAGTGATCGACATGCGCTCGATACCGAGCATATCAAAAGCCGCCTGCATAATCGCTAAGCCGCCGGGCAATACCGGACGCCGATCATCGCGCAAACCATTTAATTGCAAATGATTGATATGGCCAGCAGCAATCATTTTGCTACGCAAAGCGGCTAAACCATCACGAGTAATCCCCAGTGGGGATAAATCGTTTAATTCTAAAATATCGGCCAATGAGCGCGCCGTGCCTGAAGTCCCGATCGCTTTTTGCCACTCTCCCGAGTAAAACGTGGGCACCAAGGGCAAGAAAGCACCTCGCGCAGCGAGCTCGGCGGTTTCCATTCGTTCACGGGTAATGACGCCATCGGGAAAATAACGCGCACTCCAGCCCACACAACCGAGCTGAATGCTTTCAGTACTAAATGAGCGATACTGACTGCCGATAATCAACTCGGTTGATCCGCCACCAATATCAATCACCAAGCGGCGCTCACGCGTACTGGGCAAACTATGCGCGGCACCAATATAAATTAATCGCGCTTCTTCACGGCCAGCAATAATTTCAATAGGAAAACCCAAGGCCGCCTCGGCCTGAGGTAAAAAATCGGCGCTATTTCTAGCAATGCGAAAGGTATTGGTCGCAACGGCACGCACGCATTGCGGCGGCAAGCCAGCCAAACGCTCACCAAATCGCGCCAGTGCTGCGGTCATTTCGGCGATGGCTTCAGCCGTTAAACAACCGTGAGCATCTAAACCGGCACCTAAACGAACCGTTTCTTTCAATGAATCCAGCGGAAACAAAGCCCCTTCAACCACACGGGCGACTTGCAAGCGAAAACTGTTGGAGCCGAGATCCACGGCGGCAATGACAGAACAGTCGCCCATTCAGTAAAACTCCAGTAGGTAGCGGGTTTGCGGGCATAACAATACGTAAAACTCATGTTTGTGGCAAACGCAAATCATAAAGGGCAGCCACAGCCGCCCTTTATTAGACACTACTTCCTTCAGACTAGGGCAATAAACCTAGGGTCTGTTGTCGTTTGGTTTTCGGTCGCTGCTTGCGCGATTTTCGCGGCAGATCAAGGCATTTTATGCGACCAATAACCCGTTATTCGAGCATGAAATAACGCAGAGATGCCGCGAAAAGCGCCCAGCCCTTAGGGTTTGGCTGCTTTTGGCCTGACACTGCGTTGAAAAACGCTTGCATAGAATGACTATGCCACGCGTCTTTCGCCTTGTTTCAGGCCAAAATCAGCACAAACGCGATCCGCAAACCAAACGTCAACAGACCCTAGCCCTAATCTGATACATCGGCTTACTGCAAAGCGACGCGATCGACTTCTTCTTGGGTTTTATGGCGAACATCTTGGCCTTTCACCAAGTAAATCACATGCTCGGCGACATTCACCCCCAAATCACCAATACGCTCAATAGCTTTGGCGATCCATAAGATATCCAAAATTAAAGTAATCGAACGTGGATCTTCCATCATCACGGTAATCAATTGGCGATGCAGCGCTTGATATTCTTGATCCAGTTGCGCATCCGCCCGAATCACCTCAGACGCACTCACCGCATCCATACGCGCAAATGAATCGAGCGCATTAGACAACATATCCAGCGCCAAATCGGCAATATGATTGAGGTCATGAAAACGTGGCACTTGCAAACGGCCGGATTCATAAATGTTTTTTGCTCGTTTGCAAATTCGGTAGGCTTTGTCACCAATGCGTTCCAAATCCTCAACCGACTTAATCACCGTCATCACCATCCGCAAATCAGTGGCCGCAGGCTGGCGACGCGCAATCATATGCACACACATATCATCGAGTTTGACGTGCATTTGATTGACTTGCATTTCTTGCTCGATCACTTTATTGATGATCGCCACATCGCCCGACGCCAAAGCTTGCATTGCCAAGCGAACTTGCTCTTCGACCAAACCGGCCATTCCCATTACTTGGGAGCGAATTGCCTCTAAATCGGCATCAAATTGCTTTGAAATATGTTCTGACATGACACAGCTTCTCCAGTGTATTAATCGGTGCAAAATACCAGCTTTTTATTACAGTACTGTTTCATCTGCCCGTGAGCGGCGAACTTTTTATCCGCCGCTGCGCGTTTATTTAATGGTTTTCACCCCGTTAGCCGTACCCAATAAGAGTACGTCAGCACGGCGATGCGCAAACAAACCATTGGTCACAACGCCAACGATTTGATTGATTTGAGCTTCAAGTACCGTGGCCTGACTAATCGACAGACCATGCACATCAATAATGATATTACCGTTATCTGTCACTACGCCTTCACGATAAGCCGGATGGCCACCCAATTTTACCAACTCCCGCGCCACATACGAGCGCGCCATTGGGATTACTTCAACCGGCAAAGGAAAATCACCCAAGACATCAACCAATTTGCTTTCATCGCAAATACAAATAAATTGCCCGGCAACGGCCGCAATGATTTTCTCGCGCGTTAACGCTGCGCCACCGCCCTTAATCATTTGCAATTGATGATTAATTTCATCCGCGCCATCGACATACACCGGCAAGTCATCAATGGTATTTAAATCAAATACCGGAATCCCGTGTGATTTTAAGCGCGCGACGCTCGCTGTCGACGAAGACACCGCGCCTTTAATTTGGCCTTTGATTTCAGCCAAAGCATCAATAAAGTAATTGGCAGTCGAACCAGTACCAACGCCAACAATACAATTTTCAGGCACATAGGCGACTGCTGCACGGCCTACCGCTTCTTTCAATTCATTCTGTGTCATGTGGTTCAACTCCTGATTAGTCGCCATTAAAAATAACTACACCAAGGTATCTGCTAACGTTGTTTGTCTCGCAGTACAAACCCATCGTTAACAACCCTCTCATTCTAGCGCCGAACCCTCGCGACGCAGCTTGTGACGCATCAAACACCCAGTTCACCCAGCCTAAATATCGCCATTAAAGCGACACTAAATACTGCCGAATCCCATCGAGTAACATTTGCACCGCAATCGCCGTCAAAATCAAACCCATTAAACGCTCAAATGCCGTGGTGACTTGCGCGCCGAGCACTTGGCTAATTTTTTCTGAAAAAGCCAACGTCAGCGCACAAATCAGCATGGTTAACGCCAACGCCGCCACCCACACTTCAATTCGCTCGGGATCGCGCGAAACCAATAACAACACCGTGGCCAACGCCGATGGACCGGCCAATAAAGGAATCGCCAACGGCACAATATACGGCTCGCCCTCGCTGGTGTCGCCAAAAACGCCATCGGGATGAGGAAACACCATCCGCAGCGCAATTAAAAACAAAATCACGCCACCAGCAATGCCCAATGAGGTTTGGGACAAATGCATGACTTCCAGGAATTTTTGCCCGAACAACATAAAAACTAGCAGCACCACAAAAGCGACACTCACCTCGCGAATAATCATTCGCCAGCGCCGCGCCTTAGGGACTTTTTTCATCATTGCGACAAACAAAGGAATGCCGCCCAAGGGATCAATCACCAAGAGCAGCAAAATCAAAGCAGAAAGAAAAGTTTGTGATTCCATAGCTTAGTGTACATCCAAACAAGCCAAATATTGATTCGGGAAAGCCATCAAATCCAAGCTATTTTTCAGAAGTTTGAATGGGTATATTGCTGAAAAAATTATTTAATATGAACTACAACGCTATACCCTGTTTTTTAACTATGAGCTGATGGTGCAAGTTTGTAGGCATTTTTGTAGCTGCAATACTCGGCTTTGTGTTTCAAGCTGCATTATTTTTTTGCGATGCGTTACGCTGATTTTTCGCTCAGGTAAAGATTGCTGTGCAAATAACTGCGCGTAAAAAGGCAGCGCTAACTCAGCTTGTTGCTTAGCTAGATAACAATCGATTAAAGCCTTGCAACATCGGGTTTGTAGGCTCAATACACCCGACTGCACCGCCAATTGCTGGCCTTGTAATAAAATAGTCTCAGCCTCTGCGGCTTGTAATTGCAGTAGGATCTCACCCAAACCGGTCAAGGCATGCGCTTTGCCCCACAGATTATCATTGGCGCAATGCAAATCGTATGCCGTCGCCAATTCAACCTTTGCCTGCTGCAACATGCCTTGCTGCCCATGAATCAAGCCACGGTAATACACAATTTCTGCCGCCCAGACTTTATTGTGCAAAGGCAGTTCCATCAATCGTTCAGCGCGGGCGATCGCCTCTAAAGCTTGAGCGTAACGCTGCAATCGATATTGATCACTGGCCACATACAGTAAGGCATCGCACTCTAACAGCGGGTCGGCAATCGCCACCGCCATTTTGAGTGCCATTTCACTGCACCGCAGTGAAGCTTCATTATCGTTAAAACCAATATAAACCTGCCCAATCCCTAAATAGACACGGACACATTGTCCAAGGTTTTGTGCCCCTTTGGCCTGCATTAAAGCTTTAGTCCATTGATCAAGTGCCAATAAAGGCTGATCATTTAATAAATAAGACGTCGCCAACAGCAGTAATGAATTGGTCGAACTGCCTATCTGCCCAGCCTGCCGATAACTCTCCGCAGCGGCACTAAATGCCGTTTGCGCCGCATGATGCGCACTAAAATGCTGCTGGGCATGCCCTAAAATATCCAAAGCCATCCCGTGTAACCGTGGGTCAGCTTGGCTTTCTGCCACCCATTGCTGCGCTTGATCCGGCAAAGGCGGCGAGCCACGTTCGGCGGAATTTAATACGGTTTCAAGTTGAGTTAATAATGCTAAACGTGCGGTCATGCTGCCATCTCCCACACCACGGCACCCGCACCATGACGCATCGCCAAATACAAGGCCAAATCCGCACGTAATTGCAATACGTCAACGGTGTCGCCCTGCTGATAAATTGTTCCGCCCATACTCAGCGTCAGTGCCTCGGGTAAATCACTAAAGTCCAATTGTGCGATCTGCTGTTGAATTTGCTCAATCAATGCATTGGCCAAGTCTGCCGAGCTGTTGGGCAAAATCAATTTAAAGACCAACTGCCCGCCAGCAATCAACTCCGTCCCCTCTGGTAGCGCGTCTTGCAAAACCCGCGTAATCCGCACACTGCAATCATTGCTTTTGGCCTCCCCCATCACTTCGCGCAAATAGGTCGATTGATCCACCCCAAGATGCAATACACATAAAGAGGGTTGATCAATAGCCTGCGCCAACAACGTCGGCCAACGCGCCTCCAAGTAACGCAAATTATGTAAGCCCGTTACCGCATCACGATAAGTGGCGCTTTCCAGCCAACGCACTTGCTCGTCTTGCTGGGCATTTTTCAAGCGCAATAGATCGATTTCTATATCACTGGTGGTTTGCTGTAATTTGAACTCAACGTCTCGTAAGCGTCGTGGTCGTTGCGGTTTTTTGTGCTGCGCCGAATGCCGCATCGCCGCCTGATAAAAATCCACCGCAGCGGTATATTGCTGACACGCTTGGCTGGCTTGCGCCAATTTAATCAACAATAAGCCGCGTAAATCGCTCGATCCCGCATGCGACAACGCCGCGCTTGCTCGGTCAATGGCCGCAGGTAAATCTAACGGGGCATTGATGCGTAAATACAACGATAAAATCGACCAATGCAAAACCAAACTGTCGCTATCGGCCACCTGTCGCGCCGCTCGCTCCAATTGCGCTAAAGCGGCAGGCCATTGCTGCTGCAATTGATACAGCCGCGCCGACTGCACCAATAAAATCGCATCGTCTTGCAAAGCCGGAAATGCCAACGCTTGCGCTTGTAATGGATAGGCCACCGTTTCTTGGCCCATTGCCCACAAGTCAGCCGCCAGACCCAGATAGGCCGAACAAGATTGCGCCGCACTGTCAGCCAGAGCGAGCGCATGCTGATGCAAGCTTAAAGCACGTTCAAATTGACCACTGTCATGCACAATGTCAGCGATTGCCAGCCAATAAGCCGCTTCATTACTCTGCTCAGATTGAGCAAGGGCCAGACCATCAAGAAAGTGTTGCAAAGCCTGATGAGACTGTCCTTGCTGCAGCAGAGTACGGCCCAAAACCAAATAATCCATTACCTATCCAAACCCCAAGCCATCATCCGCTCACTGTCAGCTCAATCCAGATACAAGCTGACAACACATAAAAAAAGCCCCGCAATGCGAGGCTTGATTTATTTCAATTGCCTTACCAAGCGCCAATGTACTCCAAAATCCCTTCGGCTGCATTACGGCCTTCATAGACCGCACGCACCACCAAATCAGCGCCACGAACTTGATCGCCACCAGCAAAAATTTTCGGGTTGCTGGTTTGATGCTTGAAGGTTTGCTTGTCGCTTGCAATTGTGCGACCCCAATCGTCAGTTTTCACGCCTTGCGCGTCAAACCAGCTTTCCGGTTCAACCGAGAAACCAAACGCCACCACCACGTGATCGCAATTCACAATCCGCTCAGAACCGGCAATCAACTCAGGACGACGACGGCCTTTTTCATCGGGTGCACCCAGTTGCGTCGATACCAAAGTCAGCGCCAAGCTGCCATCGGCATTTTGCTCGATTTTCACCGGTTGGCTATTCCATTGGAATTCAACACCTTCTTCCTTGGCATTGGCCACTTCGCGTTTTGAGCCCGGCATGTTTTCTTCATCACGGCGGTAAGCGCAAATCACGCTGGCTGCGCCTTGGCGGATCGAGGTGCGGTTGCAATCCATGGCGGTATCGCCACCACCGAGCACCACCACGCGCTTGCCGGTCATTGATACGAAAGCTTCATCGCCAAGCGTGCCCATGCTGTTGCGCACGTTGTTGATCAAGAACGGCAAGGCTTCCATCACGCCTGGCAATTCTTCACCGGCAATGCCGCCCTTCATGTATTTGTACGCGCCCATGCCCATAAATACCGCATCGTAATCGGCCAGCAAGCTGTCAATTGCAATATCTTTACCGATTTCAGTATTCAAGCGGAATTCAACGCCCATGTCTTCCATGATTTTACGGCGTGTCGCGATGACGTCTTTTTCTAGTTTGAATTCTGGAATACCAAAAGTTAACAAACCGCCGATTTCTTCGTAACGATCAAACACCACCGGTGCAACGCCGTTGCGTACCAAAATATCCGCGCAGCCAAGGCCAGCAGGACCAGCGCCAATAATGGCGACTTTTTTGCCGGTCTTAATCACGCCCGACATATCTGGACGCCAACCGGCTTTAAAGGCTTCGTCGGTAATGTATTTTTCCACCGAACCAATCGACACCGCACCAGCGTCGACTTGATTGAGCGTACATGCGCCTTCGCACAAACGATCTTGTGGGCAAACACGGCCACAGATTTCTGGCAATGAATTAGTTTTGTGGCTGAGTTCAGCCGCTTCAAACAATTTACCTTCGTCGACCAATTGCAACCATTGCGGAATATGGTTGTGCACTGGGCACTCCCATGAGCAATACGGATTGCCACAGGACAAACAGCGCCCCGCTTGTTCACCCGAGCTGGTTTTATTGAGCGGGGTGTAGATTTCTTTAAATACAAATTTACGTTTCTCAACCGCGACTTTATCGCCGGGATTGCGAGCAACATTCAGAAACTGAAATACATCTGACATGGTATTACCTCGGGGAGTAGTGAGTCGGGATTGGGGAGTAAAACCACTCCCTGCGCCCCATTCCCAACTCCCTATCTAAATTAGTCTTTTAGCAATGCGTCGAGCTTGGCCACTTTGGGTTTCACCAACCAGAAGTAATCGACGGCTTCATCAAAGTTCGCCAACAATTCAGCACCCTTGCTCGAACCAGTCAACGCCACGTGGGCGGTGATTTTGTCTTTCAAGAAGGCGCGAATAGCACCGTAGGCTTCACCATTGATCAAGTTGGTATCGATCAGTTCGTTGTTGTAGCGATAAGCAAATTTTTGCTTCGGATCGTAAACCAGCGCAAAACCACCGGTCATACCCGCGCCAAAGTTGTATCCGGTTTCACCGAGTACCACTACGCAGCCGCCAGTCATGTATTCACAACCGTGATCACCAACGCCTTCAATCACCGCTGTCGCACCTGAGTTACGCACCGCGAAACGCTCGCCGGCCATACCCGCAGCAAACAACTCACCACCGGTTGCGCCATACAAACACGTGTTACCGGCAATGACTGCGTCGCTCGAAGCAAATTCGCTACCCACCGGTGGATAGATAATTACTTGGCCGCCGTTCATGCCTTTACCCACGTAGTCATTGGCGTCGCCAGCGAGTTCCAGCGTCAAACCTTTGGCATTCCACACCCCAAATGACTGACCAGCTGAACCGTGCAATTTCAAGTGCAAAGTGCCTTCTGGCAAGCCATCTGCGCCGTGTGCTTTGGCGATTTCACCTGACAAACGCGCACCGATTGAGCGATGGATATTGCGTACAGCGTATTCAAAGCGTTGTGGCGTTTTGGCTTTAATGCCAGCAAGTGCATCTTTGACCATTTCTTCGGCCAACTCACCCTTGTCAAAACTTGGGTTGCGCGCATCCACGCAGAAACGTGATTCTGAATCTGGCGTTGTGCCTTGGCTAAGCAAACTGCCTAAGGCGAGTTTTTGTTGTCTTTCCGTCGCGCCTTCAATCAAACCGAGCATTTCAGTGCGGCCGATCATTTCTTCAAACGTGCGCACGCCCAGCGCCGCCATCAATTCACGCGTTTCTTGCGCGATGAAGGTAAAGTAATTCACCACCATCTCTGGCAAGCCGATAAAGAACTTGCTACGCAATTTGATTTCTTGCGTTGCCACGCCGGTAGCGCAATTGTTCAAGTGGCAAATACGCAAGTATTTGCAACCCAAAGCCACCATCGGGCCAGTACCGAAGCCAAAGCTTTCCGCGCCCATGATCGCGGCTTTCACCACGTCTAGACCGGTTTTCAAACCACCGTCGGCTTGCACGCGAACCCGGCCACGCAAACCGTTAGCACGCAAGACTTGCTGCGCTTCGGTCAAGCCAAGTTCAAACGGCGAACCGGCGTATTTGACTGAAGCCAGCGGCGAAGCAGCGGTTCCACCGTCATACCCCGAGATGGTGATCAAATCGGCGTAGGCTTTAGCCACACCGGCTGCAATGGTACCGACGCCAGGTTCAGCGACTAATTTAACGGAAACCAAGGCTTCTGGATTGACTTGTTTCAAGTCAAAAATCAGCTGCGCCAAGTCTTCAATCGAATAAATATCGTGATGCGGAGGCGGTGAAATCAAGCTAATGCCTGGCTTGCTGTGACGCAATTTAGCGATCAGCGGCGAGACTTTATCGCCCGGCAATTGGCCGCCTTCACCCGGCTTAGCGCCTTGTGCGACTTTAATTTGCAGTACTTCAGCATTCACCAAGTAGTGCGGCGTAACGCCGAAACGACCAGAAGCGACTTGCTTGATTTTCGACATTTTTGACGTGCCGTAGCGCGCTTCGTCTTCACCACCCTCACCTGAATTCGAGCGAGCACCAAGGCGATGCATGCCTTCTGCCAATGCTTCGTGCGCTTCTGGGCTTAAGGCGCCCAGCGACATACCGGCCGAGTCAAAACGCTTCACAATCGATGAAATGGGCTCAACTTCGTCGATCGAGATCGATTTGGCTGGGTCAATTTGCAATGCCATTAAGTCGCGCAACATGGCCACTGGGCGAGTATTCACCAGTGCGGCGTATTTGCTGTATTCCTTATAGTCACCGCCTTGCACCGCTTTTTGCAGCTGCATCACCACATCTGGGTTGTAAGCGTGATATTCCTCACCAAACACGTATTTAAGCAAACCACCTTGCGCCAATGGGCGCATTGGGTTGAAGGCTAATTTATTGAGTTTGATTTGATCGGCTTCAAAATCAGCGAAGTTAGCGCCAGAAATCCGCGATACCGTACCGGTTAAGCACAGATCGACGACTTCTTCACCAATCCCTACGCCTTCAAACAATTGCGAACCGCGATACGACGCCACGGTTGAGATACCCATTTTCGACAAGATTTTCATCAAGCCTTTATTGATACCCTTACGGAAATTATTCGCCGCTTTTTCTAGCGTGCCCTCAACTTGGCCCATATCGACCAATTCTTTGATCGTTTGGTAAGCCAAGTAAGGCACTACTGCCGTTGCGCCATAGCCGATCAAACAGGCGAAATGATGCGGATCGCGCGTAGTGGCGGTTTCAACGATGATATTGGTTTTGCAACGCAAACCGGCGTTGATCAAGCCATGATGTACCGCACCGACGGCGAATAAGGCCGGAATCGGCATACGGCCTTTGGCGATATTTTTGTCCGACAATACGATAATCACCGTGCCAGCGTTCACACTGGCGATGACATCGGCTTGCAGCTTTTCAATTGCTGCTTGCAAGCTCACGCCTTCAAACGTCAATGCAAAATGCGCAGTTTTAAAGTCTGGATCAGTTTGGCTGGTCAATACCGCGAACTTATCCGTCGACAACACTGGCGAAGTCACTTCCATGCGTTTGGCGTGGTCTGGGCCGTCTTCAAACAGATTGCGCTCAGGGCCAAAGCAGGTGTTCAGCGACATGACGATCGCTTCACGGATCGGGTCGATCGGTGGATTGGTGACTTGCGCAAACTGTTGGCGCAAATATTCATACGGCGAGCGTACTTTGGTCGACAACACCGCCATCGGCGTGTCGTCGCCCATCGAACCAATCGCTTCTTGACCGTCATTCGCCAAGATGCGCAAGATTTGATCGCGCTCTTCAAACGTCAACTGGAATTGTTTTTGGTACGTCAGCAAGGCGGCTTTGTCCATCTCTTCGAGAGGACTATTGTCAGCGGCCATTTCCAAATGCTGGGCGTGCTCTTTGAGCCAAGCGCGGTACGGTTGGGCGGTTTTGAGCTTGTTATCGATCACATCTGATTCAATAAACTCGCCCGATTTGAAATCAACCGCAACGATTTGACCAGGCTTCACGCGGCCTTTTTTCACCACTTCTTCTGGCTTATAGCCCCATACGCCGATTTCTGAGGCGATGGTGATATGGCGATCTTTGGTGATGACATAACGCGCTGGGCGCAAACCGTTACGGTCCAGCGCACAACCGGCGTAGTCGCCCGCCGCCCAAACGATACCAGCGGGGCCATCCCATGGCTCCATGTGCAGCGAGTTGTATTCGTAGAACGCGCGCAAGTCGCGATCATTGGTATCGACGTTTTGCCAAGCCGGTGGCACCATCAAACGGAAGGCACGGAACACATCTACGCCGCCAAGTACCAAGCTTTCCAACATATTATCCATACTCATCGAGTCTGAACCGTTGGTTTGCACGATAGGACGAATCGCATCCATATCCAGCAGATTGCTATCCATGATCGCTTCGCGAGCACGCGCCCATGCGCGATTACCCGTTAGCGTATTGATTTCACCATTGTGCGCGAGGAAACGGAAAGGCTGCGCCAATTTCCATTGTGGCCACGTATTGGTCGAGAAACGTTGGTGATACACCGCCATGCTCGAAGCAAAACGCTCGTCTTTTAAATCGAGATAAAACACCGGCAGATTGTCTGGCGTTACCAAGCCCTTATATGACATCACATAAGGGTTGAGTGTTGGGACGTAGAAAGCCGCGTCAGCCGTATTGGCTTTTTCTGCCAAGCGCCGCGCTTGATACAAACGTCGAGCAAAATCAAGCTCTGACAAGGTAACTGGCGAATTAACAAAGATTTGCTGAATGGTCGGCAAAGAGCGCATCGCCGCTGCGCCAAGCGCATCGAGATTGACCGGTACTTCGCGAATCCCCGCTACTTGCAAGCCTTGGCTTTCAAGCGCTGACACGAGATTGCTGATCGACTTGGCCGACTCAGTTTTATCGAGCGCTGAAAAAACCAAGCCGGCAGTAAACTGCTCAGCTAAGACGTAGCCATTATCCGCAGCAACCGCGCGTAAAAAGCCCTTTGGCAAGCGAAATAGCAAACCACAACCATCGCCTGATTTACCATCTGCCGCCACCGCACCGCGGTGAGTCAAACAGGCCAACGAATTGATCGCCGTTGAGACCAGCCAATGACTCGGCTTATCATCCATTTGTGCAATCAAACCGAAGCCGCAGCTATCTTGCTCGAACTGCGGGCGGTACAACGTGCCCTTCAACCAGCTTTGTCTATCCATCACAGCGGCACCCTTACAAAAGCTCAAGAATCAGTCAAATACATGCTGCTAGGGATTGACCCTAGTCAAGCAAAAAGGGCTTGATTCTAGCGATAAAGGGGGCTCAAAGCAACTCAAAGCCATAAATGAACGGCAATCAGGGGAAACCCCAAGAACGGGGTAGATTGGGAGGTAAAGATTGACGAAAATACTTAATAAATCAGTCAGTTTGCGTAAAACATTCATTCAGAATACTTCACGCAAACCGACTCAATTTGCCGATTTTAGCGGCGTTTTGTTAGCTCACTGCGCTCAATCGCAATGGCGATCAAATAATGCACAATATCGCGGTCATGACCGATTTTTTCGATGCATTCGGCGCGCAAACGATCGACTAAATATTGCTCAGGCGAATCAATCACGCGAGCAAATCGATTGTATTTAAACTGTGAATTACCGACGATGTCTTCCAAAACGTCTAAACGCTCAGGTTGATTATTGCGTAAGCGATACATCTTGCTTTTGGCTAACACTTTACGCTCATGATTCGGCCGTAAAATTACATGCCAGTTACTAGGCTCGTTTTGAACGTCTTCGTTTTGAACTTCTTCCATTTGGTCTCATCCCTACGTGATAGCCTGAATCGTTGAGGCTTTAAACGCCGTCAAAAACTCAAGCTGATAAATCTCGATGGCATCAAACCATCAACCCATCAAGATTAGAATGCATTGATTATACGGCCAATTGACGATACCGAAAGATTAATACCTCTTGCACCAGCAAATACCCCGCGGCCTCTGAGCGACGCTCCGACGCTCCACCACATCGTGGAAAATCAGCCACACACAGCACAAAACATCGTCAATATAATCAAATTCTTATTTACTAAACACATAAATACGGCATTAAATAGACGCAAACTTTATACATTAACCCTCTTCACGACGATCTAAAGCGAGCTAGCACTTGTACCGTTCTCTATACGCCCCGATTTTATTAGGCTTGCTAACCGCTTGTGGCGGCGGTGAGTCACCAAACCCAGAGCAACCTGGTATTGGCGTCAACCCAATGCCCAGCTTAGCACCCGTACCGAGCGCCTCTCCAATACCGAGTGCTTCTCCAGCGCCTAGCTTGCCACCGGTAGCCACACTGCCAACCACACCCTGTAAGGATGCTAGTTGCCTTGAGGATGACCTTTTTACCAACCAGCAAGAAGATCTATTGCTCAATGATTTCTCGTTTCGCAAACGCCTCATTCAAGACAATATGATTCCCTATCTGGATTTGGACGATCCGCGAGTCATTGATTATATTCGCGAGCCGACTACTTCTTATAACAATGCTTCTGCCAAAGGCAATGACCAAGCCAGTACCAAAAAAGACGATCTAGTTCGCTGGCACCGAGATATCCGGCATGCGTCTGGGATTGCTGATAATCCGTTCCGAGAATTTGATGGTGGTGCTATTTTCAAACACCCTCCGGTATTTGCAAGCCAAGCCCCCTTCAATACGGCCGACCATGATGTTGGCGTCTATAAGCGGGAGTTTCTGGAAAATCGTTTAGATTTTTATAATTTCTTTCGTGCGCTGTATGGTGCTCAGCGCTCGTATATCTCCAACTATAAACAAACGAACTCACAAGCTGGAGCATGGCTTGGCCGTCAAGTGGTACCCGAAGGGGGCAGTGGCCATTATCCAAGTTGGACAATCGCCAATGAAAAATACGGCATTAAGAAAGTCACCTTTGATGCGGGCTACCATAGTCGCTCCAGTGCCAATATCCAAGTCGGGAATACCGGTGGTGACCAGAGTAATTTGAACCACTTCAGCAGTAATGAGCGCTTATCTGCCATTTGGAATGAGGGCGAATGGGATAGTATGGCCGCCCTCGGGCATCGCAGTGTTTTCTTAGATGAATCCAGCAAGGACATTGGCTTTGGGGTGTACAACTGGTCCTTAGTTTGGACCGTGTGGGGCAGCAATCCGGAAAAAAATTGGGGCTGGAATAGCCTAACGGAGAAAACCTACCACACTAAATATCCTGCCGCGACAGCGCAACAAGGGGTTGAAATGTGGCACTCGCATGGATACTACCCATTCTTTGCAAGTTCATGGTCAAACCAATCGATTAGTGCCAAATTATTGCCCGCCTATATCACGCCACTCGCATCAGGTGAGCAGGTCAAACTTAAAATTGAACTGTTTCACAGCCTAAAAGACGGCGATTTATCGGTCGGCAGCCCGATTCTTGGTGCCCCTGTACTCAGCCTTGAACTCTCTGACATTCAAGGCACAGGCGCTGATAAAGGTGGAGAATCGCCCGTTGGCGCCTCTGTTTCCGATGGCAAAGACTGGGTCGGCGCATTGCCAACTCATCCGCTTGGTGGTCGATGGCACTTCACAGCCCCGAAGGCCAACCAGCTACAATTTCGCATGCCACAAAAAATGTGGCAAACCATCACTGATGGCTTTAACAAGGCCGCACCCGAGCAAAAAAACTACTACACCGTACGCTATACATTCACCACCAACGGTAATGGCTTAAAGATTAAGCAGCCGTTTTATATGAACCAAACCATTGCCGCGCAATTAATATTGCAAACCACTTATTTTGATATGACCCGCGAATAAAACGACCAGCAGTGAATACCAGCCCAAAGCCAGCGATTACTGGCTTTGGACTAGTAAGGCTAAAAGTAAGTCAATCAACAGCATGTGTATGAAAACAAAAAAG
Organism: uncultured Deefgea sp.; assembly: GCF_947072475.1. GTDB lineage: Bacteria > Pseudomonadota > Gammaproteobacteria > Burkholderiales > Chitinibacteraceae > Deefgea. The sequence continues at coordinate 17,314 of NZ_CAMTIA010000027.1, forward strand.
CCAGCATACGCTGGCTTTTTTATTAATGTATCTGCCTGTAGCCCTTAATTAAAAAGGGCTACAGACCAATACCCATTAACGTGGTAGTACTGTTTTGCCCATCAAAAATTGGTCGACTTCGCGGGCGGCTTGGCGGCCTTCGCGGATGGCCCACACAATTAACGATTGACCACGGCGCATATCACCCGCAGCAAACACTTTGGCGAGATTGGTTTGATAGCAAGCTTGGCCCTCAGTGGTGGCTTTGGCATTGCCACGCGCATCTTTCTCAACGCCAAAAGCATCAAGGATGCTGGCAACGGGATGGGTAAAGCCCATCGCCAAGAACACCAAATCGGCTGGCAGCTCAAATTCACTGCCAGCAATCGGGGTCGGTTTGCCGTCTTGCCATTCTAAACGCACCAACTGCAGCGCTTTAAGTACGCCATTCTCACCGACAAACGCTTGCGTTTGCACCGCGAAATCGCGATCAGCACCTTCTTCATGACTGCTTGAAGTGCGCATTTTGACCGGCCAATACGGCCAAACCAGCGGTTTGTTTTCTTGCTCTGGCGGTTGCGGCATCAATTCAAGTTGCGTCACGCTCGCTGCGCCATGCCGGTTACTCGTCCCAACGCAGTCAGAACCGGTATCGCCACCCCCAATCACCACGACGTGTTTACCTGCCGCATGGATAGGATTTGCAGCACCGCCAGCCACTTGTTTGTTTTGCGCGATCAGTAATTCCAAAGCGTAATGCACGCCTTTTAGCTCGCGCCCCGCTACGGGTAAATCACGCGGCACTTCTGCGCCACCGGCCAAAATCACCGCGTCAAACTGAGCATCAAGCTCTGCTGGGGTGATCACGGTTTGCGCATCGCAAACGATACCAGCAGGTATGTCTTTAGAACCAACAACGGTATTGGTCTTAAACAAAATACCCTCGGCTTTTAATTGCGCCAAACGACGATCAATCACCGATTGCTCTAATTTAAAATCCGGAATGCCGTAGCGCAATAGACCACCCACAGCGGCGTTTTTTTCAAACACCGTCACCGCGTGACCTGCCCGCGCCAATTGCTGCGCGGCAGCTAAGCCCGCTGGGCCAGAGCCAACGATGGCGACTTTTTTACCGGTTTTAACCGCAGCGATTTGCGGTAGCACCCAGCCGTTTTCCCAGCCTTTATCAATGATCGAGCGCTCGATGGATTTAATCCCGACCGGATCATCATTAATGCCCAGCGTACAGGCCGCTTCGCACGGCGCAGGGCACACACGGCCAGTGAACTCCGGAAAATTATTGGTTGAATGCAACACATCCAACGCCGTTTTCCAGTCTTGGTGGTACACCAAATCGTTAAAATCAGGGATCACATTGTTGACTGGGCAACCGTTATTGCAAAACGGAATGCCGCAGTCCATGCAGCGTGCGCCTTGCAATTTGGCTTTGTCATCGCTTAATGCCGGAACAAATTCCCGATAATGCGTGAGGCGCTGGGCCACCGGCTCGTAACTGTCTTTAACGCGATCAATTTCTAAAAATCCAGTTGGCTTGCCCATTATGCAATCTCCTTCACTGCGGTTGCGGCTGCGGCATTCACATTGGCTGCGGCCATTTCGTTTAATGCCCGGTGATATTCATTCGGAAACACTTTAACAAACGCCGCACGGCTCACTGGCCAATCTTGCAGCAACTGGCTGGCACGAGCGCTGCCGCTTAACTCAGCGTGGCGAGCAATCAACGCTTTGAGCTGGGTTTCATCGGCAAGGTCATTGTGCAACGGCGCGGCTTGTTCTGCAGCGGGTAATACCCGCTCTAGCGCAACTTGCGCCATATTGCAGCGCGCTGCAAACACGCCTTCTGGATCGTAAACATACGCCACACCCCCCGACATCCCTGCGGCAAAATTGCGCCCAGTTTGCCCCAGAACAACGACAGTACCACCGGTCATGTATTCACAACCATGGTCGCCCAAGCCTTCAACCACCGCCGTGGCACCGGAATTACGCACCGCAAACCGCTCGCCACCGACGCCGGCAAAGAACGCTTCACCGGCAATCGCGCCAAATAGCACAGTATTGCCAACGATGATGTTTTCCCAGGTTTTGCCGCTAAATGCCGCATTTGGACGAATTACAATCCGCCCGCCCGACAAGCCTTTACCGACATAATCATTGCCTTCACCGGTCAAAGTGATGGTGATGCCGCGCGCCAAGAAGGCGGCAAAACTTTGCCCAGCCGTGCCGTGTAGCGCCACTTGCAGCGTGTCTTCCGGCAAGCCAGCGTGGCCGTAACGACGTGCCACTTCACCCGAGAGCATTGCGCCAACGGTGCGGTTGATGTTCTTCACGGCGAGACTAATTTTGGTCACTTCACCGCGTTCCAGCGCTGGAGCGGCTTGCGCCAACAATTGATTGTCGAGCGCTTTGTTCAGACCATGATCTTGTACTTCGGCGTGTAAACGAGAGACTTCTGGCCCGGCTTTGGGCTGATAGAAAATCTTGCTAAAGTCCAGACCCTTGGTCTTCCAGTGGTCTACCCCTGCCTGTTTATCGAGTAAATCAGAACGGCCAATCAATTCATCAATGGTACGAACGCCCATTTCGGCCATGATTTGGCGCGCCTCTTCGGCAACGAAGAAGAAGTAATTCACCACATGCTCAGGCTGACCCGAGAAACGCTGACGCAGCAGCGGGTCTTGCGTCGCCACGCCGACTGGGCAAGTGTTCAGATGGCATTTACGCATCATGATGCAGCCTTCCACCACCAAGGGCGCGGTGGCAAAACCGAATTCATCCGCACCGAGCAAAGCACCAATCACCACGTCGCGACCGGTTTTCATTTGGCCGTCAACCTGCACCCGAACTCGACCGCGTAGTTTATTGAGCACCAGCGTTTGCTGGGTTTCAGCCAGCCCCAATTCCCACGGACCGCCCGCATGTTTGATCGACGATTGCGGTGAAGCACCAGTACCGCCGTCATGACCGGCAATCACCAAGTGATCGGCTTTGGCTTTAGTCACCCCGGCCGCCACGGTGCCCACGCCCACTTCAGCGACCAATTTCACTGAAATCGATGCCACTGGGTTGACGTTTTTCAAGTCGTGAATCAGCTGCGCCAAGTCTTCGATCGAATAAATATCATGATGCGGCGGTGGCGAAATCAAGCCCACGCCCGGCACCGAATGGCGCAATTTACCGATGTATTCCGAAACCTTATGCCCCGGCAGTTGACCGCCTTCACCGGGCTTAGCGCCTTGCGCCATTTTGATTTGGATTTGATCGGCGTTCACCAAGTATTCGGTGGTGACCCCAAAGCGGCCCGATGCCACCTGCTTAATGGCGGACCTCAGGCTATCGCCTTCTTTAAACGTATAGTCACGCTCAATGCGGTTCTTGCCGATGACTTCGGACAGTGTTTGGCCGGCTTTTAGCACGCCAAAACGCGCTGCGTCTTCACCACCTTCACCGGTATTGGATTTACCGCCGATGCGGTTCATCGCAATTGCCAATGCGGTATGCGCTTCGGTCGAAATCGAGCCAAGCGACATCGCGCCAGTGGCAAAACGTTTCACGATCTCGGCTGCCGATTCAACTTCTGCCAACGGCACTGGCGCGCCTGCTGGTTTAATTTCAAACAGACCACGTAGCGTGAGATGACGACGGCTTTGATCATTAATCAGCGCGGCGTATTCTTTGTACGTTGAATACGAGTTGCTGCGTGTTGCGTGCTGCAATTTGGCAATCGAATCTGGCGTCCACAAATGGTCTTCACCGCGAATCCGGAAGGCATATTCGCCACCAGCGTCGAGCTGATTGGCGAGCACAGGATCGCTACCAAATGCCGAGGTATGTAGCCGCACCGCTTCTTCAGCAATGTCAAACAGACCAATACCCTCAATATTACTCGCGGTGCCGGTAAAGTATTTTTTCACTACTGATTTTTGTAAACCAATCGCTTCAAAAATCTGCGCGCCGGTGTACGACATATACGTTGAGATGCCCATTTTTGACATCACTTTCATCAAGCCCTTACCCACGGCTTTGATAAAGTTTTTCTGATATTTCGCTGCCAGTTCTGCGTCGCCGCCATTGGCATACGCCAAATCCGCCAACGTGGCCAAGGTCAAATACGGATACACCGCTTCTGCGCCATAACCGCCGAGCAAGGCAATATGGTGCGTTTCCCGCGCTGAGCCGGTTTCAACCACTAAACCAGTGCTGGTGCGCAGACCGCGCTTCACCAAGTGCTGATGAATCGCCGACGTTGCCAGCAAGGCCGGAATCGCCACGTGTTTGGCATCCATCGCCCGATCAGAAACGATCAAAATATTCGCGCCCGATTTAACAGCGTCTTCCGCTTCGGCGACCAAAGACGCTAAGCGCGCTTCAACGCCTTCTTTACCCCAAGCAACGGGGTAGCAGATATTAAGTTGATGCGAATAAAACTTACCGCCTGTGTATTGGCCGATATTGCGGATTTTTTCAAACTGAGCGCTCGACAATACCGGTTGCGTCACTTCCAGACGAATCGGTGGATTGATGTCGGTCGTGCCAAGTAGGTTAGGTTTCGGGCCGATAAACGACACCAAAGACATTACCATTTCTTCACGAATCGGATCGATCGGTGGGTTGGTTACCTGAGCAAATAATTGCTTGAAGTAGTGATACAGCGGCTTATTTTTACGCGACAACACCGTCAGTGCAGCGTCATTACCCATCGAGCCCGTCGGCTCTTCACCGGCTTTGGCCATCGGTTCCAAAATGAACTTGAGGTCTTCTTGCGTGTAACCAAAAGCTTGCTGCTGATCGAGCAGCGAGTGAGCATCCGGCAGCGGGAAACTCACGTCACCATCGTCGCCTTCGATGTCATCGAGCTTAATGCGGATTTTTTCAATCCATTCACGATACGGCTTGGCGTTGGCGAGGCTGTCTTTGAGCTCTTTGTCGTCGATAATCCGACCTTGCTCCAAGTCGATCAAGAACATCTTGCCCGGTTGCAAACGCCATTTTTTATTAATGCGCTCTTCACTAATCGGCAACACGCCCGATTCAGACGCCATCACCACCAAATCATCATTGGTGACTAAATAACGCGCCGGACGCAAGCCATTCCGATCGAGCGTCGCGCCGATTTGGCGGCCGTCGGTAAACGCCACTGCGGCCGGGCCATCCCAAGGTTCCATCATCGCGGCGTGATATTCATAGAAGGCGCGGCGATTTTCATCCATTTCACCGTTGCGTTCCCACGCTTCAGGAATCATCATCATCATCGCTTGCGCTAGCGAATAACCGCCCATCACCAAGAGTTCGAGCGCGTTATCAAATGATGCCGAATCCGATTGTCCCGGATAAATCAGCGGCCAAATTTTGTCGATGTCTTTACCCAACACCGGCGAACTAATGGCTTTTTCACGCGCACGAATCCAATTCACATTGCCGCGCAAAGTGTTGATTTCGCCGTTATGCGCGATATAGCGAAATGGATGGGCTAAATCCCAAGTTGGGAAGGTATTGGTCGAGAAGCGTTGATGTACTAAGGCCAGCGCCGAGATACAGGCAGGATCTTGCAAATCTAGGTAATACTCGCCCACTTGGTCAGCGAGTAATAAACCTTTGTAATTGATGGTTCGAGCCGAACAAGACGGAATGTAATACTCGCCACCGTATTTAAGCTTTAAGGCGCGAATGGCATGGCTGGCGCGTTTGCGAATGATATACAGCTTGCGTTCTAGCGCATCGGTCACCAAGACATCATTGCCACGGCCAATAAAGAGTTGGCGAATCACTGGCTCAGTGGCTTTAATCAGCGGCGACATCGGCATATCGTGATTAACGGGCACATCACGCCAACCCAACACCACTTGTTTTTCGGCACGCACCGCGCGCTCGATTTCTTCTTCACAGGCGGCGCGGGCGGCGGCTTCTTGTGGCAAGAAGCACATTGCTACACCGTAATCGCCCATCGGCGGTAAAACAATACCCTGGGTGAGTGTCACCTTGCGAAATAGCGCATCAGGGATCTGGATCAATATACCCGCACCATCACCGGCTAAAGCATCGGCACCGACTGCGCCGCGATGGTCAATATTTTTTAGAATGAGCAAACCTTGCTCAATAATATGATGGCTTTTTTGGCCTTTGATGTGAGCAACAAAACCGACGCCGCAAGCGTCATGTTCATTGGCGGGGTCGTACATCCCCTGCTCGTTAGGAAATGCCATGTCCATTCGTCTATTCCTATGCAATATCAATGTCTGAGTAGCAGACTTCACCACATCGTTTAACCGACTTCATCAAGAAAAAATCGCCCAATGGATGAGTGTGCCAGAATAATTTGCTGCTGAAACAATAAAAAACCAAAACTTAAGCAAAATCAGGCGAAACACCACTAGCCGAAGCGAGATTTATCTTCTATGACGAGCCAATAGCCTACATAAAAATTACGAAAAATGTCCATAAAAACCTCGCATTTGCTTGCAATTACAATAATAAATTGCCTAATCAGTAGCCTGATTGCCTCAGTTTGGTGGCAAGGTCTATTGCTTGGTGTGCTTATCGGTGGCGCATTACGGATGAGCGACCCGCAAAATCAAGCGCAACAACGCGCGGCAGGGATGCCACCACAGACGCCCATTCACAGTGATTTGCCCTTATTACTAGTGGATTTATTGCCGCTTTGGCATCGCAATCTAGGCTTGGCGCGTGATCAAAGCCAAGCCGCAGTGGATCAGCTGGCCTTACATTTTTCCTGCATTATCGAAAGCCTAGGTGGCACGATTCGTTTGGCTTCAGAGAGCTCACACGGCGGCAATATCATTGCCACCATTCATCGCTCTGAGGCGCAACTAAACAATATTGTCAAAGCGCTCGAGCAAGTGCTCAAAGATCGCGCGGCACTGTTGATTGAACTAGAAGGCTTAGGGCAATTAAATATCGAGCTCAAACAAATGGCGACGTCAGTCACTGAAATCGCCGAGCAAACTAATTTATTGGCACTCAATGCGGCCATTGCAGCGGCGCAAGCTGGAGAAGCAGGTCGAGGTTTTGCGGTGGTGGCCGATGAAGTCGGTAAATTGTCGACGCTGTCGGGTGAAACCGGCAAACATATTTGCAGCAAAGTCGAATCGATGAATGCCACGATAGAGTGCGCTTTGGCGGCAGCCAAAAACCAATCGATCGCCGAGGTGCGCATCATCGACGCATCTAAAAATAGGATTGATGCGGTGGTACAGGACTTTCATCAAACAGCCGATCAACTGCGCCAAACCGTGCAGCAACTCAATACTGAAAGCCAAGCCGTCGAGCAAGAAATTCATGAAGTTTTGGTGCACCTGCAATACCAAGATCGAATGGGGCAAATCATGGGGCATGTGCAAGGGGATATGGACAAATTACAACAGCTACTGGCCAAACAAAGCCCATTACCCGCGCAAAGCCAGTGGTTGAACGAGCTCGAATTGAGCTACACCGCCCATGAACAAAAAAAGCTTCACGCCGGCAAGTCGCCCCCCAGTGCAGCGGTCAACTCTGGCATTGATTTTTTTTAAATTCGCCGATCCCATGACTGCAATAGAATTAAGCTTTGCCACTGAGCGCAGCCTGTTTACTCCAATTCGGTACTTCATCGGCAGTGATTAACTCGCCTATCATTGCTCCCGATACATAATCACAAGCCGCATCTTGCAATCGCTGTAACTGCGCTGGCGTTGTTACATTGCTAGCGTAGGTTTTCAGCGATAAATCATGCGCCAGCTGAATACTGTATTTAATCAATAATTGACTCAACTCTTGGTGTTGAGCGCGCTCAATCAAGCCAGCGGATAAGTGAAACTCGCTCAAAGGCAGTTGCCCTTGCTCTTCAAGCCAAGTAAAGCCTTGCCCACGATCGACAAAGGCAATCCCCACCTCTTTAATCCTGAGCTGCAATAAAGTATTCAGAATACTCGCCGCATCGTCACGCCCATCCCAGCAAGCAACCTCTAAGACCACTGAACTGGGCGAGAGTTGTAATGCATCTAAATCACTTAAAAAAGTCGGGGCCATGGTATAGGCGGCTAAGGTCGCCAAAGGCAAAGGGATATTCATTACCAATCGCAATCCATTCCGCTGCCAAGACGCCAGATCATTCAGCGCCTGAGTCATAAAGCTTTGCGCCAGCGCGGTAAATTGCGGCAAGGCATACAATTGCTCAGTTAATACCTGGCGATTTTGCCCCGGAAAAACCGCCTCATCCCACGTTGGTAACAAACGTACACCTTGCAGCATTCGGCTATGTAAATCAATCCGTGGCTGATAGGCAAAACCAATCTGACCGGCGCTGATTGCAGTGATTAAATCCGCAGGCAAGACCGCACTCAAGGCAATATTTGACCGTGGGGAAAATCCACTCAAAGCCGCGCGCAATAAATCGGCCGTCAGCGGTTTTTGTACTGAACCGACAATATGTAAACCATCACTACGCCCCAAAGACACTACCGAAGAAAGCAATACGGTTTCTCTAGAGCTCACCACTAAAATACCGGCTTGTTGACGGCTACGCCCTAGCTCTTTGAGTAAGCCAATGCCATTCACCCCCGGCATTTCTAAATCGAGCAAAATTAAATCGGGCTTTAACGTCGGCGCCTTCAGTTGCAATAAAGCATTCAAGCCATCATCTGCGGTTGCAATCACCTCAAGCTCAAGTTCTCGACACAAATTCACAGCATGCCGCCGCTGCACCGAAGAATCATCCACCACCATCACTGTTGTTGACACAATGGCTCCTTAAGCGCCGATCACGCTAGAAATTCGCGACAATGGCAGCACTTCATCGGCCGCCCCCAATTTAATGGCTTCTTTAGGCATACCAAAAACCACACAGCTCATCTCATCTTGCGCATAAGTTTTTGCACCAGCCTCTTGCATTTCTTTTAAGCCCTTCGCGCCATCATCGCCCATCCCCGTCATAATCACGCCAATCGCGTTGCGGCCAGCAAATTTAGCGCCCGAGCGAAACAACACATCCACCGATGGGCAGTGCCGACTCACCAAAGGACCATCCACGACATCCACCAGATACTGAGCACCGCTGCGCTTAATCATCAAATGCTTACCACCTGGCGCAATCAAAGCCAAACCGGGTAATAATCGATCACCATGCTTGGCCTCACGCACATCGATATCACACAGCTGATCTAAACGCTTGGCAAATGATTCAGTAAAATTAGGGGGCATATGCTGAACAATCGCAATCGGTGGACAGGTGCGGGATAATTTTTTCAACACCTCCTCCAAAGCCTGCGTGCCGCCGGTTGAAGCGCCCAGTAACACAATCCGTTCCGTCGTTTGAAGCATCGCGCCCTGAGTTGGTGGCGCAAGCACCACGTCGGCAGATAATTTTGGGCGAACCACAATGGCCGATGTGTCTGGTTTCGGTTTTAGCAACGACACTTTGGCCCTAGCTGCGGCTCGAACGGCACTGACCAAACTAGCGGCATCATCCAGCAGCGCTTGTTTGACCCCCAAACTGGACTTGGCCAAGACCTGCACTGCCCCTGCGCGCAAAGCTTCAATCGCCGTGGCTGAGCCTTGCGTGGTGAGTGAGGATAAAACCACCACCGCCGTTGGATGCTCATTCATTAATTGCTTAAGAAAGGTAATCCCATCCATTCTGGGCATTTCAACATCCAGCACCAAAACATCGGGCCAGTCTTTTTTCATTTTTTCAAGGGCATAAACCGGATCAGGCGCGGAATCAATAACGCGAATATCCGTAGTCGCATTTAAAATCGCACTCACCACCTGACGAATTACCGCCGAATCATCAACGACCATGACCTTAATCATATTTTTATCCGATGAATATCGTAACTAAAAGATTGCATTAATCGCCAATATTAAAATCAACACAATCGATGCGCCAAATTAAGTAAATCGCCCCATCAACAGATGATCAGCGGAAAAAAAACAGCAAACTCAAGCCGCCACTACCGACTTATATTGATAAATACCTGGCTGAATCAATTTTAAATCTTCACTCAAGCCGTATAAACTTTCTGAATGACTAACAAACAAATAAGCATTACTTTTAAGCTTTTTTATTACTTTATTTAAAATATCCTGCTTGCCATTCACATCAAAATAAATAAGTACATTGCGTAAAAAAATAAAATCAAACAGTCCAATCTCCGGTAATGGCAAAGCTAAATTAATCACCCTAAATTCCACTTTATTTCGCAGCGCGGGGACAATCAATAAAGAGCCATCTTGCTTGCCCACCCCTTTTAAACAATATTTACGCATCAACACACTCGGAATCCCGTCCACTCGATTCAGCGAATAATGCGCCGCTTTGGCCTGCGCAATGACTCGTAAACTAATATCACTACCGAGTACATGCCAATTGGCTTGCTCACCGAGCTGATGCGCTAAAATCATCGCGAGACTCCAGATTTCTTCCCCAGTCGATGACGCGGCACTCCAAACATTGAGCGAACTGTTTTTAGGCCTCGCTGCCACTTCATGCTGCATCCAATCAAAATGTTTGCGCTCACGAAAGAAAAAAGTCTCATGCGTGGTGAGCAAATCTACCGCAATCGCTTGCTCTTGCACCTCGTCTGGATCTTGTAGTAAGCGTAAATACGCTTCATACGTACTCACTTGCCTTGCGGTTAAACGATTGAGTAAGCGCTGTTGCAATAATGTTTTTTTACTCTCTGGCATATGCATGCCCGATTGCTCGCGCATCCACGCGCTAAATCGAGCAAATGTGGCATCATTTAATTGCATGGAACTCTTCATGAGTCTGGCTTTCATCCATTTTTGGCATCACCCCATCATGCTCAATCCCGGCTAAAACCGACATTTCATCCACCGACAATACCCGCGAAATATCCAGTAAAACAATAAAGCGATTATCCACACACGCCATGCCAGAAATAAACTCAGTGCGTAATTTGCTACCAAACTGCGGCGCTCTTTCTATATCATCCAGCGCAATGGTTAAGACCTCGTGTACTGCATCGACCAACACACCAATCAATTGCGCCTGCTCAGTCTCAGGGTCTAGCACCTCAACAATCACCACACAAGTGCGTCGACCCAGCTCGGTACGAGCCCGAGCAAAGCGCAAAGCCAAATCGGTGACGGGTACGACAGCGCCGCGTAAATTCATCACCCCACGCAAAAAGTCCGGCATCATCGGTACTTCGGTCAAATATTCATACTCTAAGATTTCTCGAATCGAGCGAATACCAATCGCAAACGTCTCCCCCCCCAGTTGAAATGAAAGATATTGCTCGGTGCTTTGCATTTGAACTTCTGCATCACTTTTACCGGCCATTTTATTGATTAATGCGAGCGCCCCCATGCTTCATCTCCTTTCAAAAATGAACAAAATCATTTTCATCTAAGCCCGATGATTGGGGTGCATGCTGAGCCTGTGATGGTTTTTTACCCATCGCTTTACCCGATTGCATATTGCTGCGGCGGTGACTAGAACTATCAATTTGAAAAAATGCCATTACATCTTGTAGATTGCCCGCTTGCGAGCTGACTTCTTCAGCCGTAGCCGCCAGCTCTTCACTGGCTGAGGCATTGGCTTGGGTCGAACTATTGATTTGCTGAACCGCGCCATTAATTTGCCCAACCCCACTAGCTTGCTCATTGGCTGCGGCAGCAATTTCTTGTACTAAATCGGCAGTTTTGGTACTTGAACGCACCATTTCATCCAGCAAACTCCCGGCGCGCTCAGCCAAAGCCACGCTATTGCTGGCCACTGAACTGATTTCTTGCGCCGCAACTTGGCTGCGTTCGGCCAATTTACGCACCTCGGCAGCCACCACCGCAAAGCCTTTGCCGTGCTCACCGGCCCGCGCCGCTTCAATCGCCGCATTGAGCGCCAATAGATTGGTTTTGTAGGCAATATCATCGACGATGCGGATGCGTTCGGCGATTTTACGCATCGCTTCAACCGTTTCGCGCACCGCAGAGCCGCCCTCAGATGCCTCACGCGAGGCTTTAGTGGCAATGCTTTCAGTTAAGCGGGCGTTTTCATTGGTTTGATTAATCGACGAAGTCATTTCTTCAATCGATGCTGAGGTTTCCTCGATACTGGCGGCCGACTCACTGGACGATTGCGATAGGCTTTGTGAAGTGCTCGACAATTGCATTGAAGCGGCTGACATATTATCGGTGCTGCTTTTTACTTCAATAATAATGCCGCGTAAACGCTCGACCATGATCCGAATACCATAAGCCAAACTGGTCTTATCGCTATCACGCACTGCGACATCAATCATTAAATTGCCTTTTGACAACTCAAACATCAGCGCTTGCACATAAAACGGCTCGCCACCCAAGGCCCGCGTAATCGAGCGAATAATCAGCCAGCTAATCACAATCGACAATAACAGCGCCACCAACGCCACCGTCATCAATAACCATTTGGTGTTGTCGACGCTGACGGTAGTTTCTTTACCGGCAATCAGACTTAAGCGCGTTTGCTCATCCCCCAAATCACGCACTACTTGCAATAAATTATTCATTGGAATAATCGCTTGCTCTAACACTGCCTTTGCTTCTTCGGCTTTATTGGCCTCGCCTAATGTTTGAATTTTATCTGACAGCTCAAGTACGGGTGGGATTAAGGCTTTGAGCTGATTTTGAATCTCAATCTCTTTGCGCGAATTTTGGCCATCGTGCTCTTCCAGTGATTTATTAAATGCGGTTTGCGTTTCTAAAAATATTTTTTTCGCCGCTTGGTATTTTTCCGCAATGCCTTTGAGTTTAGTTTCATCTTCTTCGATCACCGCTTGCCGATTGAGTACGCGAACTTCTTGCAGCTGATCCACCATCAAGGCATACATATCATTACGAGCAAATTTCACCAAAACAATGTCATCAAGCTGATTATCTGTTTGCGTTAAACCTTGCACCGCCACGGCAACACTGATCAATAGCATCACCACCAGCGCGCCAAATCCCAGCCCTAGCCGCATTGCAACGCTCATGTTTTTAGTTGAATTCATCGCTTTCTCCTTACTTCGGTGCTGACCGAAAACACAATCAAAATGCCAAATGGCTATGCATTGCCGACCGAGTGGCCAGTTCATGGTTAAAACTAAAAATTTCCGCATCGCGCAGCGTGACATGCTGCACCAACTCACTGACATCTAAAATCAACGCCACCTGCCCATTACCTAAAATCGTTGAGCCACCAATGGCTTTAAGATGTTGAAATAAAGTACCTAAAGGCTTAATCACCGTTTGAAACTCACCCAATAAAGCATCCACCACTAAGCCGACTTTTCGTTCATTGGCGCGAATCACCACCACATTGGCACGCTCAATGGCTTGATCGCTCGATTCCAATTCAAGAAAATGCGATAAACGCAATAAAGGCAATATTTCACCGCGTAAATTTAAATGATCCAAACTACCGTCAATTTTTAATTCATCGGGTAATTCAATACATTCGATCACCGATTCCAATGGCACCACATACGTGGCATTGCTGCTGCGAACCAAAAAGCCATCAATAATCGCCAAAGTGAGCGGTAAACGAATTCGTAACACCGTACCCACGCCCACATCCGAATCAACCATCACATGACCGCGTAGCGCATCGATGCTTCTTTTCACCACATCCATGCCGACCCCGCGACCCGATAAATTAGTCACTTGTTCTGCGGTTGAAAATCCCGGCTCAAAAATCAGGCTATAGATTTCCTGCTCAGACAATTGAGCTTCGGCGCTGACCAAGCCGCGCTCAACCGCCTTGGCGAGAATTTTGTCACGGCGTAAGCCGGCGCCATCATCACTCACCTCAATCATGACGCTGCCTGATTCGTGATACGCATTTAGATATACCGTGCCATGTATTGGCTTGCCAGCCTTGATCCTTGCGTCTTTGGACTCAATACCATGGTCTATTGCATTGCGTACAATGTGCATCAAGGGGTCAGAAAGCTTTTCAATCATCGATTTATCCAGCTCGGTTTCCGCGCCAGTGATTTCTAAATGAATGTCTTTATCCAACTCTTTGGCCACATCTCGCACCACGCGAGGAAAACGCTGAAACACTTCACCAATTTGCGCCATGCGCATCGACAACACACCGGCGCGAATTTGTTCGATCAAATTACTCATGCTCAAGCTCCACTCTTGCAAAGCCATCGCGCCATTTTGACTGGCCAGTAAATTACCCGCCGCGCCAGAAATCACTAATTCACCAACCAAATTAATTAAGCTATCGAGCTTTTCAGTCTCCACCCGCAAAAAAGTAGCTTCGCCAGCTTTCTCGGTTTTGACTTTTTTTGCACCACCGGCCAAGGAGCTGGTTTCCAAGGCGGGATGAGCCACGACAGGTGAATCAACAGCCGCTATTTTTTCGCTCGGCAGCGGTGCTAGGCCCAATTCAACCCATGCCGCATTGATTTTTTCCCATATCTCGTGGGGGATTTGTTCAGTTTGCTGCTGTAAAAAATCGCGCGCCTCGGCCAAGGGGGTAATCAAAATCAGGCTGTCTTCCCGCACAAACTCAAATACATCCTGCAAAGCCGCCGCCGTGGTGTCACCTGCAAAGCGCAGCGCAAATTGCAGATAATTTTGCTCAGGGTCAAAGTCGCTAGTGCTTAACCGCGTATCGATTAATGGCAGCACCTGTTCAATCTGACCTTGTCGAGTCAAAAAGCGCAGAAAACTGGCCGGATCCAAACCATGGCGCAATAAGTCTGGGCCAAAGCCCAAAAAGATTAACCAACTGGACGCCGTTTCAACTGACAGCAGCGGCGCGACGTCGAGCGCCTTGGCTTGAACCGTTGGCGTAGCCATGGTTTTTGCCACTTGATATTGCTGCAAATCAGCCAGTAAAGTGGCTCTAGCCTCTGGCGACGGAATAATGGCGGCATTACTCAGCGCATCAACCATACTTTGCACATAGTCACGACAGCGCAGCATGACACTCACTAAGGCTTCATTCAGCTGGATGCTGCCATTTCGCAATAAATCGAGTACGTTTTCAACTTCGTGGGTAAATTTAACGACATCATCCAGCGCAAATAATCCCGCCGAGCCTTTAATGGTATGCATCGTTCGAAATAGCGCATTCAGTAGCTCAGAATTGCCTTGGGCATTTTCTGCATCGAGCAAAATATGCTCCATTTGCTGCAACAGCTCATTGGCTTCATCAATGAATGCCTGTAGTCCTTCATCATCCATTGGGCATCTCCTGATTTGACGCGAACAGTGCGTCGCTTAAACCCAATAAGCTCACCAGCTCGACTAACGCTGTCGGCGGTTGCAGCAACTGCAATGGCAACTGTTGACGCTCGGCCTCATGCTTGACCCACAGCAAGAGCTGCACAAAAGTGCAATCGCATTCTTGAATCTGCGATAAAGACAAAGACAAACCTTTGCTTTCATTCATGATCGATTTGAGTTGCAGATAAGTGTCGCGCACTTGGTAGATGGTTTGTTCGTCGTCCAAAATAAGTTCAGTCATTGCTGATTCACCGTTTGGTTTTCAACTAAATACACAGAAATGGAACGCACGTTTTAAGGCAGGATCAGTTTTTGTACCGCTTCCAACATTTGTGCCGGTTGAAATGGCTTCACCACCCACGCTTTAACGCCAGCAGCACGACCTTCATTTTTAAGTGCTTCTCCGGATTCGGTGGTTAACATAATCACTGGGGTAAATCGATAATTGGCCAGCAGTTTGGCGGCTTTCACAAAGCTAATCCCATCCATATTCGGCATATTGACATCGGAAATAATCAGATTGTATTTACGGCCATCGAGCTTGGTGAGCGCATCACGGCCATCGCAAGCATCCACCACCTCATAGCCGGCTTTTTTCAATGCCATACCCACGGTTTGTCGCATGCTCGATGAGTCATCAACAATTAAAATGGTCTTCGCCATGCGATACCCTTTGCCTAAAGTGCCATTAACTCGGGAATTGATACACAGATATTAAATTAGCTTACTTTTTGCTTATCGCAAGCTGAAATAAATCCACAAAAAATCTATGGTTTTATTTCAGTTTAAATCGCAAAACCAGCTGCTAACAAAGAGGCGCTGCGGCTGTAAGCCACAAGCAGATCAAACGATGAATGAACGCAAGCATGCATTGCGCCATGGGGGAGGTGAATCGAATAATGGGATGAGTGAGGTGAGGTGGGCGGAACGCACGAAGATCGTCCCGCCAATACGGTTTATGCCAGCCAGTGCTGAATCGGTAAAAAATCGCTCAATAAGGCGGCTTCTGGCGAGTTCGCCTCCGGATGATAGTCATAACGCCAAGCGGCCAGCGGTGGCATCGACATTAAAATCGATTCGGTACGCCCGCCCGATTGCAAGCCAAATAAAGTACCGCGATCCCAAACCAGATTAAATTCAACATAGCGGCCACGGCGATAAGCTTGCCAATCGCGTTCACGCTGGCCGTATTCCAAATCCCGGCGGCGCGCCACAATCGGCGTGTACGCTGGCAAAAAGGCATCGCCCACCGCTTGCAACATCGCCAAGCTTTGCGCAAAGCCCAGCTCAGAAAAATCATCAAAGAAAATCCCGCCAATGCCGCGTGCTTCTTGGCGATGTTTTAAATAAAAATACCGGTCACACCAGTCTTTAAAGCGCGGATATAAATCGCTGCCAAAGTCCGCTAATGCTTGATTACACGTTTGATGAAAATGCGTCGCATCTTCGCGGTGGCCATAATACGGCGTTAAATCCATGCCGCCACCAAACCAAAACACTGGCTCTGCGTCACTACCTGCCGCCGGCTGCGCGATAAAAAATCGCACATTCATATGCACCGTTGGAATATACGGATTGCGCGGATGGAGCACCAAAGAAACCCCCATCGCCTCCCAAGCACAGCCCGCAAGTTCCGGTCGATGCGCGCTGGCTGATGGCGGCAAGGTTGCGCCCAATACATGCGAAAAATTCACCCCACCACGCTCAAAAACCGCGCCGTTTTCGATCACACGGCTCATGCCGCCGCCGCCTTCTGGACGCTGCCAGCAATCGGTTTGAAAACAGCAGCCATCGATGTTTTCTAATGTCGCGACGATATTTTGCTGCAACGTCAGGAGGTATTCTTTTACTGCGGTGATATTCATTGAGTCATTCCTTCGGTGGATCGGCGTCATTTTTAGCCAAACGAGGCATAAAAAAATCCCCTTTTGCAACTGCGGCTAAAGGGGATTGGGCCGTGAAAGGCAAGTCGGCAGCGATTCAATCTGCCGCCGGATTGCAATCAGAGCTGCTGCGTTGGAATCGCATTTTTGCTGTGCGTCATTTGATTATTGTTATCAACATAAATCAATGATGGTTTATGGTCGGCCAATTCGCTGTCGGCATAATCGGCAAACGTCGCAATAATCAATAAATCACCGACTTGCGCATGGCGTGCTGCTGAGCCATTCACTGAAATAATCCCTGAACCACGTTGGCCTTTAATGGCATACGTCGAGAAACGTGAGCCGTTATTGATATTCCAAATATCAATCGCTTCGTATTCGCGAATGTTGGCAGCATCGAGTAGATTTTCATCAATCGCGCACGAACCTTCGTAATGCAGCTCGGCGTGCGTTGCTGTTACACGGTGCAGTTTGGATTTGAGCATATTGCGTTGCATGGTTTTCTCCCGCGCTGCAGGTCATACCGAAAGGATGGACCAAGTGCCCTAAACAGAGCGTTGACTTAAGCGCATTTCAAATAGGGCTCGATTATAAATTGCATTGGCGCAAATGCCCAATGCACAGCCAGAATAAATTAAACTTTAGCGCGATAGATCAAACAATCATCGAGCAAAAACTCGCCCTCGCCCACTTGCGCGTTCGGCGCAATTCGCTCAAATTCAAAGCGATGTCCATCTAAAAGCAACCAAGCCGGAATCGCTTTTTCGTTAAAACGACCCAGCGCTTCTTCTGAACGCACAATATCTCGCGCTTTAACTTGCTGAGCGCTCGCTTGCCGACGCGCGATTTCGGCCGCGTCTTCTATGGCATCGCGCACTTCAGGGCGTGACATCGCACCGCGATTGGGTATCGATTCGGCGCTCAATTCGTTTTTTTGTACTGGCAAAGCGCGTAAATACAAATTAAACAACACGCGCGGCAACACTACCCGTTTCACTTGCTTATCCGGGTTAATCACACACGCCACGCCAAAGTTTTCGCTGCACTTTGGGCATTGCGCGGTCGCGGCAATGGCAATATGGTTTTCTACCAAACGCGCAATCCCATTCATTTGTTTGGCGTCGAGCATCGTGCCGCAACGAACACAGGGCTTAGAGAATTGCTTTACTTGATTACCGTTGGCAAATTTCAACGGTAAAAAATCACTGAGCCGGCGGTTAGGCTGCATCATTATTCCTTGTGAGTAGGCGTTTAATTCTTAAACGCGGCCACTAAATTCACGGATTCCAAATCATCAACGCCGCGATCATCTCAAGCGCTGAAGTCCATTTAACAGTAATCGTGCAAAAGTTTGATGGCAAGCAATAGAAAGCCAAGCAAATATTATTGTAAATATGCCAGCGCAAACGGTCGATTCAGTATGGCAAAACGACAGAGCGCGCCAAAAACTCGCTCTGACGCTGGGCTTTACATTCTGGCGACACGCATCTCGACCGTTAAATCAAGATAATCAATATTTAGACGCTGCAAGGCGACGGTAGTTCCAGCCGGTAATTCAGGCAAGCCACCGACACGCAGCACCAAAGGCATGCCGTCAATACGCACCAGATTTTCTTTAATCACTTGCGCGTTAAAGTCTTTTAGGTTTTCTTGCACCATGAAACGCAAGCACCAATAGCGCTCCATCTTATCTTGGAATTCAGCGTAAGCGGCATACGCGGCGTCAAAGGATGAAATTGCGGTGAATAATTCGGCGTCATTTTTTTGATAACGCGGTTTTTCGCCGCGCAGCATGTCCACTAATTGCTGTTGATTAATGTAATCCACAGCACGGCGTAGCGGCGAGCTCGACCACATATAGCATTCAACGCCAAGACCCGCATGCGCTGTAGCCTGTGTTGACAAGCGCACGCGGCCACCGCCTTGCGAGCGATAAATACCAGCGATTTGCGCGTCGCGCAGCTCTTTACCCCATTGGCTATTCACCAAAATCATTAGCTCGGCGACGAGCTTATCCATCGGCGCACCGCGTTTGCGCGGCACGATGCGTACTTTTTCGCTCTCAACGCCATCCACCACATCGCGGTCGATATAAAAGTTGTAATCCATCCGCGTTTGTTGCGGTTGATCGGCCTTACCCCGACGGCCTTCCAGCGCACCGGCGAAATGCCACAAGAAATTAAGCTCGTCTTTCCACGGATAATCTGGCCCGTCTTGACCGGCGGTTTCTTCGTTGAAATACGGCTCAATATCATGGTGGCGCAAGTTAGCCACCACTGGCACACGTTCGATCACTGAGCGGTAGCTCAAAATATCAAAGCCCAGCGACACTTCCAAATACATCGATACTGCTGGGCGCGCCGCGCCTTCTTCTAGCGTAAACACATTCACCGCGTCGTCGGGCAACATAGTGATTTTGTCGCCGGGAAAATACACCGTCGACAGGCGATCGAGCACCACTTGATCCAGCGCCGAGCCTGGCGCAATACCCAGCACTGGCGCGGCAATATGGATGCCGACTTGCCAGTTACCGTTTTTCAATTTTTGCAAACTGAAGGCGTCATCGATCTCGGTCGTCGTTGCATCGTCAATCGAGAATGCTTTTACGTCGGCAATGGGTAAATCTGTCGGTGCGCTCACCGGTTCAAATTCAGCAAAACCACGTCCCTTAGGGAAATGTTCGGCCAAAAAACCATCGAGGAAATATTGCGCAATATTCGGAATCGCACCGACTTTATCCAGTAAACGCAAAGTCGACGTTTGCGCGCTTTCCGCCGCTTGCGCCAAGGCTTTGTATTCCAAGCCGTTTTTGTCTGGGCGATGTATTAGTTTGGCCAGCGTGGGTTTAAAGGCTTCTGGCAAGATACCTGCTAGTAATTCGGCTTGCCATGCGCCCATTTGCTCGGCTTCGCGCTGTTTACGCTCGACACCAGCCAGCGCGGCTTTGAGGTTTTCTTCTGGCGCAGCTTTGTAGTTACCACGGCCTTTGCGATAAAAATACATCGGCGCGGCGTGCAAAGCGATCGCCGCAGCAGCTTGCTGAATTAAGCTTGGATTTTTACCAAAATATTCAGCGGCAATCGCGGTAAAACTCAACTCGTCGCCACCGCAGCATTCCCATAATAAAGTCACATCAACGTCAGCGGCCTCGTTTTGCGCGGCTTTAAAAAAGTCATCCAAACCGACTTTATCAAACTTGAGCAAGACATTGGCCGCCTTGATTTTGCTGCGCTTGCCGCGCGTATCTTCGATTTGCAAACTCGCTGGCTGCTCGTCTTGGATCGTTGCAACCTTAAAGCTGCCATCTTCTTCGTAAAATACGTTCATTTATATTCCAACTTTAAAATCTGACGCAAAGACGCAGAGGCGCAGAGAAAACCATTTGAATTGTTTTTCCTCTGCGCCTTTGCGTCTCTGCGTTGAAAGGTTTTGAACTAATCACTCAGTTGCGCCAGCAATTCGGCTTGGCGCTCGCTCATCAGGGCTTGCGTTAATTCAGTCAAATCACCGTCCATGATGTAATCGAGCTTGTATAAGGTCAGATTAATACGGTGATCGGTCATCCGGCCTTGCGGGTAATTGTAGGTGCGGATGCGCTCTGATCGGTCGCCTGAGCCGATCAGCGATTTGCGCTCGGCGGCTTCTTTGGCGTTAATCACCTGCATTTGCGCGTCTTTAATTCGCGCCGACAGCACCGCTAACGCCCGGGCTTTATTTTTGTGCTGTGAGCGATCGTCTTGGCACTCCACAATAATGCCGGTGGGAATATGCACCACGCGCACTGCCGAGTCGGTTTTATTAATATGCTGACCACCGGCACCACTGGCACGGAAAGTATCAATGCGTAAATCGGCTGGATTGATATTCACTTCCTCCATCTCATCGGCTTCGGCCATCACCGCCACGGTACACGCTGACGTATGAATCCGCCCTTGCGTTTCCGTCGCTGGCACTCGCTGTACGCGGTGTGCGCCCGATTCAAAACGCAGTCGCGAATACGCGCCTTGGCCAACAATGCGCGCAATGATTTCTTTGTAGCCACCAAGTTCGGATTCATTCACCGACATGATTTCGACTTGCCAGCGATTGCGCTCGGCATAGCGGCTATACATGCGGAATAAATCAGCGGCAAACAACGCAGCTTCATCGCCACCCGTTCCGGCGCGAATCTCGAGGAAAATATTGCGCTCGTCATTCGGGTCTTTGGGCAGTAGCGCGGTTTGCAAATCGTAATCGAGTTGCTCAAGACGCGCTTTGCCGTCTTTGATTTCTTCCGTGGCCAATTCAGCCATTTCCGGATCGGACAGCATCGCCTCAGCATCGGCCAAATTGGCATGGATGCGATTAAATTCGTGCCACAACTCAACCACCGGAGTGATTTCGCTGTATTCACGGTTTAATTTGCGATATTGATCCATATCGCGCGTGGCTTCTTCGGACGCCAGTAAGGCGCTCACTTCTTCTAAACGATCAGCCAATTGCGATAATTTGGCTTGAATTGATGGTTTCATGCGGTTTCCATAAGGCGAGTTGCCAGCAAGATTAAAATCTCGCAGAACTCAAACCACTGCTAAATATAAGGTTTACTCGGGTCGATTTAGGCCAGTCTGGAATAAACCCATTCGTTTTTTAAACGACAGCGGCTGGCTCAGCGGTAAAGCGAGGTATAACGCCGACACAATCATCCCTCATCCAGAACAGCCATGCGGTGCCTAACCACGAATCCACACCGCGCCTAAATACAATCAACACGAATCAACAGTTTGCTACCAAGGCAAGACAAAACGAAGGTATATGAATATCACCCTTAACCCTTCAAGGCCATATTCATATACTCCCAACACCCCACGCCCAACTCCCCGCTCCCCGCTCCC
>NZ_CAMTIA010000028.1 GCF_947072475.1 uncultured Deefgea sp.
GCCAGAATCTATTTAACGCCAAGCAAGAAATCCTACTCACCGCCGGCGGCGCGTATATCCGCATCAAAGGCGGCAAAATCGAGCTGCACGCGCCGGGCAAGGTGAGCTTTAAAGGCGCAAGCCATGATTGGAGTGGGCCGAAGAGTATGAACATTCCTCAAGTGGCGTTACCTCGTTATGAGCCACCTCAAGGAGCGTATGCCGCACGCTACCAACTTTTTAAAGATGATCGTCGACCTTATGATGGGTACAAATACAAAATTGTCGGCGCCGATGGTGAAGTATTAAAGTCAGGAATCACCGATATGAATGGATGGACTGAATTTGCCAATACCGAGGAGCGAACGGGCATTAAAGTCTACAAATCCGTAATGCGTGAGAGCGAGCGCATTACCGAGGCATGGGAAAGCAAGCTAAATTCAGCTGTTTCTCGTGCAAAATCAAATAAGGCGGGAAAATAATATGCCATTACCCGCTGCCGTAGTTTGGGGTGTTATTGAGGTGACTGCTGCTGCAGTAACTACCTATGAAATGTATGATCTTGGTAAGTCACTTTATGAAGATATTGAAAAATACGACCGAAATCTTGATCAGGCCAAAGACGAATTAAGAAAAAAGATTGAAGCGATAAAAAAAGAAATCGGCCAAAACATCGATGAAAAAGCAGAGCGTGGTTTTTTGGCTGCCATGTCAGAGCAAGACCGTGGTATGCAAAGCGAAAATACACGTAATGCTAAAGGGCGTGCTGGTAATAGTAGCCCTGAGATTATCGCCGCGATTAAGCAGACGATTCCATTTCGTAAAGTAATTGGTATGGTGTGCGCGCAAGCCGATAAAACACCTGCGATCGGCTTACGGCGAAAAAAAGGCGTTACGATCCAAGATCTGCCCAAAGCCAAGCAGAAGATATTGTTGGAGTTGCTGGCATTAAGTGCAGAAGAATTGGCTGATATTAAGGATATTGATCAATTTATTCTGGTGAGACTCAAACAGTTAGTCGCCAATTTCATTTTTGAATTTATCGACGAGGTGTTGAGCTGGCGTAGTCCATTGAAAGCTGAAGTCTGCTTTGGACCCCCCGCCAAATTTGATGATCCCAAATTGGCTGGCACAACGCGGTTGTTAAGGACGGGCAGCAAGTTGAACCCGTTCTATCCTGCACCCTATCGCCAGCGCGGCAGTTGTAGTGCTGATCTGGTCATACCGGATTACCGCAAGGATCCGCTCAAAAAAGATAATCTGTTTGCCATTATCGAGATCAAATTTCCAGGGGATAGCATCAAAACGGAGCAATTCAAAAATTACGACAGGCTAGCCAAAACGGCCGCCAAGATCAAGACAGATGCTGCCTCGCTTTCTCGCACCAACGGCCAGAAAGGCGTAGGCACGGGCTGCCGTGTTGCTCTATTCCGCTACCCCGAGGATGTGGCGGTCGATCAAAATGAATCTAGTAAGCACCCCGATAAAACCCCAGATAAAGAAGGCCGACGCGGTAACCGTGGCGGCAATCGTTAAGGAAAAGTATGAGCACTGCAGAACTCTATTTATCTGAAGAAGAAATCGCTGAGTTTATTGCTGAAACTCGCATTGAATCACAATATTTCTACGGCGACGAAGGGCAGCAATACGGCGTTTGTCCCTACATCACTTTCTATATTTACCACAGCAAAGAAGACTTTCTACGCATCAGCCACGAGGTGATCGAGTTGCATCAGGAACTACAAGAGCTGATCGACTCGCCTTATAAAAAGGTCTACAACAGCAAAACGCAAGCTTGGGCCAAAGCGACCCCCGAGAAACTGGGGCGTGAGATGTTGCATGAACATGCACGATTGGCAGCAGAATATGGCTTCAAATCGTTGTATGTCCAAGCCACTGATATGGATAGCCCTGCGGCCTCAGCGCGCTGGGCGTTTTCTGCTGCCGTCGATTACACCCCAGAAATGTGCTACACCACGGTCAAGATTACCTTTCGCGACAGTTGGTACTGCAACAATCAGGCTACATGGCATAACTTTGTCGAGCGCTGGCTAAAACGCCTGCAACCCGAGCAGTGTTATAGCGGCTACGAAATTGGCACTACCACCATTGGTGTGATGGGGGCGTATGAAAGCGATGTGATGGAGCGCATTTGTGCAGATCATTTTTATGGGCTGGATATCGATCATGCTCAAAAAATGGGCTATCACAATCACGATGACGAAGATGGATATATTAATTATTCAGATCTTGGGGCTGGTATTCGCACACCAACTTGGGGCTTTTTGCTAAGCCCCTTGTGGCGCAGCAAATTAGGCAAGAGCGTGGCCGAGGTGAAAGCGCAGCTGGCTCATCCCGATATCCAAATCAGCGAAATTCCGTATCCGGTGGGTAAGCACAATCCGGAGGGTGAGCCTGCATTGTGGATCCGTTTGGGCGAATTAAGTTTGTATCCAGTCGATGAAGGTTTGCCAGAGTTGCCTGTCATCGCTAATGCGTTAATTAAGCCGATACGCTGTGATCATTTACAGTTATTTACGTTGGACCCATGGGCAGATGACCCGAATCCACGTTTTGATTTTGAAAATGGCCCACTTTGGATGGCGCGCTTCGATCCCGATAGCCAATGGCCTAGTGCTGAAACTAGAAAACCATTATTAAAAACGAGCACGATTTATAACGGCCGTTGTGAATTCAATGGGGTCAGAGTCAATTGATTTCTTTATTTCCACACTCTACGCACCACTTGGCCTACAGGCAAGGCCCAACGTTTACCGAAAATGAATTAAAAAACTGCTGAAAATCAATTGACTCCGACCCCTTTGATTCCACAACACTTATGAGTCTATTGGGGCTAAAACTCAAGCGCTGGCTGGTTTGAGCAAGGCTAGTCTCGGCCAAGCATCTTTAAGCGCCTTTGCAATAGATTAAGCAACGCTGCTGTAAAAATTGCTGCAAGGCTTGAATTACAGGGCTGATTTGGCGTCGATCGGCACAGAGTAAATTCAGCGGTGCAGATTCACCCAGCCAGTCTGGACAAAGGCGAACCAAGCGGCCGGATTCAAGATCGTTAATGACATCCAACGTTGATTTATATGCAATGCCCCGCCCTGCCACTGCCCAACGTCGGACGGCATCACCGTCTGGCGACACACGATCCCCGCTCACTTGAATTGACACCTCTTGCCCCTGCCAATCAAATCGCCAGCGATCATAGACATCATCACCCAGCATAAAGCACAAGCAGTTGTGATTGACTAAATCGTCCAGCTGCAGCGGCGTGCCATGCTGGGCCAGATATTCTGGTGATGCACACAGTACGCGGCGATTATTGCTGGCGATGGGCAGTGCCACCATATTGGAATCGGGCAAGCTGCCATAGCGCAAAGCGAGATCAACTTGTTCGCGGTAAATATCCGCCAGCCGATCCGATATCGTTACACGCAGCGTAACTTTTGGGTATAGCGCCTGAAAATCATCCAACCAAGGCAGTACAATATTGCGCCCCAAATCAGAAGGCAAAGAGATTTGCAGCACGCCGCGCAAAGTGGCTTCCCCAGAAATCAATGACTGACACGCATTCATAATCATTTGCACGCCGGGCTGACAATGCGCCAAAAACAATTGCCCTGCAGGGGTTAAACGCAGACTACGCGTTGAGCGCACAAACAGCACCGTATTGAGCTCGGCTTCGAGTCGCTTGATCGCGGCACTGGTGGCCGCTGGTGTTAAATCAAGCTGACGCGCCGCCTCTGACAGACTGCCAGCTTCGGCGGTACGAATAAAGATTTCCAGCTCACGCAGTATTTTCATCACCCACCTACTAGAGTCATTCATCTTCAACAAATTATTGAAAATATTTCCAAAGATTGCCAGTTTATCAATTATTCATAAAGATGAATAATGCAGTCTAAGTTGCAGCCGACGCGATGCCGCGTCAACCCAACCCTTTGAATACGCTGCTTGACAGTCAAAGGGCCACTCATTTGCTGGAGAGCACGATGAATTTATTATTCAACCCACTGAATATGCGTCAACTAAGCCTAGCCAACCGTATTGTTATGGCGCCAATGACTCGCAGCCGCACCACGCAACCGGGTGATATTCCGAATGCCATGATGGCGACGTATTATGCCCAGCGTGCGACAGCAGGATTAATCATCAGCGAGGCAACACAGATTTCTCGCCAAGGCCAAGGCTATAGCTTCACGGCTGGCATCTACAGCGATGCGCAAATTGCCGGTTGGCGCGAAGTGACTGAGGCGGTGCATGCCGCTGGCGGGCGGATTTTTTTGCAACTCTGGCATGTGGGTCGAATGTCGCATCCGGTGTTTCATGATGGCGCGCTACCTGTTGCGCCATCGGCCATCGACCCCCAAGCCCAAGTTTGGGTGGTGAATGCCGATGGCGTCGGCGGCATGGTGGATTGCCCCGAGCCACGCGAACTGGCTCATGCTGAAATTGCCGGCATTGTGCAAGATTTTCGCCAAGGCGCGATCAATGCGATGGCGGCGGGCTTTGATGGTGTTGAAATCCACGGTGCTAACGGCTATTTAATTGACCAGTTTTTACGCACCACCTCAAACCATCGCCGCGATGAATACGGTGGCAGCACCGAAAATCGCCTGCGTTTGCTAGCGCAAATCACCAAGGCGATTGCCGATGAAATTGGCGCCGAGCGCGTTGGCGTACGGCTTGCTCCTTTTATTACTGCGCGCGGCATGAATTGCCCCGAGATTATTCCTACGATTTTGGCCGCAGCGAGCTTGCTCAATGCGTTAAATATTGCCTATCTGCACCTTTCTGAAGCCGATTGGGATGATGCACCACAAATTCCAGCGCAGTTTCGCCAGCAATTGCGCCAAGTGTTTAGCGGAAAAATCATCGTCGCGGGTGGCTACACCGCCAGCAAAGCGCACGACGTGATTGCGGCGGGCTACGCTGATTTAGTGGCTTTTGGTCGTCCCTTTGTTGCCAACCCCGATCTAGCCGCACGCTTTGCGCGTGACGAGCCCTTGGCCGATTTAAATCCAACACAGCTATTTGGCGGCGATGCGCGCGGTTACATCGACTACCCCAGTTATACCGACCATCAATAATCATCACTTGGAGATCTCAGCATGAAAGCCGTTGCCTATCAAACCGCGCATTCACTCGGCGCTAGCGCCACATTGCAAGACATTGAATTAGCCGACCCAACCCCGACTGGGCGTGATGTTATGGTGGCCGTGAAAGCTATTTCTGTTAATCCCGTCGACACCAAAGTGCGTCAAGGCGCTAGCGCCGCAGCGGGAGAATGGAAAATATTGGGTTGGGA
Organism: uncultured Deefgea sp.; assembly: GCF_947072475.1. Lineage (GTDB taxonomy): Bacteria > Pseudomonadota > Gammaproteobacteria > Burkholderiales > Chitinibacteraceae > Deefgea. Next base: position 5,297 of record NZ_CAMTIA010000028.1, read on the forward strand.
TGCCGCCGGCATCGTCCAAGCCGTCGGACCAGAAGTAACGCTATTTCAGCCCGGTGATCGCGTGTGGTATGCCGGCGATATTTCCCGCCAAGGTAGTAATGCTGAGTTGCAATTGGTCGATGAGCGCATTGTCGGCAAGATGCCAAACTCACTGGATTTTGCTGCTGCTGCCGCACTACCGCTAACCAGTATTACCGCATGGGAAATGCTGTTTGATCGACTGAAAATCGCCAAGGATAGCGCGCAAAAAACCCAGCAGCTATTGATTATCGGCGCGGCAGGTGGGGTTGGCTCGATTATGATTCAACTCGCACGCCAGCTCACCGGCATCACCATTATCGCCACCGCCTCGCGTCCAGAAACCCAAGCTTGGGTGAAAGAACTAGGCGCGCATCATGTCATTGATCACAACAAAGTGATCAGTGAGGAGCTCAAGCGCATCGGCTTTGATCAGGTCAGCCATATTGTCAGCCTGAATCAAACTGACTCGCATTTTGCGCAAATCGTTGCGAGCATTGCACCGCAAGGACAATTTGGCCTGATTGATGATCCCGCGCCGATCGATATTAACCTGCTCAAACGCAAAAGCGTTTCGCTGCACTGGGAATTGATGTTCACGCGCTCGTTATTTCAAACCAGCGATATGATCGCGCAACATCATCTACTCAATGAAGTGGCGAGCTTGGTCGATGCGGGCTTAATTCGCAGTACGGTGAATGAAAACCTTGGGCCAATCAACGCCGCCAATCTACTGCGCGCTCATGCTTTACTCGAGAGCGGTCAAGCACGCGGCAAAATGGTTCTAGCGGCTGAGTAACACAAAAATGCCCCGATTGATTCGGGGCATTTTGTTGGATACGCCATCGTATTCGGTATTTAGGACTTCGAAGCGTTAACGATTAAACCCCAGCACCATGCGCTTGCTCATCAGCGTGGTAGCTAGAACGAACCATTGCGCCGACTGCCGCATGCTTAAAGCCTAACTCATACGCGTGTTTTTCAAAGACTTTGAATTGATCAGGGTGTACGTAGCGCAGTACGGGTAAATGGCCGTTGGATGGTTGCAGGTACTGACCGATGGTAATCATGTCAATATCATGCGCGCGCATATCGGCCATCACTTGGAACACTTCTTCATCGGTCTCACCCAAGCCAACCATAATGCCTGATTTGGTGCTAACGGCTGGATAAAGGCGTTTGAATTCTTTGAGCAAATCTAATGAATGCTGGTAATCCGAGCCCGGGCGCGCTTGCTTATACAGGCGCGGTGCGGTTTCTAAATTATGATTCATCACATCGGGCAAAGCGTCTTTAAAGATTTCCAGCGCCAATTCAACCCGGCCACGAAAATCAGGTACCAGTACTTCAATTTGTGTTTCTGGGCTCAATTGACGGGTGGTTTGAATGCACTCAGCAAAATGCGCGGCCCCACCATCGCGTAAATCATCCCGATCGACCGAGGTAATGACCACATATTTAAGCTTTAGCGCAGCAATCGTTTCGCCCAAGTGACGCGGTTCGTGCTCATCGAGCGGATTAGGCCGGCCATGGCCCACATCACAGAACGGGCAGCGCCGCGTACAGATGTCACCCATGATCATAAAGGTGGCGGTACCCTTACCAAAACATTCACCAATATTGGGGCAACTCGCTTCTTCACAGACGGTATGCAGTTTTTGCTCACGCAAAATCTGTTTGATTTCATAAAAGCGGCTGTTATGGCTGGCCGCTTGCACGCGAATCCATTCGGGCTTTTTGATTTTGGTTTCAAGCTGAACGATTTTAATCGGAATACGGGCCGTTTTTGCTTCACCCTTTAACTTAACACCGACTTCTTTACTTGCCGGTTTGCTGGTGGGCACGCTGGCCCCTTCTTTGATTTGATCTGTCATATCGTCCGAATTACCGTACTTTTTATACGGGTAATTGCTTGATTTGTTGAAGAATTTTGTCGGCCATTTTACCGAACAAATCTGCGGGTGTCTTGTTAATCCCCATGTCGAGCATGCGCGTGACTTGCAAACCTTGATAGCCACATGGATTAATTTGCTGAAAGGGTGCCAAATCCATGCTGACATTCAATGCCAAGCCATGATAACAACAGCCATTTTTAATCCGCAAACCCAAGCTGGCAATTTTAGCTTCAAAATCAAAGCCCTCGCGATGCAACATCACATACACGCCCGGCGCGTCCACTTTGCCGTAGGCGCTAATGCCTTCATCGGCCAAAACCGCGATCACGCTGTTTTCGAGCAAGCGCACCAAGTCGCGCACACCCAATTTATGCCGCCGCAAATCAAGCAGTAAATACGCAATCAGCTGCCCCGGGCCATGGTAGGTGACCTGCCCACCCCGATCGATCTGCACGATCGGAATCGCGCTTTGGCTCAAAATATGCTCCGGTTTGCCCGCTAAGCCTTGGGTAAATACCGGTGGATGCTCCAGCAGCCACAACTCATCGGGCGTGGTGGCACCCCGTTGACTGGTAAATGCCTGCATCGCCTCAAAGGTCGGCAAATAATCAACTTGCCCTAACTGTTTTACAATCAAATCTGGCACTTAAAGCACCATACGAACCATATGATGCGCGCGCAATGCGGCGTCAAGCGCATGCACTTGCTCGACATTTTCAAAGGTAATCATCAAGGTTAAGGCATGGTAATTACCACTACTGGACGCGCGGTGCTCAATTTGGTCTTCAACAAAATCGGCAATCAGTCCTTGCGTGACTTGGACAATTTCTTTGACAAATTCAGCATGGCTAATGCTTTTATGACTCACCACTTTCACCGGAATTAAGACTGGAAACGTAACTAAATCTTCCAGTTTCTGACTTGGCACATCTGTAAAACCTACCATTATGCTTACTCCTGTCCACGGTGCATCACCGTCATTTTAAAATCTTGGTACAAACCATACATTGTCTTATATATGGGGCCAACTTGGCCATTTCCTACTGCTTGCCCATCCAAATTCACGATGGCGAGGATTTCTTTCGATGAAGACGTCAACCAGACCTCATCGGCATCGCGCAGCATCTGCTCCGTGACCGGCTCGAGCTTGAGTGGTAGATCATGCTGGCGAGCCAGCTCTAAAATCACGTCATAGGTAATCCCGGTGAGCATTAAATTTGACGGCGCTGGCGTATAAATTACCGCGTCTTTAACGATAAAAATATTGCTCGCAGCGCCCTCAGTCAATACGCCATCGCGCAATAAAATCGCCTCGGCAACGCCCGCATCCACCGCCTCTTGCTTGGCCAGTACATTCGCCAATAAAGAAATGGCCTTAATATTACAGCGCTGCCAACGAAAATCATCACAGGTGATGGCGCTGACACCCGATTCAATCGCCTGCGCTGGTGGCGGCTCAAGCGGATCGGCAAACATCAATACCGTCGGCGTGGCTTGTAGCGGAAAAGCATGCTGGCGCGGATACGCGGGGCCGCGCGACACTTGCAAATAAATCGATTGATCAACAAAAGTTTGCGCTTGGATAAGGCTCTGAATATGCTCGCGCCACATTGGCAGCGAATACGGGTTTTCCATGCTAACTTGGGCCAAATTATGAGCTAGCCGCGCTAAATGCTCATCCAAACGAAAAGCAACCCGTTGATAAACCGGAATCATTTCATAAACGCCGTCACCCAATAAAAAGCCTCGGTCCAATACCGAGATTTTTAACGCAGCCAACGGCGCAAATTGACCATTTAAAAAAGCGATTTTATGCGGTATTTGCATGGCAGATCCTATCAAGTAAAGCGCCGTTACGACACTGCGTCGCAATGTGGCGCAATTGATTCGTAGGGCTTGGAGAGATTTGTATTCTCAGTCTATACTCAGCGGTATTTTCAAACAAACGTTTCATAAGGTGGATCCATGAGCGACTTAGCTGCCCGTTTCAAAACCGCACAAGATGAAGTAGTGAATCTTAATGATGCCCCCGACGTTCAAACCAAGTTACGTCTTTACGCGCTGTATAAACAAGGCAGCGAAGGCGACGTCAGTGGCAATCGTCCTTCTGCGATTCAATTTGTTGCACAAGCCAAATACGATGCATGGGCCAAATTAATTGGCACCAGCAATGACAGCGCAATGCAGATGTATATTGCGCTAGTGGACGAATTAAAAGCCAAAGACGAATAAACCCCTAGGGGGTATTTGCCAGGGCCAGATACTGCGTTACAAAGCGCTGGCGTAGAATAACTACGCTGCGCGCTTCGTGCCTTGCCTCAGGCCAAAATCCGCATAAACGCGGTTGGCAAACCAAACGTCAACAGACCCTAGAGAACTAAACCCTTTTTTTGTATTTGCATAGTTTCAAATTGCGCGGCAGTGATGGGTTGGCTAAATAAATAGCCTTGAATCGAATCCGTTCCTGCCGAGCGCAAAAATGCCAATTGCGCCTCAGTCTCGACCCCTTCAGCCAATACCGACATGCCCAGCGTTTTACCCAAACCGATGATCGCCATCACAATCGCCGCATCATTCGGATCTGAACTAATATCACTGACAAAGCTTTGATCGACTTTTAATTTATCAAATGCAAAGCGCTTTAAATACGCCAAGCTGGAATAACCAGTACCAAAGTCATCCAAAGACAATTTGACGCCAAGCCGTTTAATGCCCTGCAACGTGAGCATCACCTGCTCCACTTCTTGCATCATGACCGATTCAGTCACTTCAATTTCGAGATATTGAGCGGCCAGCCCTGACTGATCCAGTGCAGTTTGAATCAGTTGCAATAAATTAGCCTGATGCAATTGCATGGGCGACATATTGATGGCGATGCTAATTGGCGCCAGCCCCGCACGTTGCCACTGTGCAGCAAGACGACACGCCTCGAGCATCACCCAATTACCAATGGGTAAAATCATCCGTGATTCTTCGGCAATCGGAATAAATTTCACTGGCGAAACCAAGCCTTTTTCTGGATGATGCCAACGAATTAAGGCCTCTGCGCCAATAATCAATCCGTTTTCTAGGCTCACCTGAGGCTGAAAATACAGTTCAAATTCATTATTCTCTAACGCTTGACGCATACTGGTTTCTAAAATCAATCGCTCCGAAGCCCGCGTATTCATATCGGCAGTAAAGTATTGATAATTATTGCGCCCATTGGCTTTGGCCTGATACATCGCCACATCGGCATTTTTAATCAACACATCAGGATCATGCCCATCATCCGGAAAGACACTAATCCCAATCGACGTCGACGTTGCAAAATTACCGGCTTCTAAAGTAAATGATTGCTGAAACGACGATAAAATCCGATCAGCCACATCACCGGCAATCAACGGATTGGGCAAGTCGGCCAATACCAAAACAAATTCATCGCCACCAAGGCGAGATAAGATGTCTTGCTTGCCGACAATCTGTCTTAAACGCGTAGCCAGCTGTGATAACACCATATCACCGGCAGAATGGCCTAAAGAATCATTAATGGTTTTAAAGCGATCTAAATCTAAAAATAACACCGCGAGTTTGCGATTGTATTTTTCCGCACTGGCCAAGGCCAAACGCAGCTCATCGCGCAATAAATTGCGATTAGCCAAACCGGTGACGCTATCAAAATTGGCCAATTCAGTAATGCGATCTTGCGCTTCTTTACGCTCGGTAATATCAGTCATAGTGCCAATTAAACGACTGGGTTTACCGCGTGAATCAAAATCAACAAATTTGCCTCGGGTTTGAAACCAACGAAACTCACCGCGCTTAATTTTTCGCCGAAAATCCACCGCAAATTGTGCCGAATGTCCGGCGTAATAGTCTCGATAGGCCGCAACGGCTTGCTCTTTATCAATGGGATGTAATTGTTCTTTCCATTTATCAAAAGTCTCAACCAATTCACCTGGCGCATAGCCCAATAAACGATCATATTCCGGGCTGGTAATCGCCGTTCGGCGGCCATCTAATGGCATATCAAATAAACCCGTGCTCGATGCTTCTAAAGCCAAACGCAATTGCTGCTCAGATTTAACGATGGCTTCTTCTTGCATTCGCCGCTCCGAAATATCTCGCACCACGGCACAGTTATATTCTTGGCCTTTAAATAAAATGTAATTGGAATGCACTTCACACGGAAATGTTTCTCCGGTGCGGGTTTTTAAACAAATCTCATCGAATAAATGTCGATGTTGCCGCAATAAATCCCAGAATTTAGGCCAGCTATCGGGTTTAAAATTCGGATTAATATCTCGAAAACGCATTGCCAACAAATCATGCTCGGCATAGCCAAATCGATGACAGGTTGTGGCATTCACATAGCGAATATGCCCAGCAGGATCGAGCCAAATGGCCATATCGGCACCATTTTCAATGGCGACTTTAGTCAAATATAAATCAGCCTCAGTTCTTTCTAATCGGGTTAATTGTCGCAACACATAAATGAGTAAAGCCGATCCGGCCAGCAGTAGCGTTAATGCAATTCCTAGTGTGATATACGTTTCTCGCCACCAAGTGGCCAGCACGGCATCTCGATCAATACCAATTGAGACCCCCAATGGCCAGCCGACAACCCGATGCCAGCCATAAATTCGTGCAGCTTGATCTAAAGAATGACTTTCATAAAACACGCCCTTTTCGGTACCGCTAGAAACACGCTCAAAGAAATCTTGATGCGATATATCCCGCCCTACTTCACCCGCTAAAAATGGATAGCGTGCCAAAGAAATACCGTCATCACGAAATAATCGAATCACGATATCTTTATTATTGGCCATTGAACTATAAAATTTTTGGAAATAATCCGGATTGAGTCCCGCAACAATAACGCCTGAAAAATTAGTTTTGCTATCCAAAATAGCGGTTACAAATGGAATCACATCGTGTTGGATGATTGGGTCGCTTTGCTGCTCAGCGATATAATATCGTGCTTGTGGGCGTGACCTTGCCACACGGAAAAATTGTGCGTTTGCGACATTGATTTTTGCAATCGGATGTTTCACGCTGGAAGCGGCTAATTCGCCGGTGTCCCAAGCAAAAGCTAGGCTACTTAATTGCGGATATCGAACCACAACCCGCTGTAGATAAGCATGCAAGCACGCGGGGTCTTTCACGGCGACGCAAGATTGAAAGACCGCATCTTGCTCAATGGCCGACAAAGCAAACATGGTCGATTCCATCGTGCGACCAACATGCTCTTCAAACGCGCGGCTGAGCAATAGCATTTCTTGCTCAGCTTTGGCCAGCGCCGCCTGATAGCTGCGCCAAATCGAAATACCCTGTATGACTAAGGTGGCCACAAAAATACAAATAAACAATGCCACCAAAACATGACGAATTCGCCCTAAAGAATCTATTGATTCTGCTTGCTCTGGCTTAGAAAGGGTGTTGGTCACGCAGTCTTTCTCGATGAAATAAATAAAGTGAAACCTCAGTAGCGTAAGATTGTGCTTTATTCTGAATATAAAAACATCTATTACCCATCAGTCATGGTTTTTTAGTCATGAATTACTACGATATTCTTTGTTTCAAATAAAACTTGCCGCAAAAAACTGAATGGGTGCCAAAAGCACTGCGGCGGTTTCAACACCTAGATTGAACATGAGTGATTTGAAAGCAAAAAAAAACAAGGAAGGGATAAGCCTTCCTTGTTTTAATCAATGCAATTAACGTGTAATTGGCTTATAGCGAATTCGTTTTGGTTTTGCGCCTTCTTCACCTAAGCGTTTTTTCTTATCCGCTTCATATTCTTGATAGTTGCCGTCAAAGAAATTCCATTGTGAATTACCTTCTGCGGCCAAGATATGCGTTGCAATCCGGTCAAGAAACCAACGATCATGCGAAATAACAAACACCGTACCGGCAAATTCAAGCAATGCATCTTCTAGCGCACGCAATGTTTCGACGTCCAAATCATTCGATGGCTCATCGAGCAGCAATACATTGCCGCCTTTGAGTAGCGTTTTAGCCAAATGCAAACGACCGCGCTCACCACCGGATAGATTACCAACTAATTTAGCTTGATCGCCGCCTTTAAAGTTAAAGCGCCCTAAGTAAGCACGGCTGCTCATTTCAAACTTGCCAACGCTGATCACATCATTGCCATTGGCAACGTCTTGGAACACCGTTTTGTCGTTTTCTAAGCCTTCACGACTTTGTTCAACAAACGCCATTTGCACGGTTTGACCAATTTCAACTTCACCACTATCGGGTGCTTCCTTGCCAGCGATCATCTTAAATAAGGTTGATTTACCAGCACCGTTAGGCCCGATAATGCCGACAATCGCGCCAGCGGGTACGTTAAAACTTAAATCATCGATCAAGAGGCGCTCACCAAAAGCTTTGCTCACCCCTTTAAATTCAATGACTTTTTCGCCCAAACGTTCTGCAACCGGGATAAAGATTTCTTGTGTTTCATTGCGTTTTTGATGCTCAAAGCTAGAGAGTTCTTCAAAGCGCGCAATACGGGCTTTTGATTTAGCTTGACGCCCTTTCGGGTTTTGACGAACCCATTCTAATTCTTTGTTTAAGGCTTTTTGACGTGCCGACTCTTGGGATTCTTCTAACTTGAGACGCTCTTCTTTCTTTTGCAACCAAGTTGAATAATTGCCTTCCCAAGGAATACCATGTCCACGATCGAGCTCCAAAATCCACTCGGCGGCGTTATCCAAGAAGTAACGATCATGCGTTACGGCAACGACAGTACCTGGGAATCGCACCAAAAATTGCTCTAACCATTCCACCGACTCTGCATCCAAGTGATTGGTTGGCTCATCGAGCAGCAACATATCTGGCTTAGACAACAGCAATTTACACAAGGCAACGCGGCGCTTTTCACCACCGGACAACTGACCAACGATCGCATCCCAATCGGGTAAGCGCAGCGCATCGGCAGCGATTTCAAGTTGCAGCCCTAAATTATCACCCGCACCGGCCGAAATAATCGCCTCTAAACGACCTTGTTCTTCGGCCAAAGCATCAAAATCAGCGCCTTCTTCGGCGTAAGCGACATAAACCGCTTCCAATTTAGCTTGCGCTTCAAAGACTTCACCTAAGCCACTTTCAACTTCTTGGCGCACGGTATTTTCAGCATTCAACTCTGGTTCTTGAGCTAAGTAGCCAATTTTGATGTTAGGTAAATGCTGAACTTCACCTTCGAATTCTTTTTCAACGCCAGCCATAATCTTCAGAACAGTCGATTTACCCGAACCATTCAGACCCAGCAAACCAATTTTTGCGCCAGGGAAAAAAGACAATGAAATATCTTTAATAATTTGACGTTTTGGCGGAACAATCTTGCTCACTCGGAGCATAGACATCACATATTGAGCCATGAGTAACCTATAAAAAGTCGGAAATATAATAGGGCTAGAGTTTACCAGTCCCAGTCCATGCCGCGCCATCTTTCATATTGGTCCAGCCATTGCTCATTGTGATGCATCAGACCTATATTACTCGGTGGCCTTTACTTTAAATTGCTCAGCAAGCAATACCCGAACCATTCAATGAAGTGCGCCCCCATACCGTGGCCTGAGTGCCATTGAACGCATTGGCCAGCTTGATCGATCGTGGCGCAAAATTAAAATCAATCTCTTGTGCCGGATTCGCGAGGCGATGCGTCATTTGCGCAATGTGAGTAATCATGCCTTGTCCATCACTCACGATATACAGCCCCATAAAACGCTGCGCCATCGGGCGTACTGCGGCGGGCAATTGGGCAATATGCCGGACTGATAAGAGTTGCGCCGAGCCACGCCAAGCTGGCTGCACCCAAACTTCAAGCAATGCTAGCGGGATACGCAAAGCTTGCTGCTGCAAAAAGGCATGGTCAGAGAGACGAAAACGAATTGACATGATGGCGACTCCATATAGAACGTACGTTCACAATACTAGAGTCTAACCATCATCGCAAGGCAAAAAAGAACGTTTGTTCTATAAAACAACGCTAAAATAGACCCCGTCGATGGATGTCCATTTACCCATGAGGGTATGCATCGCTACTGTATGAACAGGAAAGCAAAGCAGGCAATACCCCGTTGTTGTTTATTGTTCTAATAAGGCTTTTTTGAGTTTGTCTGGGATATTTGACAGCACCAGCGTATCGCTGTGTTTGTCGTAAATCACCGCGCCCGAGCGCAAGCTAGCACGATCAAACTCCAGCTTCCATTCTGGCGCAGCGGCTTTAAAGCGCATCAGCGGTTTAATCGCTCGACGATCTGGCACAAAACCATCGATCAAACCCAGATCTTCATGTTGCAAAGCCGCCTGCAATGCTTGTGGCGCATCCGGATAAATTTGACTGGCGACCTCGGCTAAGTTCACTTCGCCCTGCTCATTGCCCATTTCATCGAGTAAATTGTGCGCCCGCTGAAACACTTCGTCACGATCTTGTGCGCTCAGCGCTTGCTGCTCGACAAATTGTTCCAGCCCTTTAACTAGCTTTTGGGTTTCTTTGAGCGGCGTGACCATATCGTTACAACCCAAGAACAATTTAAAATACGCCGCCACATCGCCGCGACCGCGCAAAAAGCTCACATAACGCTCACCACCGGCTTGCCATACGCCCAAATCAATTCGCCCTGCAACGCGCAAATGATCCATATCCAAGTGAATGCTGTCTTCCAGGTGCATCTCTGCATTCACGGCCGTGCCAATCACTTCGCCGACCAAGGCAAAAAAGAGAAAGTCCATCTCGCCATTGCTAACGTGCGCCATCAACACATAGCCGCCGCTGGCCTCAGCCTCTTGCTCGGCACGCACTTGCAACTGCGCGATCGCTTGCTGAGAAAACCCAAGAAAATCCGCATCATCCACGTAGCGACGCACCAAGGCCGGCATCGGATATTCATGCTCGTCTTCTTCAAACTTGCCAAAGCCTTTGCCATTGCGACTGCCGTACAACTGGCATAGATGGTCGACCAAACGCTGCGCCGCACTATTGAGTGGCATTTCAGTCGAGCTCAATGCCACCCGTGCCGGGCCATTGGGCTCTTTATGTAATTGATGAATGATTAAATGCTGGATGGTATTGGGTGAGGTCGACATACAAGAATCCTTAAATCAGATTCCCTATTATCCCACCGAATGCAGTGACTAGATATCGCGAGCTGTCGTTTCATGCTCAAAGGTCGTGTTGCTTTGTAACTGAATCAGCACTTGGCAGCAATCCTCAATATGGGCGTTACCCAGCATGCGCATCGCGCCATAGCTAATTCCGGCGGCGATGGCGGAGCCTAAAAACGGCACAAATTTCGCTGCTTGCTTACTCGCCAGTCGAACCCCCACACGTTTGAACGCCAAGAGTAGTAATTCTTTTGACAAATACTTACCAATTAAACTCGAGCTCAGCGAACTAACAATCACAAAAACGCGCTGTTTTAACTGCGGATTAAGCTGATTGATTTGCGCCGCACTTAAGCCAAACCTTTGATTAATCTGCTCCACCATCCGCGACATAATCGCCACGTCGGCACCGATATCGAGCCCCGGAATCGGCACTATGGCAATCGCGCCCGACACCATCGATTGCTTGGCCACCATGCTGCGGCATTCAATTCGAAGCTGTTCGATTTCAGACAAAGTCATCGCTTGCATTGTGGGCCTTTGTTAAATATTCACTGACCGATAGACTCAACAAAAATCGAAGAGTTCCAAGTTGCCACCCAATTCAATTTAAAGGATTTAAGCAGGTATTCATCTCTAAGCTATATCAATAACCGTATAGAACTAAATACCCTTCAATAGCTGCCATTTACCATTGAGTAAACCCTCAATCGGTCGATACTGGGTTTTGTATTCCATTTTGCGGCAATCTTTAATCCAATAGCCCAAATACACGTATTGCAAGCCCAGCTGCTTAGCTAAGCCAATTTGCCACAACACATTAAAAACCCCCAAACTACGCGCCGGCAGGTCAGGATCAAAAAAGGTATACACCGACGAAAGTCCATCATCGAGCTGATCGATCAAACTGACCATCACGACCACGCCATTTTCGGTAAATTCGGCCAAAAAACTCGCCACCTGGCTTTTTAAAATAAACCCACGGTATTGCTCATGCCCGTCTTGGTCCATACCACCGCCGCTATGCCGAGATTGCTGATAACGTTGGTATAACAAAAAATGCTCTTCGCGAAACTCAAGTTTCATAATCCGCACCTTGAGCGACTCATTGTGCTTTAAAGCACGGCGCTGACTACGGCTGGCAACAAAATCCAGTACCGGCAAACGCACTGCAACGCAGGCTTGGCAATGATCACACCACGGCCGATACACAAACGAACCACTACGGCGAAAACCTTGCTGCACTAATTGGCTATAAGCCCCAGTGGAAATCAACTCAGAAGGCACTGCAACTTGTGAACGGGCGGCCTGATCTTCTAAGTAACTACAAGGATATGGGGCGGTGGCATAAAACTGCAATTGAACTGTATGCTTACGAAATGTATCGTTCATGCGACACCTATAGACAAGCTAATTGGTATGGGAATATGACCACGGCCCAAGTCGACCAGGCTGGGCAAGTTGAACTTCTAGCTTAGCAATAAATTCATCACGAGCAATCTCTCTGGCCCCAAACCGCGCCAAATGATCCGTATGCATTTGGCAATCAATCATGACAAAACCTGCCGCAGCCAACCATTGCACCGCGTGCACAAAGGCGATTTTTGACGCATCTGAACGACGCGCAAACATCGATTCACCATAGAACATCTTGCCAATGGCCACACCATACAAACCGCCCACTAGCTCATCATCCATCCAACACTCAAAGCTGTGTGCAATCCCTTGTTGATGTAGTGCGTGATAGGCCGCCAGCATCTCGTCGCTAATCCACGTTGCAGCAACGCCGGCTCGCGGGGCTGCACAACCTTGCATCACCGCACTAAATGCCGTGTCAAAAGTCACACGATACGGACGATGACGCAATACTTTGCCTAGTGACTTAGGGATAACCAGCTCATGACTAAACAAGACCATGCGTGGATCGGGACTCCACCACAAAATCGGTTCGTTGGGCATAAACCAAGGAAATATGCCCTGCCGATACGCCATTAAAATGCGCTCGGACGACAAGTCGCCCCCCGCCGCCAATAAACCACTGGGTTCTTTGAGCGCCTGTGTCAACGGCGGAAAAGCTGAGTGATGATCTAACCACGGAATCATAGCGGGATCTGCACAAAAACTTTATTTCTTGGCTTTAATTTGGCAGGGATTACAAATGCCATAGATATACATTTCATGATCTTGAATTTCAAAACCATGCTTAAGCGCAATCGCGTCTTGTCGTGCTTCGATTTCTGGATCAAAAAACTCTTCAACCGCACCACATTTCACACAAACCAAATGATCGTGATGCTCTTCTTGCTTTAATTCAAACACGGCTTTACCGGTCTCAAAATGATGACGCTCCAAAATCCCTGCTTGCTCAAATTGAGTGAGCACTCGATATACCGTTGCCAAACCGACATCAATTTCTTCAACCAATAACATCCGATAAACATCTTCGGCAGTCAGGTGGCGCGCACCACTGGTTTCAAACAGATTCAAGATCTTTAATCTTGGCCCTGTCGCCTTCAAACCCATGCCTTTTAATTCAGCCGCTTTGCTCATTGTTCTACCCTTCTTTGTTCCCCAGTCGTGCGGGAGTTACACAATCCGGTTATGATATAGCGTTTCCCGGTGACGCGCACCGGCATCCACGAGCGAATCAAACCAAGATGAAGGCCAGACTACTAACCGCATTTGTGACCGGCAGCCTATTATTAAGTGGCTGCAGCGTGGTCAATTTTATCACCCCTTATAAACTAGATATTCCGCAGGGCAATGAAATCACCGCCAAGCAAGTTGCCTTGCTACGAGTGGGAATGACTCGCTCGCAAGTTCGTTTTGCGCTTGGCACTCCTTTACTGACCGATCCATTTCATAAAGATCGCTGGGATTATATTTATCGGGATAGCCGAGGCGGGAAAGTCAAAGAGGCAAAAAACTTTGTGGTTTTCTTTAATGAAAACAGCCTAGTACGCTGGGATGGCGATTATTTACCGGATCCAACAGCAACACCAACACCAACAGAGAAGACTCGGCCATTAGCACCTGCCAATGATAATTTATTGATGGCAGTCGACCCGAGCAATCCAGATTCAAAAATCATCGAAGTGAAACCGCTATTGAATGAAGGTTTTTAAATTATGACGATTAAAATCGCCATTGCTGGCAGTAGCGGCCGAATGGGCCGCATGCTGATTGAAGCAGTACACGCTTCGGATGACGTCGAACTGAGCGTGGCGCTCGATCGTGTAGGTAGCGACGCCATTGGTCAAGATGCGTGTGCGCACACAGGAAAAAATTGTGGGGTTTTAATTACCGATCAATTATCGGCATTGCAATATGCGGATATCTTAATTGATTTTACCCGTCCAGAAGGCACGCTTGAACACCTGATTGTTTGCCAGCAATACGGCGTTAAAATGATTATTGGCACCACCGGTTTCGATGAAGCAGGTCGTGCCATGCTCGAAGCTGCAAGCCAAAAAATCGCCATCGTTTCTGCGTACAATATGAGCATTGGCGTCAATCTAGTATTTAAATTACTTGAGATTGCTGCTGGTGCACTTAATCATGGTTATGATGCAGAAATTGTCGAAATGCACCACAAACATAAAGTTGATGCCCCTTCAGGCACGGCCATTGCAATGGGACAAGCCATTGCCAAAGCATGGGAGCAGTCACTCAACGAGATTGCAGTGTGGTCTAGAGAAGGCATTACTGGCCCACGTGAAGATGGCAAAATTGGCTTTGCAACGCTACGCGGTGGCGATGTGATTGGTGATCATACGGTGGTCTTTGCCGGAGAAGGCGAGCGCATTGAGATCACTCACAAAGCCAGCAACCGTACTATTTATGCCCAAGGTAGCCTACGTGCTGCTCGATTTTTACAGCAAAAAACAACGGGCCTTTACGACATGCAAGAAGTATTAGGCTTAAAATAGCCAGTGGCGTTTGACCATCAAAGTGACAAATGAAAATGCAGTTATTGATTTTTATACGCAGGCGCAAATTGGTTTATTTCAGTCTATTTTTGTATTTAAACAATAGAAAAATCAAAGCCTGTCAGACTGAACATTCGCACTAACTTAAGAGTCAAGCACCAAACAAAAACGAGGCATTAAGCCTCGTTTTTTTATTACAAAAACATTTATTACAAAAACATTTATTACAAAAACATTGATCAACAAATAACAACCAACTACTTTATCAAAAAACAAACTTCAGTTTATAAACAGTGCTTAATCATTAAAATGAATGACGCAGGTATTAAGATCAACCTGCACGTTTAAACTAAAAAGTATGAATCAGTTAAAACAAAGTAACGGTTTATCAAAAGAGTACCAAATCGACACTCCGTAAAGTGAAGCAACTCTATCACTATTTCATGCTACAAAAATACTGCACTACGGCAATGATCATAATAATGATCAGAAATGGCAAAACTAGCCAGGGTTGAGCAAACTAAAAACATCGGAATCAATCAAATATGACCTCCTTTGCTACAGTTCAACTACGAAAAACCAGTGCAATACAAAGAACATCGAAATGTAATTACATTCCTGTTGAAAGCTGTTAGTTCGATTGCTTTCAAATTTGCAATACATAAACTAAATATTAAAGCCGCTATGGGCAGAGATCAAAAGATTGATCTTAATTAGCATTAAATGCTAGGCACCAAACACATGACACTGGAATCAATCAAATATTGCCCCCTATCTACTGTTTAGTAAAGATCAGCAATAAGATCATCATTGAAGACTGCTCTTTTGTTGCTGTAGTATTACTCTATTCCTAAATATTCATTCCTGCAACATATCCTGATGACCAGGCCCATTGAAAATTGTAACCACCCAACCAGCCTGTCACATCAACAACCTCGCCAATGAAATACAAACCCGGAATTTCCCGCGCCATCATCGATTTAGACTGCAACTGATCTGTATCGACACCACCACGTGTCACCTCGGCTTTTTTATAACCCAAACTACCTGACGGCTTAATTTGCCATTGATGCAGTTCAGCCTCTAATCGCTGCAACTCTTTACTAGAGTATTGCTTGAGCGGCCTTATCTCACCATACTTAGCCAGCCATACCCCTACAAATCGTTTTGGTAATACATCAGCTAAAACCGTCGATAACAAGGCATCTCGATTGGCCGTTCTTAAAAAGTCAGCCAAATCTAGGTCCGGTATTAAATCAATTTCGAGCGTTTTTCCCGCCTGCCAAAAGCTAGATATTTGCAAAATAGCCGGACCAGAAAGGCCTTTATGCGTCAATAAAATCGACTCGCGAAATGATGTATTTTCACAACTCACCACAACATTTTCTAATGCAACACCGGCCAATTCAGTCCATAAGTCTTCGGCTTGAAAGGTCAAAGGCACTAATGCTGCCGCCAAAGGTTGTAAATTGAGCCCAAATTGCTTCGCCACTTCGTAGCCAAAGGCCGTTGCGCCAATTTGCGGGATAGATAAGCCCCCTGTGGCAATCACCAATGCATCGCTAAGCCAAACTTCGGTCGCAGTCGTCACTTGAAATTGCCCCGCTACTTGTGCTACCGCGATGACTTCAGTCCCCATGCGCCAAATCACATCGCCCAAATTGACCTCCGCTTTGAGCATCTCAATAATGCCTTGAGAGTTTTGATCACAAAACAATTGCCCCAAGGTTTTTTCGTGATACGTTAAGCCGTGCTTATCCAATAAAGCCATAAAATCAAACTGCGTGAATTGCTTGAGTGCTGATTTCACAAAATGCGAATTATTTGAGAGATAACACTCCGGCCGAACATTCAGATTGGTGAAGTTGCAACGTCCACCACCAGAAATTCTAATTTTCTCAGCTAATTTTTCACTGTGATCCATCAAGACCACCTGACGGCCACGCTGGCCAGCAGTGGCCGCGCACATTAAGCCAGCAGCACCAGCACCGATCACAATGACATCCGTTTTATTCATCAAAACCGTCCTTATATTTAGTCCCAATTGTACCGCTTTCACCCCCCTCTCACCGCTAAAGCTGAACCCCAATGGCATTATTACTGACGCATTCAATCGCTTTGCGGCGTAAAATTACAGCACACTGATAAATCCCTAGGATTGACCCCATGCAAAAATTGATTGTTTCTGACTTGGATGGCACGTTGCTTGATCATGAACACAAAGTCGATGCGTTCACTGCCGCCACATTCCAAGCACTTGCTCAACAAGGCGTGCAGATTGCCATTGCCACAGGACGTCATTTTTTAGATGTACAAGGGATTCGTGAAACGCTCGGCGTGAGTGCCCACCTCATTACGTCGAACGGCGCACGTGTTCATGACCCAGCAAACAATGAGATTTTTGCCGAAAATCTAGACCCAGAACTCGCACGCGCTTTAATGCAGCCTGAGTTTTCTAATGGCTCATTACTCAATGCCTATGTGGATGCCGGCTGGTTAGTTGAACGGGAATGTCCAGAATTAGTGGGGGTGTATTACAAAGACTCGGGGTTTGGTTATCAAGTTACCGACTTAAAACACCACAATGGCGAAGACATCGCCAAAATTTTATATATCGGCGATCACGCCACACTCACCGCCATTGAAAGCAAAATTATCGACCGATTTGGCGACCAGATTTATATTACTTTTTCTGCTGATGATTGCTTAGAAGTGATGGCACCGACCGTATCCAAAGGCCACGCTCTGACTGCAGTTTTAGCTCGACTCTCGATAGATGCCGAACATTGCTACGCCTTTGGTGATGGTCAGAATGACATTCAGCTACTGGCGGTAGCTGGGCATCCATTTGTGATGGGCAATGCCAGCCCCAAACTTAAAGCCGCCCACCCCAATGCGCCAGTGATTGCTAGCAATGATGAACATGGCGTAGCGCAGCAATTAAGACAGATTTTTAAGCTTTAAGTTAACGCAAAAAAATAGGCCAATCTATTCAAATAGCTTTGAGCAACTCAACGACTGACCTTTAGGCCGATCGCTGAGTCACTCAAAGCCATTTTTATTCTTTTAACGACGTCACCAAGGCTTGAAACGAATTTTTTTCTTGATCAAAATCGTATAAAGCACCGCGTAAAATATCAAAATACCAACCAATTAAACTCAACGATCCTTCTTGAACTCGGCGAGCAATAAACGGAAAGCTCATCAAATTATCCAAAGAAACGATAATGGCCGCCATTTCGCAAGCACGAATTTGACGATCCGGTGATTTATGTGCCAATTCACGTTTGACCTGATCACGAGCGGCTTCGGCAATTCTTACCCAGCGACCAATAAAATTGGCCTCGGTTTTCGGCTCACTCGCTTCCATCAAAGCTTGAATCCCGCCACAACCAGAATGACCAAGCACGATAATTTTACTGACTTCTAAATGCTCAACCGCGTATTCAATCGCTGACGAAACCCCATGAAATGCGCCGTCAATTTCATACGGCGGCACTAAATTGGCCACATTACGAACAATAAATAAATCCCCCGGATTGCAATCGGTTAACAGCGCAGGATCAACGCGTGAATCAGAACAGCCTATCAATAATGTTTTTGGATTTTGGCCTGATTGCAACTCGGCAAATAAATCCCGATGCTCACCAAAATATTTATGTTGGAAGCGGCGAAATCCGCCAATAAACTTTTCAATCTCTTCCACTTGAAACCCCCTATTGCTATTTTGATTTTCGCGCAATTCTACTGGTTTTCCGCAGGGTGTGCGTATTCAAGCGTATTCGATTGTGAAGTGACAAAAAGTCATCGTATATTGACTCGTGCTTCACGCTCGCCAAATGCAGCGCAAAGCTAAAGTTCAAAATATTTGAACAAAATACACAAGTATTTACGCTATTCGTAAAGATCGTGAACGCTTATCATGCCTACACAATTCAGAAATACTGAATAAGGAACATACAACATGAAACATTCAGCGCCCAAAAATTATGATCCCTTGCAAATCAGCCTGCATTGGCTGATGGCACTACTGATCATTGCGGGATTTATTTTGGCATGGGTTTTTGCCGATATGCCCTTATCGCCAGATAAATTTAAAATGATTAACTGGCATAAATGGACGGGTATCACCGTGCTTGGCTTATTTTTCGTTCGCTTTGGCTACAAATTGCTCAAAGGCACGCCAGCAGTAGACCCTCAGTTGCCAGCGATGCAGCGTAAACTCGTCATTGGTGTGCATCATTTATTGTACTTATTGATGTTTTCCCTGCCTTTAGTTGGCTGGTTGATGAGTTCGGCCAAAGGCTTTACGGTGGTGTATCTTGGCAAGTTTGAACTACCTAATTTAATTCAGAAAAACGAAGTGATTGGCAATTGGCTTGCCAGTGCACACGAAGTCATCGCTTACACCCTATTAACGCTGATCGTATTGCATATTGCGGGAGCGATTAAACATCAAGTCATTGATAAAGACGCCACCCTTGCTCGCATGTTGCCTTTTTTAAATAAAAAATAAAGATTTAACGCTGGAGAGCACCATGTTTCGTTCCTTGATTGCCGCAAGCTTATTACTCATTGGCAGCAATGCTATTGCCGCACAAACACTAGTCACTGGAAAAAGTCAGCTTAGCTTTACCTTCAAACAAATGAATACCCCTGTTGACGGTAATTTTAAAAACTTTACTGCCAAAATTAACTTCAACCCCGCCAAGCCAGAAACGGCTAAAGCTGAAATCATCGTCGATCTCGCCAGCATTGATGTGGGTGGGCCTGACGGGAATGGTGAAGCCAAGAAAAAAGCTTGGTTTGATATTGCGAGTAATCCTAAAGCGACATTTACTGCCACCAGCGTTAAAGCATTGGGCGGTGGTAAATTTGAAACCAAAGGCAAGCTCATGATGAAAGGCATCAGTCATGACGTCAGCGGCACCATGATGGCTAAAGCGATCGGCAATGATTTACTACTTGAAGGCAGCATTCCGGTGCTGCGCCTGCAATACAAAATTGGTGACGGCGTTTGGGCCGACACCGGCACAGTGGCCGACGAAGTCATTGTGAAATACAAACTGCTAGTCACAGGCAAAGCAGATTAATCCATAGCGCCGTTAAAATTTGCTGCGCGCAGAGCGCTGATTTGTCATTCACTGCGCGTATCAAACTTTGTATCGACTTACCCCACTGGAGTTTTTAACCATGCATCAATTTATTCGCTCGGTTCTTTTTGCCTCTCTTGCTGCAACGGCCTTTGCCGCACCCGAGGTCTACACCATTGATCCATCGCATACCTTGCCGTCATTTGAAGTCAACCATCTCGGTTACTCAACTCAGCGTGGCTCATTTGATAAAAGCAGCGGCACCATCACGCTCGATTTAGCCGCCAAAACTGGCGCGACCAATATCATCATCGACACCACTAGCCTACGCTCAGGTTGGGAAAAACGCGATGCGCATTTAAAAGGCGAAGATTTTTTTAATACCGAAAAATTCCCAACCATGACCTTCAAAAGCAACGATTTTAAATTTGCTGGCGACAAACTAGTCAGTGTGGTGGGTGAGTTAACTTTATTGGGCGTGAGTAAACCCGTTACGCTTAAAGTGACCAATTTCAAATGCAGCCCACACCCGATGAGTAAAAAGCCAGCGTGTGGCGCAGATGCAAGCACCACCATTAAACGCAGCGACTTTGGCATGAGTGCTTATGTGCCTGCAGTGAGTGACGAAGTCACGCTGCGCATTCAGGTTGAAGCTAGCAAATAATTTTTAATTCACGATTGCTTTAAACGCATAAAGCCAAGCCCTCGTGCTTGGCTTTATCTTTATGTATTTAAAATGCTATTTATTTTAATAAATTCAACGCCATTTGATAGCATGTAGTACAAATCAGTTACACTACATACCATTACTTCATCAATATATTAAATCGAATTCACGTTCGATTTTTAAAGAAATAAATCGTCATGATGGCTGAGAATATTTTATCTATTGATCTGCAATTGTTCGCACTCAAACAGCAAATCCCAGTGTCATCCAAAGCATTGTTGCAACAAGCACAATCGGTTCAAATTAGCGCTCAAGCAATTGAATACCAACACGGCATTGCCGAAGCGATTTTATTGCAAGCCCAATTTCATTGGGCCGACATGGATTATGCTGCGGCCAAACACGCCATACGCCAAGCTTTGCGCTACGCCAAACAAAATCATGCCGACGATTTATTAGCCGAGGGGTATCATCTATCCGCCCTGATTCACGTTGCGGATTCAAGCTATACCCTGGCCTTAAGTGCATGGCTTAAATGCCTTAAATTACTTCGCACTTTGCGTATTGAGTCATTACATATTGAAGTGCTGATTGGTTTAGGTAATTTATGGGCGCTCGATTTGCAATACGATAAATCGCAAGCGGCACTCAATGAAGCATTAACTCGCGCCAATCAAATTAACGACGCGCAATTAGCCGCCAAAGCGGCCATTTGTTTAAGTCGTGAACATCTAAAACAAGGTTTATTTGATGAGGCACTGGTGAGCCTCTCGCAAGCAGCGCAACACGTCAGTAAATACACCAATCCAACTTGGCATGCCGAAATCTATAATTATCGCGCTCGCGTTTGGTTATCACTGAATCTCACCGATCAAGCGCATGCTGAATGTATTCAAGCATGGGCCCAAATTGCGGAACACGACAATCTGGCGTGGGCTCAATGCTTAACGCAAGTGAGTTTGGCGCAAGTGGCCTTGGCTAAAAATAGTGATCCAACGCCACAACTCAATCGCGCTAGCGCACTGGCCGAGCATTTTCATTTATATGCATTCTTAAGCCAAATCGCTTTAATCCGTTCGCAATACGCCGAAAAAAAAGAACATTGGGATGAAGCTTTAAATCATTTTAAAATACATCGGCAATTAGAATTAGGCGCGCTCGCCCAACAACAGCAATACGGTTTACATAATTTCAATTCATTACCATTAATGCAATTGGCCCAAAAAATAGAAAAAGAGCAGCAGTTACTTAAAAATGAAATCAGCATCAAAAAAAACGACGCCTTGAATAAAGTGCTGATTCGTCACTTTTGGCTAGCCCAATTACAACAACATATCAAAGACAAAGTGGCCGTTGGTTTAATCTTTATTCGTTTTAGTTTGGCAACCAATGTCCATATCCATCAGCAACGGCTATTTTTACTCTCGGCCCTCTGTGACGAGTACAGTGTGCTTTGCCATTACGCCAATGGCGTTTACGTCATATTGACGCCCAGCATCAGCCATGCCGACCTATTGCAAACACAGCATCACCTTGACCAAATTTTGCAGTTACTCCCGTGGGAAACCGGACCGACGACTACGGCGGCAATGCGGGCTCAAGCACACCATACGCTCACCGATGTATTGACCCAAGTTGAGGCCACGCTTTTTTCGGATGCCGCCCTATCATGAACCATGCCACCTTATTTAGTAGTCAGCTGCAACAAATTAGCCACAATTTAGAGCTGCATGCCCCTTTACCTGCCCTGGCCTTGATTCATGAAGTAAATAGCGCCAACCCTCGCGCCAATCCTAAGCAAAAAATTGCCCTCTTACTGCTCAAAGCCCAAGCCGAAACTGAATTAGGGCAAAGCTATGCCTTAAGCAGCACGCTGAACGAAGCGTTTGATTTGTCGCAAACTGCTGATTTGGCTTTAGAGCGCTTACAAATCATGAATCAACTTGCCGATCAAATGTACACGATGGGCAATTATCGGCAGTCGATTCAATTGTGGCTCAACTGCATTGAACTTGGCTTGGAACTTGGCGATACCACCACTGCAATCGCCGCATTTATTTCGATTGGCGGTATTTTTAATGCCGCCGATGAACATGAACGCGCCTATAAACTGCATCTGCAAGCGCTGCAATATTGTCGCAATATTGCCACCCCCTATATTTACTGCACCATTCGGCTGTATCTGGCTGCAGACGCCATGTGGCTTAAGCGCCCTACCGATACCCTCAGATTACTCGATGAGGCCGACCCGATTATCCAGCAACATCAGTTTCACCACGAACTGGCCGAATCCTATCTTTGGCGCGCACAAGCCTTAGTGCAACTGAATCAAACCGACGAGGCCATTCGCTATCTATGCCAAGCCTTAACTTACGCCGAACAAACGCATCACTTCTGGGCGCAAATCAAGTGTGGGCATCAACTGGGTTTGATCTACACCCAACAACAGCGCCACTCAGAGGCCGAACAATGTTTACTTGAAGCGCAAGCCATCGCCAAAGACAGCGAATTTATGCAATTACTGCGCGATTGTTTACTCGCGCTGTCTACCCTTTACGAGCAAATGGGGCAAGCCAAACAAGCCTTATTGGCCTTGCAAGCGGCGCACGATTTAGAGCACGGCCTAGCCAAACGCGCGCCGATTTTAGAACTAGAGCCGCGTATTCTCAAGCAGTTAGCGCAGCTAGAAACCCGCTTTAGTTTGGAAATTAGTCGCCAAGAAAACCGCCAACTGATCGAAGTACAGGCCCAGCAAAGCCAAAAACTCGATCAATTACGCACCGAAGTCGAGCAAGATCCGCTCACCAAACTCGCCAACCGCCGTTGGCTCGACACCCATTTGCCACAGCAATTACGCAGCATTAGCGAGCAAGAACCATTGTCGATTTTATTGTTGGACCTCGACCACTTTAAAAAAATCAATGACGATTTTTCGCATTTAGTCGGCGATGAGGTATTGCGGGAACTGGGCTTTATTTTGCAACGTGCTTGCCGCGATATTGACACACCGGTGCGCTATGGCGGAGAGGAATTTTTATTGTCGTTGCGCGGATTAAATTTATTTTCGGCAGCCAAAGTCGCCGAACGTATTCGCCACCAAGTAGAAAAACATCCATGGCCAGCCAGCTTGGGTGGGCGCGCTGTGACCATCAGTATTGGCGTAGCGCAAGCGCATCAAGGCGACACGCTCAGCAGCTTAATTGAACGCGCCGACCAAGCGCTGTATTGCGCCAAAAGCTTAGGTCGTAATCGGATTGAGCTTTAAAACTGGCCTGCGCTAGCGATCAACATTAATTCACGCCGCGTGCTAGCCATTGTTTAATGCTAACGTCGTGCATCAAGAAATCAAGCCACCATTTTAATGCATGGCCGACATTATTATTTTGCCACGCAAAACACATCCGAATCGGCGGGCTCACCTCCGCCACCGCTTTGGCCACCAAGCGCCCATCAGCTAAAGGCGCCGCCGCCAGCGCCAAAGGCAAATAACCACACCCCAGCCCGGCAATTTGCGCGTTCACCTTATGCTGCATACTGGGCACGCGTAAAGTTTGCTGTCCTGACAATAAACCTATCGTATACGGCAATAAATGATGCGAAGAATCGGGCACCACAATCGCCCGATATTGCTGAATCATACTCGCAGCCAGTGGCTCACTTACGCTGGCTAAAGGGTGACTCGGCGCGACCACAAAAACACTACTGAGCTCACCCAAGACATGGCTCGATTGCGTTGCCGAATGATTGCCCAAATGACTAATGGCGCCAATCACTAAATCAGCGCGGCGCTCTTGCAATGACTCCCAAGATCCACCCAAAGATTCTTCAATAAAACGCAAGCGTGTGCCCGATTGCAAAGCATCAAATTGCGCAATCATCGGCCAAATTAATTCAAACGGCAGCACGGTATCCACTGCAATCACCAGCTCGGTTTCCCACCCCGTGGCCACGCGCTTAATACGGCATTCGAGCTCACCGGCCGCCAATAACAAGTGTCGACCTTCATTCAGTAGCTCAAGCCCTGCCGGCGTTAACTGCGCGCGATGACCGCTGCGATCAAAAATTTCGACGCCCAAATCATCTTCTAATTTTCGCACCATATAGGTGACTGCCGAGGGCACGCGATGCACCTCAGCGGCGGCCGCAGCAAAACTGCCGCGCCGGGCAATGGCGTCAAGGATTTCTAGGGCTTCTAAAGAAAGACGCAACATAGTCTTGTTCCAAAAATTTGAATGATATCGTGCTATTTTTTTGCTATCACAGCAGTAAACCTAAGCATATTATGGCATACATCATTCAAAATTAATGAAGGGCTTAATATGATTACCTTAAGAAAAGCCACTGAACGCGGTCACGCCAACCATGGTTGGCTCGACTCTCACTTTAGTTTTTCATTTGCCGAATATTACGACCCAGCGCATATGCATTATGGCGCACTGCGCGTCATCAACGATGATCGAATTGCACCGGGCATGGGCTTTGGCATGCATCCGCATCAAGACATGGAAATTATTACCTATGTGTTATCAGGGGGTATAGCCCACCAAGACAGTATGGGCAATGGCTCGGTGATATTACCCGGCAATGTACAAAGAATGAGCGCCGGTACGGGGTTGCGCCATAGTGAATACAACCCCAGTAACGACACTGAAACGCATTTATTACAGATTTGGATTTTGCCCGCACAAAAAGGCGGCGCGCCGTCTTACGAAGAAAAAACCTTTAGCGACGCCGATAAACGCGGCCAATTGCGCCTGATCGCCAGCCCAACAGGTGAAGCCGGTTCGGTGACGATTTTACAAGATGTGAAGCTGTACGCGGGATTGTTTGACGGCGCAGAACACGCCGAAATGCCGATCTTGCCGGGTCGAAAACTCTATCTTCATGTCGCCAAAGGGCAAGTTCAAATCAATGGTTTAGTCCTCGACGCGGGCGACGCCATGATGCTCAAACAAGAAGACGCACTCAAAATCCAAAATGGCCAAGCGGCGGAAGTCTTAGTTTTTGATGTGTTTTAATCCATCTGACTGCTGGTCACCACCCAAGCTCAGCTTAGGCTTGCTGTGGTGACCCGCGTTATCTCAATTCACTTGCTGCGCGGATCAAGTGCTTGCCTTAGACCTTCACCAATAAACACCAGCAGCAACATCAAGGTCAGCAACACGGCAAAGGTCGACATCGAAATCCACCATGCATCTAAATTGGCCTTCCCCTGCGCCAACAATTCACCGAGCGACGCGGTTTGTTGGCCCACACCCAGCCCAAGAAAATCTAAACTGGTCAGCGCCAAAATCGCCGCCCCCATTCGAAACGGCAAAAACGCCAGCACTGGCGTTAAGCTATTGGGTAACACATGGCGACGAATAATTTGCCAATCGCTCAAACCCATACTGCGCGCGGCCAGCACATATTCTCGATTGCGATGACGTAAAAACTCCGCGCGCGTGTAATCGGCCAAGCCCATCCAACCCAATAGCGTCATCAAAATCAGCAATAAGCTCAAACTGGGCGCAAAAATCGCCGTAAAAATAATTAGCAAATACAGCTCAGGCAATGCCGCCCAAATTTCAGAAATCCGCTGGCCAAATAAATCCACGCGCCCGCCAAAATAGCCCTGAATCCCGCCAATCACCACGCCAAGCACCGAGCCGGTTAAGGTCAATGCCAGCGCAAACAATGCCGAAGTGCGAAAGCCATATAATAATCGCGCCAATAAATCACGCCCTTTATCGTCCGTTCCGAGTAAATTGTCGCGCGACGGCGGCGCTGGATTGGGCGCACTAGCAAAATAATTGAGCGTATCAGCGGCATAACGATTTGGCGGAAAGATCGCCCAATTGCCCTCGCTGGCCAATTGCTGCTGCATAAATGGATCAAGATAATCGCTTGGCGTCGGAAAGTCCCCGCCAAAAGTGGTTTCTGGATAGGTTTTAAACAGCGGAAAATACAGTTGCTGCTGATAACGCACCACGTAAGGCTTGTCGTTAGACACCAGCTCAGCCAGCAAACTGATGCCCATTAAAATCCCCAACAGCCATAAACTAACCAGCGCTCGCCGTTGCGATTTAAACCGCCCCCAAGCTCGCGCCCATGGTCCTACTGAATGCAGCGCGCTCATGTGTTTGCCCCCACCGCACCAAACTGCACGCGAGGATCAACGACCACATACGCGATATCTGACAGCAAGCGCCCAAGCAAACCCAATAAAGTAAAGAAATACAGCGTACCCAAGACCACCGGATAATCGCGGCGAATCACCGATTCGTAAGCCAACAGCCCCAAACCATCGAGCGAAAATAGCGTTTCAATCAATAAACTGCCGGTAAAAAAAGCACCAATCATCGCCTCCGGCAAGCCCACCACCAAGGGCAGCGCAGCATTACGTAAAATATGTCGCCAAAAAATGCGGCGCTCAGTCAAACCCTTAGCCCGCGCTGTACTGACATATTGCTGATGGATCTCCTCTAAAAAACTATTTTTGGTCAGCATCGTTAAGCTTGCGAATCCTGCCACCACCATGGCGGTTACCGGCAAGGCCAAATGCCAGAAAAAATCCATCAGCTGCGCCGACCAAGACATCGTCGCAAAATCATCCGAGGTTAAGCCACGCAACGGAAATAGCGCCCAAAATGAACCGCCACCGAATAACACCAACAGCACCACCCCCAACACAAAAGAGGGAATCGCATACCCCACCATCAGCATCACCGTGGTCACCGCATCAAAACGCGAACCATGGCGCAGCGCTTTGGCCACGCCCAGCGGTACCGCAATCAAATAGGTCAGCAGCAAACTGCTAATCCCCAAGCTCATCGACACCGGCAATTTATCCCAAATCAATTGCGTGACGCTGGCGTGGCGAAACCAGCTGTCGCCCAGATTAAACGTCGCGTAGTTTTTCAGCATTTGCCAAAATCGCACCGGCGCCGGTTGATCAAAACCATATTGCGCCTTGATTTGGCTGAGCTGCTCCTCGCTTAAACCCCGCGCCGCCTGATAGCTGCTTGACGACCCAACCGACGTATTGCCCGCCGCCCCAGCAGCACCGCGCCCTTTAAGCTGATACACCATCTGCTCCACCGGCCCACCGGGAACAAATTGAATGACGATAAAACTCACCAACAACACGCCCAGCAAGGTGGGGATCATTAGCAGTAATCGTTTGAGGATGTATTGCAGCATGGAAAACCTTCGAAAGTAGGATCGGTGGAGCGAAGCGATACCCATCAACGTGAGCAATAATGGGTATCGCCGAAATACGGCTAAGCCCATCTACGCGCTTAAAAATCTAAACTAGTACCCATGCTCCGCATTAAACCGAGCGAGCGCCCGTCAGTGCGGGGAGACCGGCGCACAGGAACCGGAATGTACACAAGGTACATGAGGATTCCGAGCACCGCCCGACCCGTAATCACGGGATGCGCAGCCTGTTTAATGTGGGGCAAGCCACCATGTCGCCAACATCCAATCCCCCGCTTGATAATACAGCGGCATCGTTTTAGCCATCGCAAAGCGGTCGCGCCATGCGGCGCGGTGAGTGGCGCTATACCAGTGCGGAATAATGTAATGCCCAGCGAGCAAGGCGCGATCAAGAGCGTGGACTGCGGTGATTTGCTGCTGATGATTGGGCGCCTGCAACACATGATCAATCAAGCGATCAATCGCCGGACTTTTTAATCCCATCACATTGCTGCTGCCCTTGGTGTCGGCGGCTTGACTGCCGTAATAATCAAGCAACTCTTGGCCAGGGCTTTGCACATTCGGAAAGCGCAACACCACCATATCAAAGTCAAAATCATCGAGTCGGCGTTGGTATAAAGCAAAATCAATATCGCGCTGTTTAACGACGATGCCCAGTTTGGCTAAATTACGAGCCAAGGGCGGAAACACCCGCCCCATAGGGCCGCCATCATCTAACAGCTCAAATTCAAAAGCCTCGCCTCGCGCATTACGCAAAGCGCCATCGCGGTATTGCCAACCGGCTTGTTTTAATAATTCGCGCGCTTGCCTAAGGTTTTGCCGCAATGAATTGGGCGGATCGGTGTTGGGTGGCGCCGCGAGCGTGCTGAATGTTGCTGCAGGTAATTGCGATTGCAGTGGCTTTAATAGTTGTAATTCTTGCGCGGTCGGCGCGCCGCTGGCGGCAAGTTCGCTATTGGCATAAAAGCTATTGAGACGTTGATATTGGCTGTAAAACAATTGGCGATTTAACCATTCAAAATCGAGCGCCAAGCCTAAGGCTTGCCGCACGCGCAGATCGGCAAACAGCGGCCGACGTAAGTTCATCACATAGCCTTGCATGCCACTGCTATTGTGGTGACGCAATTCGCTTTTTTTAATTTCCCCCGAGCGAAACTTAGGGCCTTGATATTGTCGCGCCCACAAACGCGCACCATATTCGGTGATGAAATCAAATTCTCCGGCTTTAAACGCCTCGAGTTTGGCGGTTTCATCTTGGTAATAACGATAGGTAATTTGATCAAAATTATATTGCCCACGCCGTGTTGGGTGATTGTTGCCCCAGTAATCACTGCGCCGTTGATAACGAATGGATTGGCCGAGCTTATAGTCTTTAATTTGGTACGGCCCACTGCTAATCGGCGGTTCTAAAGCGATTTTATCCAAGGTCTTGCCTGCCCCCCATTGCTGAGAAAACACCGGCAGCGTACCGACGATTTGCGGCAATTCACGATTGGCAGTTTTAAAGCGATACACAATGGTTTGCGGATCAATCACATCAACGCTAGCCACATCGCGCAATTGCGACGCATATTGCGGTGCAGCCAAGCGACTATTGAGGACGGTAAAACTGTGTTTGACATCGGCAGCCGTCACCTTTTGCCCGTTATTAAACCGCGCCGCAGGGTTTAAAACGAACGTCACCGATAAGCCATCCTTGGCCACTTTGATCTCTTTGGCCAATAGCCCATACATGGTGGCAGTTTCATCCCAACTCATCACACCGAGCGACTCAAACATTAGCGCTCCTAAGCCAGCGGCTGAGGTGCCTTTGATGATAAAAGGATTGAATGAGTCAAAACTATTGCGCCGATCCGGATTGGGCAATGTAATCGCCCCGCCCTTTGGCGCGACTGGATTCACATAATCAAACGCAGTAAAGCCAGCGGCGTACTTAGGCGCATCGCCAAGCGAAATTGCATGCTCAGC
This sequence comes from uncultured Deefgea sp., assembly GCF_947072475.1. Lineage (GTDB taxonomy): Bacteria > Pseudomonadota > Gammaproteobacteria > Burkholderiales > Chitinibacteraceae > Deefgea. The sequence continues at coordinate 35,160 of NZ_CAMTIA010000028.1, forward strand.
GTAAGCTGGCAGCAGCCATAAAGACAATAGTAGCAGTAGGTAAGATTTCATTTGCCCATGATAAGCCAGACTCAGGCAATCGGCAGCAATCGCCACGCAGTTGGCGTGTTAGAATCACACTTCATTCTTTGCTTGTCCATTTGAGCCCCTAGCCATGCCTTTTTTAGCGATTGAAACCTCATCCGAACATTTGTCTTTTGCCATCAATACCCCCAGTGGGATCGTGTCACGCGAATGGCTGGTTGGACAAAAACAAAGTGAAGTCACGCTACCGTATTTACAGACTTTTTTGAATGAATGCGGTCTCACCATGCGCGATATCGAAGGCATCGCCTATCCAAGTGGACCCGGCTCATTTACTGGCTTACGTATCGGCTGTGGCATTACTCAAGGATTAGCATTTGCCCGTAATATACCTGTAGTCGGTATATCGACCTTACTCGCGATTGCAGAGGCTTGTGGCGCAATACGGGTAGTGAGTTGTCTAGATGCCCGCATGAACCAAGTTTACTTTTCGGCGTTTGAAAAACGCAATGGTCAATGGACTACGCTTGTTGAAGCCTTGGTGTGTAACCCCGAAGACGTGCCTATGCCTGATGGCGATGGCTACACCGGCGTCGGCAATGGTTTTAGCGTATATTCAGCGGCACTCGAAGCGCGTTTAGGTGCCAAAATCGACACCGTTCGTAGCGAGATCTTCCCCCATGCGGCGCAATTACTGACGCTTGCTTTGCCTATTTTTGCGGCCGGCCAAGGCCGTCCTGCTGATGAAGCAGAGCTGGTTTATTTACGTGACAAAGTGGCGCTTAAAACCCATGAACGGGTGCAGAAATAATGCTAAAACGGCTGACTGAAGCCGATCTTGCCGCCGTGCTTGCCATTGATACCGCAACCAACCCTCATCCTTGGACAGCGGCGCAATGGCTCGACTCACTCAATCACCATCAATGCGATGGCCTGTGGCTGCACGATGAATTAATTGGTTTTAGCGTTTGCATGATCACTTTGGACGAGGCGGAATTACTACTTATTGCCATTGCGCCACAATGGCAGCGTCAACAAAAAGCAAACCAGCTGCTCACGGCATTACAAGAAAAATTATGCCGACAAAGCGTCGTGACGCTGTTTTTAGAAGTTCGAGAGTCCAATACCGCAGCACGAACACTATATGCCAAGCAAGGTTTTACACAATCCGGTCGACGCAAGGGGTATTACCCTACAAACGAAGGTAGAGAAGATGCACTGCTCTATACCCTGCATTTGGAGGATAAGGCATGAATCGCCGCGCACTCATTCTTAATGAGCTAGGCCTCAATCCACAATGGATTCGCCACGCTGTTTTACAAACTCTGAACACTCAGGCGCAACCCACGCCTGCAGCATTAAGCCCAATTGAGCCAGTCGTCGCACCGGCCCATATCAGCGAAGCGCCGGAGTCAGTACAGACTGAGCCTGTCGCCATTCAACGTGAGCGCAAATCGACTAAAGCGGCAGCAGCACATCGTTTGTTACAACAAAATCGTGCAGCGGCCGATCCCAACAACAAGGTATTGTCGAGCGAAGAAATCAGCCACATTGATGCACGTAGCGAACGAATTGCCGAGCTGAACTGGGAAGAACTCCGCGTTGAGATTGCTAGCTGTACCGCTTGTCCACGCAGTCAGCAGCGCCAACAAGCCGTCTTTGCGACCGGCGCCATCGAAGCGAGATTGTTGATTGTCAGCGATGCACCCAGCAAAACTGAAGAACAACATAATCTAGCCATCTTTGGTCCTTCACAGCGCATGCTCAATCAAATGCTAGTCAGTTTGGGCGAAGAGCAACTCCAAAACTCATTGATTACCAACGCCGTTAAATGTCATGGCTCACGTAATCCGAATACACAAGAAATAAAAGCCTGCGCACCTTTACTGCAACGCCAGATTTCACTACTAAAACCAACTGCCATCCTCGCAATTGGTCAATTTGCTGCCGAAAGCGTACTCAATACCTCGGCCCCCATTCGCGAATTACGCCAGCTAAATCAACAATGCCAAAACATTCCAACCATCGTGACTTATCACCCGAGCTATTTACAAAGAAACGTCCACGATAAAGCCAAAACTTGGCAAGATCTATTGCGCTTAAAACAAATATTTCAATAGCTTCTCAATCAAAAACGCCTCGCTGCTAATGCCGTTCACTTAAGCTAAGTGAACGGCATTAATGCTACTTGTGGACTTTTTATTTTTATATCTTCTTTTCGGCGGCGCATTCATTACCATGCTTGCATGAATAATGCTATCTTAATTAAATCTCACGAACAGCAAAAA
>NZ_CAMTIA010000029.1 GCF_947072475.1 uncultured Deefgea sp.
AAGTACGGAAGCGTGGCTGAGTGGTTTAAGGCAGCGGTCTTGAAAACCGTCGTGGATGTGAGTCCACCCAGAGTTCGAATCTCTGCGCTTCCGCCAAAAATTTAAAACCCACTGACTTGTCAGTGGGTTTTGTTTTTTCTAGCGCGGATTTTATTTCCCCGCGTAATGACGCGCAAAATTGCGCTTAAGTTCACACATTTACCTTGCCGTATTGAATCGACGGATTAAATACTACGCCAGTCCATTCAGCGGCCAATAGGTTAGCCATGATCCAGTTAAAAAACTTAAGTAAATCTTATCGTGTCGACGGCAAAGACATCCCCGCCCTCAAGCGCATTGATCTCAATATTGAGGCTGGCGAAATTTTTGGGGTAATTGGTCACTCGGGTGCTGGTAAATCCACACTGATTCGTTTGATCAATTTACTCGAGCGTCCTAGCGGTGGCACTGTTTTGCTCGGTGACATCGATCTCACAACACTATCCACAGCAGAGCTGCGTTTAGAGCGACAAAAAATTGGTATGATTTTCCAGCATTTCAATTTGCTGTCAGCCAAAACCGTGGCCAACAATATTGCCTTTCCATTGCAAGTGGCTGGCCGCCTCAATAAAACCCAAATCGGGCAGCGCGTTGCCGAATTACTTGAGCTGGTTGGCTTAAGTGAGCACGCTGACAAATATCCAGCCCAGCTCTCTGGTGGACAAAAACAACGCGTCGGTATTGCCCGCTCATTGGCCAATAATCCTAAATTATTATTGTGTGACGAAGCCACTAGCGCACTGGATCCGCAAACCACGCAATCGGTGTTGCAGCTGTTATTAGAAATCAATCAAAAACTCAATCTGACGATTGTTTTAATCACGCATGAAATGGACGTGATTCGTACCGTTTGCGATCGTGTTGCCGTGATTGATGGCGGTGAAATCGTCGAAATGGGGCCGGTAACGCAAGTCTTTTTACACCCAGCGCACCCAACCACACGCCGCTTTGTGTTTGAAAGCGAGCATGTTGACGAAAACAAACAATTTGAAGACTTTGCCCATGTACCTGGCAAGATCGTTCGACTGACTTTCATTGGTGAATCAACGTATAAATCGCTGCTTGGCGATATGGCGCGCGATTTTGGTATTGATTTTTCAATTTTGGCGGGTCGCATCGAGCGCATCAAAGGCACTGCCTGTGGTCAACTCACTCTTGCGTTTACCGGCGCTGATAGCGGTGTAAGCGCTGCTTTAGCGCGCTTTACTGCCGAAGGCATTGATTTTGAGGAGTTACGAGCATGCTAAATGAATTGATGAGCAATATCGATTGGAGCGAAATCGGCTACGCCACGCTAGATACTTTGTCCATGCTCGGTGGCTCGCTGCTGTTTACGCTCATTTTGGGTTTGCCACTGGGTGTATTGTTGTTTTTAACCGCCAAGCGCCAGTTATTAGAGCAACCGTATGTCTACGGCGTACTATCCTTTTTGGTCAATATTCTGCGCTCAGTGCCGTTTGTGATCTTATTGATCATTATGATCCCCTTCACCGTGCTTCTAACTGGCACATCACTTGGGGTGGCCGGCGCAATTCCGCCTTTGGTCGTTGGCGCAACGCCATTTTTTGCGCGCTTGGTCGAAACCGCTTTACGTGAAGTGGATCGCGGCATTATTGAAGCCACGCAAGCCATGGGTGCTAATACGCGGCAAATCGTGTTTAAAGCCTTACTGCCTGAAGCGATGCCCGGCATGATGGCCGCTGTGACCGTCACTGCGATTACCTTGGTGTCGTATGCGGCGATGTCGGGGGTGATTGGCGGCGGTGGCTTAGGCGATTTGGCGATTCGTTTTGGTTATCAGCGCTTTCAAACCGATGTGATGGTGGTGACCGTGGTCTTACTACTGGTCTTGGTGCAAGTTTTGCAAATGATCGGCGATCGCCTAGTGATTCATTTTAGCCGCAAATAAGCTGCGCTTGAATTAGTAAAGAACAAACCGTTCTATAAAGTTAATCGCAAATAACTTACAATGATTTTCATCTTGTGCCGCAGCGGAAAACCCTGATCCCACGGCACAACTAAACACTGCACAATCTATCTGTAAGTTTAATTATTTTGCTTGGATACTAAAGATGAAAAAAACACTCACTGCTATTGCCCTTGCTACGCTGGCTTTTTCTGCGCACGCTGCTGACAAACTCTCGATTGGCGCGACTGCAGTACCGCACGCTGAAATTCTTGAGTTTGTTAAACCAACGCTCGCCAAACAAGGCGTTGACTTAGAAATTAAAGTCTTCACTGACTACGTACAGCCTAATGTGCAAGTGGCCGAGAAACGCCTTGATGGTAATTTCTTTCAACATCAGCCGTACTTGAATGAATTTAACAAAGGCAAAGGCACTAATCTGGTGAGTGTGGTCGGCGAACACGTTGAGCCATTTGGCGCTTACTCAAGCAAAGTTAAAAAATTGGCTGACCTTAAAAATGGCGCGACCATCGCCATTCCTAATGATGCCACCAACGGCGGCCGTGCTTTACTCTTGCTCGACAAAGCCGGTGTGATCAAGCTGAAAGACAATAAAAACATTTTGGCCACCAGCAAAGACATCGTGCAAAACCCGAAAAAACTTAAAATCCGTGAGTTAGAAGCAGCTACCTTGCCACGTATTTTGGGCCAAGTTGATGTGGCTTTGATCAACACCAACTACGCACTTGAAGCAAAATTGAACCCACTCAAAGACGCTTTGATTATCGAAGGCAACGACTCACCGTATGTCAATATCTTGGTGGCTCGTCCAGACAATAAAGACAGTGCGGCAATGAAAAAACTCGGCGCTGCTTTGCATAGCCCAGAAACCAAGAAATTTATTTTAGAAAAATACCAAGGCGCAGTGATTCCAGCGTTTTAATTGGCCCTAAGCCATAGGGCAAAGTGCCTAGATATCAATGGCGGTATTGTTTAAAATAAACCACAAAGAGGTAAAGCCACGCTTTACCTCTTTTTCCATTGTTAAAACCCAAGGCTTACTGTGATATCGCAACCTTATGCTGCGTAAACATCCGTATTTCGCACTCTGGGCCTTGTTGGCCAGTCTCATTGTGCTCGATTTTGCTGGCGTGCAATTTGGCCAAATCGCCGATCAACGTGTTGGCGATATGTTACAACGCCAATTAGCCAACGCGCGCCCTGCGCATTCCGATATTGTTGTGGTCAATATCGATCAAAAAAGTCTCGAAGATCTCGCCGCAGATGCTGGCCGCTGGCCTTGGCCACGCTCGATTCATGCTGAACTGATTCATTACATCGCCGCCCAAAAACCGCAAGCCATCGTTTTCGATTTATTGTTTAATGAGCGCGATGTATTTCGTCCGGAACATGACCAAGCATTACGCGCAGCCGCCCAAGCAGAAAACAAAGTCTATTTTCCCTACCTCACTTTAAGTGATGGTCAAGCCTCGCCCATCAAAGATCTACCAAAACAACTGGGTATATTGCCGCAACCCATATTTGATAAAGACGCCAAGGCAATACTGCTACTGCCTTGGGTACTTAACCCCGAGCAATGGCAAGGTGGCACCATTAATTTTAATGCCGATAGCGATGGCATTGGCCGTCACTATTCGATTTATCAAAACATTGCCGGCTGGCACATCCCATCACTCCCTGCGCGCTTAGCGCGAGATTTTAATTGGCCAATGCCCCAAGCTGAGCGCATGCGAATTCATTGGCAAACGCAGCGTCAGCATATTTCGTATTCCGATCTTTATCAGGCCGCCAATCGCGAGCATTCAGGCCGCTCGATGAATGAATTTACCGACAAAATCGTGATCATCGGCACCGCAGCGCCAGGCCTACAAGATTTACGCCCAACCACGATGGGGCCGCTCTATCCTGGCGTGGATATTTTGGCCACGGCCATCGACAACCTGAAATACCAAGATTGGCTGATCGAATCGCCACGCGCGCCGTATGGCTTACTCGCCCTATTGCTTTGCAGCCTACTCGCTTTGGGATTTGCTCGCGGCATCAACACCATGCGCTTAGCGCTGGCTCTGATCTTAAGCAGCGGTTTAACGCTCGGCTTGATGTGGTTGGGATTGACCCACAATTACTATTTGCCGCTGATCTCGTCTTTATTGTGGGCTTGGGCTTATTTTTGGCTGGCGGCGCTCATCGCGTATTGGACCGAAAAAAATTCGCGTGAGCATGCCGTGGCGCTGTTTTCTCGATTTTTGGACGCGCGCGTCGTCAAGCAACTGATTGCCAGTGGCGATATCGACTTAGGCCAAGTGGCCCAATCAAGAGAAATCACCGTGTTATTTTCTGATATTCGCGGCTTTACTTCGCTATCAGAAAAACACGATCCAGCGGCGATTGTGCAACTACTCAATCAATACTTTACCTTGCAAGTGGACATCATTTTTAAGCATGGCGGTACGCTAGATAAATTTATTGGTGACGCCATCATGGCCTTTTGGGGCGCGCCGGCCAACGATGCCGAGCATGCACAGCATGCCGTTGCCGCTGCGCTGGAAATGTCGGCGGCGCTGGACGCGTTTAAACTGCAATTAAGCGATATTGAGCACTTTGAGATTGGCATTGGCCTACACACCGGCCCCGCCGTGGTTGGCCTGATTGGCTCGGCATCGCGCTTGGATTACACGGCGATTGGCGATACAGTGAATTTGGCATCTAGAATCGAAGGGCTCACCAAAGGCTGTGCGCGAATTTTAGTCTCGGATGCCACTCGCGCCGCGTGTGACGCCAGCTTTGCACCCTTTGAATTTATTGCCCACGGCCAGCATCCGGTCAAAGGCCGTGAGCAAAACGTTTTATTATTTGAACCCAAGGAGAAAGCACTTTGAAGCCTCTCGTTTGCGCCCTGCTCTTACTGATCGCTCAGGCGGCGATCGCCGATAGCGGTACTGTTATTCGCAATAGTGATTTACGCGAAAAACCTTTTTCCGACTCACGCAGCATTGCCACTTTAAGCAGCAATAGCAAAATTGAGATCCAAAAAAATCAAGGCGCGTGGATGCAAGTTAAAACCCCTCAAGGGCAAGTGGGCTGGATTAAACTGCTTAACGTTCGCACCCAATCGGCAACGCGCAATAATGGCCTGTCCACCCTCGGCAATGTGATCAAAACCGGCTCGTCAGGGCAAACCGTGACCACCGGCGTGAAAGGCCTTTCTGCCGAACAAATCCAAACCGCCGAGCCGAATATGGCTGAAGTCAATAAAATGGAAAGCTATTCAAGCTCCAATGCAGAAGCCAGCCGACTCGCCAGACAAGCCCAGCTCAGCCCGAAAAAAGTAGCCCCGCTGAGCAATACCAGCGTCAATACGCCAAACACCGGGAGACGTCCATGATCCGCCGCCTATGTCTTAGCCTCGTCGCCGCTAGTGCGCTCAGCGCCCCAGCACACGCTTTTGATTTAAACGAGTTAAGTAAATACCTCACGCCAGAAAACATCGAATCGGCGACCAAAATCATTAATAACACGGTTCAAGCCAACCAAGTGGTCGGTCCGCGCCAAGAAGTCATCATGGGCCAAAATGTGATGGCCACCTTGCTCGGCGCCGCGCCTTTAGTCAAAGATGCCGCGCTGCAACGCTACGTCAACCAAGTCGGTACTTGGATTGCTTCGCAGTCGGCGCAACCGCAGCTCAATTGGCATTTTGGCGTGATTGATAGCCCCAATATCAATGCCTTTGCTGCACCCGGCGGCTATGTGTTGATTACCCGGGGTTTGTTAAATCAACTACGCAGCGAAGCAGAACTGGCGGCGATTTTGGCGCATGAAATCAGTCATGTGATTAATAAAGACCAAATCGAAGCGATGAAAAGCAGCAATCGCGGCGCGATTACCGAAGAACTCATCACCGCCGTACTCAATCACAAAGTCCAAGGCGAGCGGCTGGATCTGGCTAAAAAAGCCACCAAAGCCGCCACCGAAGGGCTGTATATCAAAGGGCTGTCCAAAGACACCGAATATGCGGCTGATCTTAACGGCATGCTGCTGGCGGCGCGCGCCGGCTACAACCCATATGCCATGGTGAGCATGCTGCAAACCTTAGGCAATGTCAGCCCGAGCGATAGTGCGGTGGCGCTGTTTTTTAGCACCCATCCTAGCCCGCAAGATCGAATTGATCAGATCGACAGTAAAATCGGTGATCAACTCGAAGCCTACGCCAATGGGGTGGATAACACCGCTCGATTTAGCAAAATTGCTCGCTAAGTTGCTAGATATTTAGTATCCAGCCGCGCTAGCGTGCTTGGTAAAAATTGACGGCCGTGCCCCGTGGCGCGGCCGTATAATTACCCTCTGCCTTGAGGGCTTCACTCGGAGTTTGTATGTCTGCATTGATTAACGCTTGCACTACCCGCCGCGCCAACCTCGCCGCTCGTTTAGAGCCCGGCATTGTCATCGTACCGAGCAGCCAAGAGATTCTTCGCAATGCCGACAGTCATTACCCATTTCGCTTTGATTCTGGCTTTTACTATTTAACTGGCTTTACTGAGCCCGATGCCGTTTTGGTGCAAGTCATCAGTAAAGATCAAGTGCAAAATATCCTATTCTGCCGCGCCAAAGATATTGAGCGCGAAATCTGGGATGGTTACCGCTTTGGCCCGGCCGCTGCGGCCGAACAGTTCGGTTTTGATGCCGCCTACCCCATTGAAGAGCTCGATATGCGGATGGCAAAACTCATCCAAAATCAGCCACGCATCTATTACCCACTGGCCAAAGAAATGCGCTGGGATCGCCGTATCAATCGCTGGTTAAGCGATGTGCGTGGCCTTGCGCGCACTGGTGTGAGTGCACCGACAACCATCCTTGACGTGCGCGCTACGCTCGATGAAATGCGCCTGATTAAAGATGCATATGAAGTAGGTATCTTGCGCCAAGCAGCGCAAATAAACACTCAGGCGCATATACGTGCCATGCAATTTACCAAGCCAGGGCAAATGGAATATCAAGTCGAAGCCGAAATCTTGCACGACTATTATCGCCAAGGCAGCCGCTCACCGGCTTATAACAGCATTGTCGCCAGTGGCGCCAATAGCTGTGTACTGCATTACGGCGAAAACAATGCCCGCATGAATGACGGCGATTTATTGCTGATCGACGCCGGTTGCGAAGTGGCCGGCTACGCCAGCGACATCACCCGCACTTTCCCAGTTAACGGAAAATTCACGCCTGCACAACGCGCTGTGTACGAAATCACCCTCGCCGCGCAAGAAGCCGCCTTGGCGAGCATTTACGCTGGCAGCACTTGGAATGCCCCGCACGACGCCGCCACTCGCGTGCTGGCGCAAGGCATGATCGACTTGAATTTACTCAAGGGCACGCTCGATGAAGTCATCGAAAAAGAAAGCTATAAGCAGTTTTATATGCACCGCACCGGCCATTGGATGGGCTTGGACGTGCACGATTGCGGCGCGTATAAAATCGATGGTGAATGGCGCAAACTAGCAGCCGGTATGGTGCTGACGGTTGAACCTGGCTTTTATATTCGCCCTGCCGCCAATGTACCCAAAGAGTTCGAAAACATCGGCATTCGTATCGAAGACGATGTACTGGTGACTGCTGACGGTTATGAAAATCTCACCGCAGCCTGCCCCAAAACCATCGCCGACATTGAAGCGATCATGGCAAAATAAGCCAGCCAACCCAAGAGCGCCGCCTTGTGCGGCGCGCTTGGGCAAGCATCCATGCACTACTTATTATTGCTTTCTGTTGGCACTTTAAAACGCCAGACCAAACCGCTTTAGGAATCTCATGCTGATCAGCAAACTTCCACCGCATGTTGACATTGTGATCGTTGGCGGCGGCCCAGTTGGCGCCTTACTCGCTCAGCGCCTTTACGCCAACGGGCACGATGCGCTATTGGTTGAAGCCAAAGCATCGATCGGCAATGATCCGCGCGCCTTAGCGATTGCGTATGCCAGCCAACAAAGCCTTGCCGCCTGCCAGCTGTGGGCCGATTCACTCGCCGCAACGCCGATTACCCAAGTGCACGTTTCGCAAGCGGGGACTTTAGGTCGTACTGTGCTCAATGCCGATGAGCTGAACTTACCGATGCTCGGCAGCGTGGTGAAATACCAAAATCTGGCGCAATACGCGCTCGATCAACTCAGCACTGGCCCTGCCCGTTTGGCGCTCGCCAGTAAAGTCACCCGCATCCAGCGCTTGGCGCGCTTTGCGCAACTGACTTTAGCCACGCCCAGCGGCGAGCAAAAAATATCCTCCCGCTTGGTGATCTTGGCCGATGGTGGGCAGTTACTCAATCAACTGCCGGAAATTCGCCAAACGATTAAATCTTACGAGCAGCATGCGGTGCTTGCCACGCTGACGCCTAAGCAGCCGCACAAGGGTATTGCCTTTGAGCGCTTTGCCGATGATGGCCCGCTGGCATTACTCCCTACAGGTAATAACTACACCTTGGTGTGGACGCAAACACCGGAACAAGCGGCTGCGCGCTTAACGCTGTCTGATACCGATTTTATTGCCGAAGTCGAACAACGCTTTGCCGATCGTGTCGCTGGATTTGCTGCAGTGACTGGCCGCGCTAGCTGGCCGCTGGCATTAAAAACAGTCAATTCGGTGGTCGGCCAGCGCGTGGTGCTGATTGGCAATGCCGCGCAAACGCTGCATCCCGTTGCTGGGCAAGGCTTAAATTTAGGCTTACGCGATGCTTCTACCCTAGCCGATGTATTGGCTGCCACACCAGCGCGTGAACTGGGCGAAGCGGCGAGTTTGGCGCGCTACGCCAAATTGCGTTCGCGCGATGCAGGTCTAGTAACCATCGTGACCGATCAATTAATTACACTGTTTGATTCTTCATCGTTGCCGCTCAAGCATGCCCGCAGTTTGGGCTTATTGGCCATGGACCAATGCGCTTGGCTGCGCCGAGGCTTTGCCGAACGCATGGTTTACGGCGCGCGCTAAGCAAAAATCTACCGCGCCTCACTTCAACGTAAAACAAGCCGACGCAGAGGCGCAGAGACGCAGAGCAAACCAAAGAAAAGAAAAGCAAATCGCAGTTTTAATCGCCGTATTTTCGACCGATTTAAATTCTGAATTAGCCTTTCTCTGCGCCTCTGCGTCTCTGCGTCTCTGCGTCAAAGCGTTTTTCTAAGTGAACAGCATGACTGTCCAAACGGTAGATTTTTTGATTACCGCGTCAGACTGGTTCAACCTCAGTCGAGCCATGACAAGCGCAAGCGCCATGCGCGGTTGCGCTGGTTGGCGAAGCATCAAACACCAAGGTTTTACCCGCCGCAATCGCCGCTCGCGCTTGCTGCGTCGCCAGTAGCATATGCTGCAATGCCGCCTCAGTCTCTGGCCAACCGCGCGTTTTGAGACCGCAATCGGGGTTAATCCATAAGCGCTCCGCCGGCACCACTTCCAGCGCTTTGGCGATTAAACGCAGCATTTCATTGACGGACGCCACACGTGGGCTGTGAATATCGTAAACACCCGGACCAATTTCATTTGGATACTGAAAGCTGCCAAACGCCTCGAGCAGCTTCATGTCTGAGCGGCTGGTTTCGATGGTAATCACATCGGCATCCATCGCGGCAATCTCGGGCAAAATATCGTTAAATTCCGAATAGCACATATGAGTGTGAATTTGCGTGGCATTGCCAACGCCCGACGCCGAAACGCGAAACGCCTGTCCAGCCCAAGCCAAATAACTCGCCCATTGGGATTTTTTTAGCGGCAAGCCTTCGCGAAACGCCGGCTCGTCAATTTGGATCATCCCAATGCCGGCGGCTTCTAGGTCTTGCACTTCATCGCGAATCGCCAAGGCAATTTGTTGGCAAGTTAAGGCGCGCGGCTGATCATCGCGCACAAACGACCATTGCAAAATTGTCACTGGCCCGGTCAACATGCCCTTCATCGGTTTCGTAGTCAGGCTTTGCGCGTAAGTCGACCAAGCCACGGTCATCGCTTGCGGCCGGCTCACGTCGCCAAACAAAATCGGCGGCTTCACGCAGCGGCTACCGTAGCTTTGCACCCACGCCAATTGCGTAAAGGCAAAGCCGGCCAATTGCTCACCAAAATATTCAACCATATCATTGCGCTCGGCCTCGCCATGCACCAGCACATCAATACCCAGCGCATCTTGCTTTTGCACTGCCAAAGCGATTTCGGCCTGCATCGCCAATTCATAATCGGCAGCGCTTAACTTACCTTGTTTAAACGCGGCGCGGGCGGCACGAATCTGGCTGGTTTGTGGGAAAGAACCAATGGTGGTGGTGGGCAGCAGTGGCAAATGAAAACGTTGTTGCTGCGCCGATTGGCGCTCAGCAAATGGCGCGTGGCGTTGATCAAATTGCGGCGGTAAATTGGCCAAACGCTCAGCAACCGCCGGATTATGAATCCGCGTCGAGGCACGGCGCGCCGCTTGTGAAAACGCATTCAGCGCCAAAATATCGGCCACATCGCTGCCGTTAACGGCTTTTTTAAGCACGCTCAGTTCAGCCAATTTTTGCTTAGCAAACGCCAACCAAGACTTTAATTCAGTGTCGAGCTGGGTTTCTTGTTCTAAATCGACTGGGCTATGCAATAAAGAGCACGATGGTGCTAACCAGAGGTATCCACCCAGCGCCTTTGCTGGCTCAGCAATAGCGGCCAATACCTTGTTTAAATCGCTAGCCCAAATATTGCGGCCATCAATCACGCCCAAAGAGAGCACTTTATTTTTTGGCCAAATCGCCGTAAACGCCGCCAATTGCGCCGGTGCGCGCACCAAATCCAAATGCACGCCAGCCACCGGTAAATCCGCCAGCAATTGCGCATGCGATTCAACCGAATCGAAATACGTCGCCAATAAAATTTGCGTGCCTTTGCCAGCCAGCTCTTGATACGTTGGCGAAAATGCCGCCTGCCATTCTAACGGCAGCTCTAAAGCTAAAATCGGCTCATCCAGTTGTAATAAGCGCACGCCTTTGGCTGATAGCTTTTCAATAATGGCGGTATAGCGCGCTAGCACTTTAGGCAAAAGGTCTAGCTTGTTATACCCGTCTTTAGCTTTGGCTAACCACAAAAAGGTCAATGGGCCGGGCAACACCGCTTTTACTGCGTGGCCTTGGGTTTGCGCGTCTTCAATTTCATGAAAAAACCATTCAACACCGCCATCAAAGGTGCTCTCGCTTGACAGCTCAGGCACCAAATAATGGTAATTGGTATCAAAATACTTGGTCATTTCCAGCGCTGGCTGCTCGGCATTGCCGCGAGCCAAGGCAAAATACTGGCTTAAACTCAGGCGTTTAGGATCAAAACCAAAGCGCTCTGGCAAGCAGCCCAATAAAGCGGCGGTATTTAAAATCTGATCGTACCAAGCAAAATCGCCCACGCTGACCCAATCGAGATCGGCTTCGCTTTGCCAAGCCCAGTGGCGACGACGCAAAGTCTGGCCGACCTGAACCAGTTCGGCTTCAGAGATTTCATCGCGCCAGAATTTTTCTAGTGCAAATTTCAATTCGCGCTGTGCGCCAATGCGGGGGAAACCTAAAATATGCGCTTTAGCAGTATGAGTCGTAGTCATCACAAATACCTCTTTCTATGAATAGTATTTGCATCATACGACGCAGCTGATTATGATTACAGTTCATTATTTTCACACAAGCCATGAGAATTACTAATGCAGTCACTCCTCGAATTGCGTCACCTAAAAACCATTCTTGCAATTCAAGACAGCGGCAGCTTAACGCGCGCTGCTGAGCGGCTGCATTTAACCCAATCGGCTTTATCGCACCAAGTGCGTTTGCTCGAAGACCATTACGGCCTACCGCTGTTTGCGCGTAAATCCACGCCACTTAAACTCACCGCCGCCGGTGAAAAGCTGGCTTTATTAGCGCAAACGGTGTTGCCAACCATTGCCAGCACCGAGCGCGATATTGCGCGTTTACGCGAAGGCCAAGCCGGGCAATTGCGCATCGCGGTCGAATGCCACACGTGTTTTGATTGGTTAATGCCAGCGATGGATCAATTTCGCCAGCATTGGCCCGAGGTTGAGCTTGATATCGTATCGGGCTTTCATGCCGATCCGGTACAGCTGTTATTTGAAGATCGCGCCGATTTGGCGATTGTGTCCGAAGTCGAGTCCCACGCCGATTTAAGCCATTTACCGCTCTTTAGCTACGATATGGTTGCGCTACTGGCGAGCGATCATGCGCTGGCGAATAAGCCGTATTTAGACGCCGAAGATTTTGCCAATGAAACGCTGATTACTTATCCCGTGCCCGATGAAATGCTCGATTTACTGCGCAAGGTTTTGAAACCGGCCGGCATCAACCCCAAGCGCCGCCCAACTGAGCTCACCGTAGCGATGCTGCAATTGGTCGCTAGCCGCCGAGGGATTGCGGCCTTGCCGCGTTGGAGCGTGCAACATTATTTAGAGCGCGGTTATGTCGTCGCCAAACCGATTACCCAGCAAGGCTTGACGTCAGAGCTCTACGCCGCCATGCCCAGCGAGCGCAGTCACAGCGTGTATTTAGCCGATTTTGTAGAGATTATGCGCAACGTGAGTGTGCAAACCTTGCCCGGCGTGAGTCTGCTTTAAGGTGCGACAAGCTGCGGATGCTGAGCAATGATCCATCCGTCTAATGCAGCAAACTATGCTCATGCATTGATCCGGTCAATTGAGAGGCGGCTGTAGATTGCCGTTAAGCTTGCGAAGCCCAACAATCGCGGTAAACGTTGGGCTGCATTTCATTTAGCCCAACCTACCGTGCTGAAGAATTTCAAATAGCAACTTTTCTATACCCATGAGTCCATCGACAGCATCATCCAACGGCATCGGCGTACCGCGACTCAGTACAAAAGACGCGGCCATATTGTCGCCGCTAAGAATTAGTTCCAGAGCCTCTCGCAGGATCGAGTCTGGAACGTCATGTTCGAATACGTGCTTCACTTTGTCGCGCAGAAACGCGAACCTGGCTGCCGTGAGAGGGTGCCTCCTGACTGCGTTTGCGGCAAGCTGCGACATGACCTGCGCAGTAGGCGCTTTGGCTAAGGTGCCTAGCAAGCGCACAACGTCTTGTGTGACTTTCGCTGACAAGTCTTCTGGGGATGAGAAAAAATTCACCACATGAGACTTTTTCAGATTTACTTTCAGATCACTCAATTTTTGAGCAGTGACTCCGGTTTCGACGTGTTTTGGAAGAACCGGATGCGAGTCTTCGTCGATGAGATATATGAGACTAGGAAGGCGTATTGCTTGTGCTTCTTCATATTCGAGCTGAGTGAGCGACTTACCAGACTCAGTGTCGATAAAGCCATACCGCATACCGAAGATGCCAACATAGACGTTGGCAGAACGAACCAAGCGCAAGCATTCTTCCTTTGGCATTTCTGGGAGCGCGCCAAAGAATTCCATTGCCTTTGAGCTGTATTCAAGTCGCGCAATAGCTTCGCGGACAAGGAGACGATGGCGCTCCAAGTCGGCGAAGGTTGAGCTGACGAAGACTGATGCGGTCATGTGATGTCCAGTAGAGGCTCATTCATTGAGGCCTAATGCAAATCGCATAAGACCTATCGTAACAAGGGCGTAGGTTGGGCTAAATGAAATGCAGCCCAACGTTTACCGCGATTGTTGGGCTGCGCAAGCTCAGCACCAACCTACAAAAACCTTCTACTCTGGGCTGACAAAAACCTGTCCCCAGTCTAACCCAGTCATTTCAACCGAGCATTAACCCTAGTTTGCTGGTGGATAAATCGAGTCAGATTTTGCGCAAACTCGGTTAACAAACCCAACGTCAACAGCCTCTAAGCAATCTCAAGCAATAACTGCCAGTCATCCGCAGGATTTAGCTGCTGCCAATCTTGTGGCGTATCACTGGCTAAGGCCAATAAAACATTGGGCCTCACCTCCCAAACTTGCAATAACCACGGATGTGCATCGGGGCTATGGCAAGTCCATTGGCCTTGCTCAAGCAATAAAACAAAGCGCGCTAAACCGCCAACAAGGCCCAGCCCCAAGGCTTTGAGCAAGGCTTCTTTGGCGACCCACAGGGTATAAAAAGCGCGCAACTGCGCTGCACCCTTCAAAGCGGCCAGCCACGCGGTCTCGCGTGGATCAAAATATTGCTCGGCAATCGCCAAGCACTGCCGACGAGCACGTATCGTTTCTAAATCTACGCCAACCCGCCCCTGCCCTAAGGCAGCAGCGCAAAAATTTTGCCCATGACTCCAAGACAATCCGCCCGAAAATGGCCAATCCACCGCCACAGGTCGGCCTTTATCGTCTTGGCTTAGCGCCAATTGGCGGTGATTTTTTTGCAATAACTGCTGGGCCAAAGCCCGGGCGGCCAAAAACTGACTACGGCGGGCCTGATTTTGTATTTGCGATAAACGCGCCAATTGCAGCGCATTCAATTGATCAATCGTGCTGGAAAAATCAGCCTCTGGTTCGATAGGCTGAAATTGAAAATATGAACTTAACACAGCTTAAATCCCAAACTTAAATAGAGCCCCGCCATCAAGCAAAACGGCTTATAAATGCGCAATCGACGACACAAAATTGGCACCACCCTCACGCGTTATTGCATTGCTCTGTCATACAACGACGACGCCTTGGCCAATAAGATTAACGCAAGAAATCCATTGATTCATCAAGCAAAAAGCGGATTTGCCAGCAGCTGAGTTGCTGGCAAATCCGCTTCAATACCAGTAATTAATAGTTATTTAAGTTTAAATTGCACTCGAGATAATGAGCCCTGATCGGCCGCCAAATCGCTTTGCGTGGCATTGATTTTAGCCTGAGCAATAAATAATCGCGCACTATCCACCCCTGCCGCTTGTAATGCCGTTTTAACCTGCTGCGCACGGCGCATGGCTAAAGCTTGCAATTGCTCATTGCTAATTAGCGTATGGGCCAAAATGAGTTTTTCCATTTCAGCTGCTGGCAGTGATTTATTTAAACCAAGCACATTGGTCGGTTTATCGAATTTTTCATTTTTATACACTTGTGTGAGCAGCGCATCGCGCTCAGCAGCGCTAATCACTAAATCGGTATCTGAATCGATCGATTCGGATTTTTCACCCAATTGAGCGGCTTTGATCTTCAGCATTTTTTTATTTAAATCTTGCATCCGCAAACCGGAAGTATCACTCTCTAGGCTCGCCCAACCGATAATATCTAGATTCAAACTTGGCCTGTCGATTAAGGCTTGTGACAAATTACGAATCACCACCTGCGCCTGATCATTCAATTGCGCGCTACCCGAAGCAAAATCAATATGCGATAAACGCGGGCCATCACTAAATGCATCAGATAGCGCATCAAAGGGTGAGGTCACTACTTTTTCAAGCACATTTACCAGCGCCTCCCAGATAATGCCACCCAAACTAAACTGCGGATCATTGAGCGAGCCTTGAATCGGCAGGTTCAAATTAATTTGCCCTTTGCGATTGGTCAGCAAAGACAAAACAAATTTAACCGGCAATTTAGTCGCCGTCGCACTTTCAACGGCTGGCCCTAAAGTTAATTGATCTAAAAATATTTTATTACTGGCGGTTAATTTTTGATTTTCAATCAAATACGATACATCCATCGACATCTTGCCTTTTTCGATGCCATAGCCGGCGTATTTAATGGCAAAAGCCGATGCATTGGTTAATTCATAACCTTTAACGCCACCTTTTAAATCAATAAATAAGTTTTTAGACAGCGGATTTAAACTGCCTTGTATCTCAACCGGGGCCACATAATCCATACTGCCGCGTAAATTTAATGTGGCTCTATCGTTTTCATTACTCGATAAACCACCAATCACGCCGCCCATTTGCGTTAAATTAGCGGAAAAATTCGGCTTAATAAATAAGTCGGTATATTGAATTTGTCCGTTTTTGAGCGTGACTTTATTAATCTTAATCGGCACATCCAAACCGCTACTTTCGGCTAAGGTTTTTTCGGCCTCGATGGGTGCACTGGCGGTCGCGGAGCTGCGCTCAGTTGTGCGCTCGGTGGTCACAGAGACTTGGCCAGCATCTTTCACCATCACATCTTGTAAATTTAAGCGGCCATCGGCAGATAAAATCAAGCGCGAATAAAAATCACTCAAAGCGATTTCGTTGATATCAATATTGAGCGGGGCCAATTGCGCTTTGATGCCGCCAATATAAAAGCTTTTCCATTTTAAAAAGTCATTGCCAGTGATTTTATCCAAGGCGTAGACATTATTTGCACTCAAATTACCGGTATAAGACGCCGATAGTTTTGGCTCTAAAGCCAAACGCAAATTACCTTTGGCGTTTAAAAAACCGCGCGCTAAAGAAATATTAACGTATTGATTAAAATACGGTTGGCCATAAGCGGCATCAAAATTGGCTAAATCTAAATCTAAATTCGCAGAAAAAGGTTGTGGCACCCATGAACCTGCCACTTTGATTTTGGCGCTACGCCCACCTTGGCCCTGCAAACTCAGGGTTGAGCGTGTATTGGGGCGGCTATCGACATTGTTTAAATTCAACGCGATATTTTTCCAAATCAGCGGTTTGCTATTGGCAATGCGCTGATCAATATATTCAACTTGCCAACCCTGCCATTGAGCCGATTGCAATAAAACAGACCATTCAGGACTGGCTTTAGATTGTGCTGGTTTTTTACCCTTGGACTCTGGCAGTAATTGCAAAAGGTTAAGTTCACCGTCTTTTTGCTGCAATACGTTTAAAGACCCATTTTTGCTGAGTAGATTGCCCACTTTAATGGCTTTAGTGGCGGAATCGATACTCGCTTCAGTCAATTGCAATTGCGCAATGGCTAAAGCGGGTTTTTTGGCTTTCGCGCCGGTTAAAGTCAAGCGATCAATATCCAGCTGCAGATTTTTTAATGCATATTGCATCGGTTCTGCTTGTAGTTCGAGTTCGGTGGCAAAGCCAACCGTGGCCGCGATTTGGCTTGGCAATTGGGCTTGGTAATAGCTGGCATAATCAGCAATTTGAATCTGCGACGCGTTTATTTTTCCGGATAATTTAAGTGGCGAGGCAGTCACTTGCAATTCTGCGGCTAAACTCGCCGCTTGCGGCGTTTTTGCACTCAATTGCACCGGGAATGGGGCCTGATTTTGATTTGAATAATTTTTAATATTTAAATCAATCGCTTGCAATGCTGTCTCTACTTTGGGGCTGACCGCTTGATCGAGCCAATGGAGCTGACTATCTGTTACTTTTAACTCATTAAACGCCAATAAAGTTGATTTTTTATCTGCTGGCTGTGCCGTTGCTGTTGCATTGGCGCTCGTTTGCGGGACTAAAGTTTGCCAATTAAATACCGCAGCCTGATTGCGCGACAATTTCACATCTAAACCA
Organism: uncultured Deefgea sp.; assembly: GCF_947072475.1. GTDB lineage: Bacteria > Pseudomonadota > Gammaproteobacteria > Burkholderiales > Chitinibacteraceae > Deefgea. Next base: position 17,303 of record NZ_CAMTIA010000029.1, read on the forward strand.
CGGACATCAATCAAACCAAAACGATATTCGGCGAGCAGAGGTTTAACACTTTTCAGTTCCACTTTGAGCTGGTCTAGCCCAATAAAAGACTGCGTGTTTTGGGTGATCGCTGTTTGATTAAGTTGTAAATAACCATTAAATAATAAATCGGCGCGATCTTTTTGCTGGCGAAACACCATCTCGACATCAGCGCTCAATACCGCCGATGGCACCGCAATACCTTGAGGAAATGGCGCATACGCCAAAAATGGCGTGAGGTCTTGCTGATTGATTTTAATCTTTAGCAAGGTATCTAAACTATCTTCAAACGGTTTACTTTCTCCTTTTAATTCAAAGGGTCGGCCATTAAATCGAGCAGAAAGTTGTGGCTGAATATATTCGTTAATTCTTTGCGGTAAGGTCGATAAAAATGGTAATGAAAAATTGATCTGATCCAAGGTTTGGTTTGCGCCAACCACACGATCATCTAAATGAATATCGCCAGCAATAATGCGAATATTATTCAGCGAGAATCGCGGCAGCGGCTCATCAGTTTTAGTCGTTTGGGATTTTTGGGGGATTAAATCAGAAAAATTATAGCGATCTGCACTCAGGCGAATCAAACTGACCTTCGGCGCTTCTAGCGTAATATCGCGAATCACTGGCGCCATTCGCCAGATTGAGCGCCATTCGGCATTGATTTGTAATGATTTAAAACTCACAAATGGACCATATTGGTCACGGATGGCCACATCAGCTAAATTAAACTGCAATGAATACGGATTAATCGTCAATTCACCAATTTTAACTTGCCGGTGTAATATTTGACTGGCATGGTTTTCTAACCATGGCCGAAGCAAGGGCGGCATTGCCCAATGACCTAATGCGCCAAGTAATAAAATACCCGCGAGTAGATAAATTGGGAGACGAAGCCAGCGGCTGCACTGAAAAAATGATTTAAGCATATTGGATTTAAATGTGATCATCACAAAGAATTAGCGAATATTTTGCTTGTAAATAAGACCCTAGGCCGCGCATCATTCGTTCACCTATACTGGCTGAAAAGAGTTTCATTGCAAATGAATATTAGCAGTAAAATATAAGTGATTTGAGTGATTTCACCAACAGGATATCAGCAGTGTTTTCGTTTTTTCGTAAAAAAGATCAAGATGGCAATGAAGTTTTAACGCAGACCGCACCGATTACGGTGACGGCAGGCCATGAAGGCATTGCAACACAATCTCGCCCATTTGGTCCGGAAACCATCATTCCCTTAGCTGCAGAATCCACTGAACCGCAACACGACGCTCAGCAATACGATTTATCGCTATTAAAAATCGAAGTTCAATCCAATCACGATAGTTTATCCGCCGCTGAAGAGCAGGCGGCCATGCTACACGCTAACAGTCAACTTTCAGCAGCAATCAGCATTCTAGAGGCCGATCGACCTGAGTTTATCGGCCAACGCCGGCTTGAGCCTTGGTTAATGCTGTTTGAATTGTACCAACAACAAGACAATCGCGAAGCCTTTGATGCTTTGGCGCTTGAATTTGTGATGACTTTTGAAAAAACCCCGCCAATTTGGCGTCAGCATAGCCAGCATCAAGCTCAGCCTGCGAGTACTTCCGCGTATTATGCTTTTCCTGCCAAATTAGGCATCGAAACCATAGAGAAAGAAGCCAAACAATTTTTGGCATTACGCAAAAAAAATCCAAATATTCGTGTTGATTTTAGTAAGATGCAAAAAATCGATGCGCTGGGCGCGGCTGAATTAGTCGCCGTTTTGCCACGGCGCAATAAAGAGCAAGGTCAGTTGCAATTGATTGGCGCTCAAAATTTAATCACGCTAACCAGTAATAAAATCGAAGTGGGTCGACGTATTCCTGCCGAAGCCCCATTTTGGCTGCTGTTGATCGAAATACATCAGATTTTAGGTCAGCAAGAAGCGTTTGAAAATTTAGCGGTTGATTATGCAATTACCTATGAGGTGTCTCCGCCGTCTTGGGATATTGCCCAAGCGCCAAAAGACAGCCAACAAATTGCCTTAGATGAAGCCAAAGCGCGCGCTGAACTGGCCAATGAAGCGAATCAAGAAGCGCAACTGATCGGCATTATTACCGCCGATCAGCCACAGCTGATCCAAAAAATTGCCGATCTGGTGAACGATCAATCGCTTACAACGCTGGATTTTTCGCGGATTGATCGGATTGATTTTGAATCTGCTGGGCACATTCTTAATTTAGCGATGACCTGGTTACAGCAAGGTAAGCAAATTCGCATCATCAATATTAATGAATTGGTACTGGGCTTACTGCGTGTAATGGGTATTGCTGACATGCTGCAAATGGAAAGACGCAAATAATCCCAAGCTGGCTTGCTTTTCGCCCAACTGATGCCATCTAGAACCCAAATTTAATCTAAAACCAGGAGTTCAATATGGAACAATTTGACGGCACAACCATCGTCTCAGTACGTCGTGGCCAGCACGTCGCCGTGGGCGGCGATGGGCAAGTGACTCTGGGTAATGTGGTCATTAAGGGCACGGCTAGAAAGGTGCGTAAGCTGTATCACGATCAAGTGATTGTTGGGTTTGCCGGTGGTACGGCCGATGCCTTTACTTTGTTTGAACGCTTTGAAGCCAAATTAGAAAAACACCAAGGCCATTTAACCCGTGCTGCGGTTGAATTGGCCAAAGACTGGCGCACCGATCGGATGCTGCGCCGACTCGAAGCGATGCTGATTGTGGCCGACCCAACCGCCACCTTGGTGATTACCGGCAACGGCGATGTACTTGAGCCCGAAGAAGGCATTGCTGCCATTGGCTCAGGTGGCGCATTTGCGCAAGCAGCGGCAACCGCATTATTACAAAACACCGATTTATCGCCGGAAGTGATCGTCAAAAAAGCCCTCGAGATTGCCGGTAATATCTGTATCTATACCAATCAAAACCACACTATTGAAACCATGGGTGGTAATGAACCGGCGAAGATTGCGGCACCAACGAACTAAGCTCGACTCACGTTGGGTTTGCCCATAGTGGCAAATCCAACATCCATCACCATAATGTTGCACTCCATCGCGCAACTTGCGCGCCTACCACGTTGATCTGCGCGCACGCTAGCGCCAATCTGCAGTAAAATCGCCCCATGCACGATACCATCAGCCTCTTGCGCGAGCTTAATGCGCACGACTTTACCTCCGGTGCCGAAATTGCCCAACGCCTTGCGATTTCCCGCGCCAGTGTGTCACTGGGACTCTCCAAAGCCGAAACCTATGGCGTTCATCTCGTGCGTCGCCACGGTGTTGGCTACCGCCTTGAGCAGCCCATTGATTGGCTAGACCAAACGCTTATAGAGGGGTATTTGCAGCCAGGCAGCATTGCCAAAGTTGTTGTGAGCAATACCCTCGGTTCGACCAATCGACAATTATTGCTCGATCCGCAGCACGGCAAATTACTGGTCACCGAATGGCAAGACGCAGGCCGAGGGCGTTTAGGCCGACCGTGGATGGGCGTGCTCGGCGGCAGCCTGTTGTTTTCTTTAGCGTGGCGCTTTGATGGCGGCTCGGCGCAATTGGCCGGTTTACCACTGGCGGTGGGCGTTGCTGTGGCCAGCGTATTGCGCCAAGCGGGCGTTACAGCCATTGGGCTGAAATGGCCGAATGATTTATTGCTGCAACTGGATGGCCAACAGTGGGCCAAAGTGGGCGGGATTTTAATCGAAATGCAAGGCGATGCCCTTGGCCCTTCGCACGTGGTGATCGGCATCGGGCTCAATATCGCCCTGCCCGAGTCCAATCAACTTGACCAAGCGGCAGCCAGCTTAATGTCCGCAGGCTTAAATTGCGGACGCAATGAATTACTCGCCCGACTGATGAATCAATTAGAAACCACGCTCAATCAATTTAGCCAAAGCGGTTTTTCGGCTTTACGACCCCAATGGGAAGCACTCCATACCTGGCCCAATGAATTACTCAATGCCATTGCGCCTAACGGGCAAATTAAGACTGGGTATTTCGCTGGACTTAGCGCTGATGGTTCTCTGCGGCTCAATACCCCAGATGGTGAATGCTTGATTCATACCGGCGATGTGAGCTTAAGGCGGGCTATATGATGTGCCAAGCGCCCTATTTATTACTTGATTTAGGCAATAGCCGAATCAAATGGCGACACAATCCATCGGGATACAGCGGCGTTGCCCATACCTGCAGTGAGCTATGGCAGCAAGTTGCCGATTTGCCGGTCAGCGGACAAATTTTAGGCTGCGCGGTGGGCGCTGCGGATTTACAACAGCAAATCGATCAACTCTTTGCCCAGCACTGGCAAGTGCAACCGCAATGGCTGCAAGTCACTCGCCACGCGCTAGGGATTGTGAATCACTATCCACAGCTTCACGAGCAAGGCCCTGATCGTTGGGCGGCAGTTTTGGGCGCACACCAGCACTATCCACAGCAAAACCTATTGGTGGTTTCGGCGGGGACCGCGATTGTTATCGACACCTTACTCGCCAATGGCGATTATTTAGGCGGCAGCATCGCCCCGGGGCTGGGTCTGATGAAATCGGCGCTGCATCAAGCCACCGCACGCTTGCCGCACGCTTGCGGTACGCTACAAGCTTTTCCTCAATCAACACTGGATGCCATCGAAACCGGCTGTCTGCGGGCCATCATCGGCTCCGTCGAGCAAGCATTGAGCGCCGCAATCGCCCATGGCCATCCCATCGACCAAGTGCTGGTCTTCGGTGGCGATGCTGCCTATTTACAACCCTTACTTCACGCCAAGGCCATCGCAATGGATAATCTAGTCCTCGACGGTTTAGCCGCTTTACTCGCGGCAGGCGATGGGAAATTAAAGCCATGAAATGGTTATTTATTGCACTCGTCATCGTCAATGCAGCGATTTACGGCTTTTCACAACTGGAAACACCGCCGTCTTCTATTGAACTCACTCAGCGCGAAAAAAATGCCAGCGCGGTGAAAGTCGTCACCGGCCAATTAGGTCAAGCCACTGCGGTCAATGTGGCCAGTGAGCCTGTAACAGCGAGCGCACCGCAGGCGACTGCGACTGCGACTGCGACGGCAACTGCGAAGCCAACCCCGACCAGCAAACCCACGCCAACGCCAGTCGCCGAGATTGGCCGTTGCTGGCGCTGGGCAGGCATTACTGGCGAGCAAATCGACAATGCCCGCATGAAGATTCAAAACTTAAGCTTAATCGCCAGCGAAACCGCCAGTGGCGAATCAAGTAAGGTATGGGTGTATATGCCCCCATTGGCCAGCTTAGAAATCGCCAAACAAAAAGCCGCGCAACTGGCCGAAATGGGCGTGACGGATTATTTTGTCGTTAACAATGGTGGTCGTTGGCAAAATTCGATTTCTTTAGGGGTATTTAGCAATCGAGAAGCCGGCGAGCGCCATTTGGCAGAGCTTAAAGCGCTGGGCGTTAAATCAGCGGTGGTGCGAGAAAAAGACGATACCTTAAGGCAAGCGAGCTTTAGCTTTAAAAACCTCAATTCGCAGCAAAGCGACAAACTGGCTAAACTCAGCGCGCAATTTAGTGGCTCGGTATTACGCGAAAACAAATGTAAATAAGTGCGCGTGCAAAAGTTGAATGGCAAGGCGTTGATGCCGTAAACAATACATCGAATACGACAAGGCGAGACAACGATGCAAGCAAGCTTTTGCTTCATCACTTAAATCGTTAAGCCATCGTCGGATTGCTGCATGACCTAGCATGGCCAGACCACATTGATGCGCGCATTTAAATAAAAAGGCATAAACGCTTAGGTTTATGCCTTTTTATTGCTCAAGAAATCAATCTTTATCAATCAACAAAAACTAAATGATTTTAATTCGATCTTTATCTGGATAAAAATCCGCCAAAACATGCGTCATGGTTGCGGCAGAGATAGGATGTTTTCTTTGAAATACTTTAGGTACTTTAGCGCCTATTGGCATTAAGCGAATTTGCGTTGCATTAGTATTAAAATCATAGCGATGCTCTAAGCGCGTCGTAAAGTAATACAAATACGGCTTAATCCATTTTAAATAATATTTAGCTTTAATCGGTGTCGTCGATAGCAAACTCAAATGCACCTCGGCTTGATCAATCGCTTGCGTGAGTTCCAGCGCATTCACCGCTTGCTGATTGAGTATTGGAATCATATTCCATTGGGCATCGGCCATCACCCATTTGGCTAAATCATGTAAATACACTTCAGTCACCACATGGCCAGCGCTTGAACGTTTGTGCTCAACATCTTGCGTCATCAAACTCAGTATTCTTGCGGGGAAACCCAAAGCCGCCAAGGCCGTCGCCAATACGATGGCGTATTCAACGCAGCGAAATTGCTGCCCTTGCGCTGCCTCTGCAACAATGGTCATCGCGTCATTTTGGCTGGGGGTATTTTGGCCATTATGCTGCCACAGATGATGTACCCAATGCATCACTCGCAGCAAACGGGCGGTATCGGTTAACTCTGATTCAATCAATTCATCTAATGCGTATTTAATTCTAAATTGGGTTAGATATTCATCTTGATCACCGGCAAAATGCGATTCCAATACTGAAAACGACTGCAAATCAAAATCAATACGAGGCGTCATTGGCGCAAGCAGCGAGCTTATTTTTTTAAACAATTTAAAACGCTGCAGTTTATTGCGTAACATTGAATACCCTCAATAAAAGACTGAGACGGTGACAAATTGATGGCTGAGTTTAATACAGAGCAACAGCGATTGCACCATCAACAGCCGATCTGAATTAATCACTATAAAAATACAACAATAAAATAGCAGCGTAAAAACGCTGCTATTTTATTGTCATTCACTGAGATTTAAATTAAGGGTAACTATAATATTGCCAGCGCAGTTCTGAGTTTTTTTCAGTATAAAATTGCGGCGATGCTAATTTGCGCCCCGCCACCGGCATTTCGGGCTCTGGCGCTTTAGCGGCTTCAACTTCTTGTCCCCAAGCTGGACGATTTTTGGTCGCCGAATTCATCCCTTTGGCTGGCGGCAAAATAGCATAACTTGGCATTTGCGACGCCGGTAACACCCGCACAAAACCCGGGTTTGCCCTGTACGATTTAGCATGAGTGCTGGATTTAGCGTGGGTTTTGGACTTTGCCGAACCGTGTGCGCCCGGCGCTTTGGAGCGAACTACCGGGCGATGCACCGATGCTGAGCTACCAAATTGCGGCGCGACATAGCGCACCACCGGTGGCGGTTTAACCGGCATCGCTTCAGCGGCGGCGGCAGGCTCAGCAGCATGCGCACCTTCGGGCTGGGCAATTTTAATCGGCGCACTCATTGGCTGAGGTGCCGCATGACGCGATTTTTCGGCCGGTTTTTCTGCTCCCGCCGGCGCATGCGATTCAGCGGCCTTAATCGGTTTGGTTTCCGCTTTATGCGCAGGCTCATTGGCCCACAGCACCGTGGGCATCAACAATAACAGCAGTGTTTTTTTAATCATTATTTCGCTCCGATCCAACAAAACGAACATAATCACCCGGCTCAACTTTTAAGCCGTCGATCCTTCCCATGGCAAATAAGGGCTGCACTTGTTGCACCGTGAATGTGCCGCCTTTTTGTTCTGGCATGCCTAAACGCATTGTCGGCGCAAAATTGGCCGAATCAATCGGCATTGCCGTCGGTGAAACCCGATACACCTGCAAGGTATCGCCCGGGCGCATATTTGATGTATAGCCTGCATCGATATACACCGCGTTTTTATCCACACGGGTAATGCGTGCCGAAAAGGGAATACAGCTCAAATCTTGTGACACTAAAGTGCCAGCCTCTTTGAGTTTATCCGTCACCAAACGGCCATAATCAGTCTGAGTAAAGCCGACCGTCCCCAAAGCTGAGCTGACTTCTTGCACCACCTCACCACTGGCTTGACCTGCAATCCGATGCCGGTTCACCAAAGCGCCCGACACGCCATCAAAAACAAAAAGCTCTAAATCAAAACGGCGCGCAGCCGGCACGGCTTTGACGCCCACTTGGGCAAAATTGAGAATCGGCAGACTCGCCACTGATTTTTTTTCATAAGGGCGCAGGTCAGAGCCATACGCCAGGGTGTAACGCTCGCCGAACAATGTGGTATCGCGCACAATGCCGCCGACAATAAATTGCACTGAATACTGCTGCGCCAAGGCGCGCACTCGCTCAGGTTGCAATAAAGGATCAACAAATTGCGGCAACACATCAAACACCGCCACATTGGGCGAACGTTGCGGTAAAAACTGCTGACTGTCGTATAACTGGCGAACCAACTCGATTTGAATCCCTTCTGGAAATCGATCTAAATCTTGCGTTTGCGCTGGATGCTCGATCCAAAAATGCGAAATCAACACCTTGCGCCGAAAATCATCCAAATCACAGCGCTCAACGGGTCGGGCGGTATTGCGCGCAGTCGATGCCACAGCCTTGCTTGGCAAAGGACTGACCAGCGGTGCTGGCGGGGCAATATCGAGTAAAACGTGCAAAAAACCATTGCTTTGCCACTCGCGCAGCAATTGATACTGACCTTGCGGCGTACCACTGATTTTGCTGGTTTCGCCCCACTGCCCTGATTTTTTGACGCTTAAACTCGTCACTTGCGCGCCATTAAACAGCGCGGCATTTTCTAGCGCGTCTTGCACCGCCAATGTTCGGGCCGCAGCCAGCCCATCTAAACCCACAGGCGCAATGCCTTCAAATTCGGCGGCCCAGACGGCTTGGCATAGCAGGCAAAAAACAATTAATTTTTTCACAAGGAGAGGTAGTAATTTTGTGTGGGTGAAATTTGCGCCGCTAAGGGCTGCGGCACCGCCGGCATGGGTGTTGGCGTTGGCACGACCGGTGTGTGCGGCGCGGCGGCAGCATCTTTCATCGGCACAGGCGCGGCACGATAAAAATCACCACCGAGCGTTAATTCTAAAATGGTTTCAAAAGCACCATCGGGCAATGGCGTAATGCTGACAATTCTTGCACCACGCAAATAAGCTTCGACATAGGCTTTAAAACTATCGTTGGTCAGCGCCATTGCAGAAACGGTACTGCTACCAACGATTTTAATCCCGGCTACGGTTTCCGCTAATGATCGATACGCATCGAGCTTGGCGGCGCGCATCGCCAATAAGTGTCGCTGAGCTTGACTTAAACCTTCACCAAGTGGCATTGCGCCATGTCCCACTGCGGTCACTTTAGTGGGTAAAACCGCAGGCGGCATGGCATCACCGGCTATTTTTCCCGAGCTAGCGCAAGCCGTTAAACCGAACACGGTCATCAGCAAGACAATAATAAGTTTTAATTGGTGCATATTACGCTCCCGCCCATACAATAAGATTAACTCTAGCAAGCCTAGCGACAGGCGCTAGTTCTTTTATATCGGCAGAAAGTGGATTTTCTATAGCGGAGCAACTGCATATTGCTTGACGCTAACCCTGCGTGGTGCTGCAAGCCCAACGTCATCCGATCCAAGCTTATTTTTTCTTAAACACTAAATCCCAAACACCATGGCCTAATTTAATGCCGCGGTTTTCAAACTTAGTCAGCGGACGGTATTCTGGACGCTCAGCAAAGCCTGTTGGACTGGTCGCAGTATTCTCTAGCGTTGGCTCAGCACTTAACACCGCCAACATTTGCATCGCATAATCTTCCCAATCGGTTGCCAAATGTAAATAGCCACCCGATTGAATCCGCGATACCAATTGCGCAACAAATTCAGGCTTAATTAAGCGGCGCTTATTGTGGCGCGATTTATGCCATGGATCTGGAAAGAAAATATGCGCGCCAGCCAAACTATCTACCGGCAGCATGTTTTCTAACACTTCAACCGCATCATGTTGCACGATGCGCAAATTGCTTAATGACTGCTCACCAATCAATTTTAATAAGCTACCCACGCCTGGCGTATGCACTTCTACACCTAAAAAGTCGGTCTCTGGCCGCTGCGCCGCAATCTCTGCTGTTGCCGTGCCCATGCCAAAACCGATTTCTAAAACGCGCGGCGCATTGCGACCAAATGCTTGCGCTAAATCCAGCGCATTCGGGCTGTAATCAATGCAAAACTGCGGGCCAAATTCTTCTAAAGCCCGCGCTTGACCGCTCGACAAATGGCCTTGGCGTAAAACAAAGCTACGAATACGGCGTTGTTTTAGCGCATTGTCTTCGTTTTCAACGATGGGATTTTGTTCGTTTTCCATGGTATTTCCTTATGCTTTACTGGATAAAAAATGCCGCGGCATCGGTTTAGCAGCGGCATTTTTATTGAATACGCGTATGGTAAAACGACTGGCCGATTTCACCAAGCTTTACCCACGTTCCAAGGCTCAAACGGCCAAGGAATAACTACGAAACTCGCGATCGAGTTGATACGCCAACGACTCATACAAAGCTTGCGCCCGAGTATTGCTGTGCGCGGTAGAGAGTTTAAGTCGGGCGGCCCCCACGGCTTTGGCATGCGCGGCGGCTTTTTGCATTAACTGACGCGCCACGCCCTGCCCGCGCGCCGATTCAATCACGTATAAATCATTGAGTAATAAAATGCGCTGGCATAGCGATGAACTAAACAAAGGATAAAGTTGGACAAAACCCTGCACCGCACCAGAATCGCCCTCCGCCAGCAAAATCACCGACTCACCCAAAGCCAAGCGCTCACCTAAAAATTGCCGCGCTAGTGCCAAATCACTGGGCATTTGATAAAACACTCGGTAAGCATCAAAAACGGCAGCCAGAGCATCCAGATCATCTTAATTAGCGTAGCGAATTAAGCTCATATGCATCTCAAATAAAAAAGGGTATTGGCTTGCAGCATACGTTTAGCGATAGCTGCAAGGCAATACCCTGATTACTCATCATTTCAGAACAGCTTGTTCTCTAATTTTTATTTCGCGGCAGCAATCATTCCGGTCACTGGGCTTGATGGATCGGCGCTGTACAGTTTGCGCGGAACACGGCCTGCCAAAAAGGCATCGCGACCAGCTTGGACTGCCAATTTCATCGCTCTGGCCATCCGAATTGGGTCGCGCGCACCAGCAATCGCGGTATTCATCAAAATCCCATCGCAACCGAGCTCCATCGCAATCGCCGCGTCCGATGCAGTACCAACACCGGCGTCGATCAACACCGGCACTTTGGCCGAATCAATAATCAGGCGCAGATTCCATGGATTGATAATCCCCATGCCAGAGCCAATCAAAGACGCTAAAGGCATGATCGCGCAGCAACCGATTTGCTCGAGTTCTTTGGCAATAATCGGATCATCCGACGTATACACCATCACATCAAAGCCATCAGCAATGAGGATTTCTGCCGCTTTTAAGGTCTCACGCACATTGGGATACAAGGTATTGGGGTCGCCCAAGACTTCTAGCTTGACTAATTTATGGCCATCGAGCAATTCACGCGCCAAACGCAAAGTACGCACTGCGTCTTCACTATTGTAGCAACCGGCAGTATTAGGTAAGTAAGTGTATTGCGATGGTGGCAAAGCCTCTAATAACGACGGCTGACTGGTATCTTGGCCAAGATTGACGCGGCGAATCGCCACAGTGACAATCTCAGCGCCCGACTCATCCACTGCGGCCCGCGTTTCTTGGAAATCTTTATATTTACCAGTGCCAACAATCAGGCGAGATTGATACGTTTTACCGGCAATTTGAAATACATCAGACATAGTAAACCCCTGCGTTGCAATGAATTATTTTTCGCTCAACATCCAAGCCAGCAATCAGCGACATGCTTTTTGGCAAAGCGGCACAGATATTTTTAAAGGTATTGGCTTATCAGCCTTATTTAATAAAGCCTACAAATCAATACCTCAACCTCCACCGACAGCAACGACCATTTCAAGCACATCGCCATCAGCCAGCCAAGTTGCCGGGTATTGGCTTTTGGCCACAATCTCACCATTGCGCTCAATCGCAATCCGCTTACCCAGCAAATCTAAGGCCAGCACTAAGTCAGTAATACTCAGTGAGGCAGGAAAGGTTTTTGCCTCTCCGTTGATAGAAATTTGAATCATAATCTAGCCCTAAATGCAAAGATTCTGTCAGTTTATCATGCTAATCGGGTGTGTTTTTGACGCTGCGCAGCTCTAGCAGTCAATCCAACTAAAAAATGAGTCTCTGTGAGCTAAGACCTCATTTGATTGTGAATTTTGACCAAGTTGCCAAGAATTAGTAAGTTTGTAGTATGCTCAACCCTTCAATTTATCGCCCAAAACGCGAAAACAAGGTTTGCTCTTATGAATGAAATCGAAATCATCCCTGCGCCTAGCCGCGAAAGCCAGAATATCATTCTGCTGATTTGGCTCGGTACTTTCTTTTTTGGTTTTATCCCGTCATTGATTATTTATTTGGTCAAACAAGATGATGCGGCAGTGACCGATCAAGCCAAAGAGGCACTCAATTGGTCCATCACCACCCTACTCGGCTACGCCGCCGGCTGGATATTGACCTTTGTTTTAATTGGTTTTTTAATTTTTCCGGTGGTGGCCGTTTGCCATTTTATTTTTTGTATTTTAGGTGCTATCAATGCCAGCAAAGCTCAGCCCTATCGACTGCCATTTAATATTCGTTTATTAAAATAAATAAACCATCAGACGCAAAAAAAAGCATTCGATTTCAATCGAATGCTTTTTTTATGGCCGCAATTTACAGTGCGCGAACGCGTTGCAAACGATAGACCACCGGCAAACTGCGTAAGCTTTTGAGTACGCGCGCCAAGTGCAAACGATTACTCACTTGCAAAGTAAATTGCACACTCAAATAACGCTCATGTGAATCGACCATATCGCCCATCGCCACCGCCGAAATATCGGCATCGGCATCGGCAATCGCAGCGGCCAAGGCCGCCAAAGTGCCGCGCTCATTCTCTGCTAAAACCTTCACCGGCACATCAAACATTCGCGCCACTTCAGGGTCCCAGTCCACATCGATCAATTTATCGGCGTCGATTCGGCCTTTAGAAACTTGTGGGCAATCATGCGTATGCACCACCAAACCCTGGTCTTTTTTCACAAAACCTAAAATCGGATCGCCAGGAATTGGATTGCAACAGCGCGCAAATTGAATCGCCATCCCTTCGGTACCACGAATCGACACCGACATTGGTTTTTTACCTTGGCGACCGTCTTCAGGCCAAGTTCCGGCTAATTGCAATAAGCGTTTGGCGACGACAACGCCTAGTTTTTGCCCCAAACCCACGTCGGCCAGCACCGAATCACGCGATTTTTCGCCACTTTCGCGCAGATATTTTTCCCATACTTCATCACTGACTTGCAATGGCTGATGCAAGGCGGAAAAAGCTTGATTGAGCAATCGCTCGCCCAAATGCACCGATTCATCAAAACGCATGGTGCGCAAGAAATGTCGAATTTGTGAGCGCGCCTTACCGGTGGTGACAAACGCCAGCCAGCTTGGATTAGGCTTGGCATGCGCCGCCATGACGATTTCGACGTGATCGCCATTTTTAAGTTTATTACGCAGTGGCACCAGCTCGTGATTGACCTTGGCAGCAATACATCGGTTGCCAATATCGGTATGCACGGCATAGGCAAAATCAACGCAGGTCGAGCCATTGGGCAGGCTTAAAATCGTGCCTTTGGGCGTAAACACATACACTTGATCCGGGAATAAATCGACTTTGATGTGCTCAAGAAACTCAACCGCATCGCCACTTTCAGATTGCAGCTCAAGTAAAGACTGAAGCCATTGATGGGTTTTTTGCTGAACCTCAGAAAAACCTTCATCACCGCTTTTATACATCCAGTGACTGGCCACACCAGCATCGGCAATCCGATGCATTTCACCAGTGCGGATTTGCACCTCAATCGGCGTACCGTAAGGGCCAAATAATGTCGTGTGTAAACTTTGATAACCATTGGTTTTGGCAATGGCAATGTAATCTTTAAACTTACCCGGAATCGGCTTATAGAGTGCGTGCAAAGCACCTAAAGTCAGATAGCAATGCGCTACGTCTTTAACAATCACCCGAAATGCATAAATATCCAAGACTTCAGAAAAGCTCAAATGCTTTTCTTGCATTTTGCGGTAAATCGAAAATAAGTTTTTTTCTCGCCCGGTCACCACCGCGTCAATTTGCTGGGCTTGTAATTTGGCTTGAATTGAATCGAGGATTTTTTGCAGCACTTCTCGGCGATTGCCGCGCGCTGCTTTTAATGCTTTGGATAAAACATAATATCGGCGTGGATGGATATATTTAAACGCTAAATCATCCAGCTCTTGATAAACGCCATTTAGGCCAATGCGATTGGCAATCGGCGCGTAAATTTCCATCGTTTCGCGCGCAATGCGTTTTTGCTTATCCGCCCGCATTGAATCCATCGTGCGCATATTATGCAAACGATCCGCCAGCTTAATCAGCATCACGCGTAAATCACGCGCCATGGCCAAGAGCATTTTACGGAAATTCTCGGCTTGAGCTTCTTCTTTACTTTGAAATTCCAGCTTGTCGATCTTGCTCATGCCATCAACCAGCTCAGCAACGGCTTTGCCGTAGCGCTCAGTCAATTCGAGCTTAGTCACGCCGCTGTCTTCCATCACATCGTGCAATAAAGCAGCAGCTAAAGCTTGTGCGTCCAGTTTCCATAGCGTAAGAATGCCAGCTACGGCTAAGGGATGCGAAATATAAGGTTCACCAGACTGACGCATCTGACCACGATGCGCCGCCTCGGCAAACAAAAAAGCCGAGAACAACATCTCTCGGTCTTCATTTTTGAGGTAAGCCGTTTTTTCATTTAAAAACCGGCTCGCCTCCTCAATCACTTCCGGTGCATCAATTAACGCCGGTACATCCGCTGAAGTGAGAGAGAGATTCTGCATCGTTTACAATTAAGAACGAGTACGAGTCAGAATATCAACACCGACCAAACCCGCCGACATTTCGCGCAATGCCAACACGGTTGGCTTTTCACGGCCGTTGTTTTCTACTTGTGGGGTTGAACCGTTTTCGATTTGACGCGCACGAAATGCAGCCGCCAAAGTCAGGTCAAAACGATTAGGAATGCGATCGAGGCAATCTTCAATAGTTACACGTGCCATAGGGTTTATCTCCGAGTGCGGCTAGCCCGTGGATGGGCGAAACCGCGTATTATAGCACTTACTGCGAAAATTAGCCTTTTAAGCTTGAAATCAAGGCAGTATGGCGCTCAGACTGGCGCGCTAAGGTCAATCGTTGTGCACGCACTACGGCAATCATGTCACGAACCGCATCATCGATATGCTCATTCACAATCACAAAATCAAATTCATCAACATGATTAACCTCTTCTTTGGCCACCGCCAAACGGCGCGCGATCACTTCATCGCTGTCTTTGCCACGGCCACGCAGTCGATTTTCCAAGGTAGCTAAGCACGGTGGCAAAATAAAGATGCCGATGGCCTCAGGGAATAAGCGACGCACTTGCTCGGCACCCTGACAATCGATTTCTAACAAAATATCCCGGCCATTGGCGATGACTTCATTAATCCATAGCTGAGATGTACCGTAATAATTGCCATACACCTCGGCAAATTCCAACAGCTCACCCGCCGCAATCATTCGCTCAAATTCGGCGCGATCAACAAAGTGATAGTCTTTACCATGGATTTCACCATCGCGTGGCGGGCGAGTGGTAAACGAAATCGAGAGTTGAACTTGACTATCAGCAGCGAGCAAAGCCGCCACCAAGGTCGTTTTTCCTGCGCCTGATGGTGCAGTCACCACCAGTAAATTACCTTTGACCATATTTAAATCCTCTACAACCTGCAAACAAGTCGCAATAGTTTATTCGATATTTTGAACTTGCTCGCGCATTTGTTCGATCAAGACTTTCAGTTCCATCGCCACTTTGGTGGTTTCCACTGAAACCGATTTCGATCCCAAGGTATTGGCTTCACGGTTGAGTTCTTGCATCAAGAAGTCCAAACGCTTACCGGCATTGCCGCCTTTTTGCAAAATTCGGCGCAATTCGGCGATATGCGTTTGCAGGCGATCAATTTCTTCCAGAATGTCCACTTTTTGCGCAAAGATCACCATTTCTTGGCGAACTCGGTCATCGTCGCCACAACCTATGGCCTCAACAAAGCGTAAAGTCAGTTTGGCTTCATAATCAGAGATAATTTGTGGCAATAATGGTTTCACGCCGGCAATCAAGGCATCCATCGCCTCAACGCGCTCCAATAAAATCGCCGCCAATTTCGCGCCTTCGCGCGCTCGACTGGCTAAAAAGTCGACCAAAGCCACATCCAGCACTTCCAGCGCAGTCGCTTGCAATAGCTCGGTTGGCAACGCATCCGATTCAATCACACCAGGCCAGCGCAAAATATCGGCCATGCGTAAATCGCCCGCGCTGGCTTGATGCTCTTTGACTTGATCAGCCAAACGCAGCAACTCTGCGACTAAAGCGTTGTTTAAGCGCAACTGCGTGTTGGCCGCTTCGCGAACATTAAAATTCAAACGGCACTCTAATTTACCGCGATTAAGACGCCCGCTGAGTTTCTCGCGAATTGCGCCTTCTAAAGCACGAAATTCCTCAGGCAATCTTAGGCTTAGATCTAAAAAGCGATGATTGACGGCGCGTAATTCCACCGACAGAACACCCTGCGATAATTCTCTTTGGGCACTTGCGTATCCAGTCATGCTATAAATCATATAACTTCCTTCTTTAATACGCGCCGCTTTACACTTACGGCAGTAGGGCTGACACTAATGGACTATTGACGCTTGATTCACCGCGAAATTGCGTAAGCTGCGGCAAAACGCCAGACATCAACAGGCCCTAGAACTATTCACTCAGAGTATAACCAAAACTAAGCATGGCCACCCCAAGCAATCAACCGCTCGCACGCGGATACCAATTACAGAACTACACCATCGCCAAGCTTTTATCAGCGGGGGGATTTAGTATTGTTTATTTGGCTCACGACGAACACGACTACCCTGTCGCGATCAAAGAGTATTTACCCAATTCTTTAGCATTGCGCAAAGAAGGCGTGGCGGTACAGGCCGTCAGCGAAGAGCACATTGCGCTGTTTCGGCATGGTTTGAAATGCTTTTTTGAAGAAGGCAAAACACTCGCCCGAATTCAGCATCCGAATATTGTGCGCGTGCTGAATTTTTTCCGCGCCAACGACACCGTGTATATGGTGATGGAATACGAGCGCGGCCGTACTTTACAAAAAGAAATTCAAATCAATCATGAACGTGAAGGCGTTGATGAAAAACTCATTCGCAGTGTGTTTTTTAATTTACTCAATGGTTTACGTGAAGTTCATTTAAATAAATTACTGCATTTAGATATCAAACCGGCCAATATTTATATTCGTAAAGATGGCTCGCCGGTTTTACTCGATTTTGGCTCGGCACGCCAATCGCTCACTGCTGAACAATCTCGACTGACGCCAATGTATACCCCAGGCTTTGCTGCGCCCGAACAATATCGCAAAAAAGAACAATTAGGCCCTTGGACCGATATTTATGGCATTGGCGCATCCATTTTTGCCTGTATTGCGGGGACGGCACCACAACCGGCTGATGGCCGCGAGAAAGAAGATAAAGTACAACGTTTAGAGCAAGCTTATGGGGATCGTTATTCGCCAGAATTGTTAGCGCTGATTCATCAGTGTCTTGAAATTGATCATGAAAAACGACCACAAAGCGTATTGCAAATTCAAAAATTACTACTTGAACCGGGCTCAGTGCCGCGTAAAAAAGGCAGCCTTATTCATATGATCAAGCGAAAATGGACCGAATTGATTCGCCCGAAACGCGGAGATCAATCATGAAATTTACCGTTTTCCAAGAAAGCCGCAAAGGTGGCCGCCAATATAATCAAGATCGTTATGGCTATTCATACAGCCGTGATGCCTTATTATTAGTCGTCGCCGATGGTATGGGCGGCCATTTACACGGTGAAGTGGCTGCGCAAATCACCGTCGAATTACTCAGCGATCAATTCCAAAAAAAAGCCACGCCCATTATTCATCATCCGAATGATTTTTTGCATGATGCTTTATTGCGCTGCCATGATGCCATTTATAACTATGCAATTACTCACCACCTGATTGAAGTGCCGCGAACGACCATAGTCGCCTGTATTATTCAAGACGGTATGGTGTATTGGGCGCATGTTGGCGACTCGCGTTTTTATCTAATTCGTAATGGCCAAACGATTGCTCAAACCAGAGATCATTCTAAAGTCAGAAAATTAGTCGATGCGGGCATCATTACCGAAGACGAAGCACTACACCATCCAGAAAAAAATAAAATCTACAATTGCTTGGGTGGCAGTTTATTGCCAGAGATCGAAATCGGCGGAAAAATGAGCCTCAATGATAGCGATGCGATTTTATTATGCACCGATGGCTTTTGGGGCTCTTTAAATGCGGAAGAAATTAATCATTTTTTGTCTTCATTCCCAGTTTTATTCTCGGTACCACAACTGATGGATCGCGCTGAATTACGTGGTGGTGCCAATAGCGACAATCTCACTGCGCTGGCAATTAACTGGCATGACAATCATGAATTTGGCGATACCGAAGCATTTGTTTCTACTCAAAATCTAGACATCAATACCATTAGTACCCATATTGATGAGCAAAGCTTTATGACTGCGCCAGAAATTAGTGAAGATGATATTGAAAAAGCCATTGCCGAAATCCAAGCGGCGATTAATAAATACTCAAAATAAAGTGATGCACTTCATTGGCTGACTGTGAATAGTTGCTACTTTTCAGCCAATAGATTCCTTATGATGGTTAAAATTTTGTCATCTCGAAAGCCGCAACTTAAACCGATCTTTTCAATCAGTTTATTTCGAGTAAAAAACAACTACAGGAAAATCATCATGAAACTTCAGCATGCCATTATTGCCTTGAGTGCCATCACTTGCGCTAGCGCTTTTGCTGCTAGCCCAGATCCACTGCAAGCTTACCCTGCAGCAGAAGCGGGTTTTGTGCGTAAAGTGATTCAATTACCGAAAGTTAAAAACCCTGAGCTTTATCGTGTGCAATTATTGGCAGGTAAAATGATGGAAGTCGATTGCAATCAAACGCGTTTAGCCGGCGAGCTAAAAGAAGAAACCGTACAAGGCTGGGGCTATAATTACTGGGTATTACCCGAAGTAAAAGGCGGAATTAGCACCATGATGGCTTGCAACCCACAAGAAGCTAAAAAATCAGCTTTTGTGGCCGTCTATTCAGAAAAACTCTATCGCTATAATGCTAAATTACCGGTCGTGGTTTATGTGCCTGAAGGCATCGAATTACGCTACAGAATTTTCTCGGCCAAAGACAAGACTCAAACGGCAATGGATAAATAATAAAATTTAAGCCAAGCACAATGCAAGCATTGCCTTATTCAATTCATCCATCGATGGCGGGTTTAAGGCAATAAAAACCGGGCGATGTTGATCTGCCATTTGGCGGGATCTTCATGGCCCATTATTTTATCTGCGCCTCCCTTGCCCATGGGTCTGGCTAAATCAACAATAATGGGCGTGATATAGGTATTGGATTTGGTAGTAAAGATGACTTTTAATTTTGGCTGCAATAAACTGCCTTCATTTTGCTCAATCACAATGCCCAAACGCCCTGATTCTAAGCGCACCAAAGAGCCAACAGGATAAATGCCAACGGTACGCATAAAAGCCTGTACCAATTCAGGATTAAAATGAAATTTACTCCATTCCCAAAGTTTTCTTAATCCTTCCGTCGCTGGCATTCCGACGTGATAACAACGGTCCGACGTAATCGCGTCATACACATCGACCACCGCGGCCATTTGTGCCATTTGGCTAATTTCATTGCCCGGCAGTTTATGCGGATAACCCGTACCATCCATGCGCTCATGATGATGCAAAGTAATCTCCAGCGGAATGGCTTCCATATCATCGATATGCCGCAAAATATTCCATCCTTCCTCAGGATGACTGCGCATAATGTCAAATTCGGCTTCAGTTAAACGCCCTGGCTTATTTAAAATTTCATTGGGTACTTTCATTTTTCCGGTGTCATGCAATAAACCACCAATTCCAGCCAAACGAATTAAATTGC
Source organism: uncultured Deefgea sp. (assembly GCF_947072475.1). GTDB lineage: Bacteria > Pseudomonadota > Gammaproteobacteria > Burkholderiales > Chitinibacteraceae > Deefgea. Next base: position 37,321 of record NZ_CAMTIA010000029.1, read on the forward strand.
GATCCATTCCTAATGACTGCGCAAAAGTCACCATTAAGGTGCATACACTGACTG
>NZ_CAMTIA010000030.1 GCF_947072475.1 uncultured Deefgea sp.
GCGTCGAGTTCAAGTGCGATACGAAAAAGTGTTTGCATTTTAAATAGCTGCAGCTCGAATGTTAAATTGAACAAATCAGCAGACCTCGGCGCCACGCGAATCGCATACCACCACCCTTGCTGAATAATCTGCTGAGCGACATCGAAGGCATCGCCGCGTTATCCATACTGATTAATCACCATTATTTCATGCGTACGAATACGCTTCGCTATTCGTACCTACATCAATCCAATCACGTCTCCACCACCCCAGCCGTCTGTTGTTCTAACGTTTGGTGCGCGAGTGCGAGGTATTCTTTGGATTGCATTTCACTTAGGCGGCTGGCGGTGCGAAAGAATTCGGATGCTTGCAAGCCGGCGACGTAGACTTCTTCCACTGGCACATCAGCGGCGATGATGAGTTTGACGCGGTTGTCGTAAAACACGTCAACCAGCCAAGTAAAGCGGCGCGCTAGATTGCTTTGCTCGGCACTCAGTTTGGGCAGGCCGGATAAAAACACTGTGTGATATTCCTGCGCCAAGGCCAAATAATCGGCTTGGCCACGGCCATCACCACACAGCACAGCAAAGTCAAACCAGATTGCGCCACCGGCGCGGCGCCGTGCTTTTAGCTTGCGGCCTTCGATTTCAATCTGGGGGCTTTCATCGTGCGCGGTGGCCATTTTGATAAAAAGCTCGGTCAGTTCCTGCTCATTCTCGGCGTTATTGGGGTACAAATAAGTGCGTGCAGCAGTCAGCGTGCGTAGGCGGAAATCTTGGCCACCATCCACATTAAGCACGTCAAGTTTGGCTTTTAGGAGATCAATGGTCGGCAAAAAACTCGCCCGATGCAGGCCATTGGGGTACAGACCATCCGGTGGATAGTTCGAGGTCGTTACCAAGATCACGCCACGACTAAACAACTGCTCCATTAAGCGCCCCAAAATCATCGCATCAGCAATGTCGGAAACATGAAATTCGTCAAAACACAGCACGCGGCAAGACTTAGCCCAGTGCGCGGCGACTTTACCCAGCGGATCGTTTTGCCCTTGCTGGGCGCGTAAATCTTTATGGATTTGCTGCATAAAATGATGAAAATGCAGCCGCCTTTTGCGCTTAAACGGTAAGCCGGCGTAAAACGCATCCATCAAAAAGCTTTTGCCACGCCCCACCCCGCCCCAAAAATACAGGCCACGCGGTAGTGCAGGCATCGGCAATAAACTTTTGCCAAACAGGCGATTGCGCTTTTGCTTAAACACCACCAAAGCTTGCCAAAGCGTTTCGAGATGATCAATCGCAGTGGCTTGCGATTGGTCGCTAATAAAGCCTTCTTGGCTTGCCAGCGATTGATACCAAGTGAGCGGACTAATGCCAGCGGCGGGCGGCGCAATAACATGTTGTGACATACAAAATCTCGTGGTAAAGCCAAGCAATTCAAAAACCAATAGCAAAAAAAACCCTGCAACAGGGGCAGGGTTTTTATCGTTTAGCGAAAAATCAATTACAACGCTGCGGCGTTGTTCGCAAGGTAATCGGCAACACCGTCAGCCGATGCCGTCATGCCTTTTTTGCCTTTGTTCCAACCGGCTGGGCAAACTTCGCCGTGCTCTTCAGTAAATTGCAAGGCATCCACTACGCGGAGCATTTCGTCAATATCACGGCCCAATGGCAGGTTATTGATCACTTGGTGCTGCACCACACCGGCTTTGTCGATCAAGAATGAACCGCGCAAGGCCACGCCAGCGTCAGCCAATTCAACGTCGTAGGCTTTGCAAATTTCGTGTTTGATATCGGCCACCAAGGTGTAGCCAACTGGGCCAATACCGCCTTTATTTACTGGGGTATTGCGCCATGCCGAATGCGAGAATTGGCTGTCGATCGAAATACCAATCACTTCTACATTGCGTGCTTTAAATTCAGCCAAACGATGATCAAAAGCGATTAATTCTGACGGGCAAACGAAGGTAAAATCAAGCGGGTAAAAGAAAATAACCGCGTATTTATCTTTAATCACCGATTTCAGATTGTAGTTTTCAACGATCTCGCCCGAGCCTAAAACAGCAGCGGCGGTAAAATCAGGGGCTTGCTTCGCAACGAGTACAGACATGTAATGCTCCTAGCGGAATTAAATCGTAAGGGTTGAACAGCATGAGTAGCTTAAATATCGGGGCGTGCCGATTCAATTCAAGGCTAGTCATGTGATTTTTACTGATTATTTCGTATTCCTGCCCAATACCCAGCACGGCGCAGGCTTTGCTTGCCAATGTTCTTACAGCTTGCCATCATAGCAAAACTGACACCTTCATCACAAAGGCTTGCAATGATCGGCTCAAAATTCATTCAAATAACGACTGGTTTATTACTTTGTGCGTCGAGTCTACCTGGGTTTGCTAACGAAAAGACCATTACCATTCTGACACAACAAGATGTGTTTAATGATTACCAACAATTTATTGCTGGGCGTGACCCGGTCACACTCACGCAATATGGCGGCTCAGGCTCGCGCCGTGATGTGGTGGAATTGGTGTTAGTGCAACAGGCGCTCAAAGCCGGTGGCAATACGTACCCGATTAAAATCGTGAAAGTCGACAATACCAGCGATTCATATAACCGCTTTATTAAAGAAATCACTTCCGGATCGGCCACGCTGGGCGGCAATAGTGCTTGGCTGGTCGATTTAAAGCAAATTAACGACAAAGTGTTTATTAGCGAGCCCAGCATACGCCAAGGCGAATTTGAAGCGGGCCTTTATACCACCGCCGACAATGCCGATGCGCGGCTATCTAAAACACTACCGCAAATTCAAGCGCTCACCGCCGTGGTAGCCGAGAGCTGGCTGCCCGATGTCGCGACGCTAGAGGCCATTAAATTTAAGCATGTGTTGAAAACCCAAAGCTGGGATTCAATGGTCGGCATGTTGGGCAAAAAACGCGCCGATGTATTACTCGCGCCATTTCAGCCGACGCCGGACTTATCGATGCAAGCCGGTGGGCGTAAACTGGTGCCGATTGCCAATGTGAAAGTAGGACTACAAGGCAGCCGACATTTCTTTGTCAGCAAAGCCTCACCCATCGGCAGTGACGTTGCCAAATCACTCAATATGGGTCTGGCTAAATTACGGGAACAAGGCACCATCGAAAAAATCTATCGCGACTCGGGTTTTTTCAACTCAGTCACCCGGAACTGGGAACGGCTCAATTAAAACGACGGCTTAAAACCCAATTGCGGAATCTTATTCAATTTATCCACCCAAACTCATCGAGCCTCGCCAAGCAGCTTACCAATTTAGCCACAGTCAAACTTGGATCGCAGCTCACTTTGATTGACGGGTTTAAACTATGCGACAGGCCGCAGTCGGCCAACAGCGGTCATTGTGGTTTGTAGAATATATCCGGAGTGTCATGCTAAATCTGATTAAACAGGAGCCTAAAAATTGTTGATTGTTTTCGGAGGGTTACCAGGTACAGGAAAAACAACGATAGCGAAAGCACTCGCACGCAAGTTACCAGCGGTTTATCTCCGCATAGATACACTAGAGCAAGCACTTATCGCATCCCAGAAAGTTGGAGCTGATATTGGAGCTGCTGGCTATCTGGCGGGATATGCAGTTGCGCAAGATAATTTGCGTATTGGCTTGAACGTAGTCGCGGACTCAGTTAATTCGCTGCATGTCACGCGTCAAGCTTGGAAGAGTGTCGCTCTCGAAACAAATGTACCTATCTTCGAGATTGAGTTGATTTGCTCAGATGCAACTGAGCACCGTCAGAGAGTTGAGGGGCGGCAAGCTGATATCATCGGCCATAATCTACCGACTTGGAAGTGCGTCCTTGAACGTCGGTATGACAAATGGGAGTCCGAGCATCTTTTAATTGACACTGCCAATGTTTCAGCTGAACAAGCCTTAAACACAATTATTCATTGCCTATCGCTGTCACCACAAGAGTAACAAAAGCATCAACGACCGCTTTGGATCGGGTGCAGCCGCTCAACCCACTGGATCAATGCGTGAGCGTGGGTGGTGGCATCAAATAAGAACGGTGGATAAATTGATAAGAATCCGCACAATAGACCTCGCACCGTCATCGTCCGTACCCAGCACGATCGATGACGCGCTAGTAGGCAGCAAACCGAAATAACATCCTCGCCACAATGATTCAAGCTTTGCTGCAACACACCATCAGAACGTGATGGGTATTGCTTTGTACCCATTATAATAAAAAGCACTGCGAGCAATACCCTACCCGCCAACATCACACCAAGGGGGCGGGCTCACCAAAGTAATAGCCCTGCGCAAAATCAACGCCGATGGTGGCCAATTGCGCCAAAATCTCTTCGGTCTCGACAAATTCGGCAATGGTTTTGCAGCCCAAGCTGTGCGCGATGTCATTGACGGCAATCACCATTTGCCGAGCAACCCGGTCATCCACAATGCCGGTAACTAAACTGCCATCGATTTTTAAATAATCCACTGGTAAGGTTTTAAGGTAATTAAACGATGAAAAACCACTACCAAAATCATCCAAGGCAAACATACAGCCACGTGCACGTAAGGTTTCAATAAACTGCGTCGATTCTTTTAAATTAGAGATTGCCGCCGTCTCAGTGATTTCAAAACAAACAAACGTTGGCGATACACCGGTTAAATCCAGCTGTTGCAAAATAAATGCCAAGGTTTTTTTATTTAATGATTTGCCGGATAAATTAATTGCCAATTGCGGTGATGCGCGCTGCTCCTGTTTGCATTGCGCTAGGTATTTCAAGCTGTGCTCTACTACCCAGCAATCAATTAAAGCCATCATATCGTAGCGCTCGGCAGCGGGAATAAAAGCCCCCGGCGGGATAATTCGGCCGTTGGCATCGACTAAGCGCAATAAAATTTCATAATGCGGCAGTTGATGCAGCTCTCGGTCAAATGGCTCAATTTTTTGGTAATACAATTGAAAGCGATTTTGCTCGATGGCTTCTTTTAAGGTCGCCAATAATTGCAATTCATTATGCCGCTCTTGCAATTCAGTATCGTCTTGGCTGTACCAACTCAGGCGATTGCGGCCGGCGTCTTTGGCGGCAAAACAAGCGATGTCGGCTTGGCTCATCGCTTCTTGCGCGCTCACGCAGTGTGAATCGATCAAGACCAAACCAATACTCACCGTGACGCCATGTGGGCGACCTTTCCAGACAAAGCGAAATTGCGCCAGCGCATGCAAAATGCGCTCGGCCAAATTTTGCGCCTGCGGGATTTGGTCGCCAGAAATCAAAATCCCAAATTCATCGCCGCCTAAACGACCTAATAAGCTATTTTCGGTGCTCATTAAGCTTTGCAATAGATTGGTGACCAAACGCAGCAATTCATCGCCAGCCAAATGCCCGCAGGTATCGTTGACTAATTTAAATTGATCCAAATCGAGCAGCATTAAAATATGCTGCTGATTGGCTTCGACGGCCAACTGGTGCGCGGCGATCAGCGCACGCTCAAAACCACGGCGATTGGTTAGGCCAGTCAGGTAATCATGGTCGGCTTGGTACGCCAGCTTTTCGGTCAGCGCTTGCGATTCGGTCACGTCGTGCAGCACCAGCACCATGCCTTCCACCTGACCATCCGGATCGTTAATCGGCGCAACCGCATATTCAACAATAAATCGCTCACCGGCTCGATTGGCCAAGGCCACGGTTTGCCGGGCAATGGCTTTATTGCGCTCTCTGGCATGCTGCAAGACGGCAAAAAAATCAGCGCTTTTTAAGTCGCCGCCCTGACAGATGATTTGGCTAACACACCGATCCCGCACTTCGCTTTGCGACCAGCCAAGCAGGCGCTCGGCAGCAGGGTTGAGTAATTTAATTTTAAAGTCGGGCGTGGTGGTTAAGATGGCGTCGGTAATTGAAATCAGCGTCACATCGGCCAATTCTTTTTCTACATATAAAGCACGCTGCGCTTCTTCTCTTTGCTTTACGCCATGCTGCAGATTGATTCGCATTTGATTAAACGCGTGGACTAAAGATTGCAATTCATCATTTTCGGCGCGGCGCGCCAACTTGAGCGGCGCGGCGAGTAAATTGTAATTTAACTGGCCGGTGTATTGCGCAATGTGGCTTAAGTGACGGGCAATTAAGCGATGATACAAAATCAAAAAGCATAAACCCGCCGCGCCCATGCCAAAGCCTTCGAGCAATAGTAAGCGTAAAAATTGATCGAACAACTGGGTTTTAAAGCCTTTGAGCGAAACCGTCAGGCTCAACTGCCCCAGACTAACGTGCTGATTGGTGAGCGGATGCAAATAGGCAATCGGGAAGGTTTCGGTCAGCGTGTTCTCGGCACCTTGAATATCGACACCAGAGGCGTAAATTTGCCCGTCGTTTTCGACCAATTGCACGTAATCAATCACCCGCGTTTGCCGCAGAGAGTTTAATTGGCCATGTACCGCTTCGGTATTAACCAACCACAAATTACTCGCCAATTGCGATACGGCGCTATGCCCTAAAGTTCGCAAATCTGCCCGGGCTTTTAAAAGCCCGCGATTGTATTCAACTTGTAGCAAAACCAAAGTCAACGAAACCGTGACCACCAAGCCGGCAGCAAAAACTGACCACGCCAAACGCCACGCCAAACGATTTTCGGTATACCAAGTGCTTAAACGAGACAACAAAAAGGGCTTCACACCGAGAGTTCCAAATCACAAGTGCTCGAGAATAAACGCCAAGCCACTGAGAAACAACAAAAACCGTAAGGAATATTAGGAAATGCTACGATTGATTCAAATACAACAAGCAAGACGGCTGGTTGTAAAAATCACGCAAGAAAAAAAAGGGGGAAATAAATAGAAATGGTGCGCCCGGAGCGATTCGAACGCCCGACCCTCTGGTTCGTAGCCAGATACTCTATCCAACTGAGCTACGGGCGCACTGGCATGAATCAAAGGCTGATTCATACAAAGAGGCGTGATAATACAGCGCCTATCCGCTATCGTCAAGCCCATTTCGACAATTAATCGGCCTATAATGCGCCAATCCAATCCACTTCAGAGACGGCCAACATGCAATTTGAACATCTCATCCAAATTAACGACCTAACACAAATGCTCACGCCCTTACTGACTCGGCAACAACTGTGGCAAGGCTTGGTTTATCGCGCTGAATCGCCGATGGCGTTTATGGACCACGTCGATGAAGTCACACTACTTGAGCGCGGCCAAGACTGGGTGCAACGCAAAATGGTGATGGGCAAACTCACCGTCATCGATAAAATCCAATATGAGCACGCAACGCGGGTGCACTATCACACCGCAGCCAGCAGTGAGCATGGCGGCGGACAAATGATCATGAAAATTGAAGAACCCAGTCCAGAAGCGCTGTTTGTTCGTTTTACCTATATCACACCGCACCCCGACTCTCCCGATCCGGAAACAGCGCATTATCTTGAGTTTCTTAAATCAGCATGGCGTGAAACCGATATTGATACCGTTCGCAAAATCCGTGAGCTCGCCGCATCAGGGCAATTGGGCTAAATCACCTGACACCGAGCAGCCAAAAAGATTACACTCAAAGGCTTTTTTCGCTTTTTGGCACTCGGCATGCAACTCGGCATTATTTACACCCTGCTGGCCTTTTTGATCTGGGGCTTATTTCCGCTTTATTTTAAAGCACTGCATGGCATCGCCCCCGAAGAGATTGTGCTGCACCGCTTTATTTGGTCGCTGGTCTTTTTAAGCGCAGTGCTACTCATTAAGCAACGCTGGGGGTGGCTCAAACCGGCACTCAAACAACCCAAGCTGATTGGCGTTTTTATCTTGAGCGCCGTTTTACTCGCCAGCAACTGGTATACCTATATATGGGCCGTCAATGCTGGGCGCGTGGTTGATGCCAGCCTAGGGTATTTTATAAATCCTTTGATTAATGTGTTGCTAGGCGTTATTTTTTTGCACGAGCGCCTTCGCCCAGCCCAATGGCTGGCCATTGCCATTGCCGCAACAGGCGTTGCTTGGCTTACCTGGCAAGCTGGCCATTTGCCTTGGATTGCGCTGATCTTAGCGTGTACTTTCGCTCTATATGGTTTACTGCGAAAAACCGCCCAACTTGGCGCACTTGAAGGGTTGTCGCTAGAAACCTTGGTGTTATTTCCCATAGCGCTGGCTGCCATGGTGTATTTACTCGCCACAGGTCAAAGTGATTTTGTAAGCGCTCCAATCTCCACCCAAGCGTTAGTCTTGTTGGCGGGCCCAATTACCGCCATTCCACTGCTTTTGTTTGCTGCTGGCGCTAGAAAAATCCCACTGTCTTTGGTCGGCATTTTGCAATACACCGGCCCGACACTACAGCTATTAATTGGTGTGTTTATCTTTCATGAAACTTTTGATCTTGTTCGACTAATCGGTTTTGGTTTGATTTGGCTGGCCCTGCTGATTTATGCCATGGATGGTTGGTTCAATTACCGCAGAAATAGTAAATAATTATACCAATCAACTATTTCTTGATTGGTTACAAATCCTATATCATTGCGCCCCTGTATAAAGCAGCTCTAATTGACAATTTATAGGAATACGCAAGATGACGGCCCCAACTCTATTTGCCGAGAAAGACCTTACTGCCAACCCTGCGCCATTGGGCCTCATGGGCTTTGGCATGACGACTGTGCTATTGAACCTGCACAATCTGGGCCTGTTTGGTAATAGCGCCATGATCTTAGCCATGGGTATTTTTTATGGCGGTCTAGCCCAAGTCATCGCCGGCGTTTTGGAATGGAAAAAAGGCAATACCTTTGGGATGACCGCATTTACTTCATATGGCTGCTTCTGGCTGTCATTGGTTGGCTTGCTAGTCCTACCTGAAATGGGCTTAGCCGAAGCGGCAACCAGCTCAGCCATGGGCGCGTATTTATTGATGTGGGGTATTTTCACTGCGTTCTTGTTTATCGGCACACTCAAAATGGATAAAGCATCGCAATTTATCTTTGGTTCTTTGACCCTGTTATTTGCTTTGCTGGCGATCAGCGATTTCAGCGAATCAGCAACGATTAAGCAAATCGCTGGCTTTGTGGGTTTATTGTGCGGCGCATCGGCCATTTATACTGCAATGGCACAAGTGCTCAACGAAGTGTACGGCAAAACGATTTTATGCCTTGGCGGCAAAAGCCATTAATCGGGCCTAAATCAAGACCGCGTAAATAAAAAGCCATTCAGCGATTGAATGGCTTTTTATTTCTTCCTATTTCTTCCTGTTCCTTCCTATTTCTTCCGCGCCCTTTTGGCGTGAATAGGTTAAACACCGGATTTTTAACGCCAAAAGTAACCTAGTACATTGTCGTTGAATGCAGCAGCATGAAATACTCACGATACTGACCACTTGGAGTTGCTATCATGTCATTGAAAACCAAAGCATTATTTCCCCTACTTTTGGTTTTAGCCACTTCCGCATGGGCCTCTAGCCCATGGCGCGAAGGCCGCCATTACAGCCAAGGCGAGATTGTGCGTTATCAAGGCCAAACTTATAAAGCACGTCAAGGCCATCAAGCTGAGCGTGGCGCCAATTGGAATCCAGAAGCCGCAGCGTCACTCTGGGCACCGGTTGAGCGTCGAAATAACGGTCGTTTTGGCTGGCAAGAAGGTAAGTACTACAGCAAAGGTCAGATCGTGAATTATCAAGGCCGCAGCTATCGCGTTCGCCAAGGGCACAAAGCCGAGCGCGGTGCCAACTGGAATCCCACTGCCGCGCCATCGCTGTGGGAAGCATTAGATGGCGATCTCAATTGGCGCTAATTAATTGACGCTCATTTAATTTCGCCTCGCAATAAAAAAAGCGCATCAATCGATGCGCTTTTTTTATTTATTCAACAATATGCAGCTTAATGCAGCTTGAGCGATGGCCGAGCTACGCGGCGTAATTTATCCCCCACCCACAACAAGCCGGTCAACATCCAACCATGCACTGCCGCTTGATGCATCCGGTACAGCGAAGCGTAAATTAATTTCGCGCCACGACCTTCAACATAATAATTACGCTTAGGCCCAACAATCGACGCCAAACTGCCCACTGCCGTATGCTTACCCAAAGACACCATCATGCCTTGCGGTTTAAATACAAATGGCAACACTTCACGCCCTGCCAATTGTTGCTGAATCGTTTCTGCTAGCCATTCTGCTTGTTGATGCGCCACCTGAGCCGTCGCCGGCAAAATCACACCATCATCATTGGGTGAGCACGATGCGCAGTCCCCAATCGCATAAATATGCTTGTCGGTTAAGGTTTGCAAAGTGGCGGTCACTTCAATTTGATTTAAGCGATTGGTTTTTAAACCCAACGTTGTCAACCAATCTGCCCCTTTAACGCCTGCAACCCAAACTCGAATATCACTGTCAATTTGACGGCCATCGGCCAAGACAAAACCTTGCTCGGTCACTTCGACAACGCGGCTATTATTAGCGACTAAAATACCGCGCTCAGCCAAAGACTCGGTCGCGTATTCAGAAAGCGATTCCGGCGCGCCGGCTAAAATCCGACTCATCCCTTCGATAATGGTGATTTCTAGCTGTGCTGGGCTCAATTCAGCACCATAAATATGCATTTCACGGATGGTATGATCGATTTCAGCCGCCAATTCAACGCCCGTAGGGCCACCACCGACAATGCCAATATTGAGTTTACGGACTGAATTTCCTGAAATGCCGACGGCAAAAGAGAGATCGAGGATTTTTTTACGCAGTTGTTCGGCTTCAACGGGGTTATTCAAAAACATGCAGTGCTCTTTAGCGCCTGGCGTTGCAAAATCATTGGCAATCGCCCCTAATGCCAACACCAAGGTGTCGTAAGCAATTTCACGCGGTGCGGCGATTTGCTTGCCTTCTTGGTCTAACACCGCCGCCACTTGAATCACCTTACGTTCACGATCAACACCGGCCATCCAGCCAAACTCAAATTGATAATGGTTACGCCAAGCATGACCAAAATAATTGACTTCGTCCTCACCGGTATTGAGCGCACCGGTCGCCACTTCGTGCAATAACGGTTTCCAAATATGCGTCGCTGAGCCATCGACCAGCACCACTTTAGCTCGCTTGGCCGAGCCCAAAGTGCGTCCCAATTTAGTGGCTAACTCTAAACCACCAGCTCCGCCGCCAACGACGACGATACGATGCAACTTTGTGCTCATAAAAGGCTCCCCAAATGACGTGCCGCAAGGCGAATTAATGTGTCTTGAGTATACCTTGAGCATGCAATGGATTGTAATTTTAATACGTAATAAAAGACAAAATGATCAAGATAAAATTACATCGTCATTTCGAGCTGGTATCTCAATTACGGGGTATCACCACCTGAGCCTGATGAATCAAGCGCTCGCAATCAATACCACTAAAAATAAACCTGCCGCTAATCAACACGCGGGGCCAACACCCGTTCTAACAATGACTTGACCATCGCCGGCTCAAAAGGCTTATCACAAATCCCTGACACCCCCGCCTGCTCGATCGCGGCCAATCGACCACCATCGGTCTCAGAAGAAACCATTAAAATCGGCAACTGACTTTGCCAGCTTTGAGTGCGTACATATTCAATTAATGCCTGACCATCCATTTCGGGCATATTGTAATCGGTGATTAACAAATCAAAAGCACTGTCTTCTAGCAAGTCTTTGCCCTCTTTGCCGTTCTCTGCCTCAGTGATATTACGAATCCCCAGGTTTTCTAGCACTTTTCGCATGTAATTTCGGGCGGCGCGTGAATCATCCACCAATAAAACCCGAATATATTCCAACTCAATTTCATGCTCTTCGAGCGAATGATCAACCGTTAAATAATCCAAGGTCATCATTAACGCGTTATTTAAATGTTCATTGCTAAATGGTTTAGGCAATATTGCGCAAGCACCCAGCTGCCGTACCGGCTCGAGCACCTGAGTCCGCATTTCACTTGAAATCAAAATAAACGCTAAATCTTGCGTTTCAGCATGCTCACGCAATTGCGTCAGTAATTGAACACCGGTCATATCCGATAAATACAAAGCACTTAAAATCAAATTAGGTGATTGCGCGGTCAAGGGTTGCAGCAATGCGAGGGCGGCACTGGCGGTTTCAACCCAACGCACATTGACGATGCCCAATTCGAGTAAGCACGCCTCCACGACCTTACCTTGTACTGCTGACGGCTCAACCACTAAAGCGCGTAAATCACTAGGTACATAAAATGAACTCATTTGAGCCACCCAATTAAGACATTCTTTCTTTATAGCGGAGACTTTACAGCGTGAGCAAGAAAAACAAAGGAAAATTCAAAGCAATTGATGTAAGCGCAACTCAGCTTTTAGATAGGCATACAAAACGGCGGCCATCACCAATCCCGCCACACCCAACATCGCCTCCATCAACAGCATCGCCAGTAATAACTCCCAAGCTTTGGCACGAATTTGAGTGCCAATGATGTGTGCATTTAAAAAATACTCCCCTTTATGAATCAAAACCAAAAACACCAGCGATGCAATTGCAATCGACAACGATTGCGAAAGACTGACCGTCACAATAATGGCATTAGAAAGTAAATTTCCCACGATCGGTAGTAAGCCCAAAATAAAAGTTAAAACCAGCATCGTTTTAACAAATGGCAAATGAACACCGACTGCTGGCAAAATCAGTAACAAATACACGCTCGCCAACGCGGTATTAATCAAAGATATTTTCAATTGCGCAACCATCACCACACGAAACGCCAAGGCAAAGCCCTGCACCCGAATAAGCAGCGCCTGACTTAAGCACCCCAACTGATCACGCCGACCGACTTCGCTCAAAGCCACAATGCCGCCAATCACCATCCCAACCACACTATGGGCGAACAAAACCCCCAACTCTTTGCCTGTCGCCTGCAGCTGCGCAACATGGTGATGCAATAGATTCAGCAATTCAGCCTGAATACCCGTCGGACTACTGGGCCAGTCTTGGCTGAGCCAGGCCGGTAAAACCCCTTTGGCTTGCGCAATGATCTGCGCCATTTTACTCAGCAAGGCAATCAAGCCGTACTCTGACTTCATCAGGGTCAATATGGCTAAAATCAAAAAGACCAGCGATGTAATCACCAATCCTGACAACAAAGCCAGCGCCAGCCACCGACTCCACGCCATCGACAAAGCACCTAAAGTCAGCCCAGCCAAAGCTTGAATCAATAAAAAGACCAGCATACCGGCCAGCAATGCCGGCACAAGATGCAATAAAAAAATTGCCAACAGCAAGCTGGCCACAATGCAAAGCGAGGCCACATCAACCCCAGTGCTCGGGCGCGGCCCATGCAAAGGAATCGTCTGCGGCGCTTGCACGCGAAATAAACGCATAATTAACCTCACCATAAATATGGGGTATATCCATCAAGACTAAATAATATATAGACTAGATGGCAATACCCAATCAGGCTAATGATATTTTAACCACATAAAACCACAAAAATCGTGACGTCTATCGCCATCGGTTTGTCAGCGAATGCGAGTTTAATAAGAGAAATTTGTGTCAGTTAATCCAGTTTTAGCATTTTTAGCTGAGATGGATCGCGAATCAGGGCAATTAAAATCAATACCTCAACACATTAATTTAAAAGAATCAACGACCTGCCATTCAATTTAACTGAATGACTTACACAAGTCTTTTTGCTATTCAATCAAATACCTATGGACTACGATACACACAGATTACTCCAATAGGAATACAGCAGAATGCCAACGACCAAAGTACTCGCCCTCAGCGGCAGCTTACGCAGCAAATCGAGCAATAAAGGCCTACTTCGCTACGCGCAAGCCAATACACCGGAAGGCATGCAAATTGAAATCGCCGATTTATCTGATGTCCCTTTTTATAACGCCGACATCACTGAGCAACCTACTGCGGTTAAAACACTACTCGCGCAATTTGCTACGGCAGATGCTTTTTTGTTTGCTGGACCCGAATACAACTACTCAATTTCACCCGCGCTTAAAAACGCCATCGACTGGGCTTCACGCGCGCCAGACAACGCCTTGCTTGGCGGCAAAGCGGCCGCTGTAATGGGCTCTGGCGGCGGCATGGGCACCTCGCGCGCTCAATATCATTTACGCCAAGTTTTTGTCTTTACTGACATCCATCCCATTAATAAGCCCGAAGTGTTTGCCAATGCGTTTGCTGGGCAATTTGATGCCGATGGCAACCTGACCGACGAACGAATTCAAGATGGCGTAAAACAATTATTAGCCGCACTCGCTACTTGGTCGCTGCAACTGCGTAAGTAAAGTACGGATTCAAGCTCGAAAATCGACATAAGCAGCCATAAAAAAACACCCTCGATCTCTCGAGGGTGTTTTGCATTTATAAGTACAACAAATCAATATTACTTATCGGTTAAAGCATCAACGCCTGGTAGCGCCTTGCCTTCCAAGAATTCAAGTGATGCGCCACCACCAGTAGAAACATGGCTCACTTGATCTTCAAGACCGGCTTTTTCAACCGCCGCCACTGAATCACCACCACCGACGATGGTAATTGCGCCATTGGCTGTGGCTTCTACTAAAGCATGTGCAATGGCGAATGTACCAACCGCCGAAGCATCAATTTCAAAGACGCCCATCGGGCCATTCCACAATACCGTTTTCGCTGACTTGATAATCTCAGCGTACCGCGCGCAAGAAGCCGGGCCGATATCCACACCTTCTTGATCAGCAGGAATCGCTGTGGACGCAACTTCAACCAAACCATCCAAAGTACGAGCATCAAAATTTAAAGCGCGTGTCACCATAGTGTCGCTTGGCAATACCAACTTATCACCCGCTTGGGCAATCAATTCACGTGCCAAATCAACCTTGTCGTTTTCGCACAATGATTTACCAATCTCGTAGCCTTGCGCTTTCAAGAAAGTAAACGCCATACCGCCGCCAATGATCAATTTATCCACTTTTGGCAACAAGGCTTGAATCACGTCGATTTTGCCGGAGATTTTCGAACCACCAATAATCGCCACCAAAGGACGAACTGGCTTATTGACCGCTTCACCCAAAAAGTCGAGTTCTTTTTTCAGCAAGTAACCCGCAGCACGTGGCAAATCGACGCCCACCATTGAAGAATGTGCGCGGTGAGCCGTACCAAATGCGTCATTGACAAACACATCGCCCAATTTAGACAAGCTGGCGCGAAATGCAGCCACTTGCGCTGGATCGGCTTTAACTGAATTGCCGTCAGCGTCTTTGGCCTTGCCTTCTTCTTCAATATGGAAACGCACGTTTTCCAGCAAGACCACTTGGCCAGGCTGAACCGCAGCACACGCCGCTTCTACTTCTGCGCCGACACAATCGTTCAAAAATTGTACTGGGCTACCGAGCAACTCAGTTAAACGCGCAGCAACGGGCGCTAAGCTGTATTTTTCTACTTTCTGTCCATTCGGGCGGCCCAAATGTGACATCAAAATCACTGAAGCACCTTGCGCTAAGGCATAACGAATCGTTGGCAATGCGGCGCGAATACGCTTATCACTTTCAACCACACCATTTTTAACTGGCACGTTAAAGTCAACACGGATCAGAACACGTTTGCCTGCAAGATCGAGGTCTTCAATAAATAACTTAGCCATACACAGTTCTCCAATTAAGCGCGGGTGAATTATATCAAGTGCCGATTGTAGCAAGAACCAGCGCTAAAAACGTTGTCGATTCTCAGTTTATCTGCACACAACATGGGAAATACTACGTATTAATACTAGATTTTCTCGACTACCAACCGCCAACCGACCCCATCAACTTAGTTTTTAGCGCCATTGAACCACCATTCGAGCAAATTGTAAGCGACGAGCAGCGCCCAAAGCCTTAGAATAGCGACGCTTACAAAGGAACTATCATGTCAATGAAGAAATTTGAACTAGAAAAACGCAAAGCTGAAAAGCTACACAATGATCTAGGTGCAGCCAATGCCCCTGCTCGTTTTGGCCAAGCAGCAATAACCATGCTCGACAAGAAAGAACAGCGCAAACAAGATCAAGCCAAAGGCTTGGTACCATTTGCCTGCAAACTCAACAAAGATCTCGTACAAGAGCTACACGCCCGTTGCTCAGAACGTGAAATGACACTTAATGATTTGGTGGCTGAGTTGATTCAAACCGGCCTCGCTAAATAATGCAACGCACCATTTTTGATACGCCCATCATTCGTGATGTAATGCCAAGGCTATCAAAATGGTTGCTCAACTCATTAGGGTGGCGCCTAAAAGGTGACTTTCCTGCGCTAGATAAATATGTACTCATCGCTGCGCCACATACCAGCAACTGGGATTTCCCCATTGGGCTGGCATTGTGTTTTATTGCACGGCAAAAAGTCTACTGGATGGGCAAACATACTTTATTTGTCGGTCCACTTGGATTTTTAGCGCGCTGGCTCGGCGGGATTTCTGTTGATCGACGCAAGTCGAACTCTTTAGTTGAGCAAATTGCCGATATTTATCAACGCAGTGAGCGCCTCATCATTGCCATTCCACCGGAAGGCACGCGGCAAAAAGTACATCGTTGGAAAACCGGATTTTACTATATCGCATTGAAAGCCAATGTACCCATCGTATTGGGATATATTGACTTCAAAGAAAAAACCGGTGGTTGTGGTATGGTTTTTTATCCAACAGGCGATATTGAGGCCGACATGCTGGTGATTCAGCATTTTTATCAGGGCATCAGCGGAAAAAATCCTCAGTACCAATAAGATGTCGACGTAAAAAAACCCAGCAAGCTGGGTTTTTTTCTACATCAACAAACCGAGTAATTAAACTGGTTGAATGTTTGATGCTTGCTTGCCTTTAGGACCAGTAGTAACGTCAAACGAAACTTTTTGGCCTTCAGCTAAAGTTTTGAAACCTTTAGAGTTGATTTGTGAGAAGTGAGCAAACAAATCTTCGCCGCCTTCATCTGGAGTGATGAAGCCGAAGCCTTTAGAATCGTTGAACCACTTAACTGTACCTTGAGCCATTTTGTATTTCCCTAAAAATAAAATAAATATAAAGCACGAAAATCAAGGGAAATGAAGCACTGCGGTACGGCAAGGCCACTACATCACACACATCCACTACTTGAAGATCCTGCAGCTCGTATCTTCGCTGAGCGCGCCGCTGCTGGCAAGCATTATTTGAGGTTTTTCGCTAAAAAGAGTGGATTAAGTCAATATTTACTGAAAACCGGACTGTTTTTAAGGCCTCACACTTTGTTTTTCCAGAACATCGACCATCATCGCCTTTAAATTTTCAACTTCCAGCTCCAAATGAGCAACGCGTGCCACGAGACCCAATTGCGGTATTTCCACCGACACCAAAGGTGGCTCCCCGGCCAATAAATGACACCAACGACACTCTCTCGCACCGGCTTGTTTTGGCATTTGCAACACCAAAGCCGCAGATTGCCGTGCGGCGAGCTCCTCTAAAAACCCTTCAACCGCCGAAATATCAGCAAATCGGTGCAAACGTTCGCAATTTAAGCGCAACTCCCCCGACGTTTGCGGTCCACGTAACATCAGCACAGCCAATAGCGCGACCGATTGACTCGGAATACACAACACCTTAGCCAATGCCTGCTCATAGCGCAGTACACGGCCCTTATTCACTTCTACCACCCAACCTTGCTCACGCAAACGATCGAGAGCAACAAGCAGCTCGGCTTCTGTCGCTTCAATCACCGGCTCGCGACTAGATTTTTGATTGCAAGCCGCAAGCAAAGCATTCAACGTTAAAGGATATGAGTCCGGTACGGTGTGTTGTTTTTCGATTAAAGCGCCAAGTAGTCGTATTTCTAACTGATTTAATTTATTCGCTTCAATCATTGAGCCAGCTCCTTGCTAAATAAACACATTATCTTCGCTTCATGCTCAAATCAAAACTATAAATACCGCATGCTTTAGTAAAATCAGCACAAAATCAAAATACAGTGATTAAATTTATTTACATACTGATCTTTTCACCAAGCAAGATATCGTTCTGGATAAGTGATGCCAGCAAGGCAAGATTAGAAAACCACCTCAACCTCAATCAACTGATTTCAACCAAGGCTAGGTCACACAATGGAAACCCAAGGACTACAAAATCCACAAGTTATCGACTGGAGTGCATTTGTTGACTTTCGTGACGGGCTGATCGACTCCGCACCACAAATAGAAAACCTCCTCGCCGAGCTCAAGCAAACCCCGGACGACCTCAGTCGTATCACACAATTATTTCGTTTGTTTCACAATATCAAAGGCGATGCGGGGCTCTGTCGCCTGCCGTTTATTATTCCCTTGATTCATGGTGTTGAAACCATTTTGTCGCGAATGCGCAGTAATGAATTAGTCTTTAGCGACCTACTTGCCGAGGTCATCTTACTCACCTTAGATCGACTCGAGCAAACCATTGAACTACTTGGGGACAATGAATCAGCCGCTGCATTAGCGCTACCAACATTAGCGCTAGGCCTAGAGGGTTTGTCTCTGCAAGGCGCAGACAGCATTGATGCCAGCGCTATACGTCTTATAGAGACCGTTACTGGATTTCGACCGGGATTGAGTAAACTACCACAAAGAGACGCCAGCAATGCCGCACGTAATAATGCAGAACGCCACGAAGACCTGAACTTCTTTCATCAGCTCGCATTACAGCTTGAAGCGCGCTCAGTTTTATTTGCAGGTCGTACCGCAAGAAATCTTGAGTTGGCGCTTGAAACCAATCGGGCTGCGGGAAGTCGAGTCAATCCAACCCAGCTCGAAGCGGCGATTTATCTACACGACATCGGCATGATGTTTTTACCAGAAAACTACTGGTTAAAAATTGAAGCGCTTGATGAGTCCGCACGCCAAAAAATTAATTTTCATCCAGCCTGGGGGGCTGGAATCACCGCCAGAATGGTCGGTTGGCAAGACGCGGCACAAATGATTATTCAACACCATGAAAAACCCAATGGCAGCGGCTATCCCAACCAACTGAAACACGCTGAAATATGTGACGGCGCGAAAATTCTAGCCATTGTTGATGCTTTTGATTCGATTTTATTACGCCATAGCCATCGTGGGCAGCAACGCTCAATATTACGAGCGATCGCTGAAATCAACGCATCTGATCGGCAATTTTCTGCCGAATGGATCGCGCCCTTTAATCAGGTCATACGGCAAATGCTCGAAAACAAATAAGATTGGGCGTCAGCGCATAAAGCCCAAAATCCAACCCAACTGATCAATCACAACCGATCGGCGATTTAAAATCGCTCATTGCTTTGCAAAAATCGCCACTGCCCCTCAGTCAAACTGCCCAAACCAATTCGGCCAATTCGAATGCGCTTGTATGAGCGCACTTGAATGCCGACCGACTCACATAAGGCCGGTAAGAAATCAGGTATCGCCGCTCGCAAAACAATCCGCAATTGCTGATCGCTTTGTCGCGTGATTTTATAAGGTTTTAAAACAGCGCCATCAAACTTAGTTCGACTATTCATGAGCTTTAACGACTCAGCGCTAAGCTCGCCATCAAACCACAACAAATATTCTTGCTCTAACTCGGTCGCCAAAGAACGCATCAGCCGCGTATCTTGCGTCAGCACCAGCAATCCTTGCGCGGCAGAATCTAAACCACACGGCACGTGCAAATGAGGGAGCGCCTTTTTTAACAGTACAAAACCAGTGCGATCACTCGCATCTCGATGTTCAGTATTCAATAGCGTCTGCCACGTCTCACCTTCAGCTTCTGGCCAAGCGGCATATGCAACCGGCTTGTTCATCAACAGCGTTACTCGATCAGGTTGTTTATGCAGCTGCATTTTAACCGCCAGTACGACCACCTTCTGCTCTGTCGTCACACGACTACCCAGTTGATCAACAACTAGACCATCCACAGTCACGCGCCCCAGTTCAATCAACTCATCGGCCTCACGACGCGAGCACAGGCCAAGTTCGACCATGCGTTTGGAAAGACGAATCAGTTCTTGCGTCATTGGGGTTTCCTTATTAAAAATAACGATTCATTATGGGCACATTGCGCGGGACTTAACCATCGCCAACAATCTACCGATTAAAAAACAAAAAACCGGCCCTTAGGCCGGTTTGTGTCAGCAAAGCACCAATTAACGCGTGCCGCTACCCACTTGTACGATACGCATTGTGTTTGCACCCGAGCCAACACCAGATTTGTGCACACCCAAAGTCACCACTAATTTATCACCTGGAATCACAACACCAGCACGTAGCAACTCCAGCTGGGCAGACGCCAATTGCTCTTCACGATCAGCACCTACTTTCGGATCCATCATGATCGGTCGAACGTGGCGGAACAACGCTAATTTACGATAGGTATTCAATTCTTGTGTAAACACATAAATTGGCACACCGGTATTGTAACGCGATAACCACAATGCAGATGCACCAGAATGTGAAATACATACAATCGCTTTAATTGGCAACTTGCTAGCGGCATACAAAGCCGACATCGCAACCGCTTCATCAATACGCGAAAAGTCGCTCACATTGTCAAACTCAGCCTCAACTTTGCACTCACCAGAGCGCTCCGCTTCAAAGCAAGTCCGCGCCATCGCTTGTACCGCTTCAAGTGGATATTTACCCGCTGCTGATTCCGCCGACAACATCACGGCATCAGTACCATCGAGCACCGCATTGGCGCAATCAGACACTTCAGCCCTTGTTGGTACTGGGCTTTCGATCATTGACTCCATCATTTGCGTCGCAGTAATGCTCAACTTGTGCATTTTACGCGCCATCTTGATCATGCGTTTTTGCAGTGCTGGCACCGTGGCATCACCCACTTCAACCGCCAAATCACCCCGCGCAACCATAATGCCATCCGATGCGGCCAGAATTTCTTCCAAATTAGTAATCGCTTCGGTGCGTTCGATTTTGGCAATCAAAGCGCCGTGGCCGCCCGCTGCGCGGAGTAACGTGCGCGCCATATACATATCAGCCGCTGACTTTGGAAATGAAACCGCAACATAATCTGCCTGCAAAGCCGCAGCAGTTTTAATGTCTTCCATGTCTTTGGCTGTCAATGCAGGTGCAGTCAAACCACCGCCTTTGCGGTTAATGCCTTTATTGTTTGACAGCACGCCACCGACAGTCACCGTGGTGAAGACTTTGGCACCAATCACAGAGTCAACGATCAATTGAATCTTGCCATCATCCAGCAACAACTCAACGCCCGCTTCCACGTCATTTGGCAATTCTTTGTAATCCAAACCCACGGTGTCTTGGTTACCCAATTCACATTCCGCATCCAAAATAAATTTGGCGCCTTTTTTGAGCTCAATTTTATTTTTTTCAAATTTACCAACGCGGATTTTTGGGCCTTGCAAGTCAGCCAAAACAGCCACCGACTTACCCAACTTAGCCGCAATCGAGCGAACCATTGCCGCGCGATCAGTATGGTCTTGCGCTGTACCATGAGAGAAATTCAAACGTACGGTATTCACACCCGCAACGATGAGACTTTCCAGCACCGCTGGATCATTCGACGCAGGGCCGAGGGTGGCAACAATCTTAGTACCGCATTGCATACTTTTAAATCTCCAATGAGTGGCCAAAAACATCGGCCAACAATACGCGACTTCAGCGCGCAAAAACATGATAAAAAACAGGAAAACTGTAGATGGCGATTGTAAATTAAACCACTCAGACACCATCGGTCGAGTGCATCATCGCCAAAGAAAATACATATCTAATGTATTAACAGCTATGCGTTACAGTAGTTAGTCTGTAATGATATACCCCAATAGGGTTTCAAACCACTACTGGGTATTTTTGCCAACAGCGTGGCTGGCCTTTTTAGCGACCGTTTTTTCTGCCGATTGATACGCCAGATAATAACGGTTCACCGCCGAAACATAATCGACCATCCCTTTACTCACTTGGTTCATTGCCGTTTTTTCAACATTACCCAGCCAAACATTGGGATCTAAGCCTTGTGCCTTCGTTCGATTTCTAATCTGCGCTAATCGCCCCTCTCCGGCGTTATACGCGGCAATCATAAAATACAATTGATTGTCTTCCGTAATCCCTTGCCGACTAAACATTTTACGCAAGTAAGCCAGATACTTAGCCGCCGCAGTAATATTGCCCTCATTGCCATGCGGATCACTCACCCCCATCGCCCTTGCCGTTGATGGATTGACTTGCATCACCCCTGTCGGGCCATTTTTACGCACCACCGGATTTAATTTGGTTTCTTTTTGCCCAATCGCCGCCAGCAGCATCCAATCTAAATTATTCGCCGCCGCAATGGTCTGAAACATCGGCATAAAAAAGCCCAATTTATCCAGCGGTGAAATCGCTTCAGAACGCGCAGCTTTGGCATCCACCGGCAAAAAACGCTGGGTTGCGCGGATCGCAGCATCCATCGATACTTTTTTCGTTGCTATATAGCGATTTAACGCCGCGAGTAATCCACTATCTGTTGACCGCGTCGCCCACGCTAAATCCACCGTTTCTGCCAAGCAACTCCCCACTTGAACCGTTTTAAATCGCTCACCCCACAATTTTAAAACCGCCCGACTCATCACGGTATACGCCGCTTTGCCGGCATTGATTTCCGCCAACAACGACTCAACCGACTGTCCGATTGGCGGATCCTCAAACGTGAGGCCACTTAATTCGCCTTGGCCGGCCAACAATCGACGTCCCAAGCTACTCGAACTCAGCACCAGCGGCGTCTCAGCCAAAGCCTCAAAACGAGGTACATCACTCGATTTAGGCCCCAGCAAACACCATTCATCCTGAGCATAAGGCGCAGAAAATGCGACCAAGGAACGAGCGCCTTCAGTAATCGGCATCAACCCTGCTGCAATATCGCCCTTGCCTGCCAGCAACGCCGGAATCAACTCGCCACTATCCATAGGAATAAATTGAATCCGAATCGGTGGCAGACCTTTGGCGCGATTGCGATTGAGTTCAGACTCAAAACCTTTTAGCAAGGCATACTCTAAGCCATGAGGGCGGCCATCTTTTAAAAAATACGTCGACGCCCCCAATCCCACCAACACGCGAATCCGCTCTGGTGGATTATTCACATCAAATGCGCCCGCTTGCGCCAAAGCACTTTTTGCTTTGAGTACCGGATGGGTGCTTTTTACACTAGCGACGGCGGTTTTAACCTTGCCAGGCTTAGCCTGACTCGCTCCAGCGAGACTGGCCACACACAGCAATATGACGCACAGAACGAGTCGTTTCATCCCGCTACTCCACAATGAGATTGAGCACGATTCTAATCGTTAACGTGCCGAAGACCCAACACACCCGTATAATCGCCGCTTAAATTGCAAATTAAAGAGTCTGTTATGCCCTTGTTACTGGTTGAAAACGCCCACCTCGCCTTTGGTCACTGGCCACTCTTAGATGGCGCTGGCCTTGTTTTAGAGCCTGGAGAGCGGGTTGGTTTAATTGGCCGCAATGGTGCAGGCAAATCGTCACTACTCAAAGCCATCGCTGGCGTACAAAAGCTCGACGAAGGCACGATTCGTTTAGTTGACAATGCAAGAATGGCTTTTGTTCCGCAAGAGCCCATGCTCAACCCCGAGCACACTGTATTTGAAGCGGTTGCCGAAGGCCTTGGTAATATTCGCCAAATCTTGCTCGATTACCATGCCGCACTCGATCACTTGGACGACAGCCAAGAAAGCCTCGATCGCCTAACCGACATCCAGCATGAGCTGGAAAGCCAAGATGGCTGGCGCTTAGATTCACTCATTTCGACCACCATGTCGCAATTGAGCCTACCGCCCGAAACCTTGATTTCAGCACTCTCTGGCGGCTGGAAAAAACGCGTCGCCATTGCGCGCGCTTTGGTGACCGAGCCCCAAGTCTTGCTGCTCGACGAGCCCACCAATCATTTGGATGTCAGCGCGATTGAATGGTTAGAAACCATGCTCAAAGGCTTTGGTGGCAGCGTGTTGTTTATTACCCATGACCGCCGCTTTTTGGATAATGTAAGTAACCGTATTATTGAGCTCGACCGCGGCAATATCGTCAGTTTCCCGGGTAACTTTGCGGCTTATGAAGCCAAAAAAGAAGAACTCATCGCGCAAGAAGAAGTGAATAATAAAAAGTTTGATAAAGACCTTGCGGCCGAAGAAGTCTGGATTCGCCAAGGTGTCAAAGCACGCCGCACCCGCAACGAAGGCCGCGTTCGTCGCCTTGAACAATTACGCCGTGATCGCTCGGAACGTCGTGAGCGCCTCGGTAAAGTGGAGTTCCAAGTTGAAGCCGGCGATCGCAGCGGCAAAATTGTCGCTGAACTGGAAAACGTCAGCAAAGCCTACGGCGATAAAGTCCTTATCAAAGACTTTAGTACCCGCATCTTACGCGGTGACAAAATCGGCCTGATTGGCCCGAACGGCGCGGGTAAAACCACCTTACTTAAAATGATTCTAGGTGAGCTTGAACCCGATACCGGTTCAGTCAAAGCCGGCACCAAGATCCAAGTGGCTTATTTCGATCAGTTCCGCGAACAACTTGACGAAGAAAAATCCGTCGCCGACTCCGTCAGCCAAGGCGATGACTTCGTAGAAATCGGTGGTCAGCGCAAACACATCATGGGTTATTTGGAACAATTTTTGTTCCCCGCCGAGCGAGCGCGTAGCCCGGTTAAATCACTCTCTGGTGGCGAGCGCAATCGCTTATTGTTAGCGCGTTTGTTTACCCGTCCAGCAAACGTTTTAGTACTCGATGAACCCACCAATGATTTGGACATTGAAACGCTAGAACTACTGGAGCAATTACTCGATGAATACCCAGGCACTGTTTTCTTGGTCAGCCATGATCGCGCCTTTCTCGATAATGTCGTAACCCAAACCATCGTCTTTGAACCTAACGGCCAAATCATTGAAAACGTCGGTGGTTATCAAGACTGGATTGATGCCAAAGCACGCATGCTCGCCAGCCGTGAGCCTAACAATAAAACCAACAGCAATAAAGAAAGCAAACCGGTTGAGCGCAGCAAAACGCCAAAAACCAAATTAAGCTTTAATGAATCCCGTGAATTAGAAAGCATTCCTAAAGAAATCGCATTGCTCGAGCAAGAACAGACAGAATTACAACAATCTTTGCTTGATCCAGCAATTTATCGCGATTCTCCTGCAAAGGCCAAAGCAATGCAGGCTAGAATCGATGAGATTGATGCAATCACCATTGAAAAAATGGAACGCTGGGAAGCTTTAGAGGCCAAATAAAAGCATGATAGGGTCACGCCAAAATAATTTATCAACCGAACAAAATACGCATAAAACACTTCGTGTGTTGCGAATTGGCTTGTTGACTTTTTATGGCGTGACCGTCTTTGTGGTTTTACTGACTTTAACGTGGATTACGATTCGTGATTATCAGCAAACGATGCGCGAAGCAGAAAACTACAATTTATCACTGGCTCGGGCATTAGACGAAAACGCCACTCGGGCTTACGTTTCTGTTGAACAAGCCATGCAAAATGTGGCTGAAGATTTAGATCGACAAGGCGGGGTCGACAAAGCTGACGAATACGTCATGCATTTACTACTCAAAGACAAAGTACGTTTAACGCCGCAAATACGCGGCATTATCACCATTGGTCCAACCGGTATTTTGCATAGCCACGGTCTTGAATACCCGGCGCGAAAAATATCACTGGCTGATCGTACCTACTTTAATTACCACCGCGATTTTGATTCAATTCGCCCCTATATTAGTGAACCCATCCTATCTAGAACGGATGGCAAATGGCTGCTACCTTTAACTCGCCGCGTCAATTTACCCAATGGCGAATTTGGTGGCGTTTTATTATCCGGAATGGAGCCGGCTTATTTTCTTAAGTTTTACGATTCTTTGCAGCTTCCCAAAGGGATGCAAATTCAATTACTGCGCAGTGATGGCGTGGTTTTAATTAACTATCCATTTGATGAAAACGCACTCAATAAAAATATCCGCAATGATGACCCATTACTCTTTGAGCAACTGCGACTCAAGCGTACCAGCACCTATATCAAAGATGATCATGGCGAAAAGCTCATCACCTTTATTGTGAATCAAAGTGACAATCCACTCATTATCCGCCTGTCTTTTGATGTCGACCTTATTTTAGCTCACTTTAAAAATCAAACTTATATTCGAACAATGTTGGCCGCTTTATTAATGCTGGTCATTTC
Organism: uncultured Deefgea sp.; assembly: GCF_947072475.1. Lineage (GTDB taxonomy): Bacteria > Pseudomonadota > Gammaproteobacteria > Burkholderiales > Chitinibacteraceae > Deefgea. The sequence goes on from NZ_CAMTIA010000030.1 coordinate 26,075, forward strand.
AATTTTGACGTATATTTTAATGCGGCAAATCAAACGTGCTGAACAAATTGAAGCGCGTCTTTACTTAACTCAATTTACGGTTGACGAATCTCCCGACATGACGTTTTGGTGTAATGAATCAGGTCGAATTTATTACGCCAATAAAAGCCTCACCAAGCATTCCGCTTATCATAGCGATGAACTCAGCAGCCTCAACTTTAATGATTTATTTACCGAGATTTCAGAAGCGGATTGGCGACAATTTCTGCAAAAGTTACACGAAAATAACACCATTAATTTTGAAGGCTTACTCAAAAACTCATTGGGCAAAATCACCCCAATGGAAATCACTTTATCTTTGATACAATTTCAAAAGCAATCTTATATTTGCTGCAATGCACGCGATATTTCTGCGCGGCGCGAAGCCGAGCAAGAATTACGCCGCCACCGCGACCATTTGCAAGAAATGGTGATGGAACGCACCGCCGAGATCCGAACGGTGCTTGATGCTAGCCCCTTAGCCATTATGCTGTCGATGCGCGGCACCATTCGTTTAGTCAATCCCGCTTTTGAACTCTTATTTGCTTACGCCGCCAGCGATATTATTGGCTCGCCAACACACAATATATTTTCATCCACCGAACAGTTTAGTGAAGCTAATCAACGCATTTGGAGCAAGATTGCCAGCGGCGGGGTGTTTCGCGGAGAAACCGAGCTGTATCGCCGTGACCATACGCCATTTTGGGCGATGGTTTACGCCAAAGCCTTAGTCCCTGGTGATATGTCCAAAGGCCTAATCGCGGTGATTGAAGACATCACCTCGCAGCGCATTGCGGCACAAGCAATGCGCCAATCAGAGCGTCTTAATCGCACCATTATTGATCAAACCGCAGACGGCTTCTTATTGATTGATGCTGGCCATCGCATCTGCGACGTTAATCACTCATTCACCCGCCTGCTCGGATTTAGCCGTAAAAACCTGATTGGCCGTCACCCAAATGACTTATGGGGTGAAAATGCTAAAAAATTCTTCCCAGATCAGTTAGCCAGCTTAATTGATAAACATCATGCGCCCATTGATTTAGAGCTATTCAATCACGAAGGGATTGCACACCCTTTCCTTATTAATAGTGGCGTAGTGCTGGATAAACAAAAATCAATTGAATATGCCTATGCATTCTTTACCGACATTACTGTTTTAAAGAAAATAGAAACGCATTTAGTTGAGGCTAAAGAAGCGGCCGAAAGTGCTAACTTTGCCAAATCTTCTTTCCTTGCCAATATGTCACATGAATTACGCACGCCAATGCATGCGATTTTGTCTTTTTCTGAAATGGGCTTAGGCAAAACACAAAATCCGAATCACAGCGAAAATCTCAATTTAAACCGTTACTTTGAACGAATTAATGCCTCGGGAAAACGATTATTAGTTTTACTGAATGATTTACTGGATATGTCGCGACTTGAAGCCAATAAAATGACCTATGACAAAGGCGTTTATAGTTTACACATGATCGTGAGAATGGCCTGTGCCGAAATTAGCTCGCTAATTAGCAGCAAGCAATTACAATTGCACATTCAAGACAAGGACATTGAAGTAAGTGCTCATTTTGATAAAGCCCGCTTAACTCAAGTACTGGTCAATTTATTATCCAACGCCATCAAATTTAGTCCACACGGCGGTGAAATCGAAATTCATTTTATTGCCGATGCGGTTTTAGCGCATGACTTACCGGCCATTGGCGTGAGTGTGCGCGATCATGGTCCTGGGGTTCCGGATGATGAACTCGAATACATTTTTGACAAATTTATCCAGAGCAGTCGTGCCCGCAATGGCAGTGGCACAGGACTAGGGCTAGCGATTAGCCGACAAATTATCAGCGATCATGACGGACAGATCGTCGCTAGCAATCACCCTGAAGGCGGCGCTATTTTTACCGTTCTACTGCCAAGCCATCCGCGCTAAAGGTTTTGCTTATCGCCACATTCGCGTACAATTGCGCGTTTTTCCCCTTTGACATCAATACCATGCCCGACATCATCAGTGAAGTGGCGCGCCGCCGTACTTTCGCCATTGTCTCCCACCCCGATGCGGGTAAGACCACGCTCACCGAAAAACTGCTGTATTTCTCGGGCACGATTCAAAATGCGGGTACTGTAAAAGGTAAAAAAGGCGGTAAGTTTGCCACCTCCGACTGGATGGACATTGAAAAGCAACGGGGTATTTCGGTTGCGTCTTCAGTCATGCAGTTCGATTACCGCGATCATGTGGTCAATCTGCTCGACACGCCCGGTCACCAAGACTTCTCGGAAGACACGTATCGCGTTTTAACCGCCGTCGATTCGGCCTTAATGGTGATTGATGCAGCCAAAGGCGTTGAAGCGCAAACGATCAAACTCTTGAACGTCTGCCGCATGCGCAACACCCCGATTATCACCTTCATGAATAAGTACGATCGTGAAGTGCGCGATTCCTTAGAGCTACTGGACGAAGTTGAAAGCGTGCTCGAAATCCGCTGTGCGCCAATTACTTGGCCGGTCGGCATGGGAAAAACCTTCCGTGGGGTGTATCACATCCTCAAAGACGAAGTGATTATCTTCACGCCGGGCAAAGGCCCGCTCGATGAAGTTGAAGTCATCAAAGGCATCGACAACCCCCGTTTGGACGAGCTGTTCCCGCTCGAAATCGACCAAACTCGGATGGAATTGGAGCTCGTTCGCGGCGCTTCGCATCCTTTCGTGATTGAAGAATTCCTTGATGGCACCTTGACGCCGGTGTTCTTTGGTTCGGCCATCAACAACTTCGGGATTCGAGAAATCTTGAACGCGCTAGTCGATTGGGCACCACAACCGTCAGACAGCGCCGCGATTCAACGCGCCGTATCACCCATTGAGCCCAAATTCTCGGCCTTTGTTTTCAAAATCCAAGCCAATATGGACCCAAAACATCGTGACCGGATTGCGTTTTTGCGCGTGTGCTCGGGCGAATTTACGCGCGGGATGAAATTCAAGCATTTGCGCCTCAATCGTGAAATCGCCGCCAACTCGGTGGTGACATTTATGGCGCAAGGCCGGGAACAAGTCGAAGAAGCTTACGCTGGCGACATTATTGGTCTGCCAAACCACGGCAATATCCAAATTGGCGACTCGTTCTCTGAAGGCGAATTGCTGTCGTTTACCGGCATTCCTTACTTTGCGCCGGAAATGTTCCGCATCGTGCGTATCAAAAACCCACTCAAAGTCAAGCAATTGCAAAAAGGTTTGCAACAGCTGGGCGAAGAAGGTGCAGTGCAGGTGTTCAAGCCGCTCAATGGTGGCGATTTGATTCTTGGCGCAGTCGGGGTATTGCAGTTTGAAGTTGTTGCTTCGCGCTTGCTGAATGAATACGGGGTAGAAGCGATGTTTGAATCGACGACGATTTACACCGCCCGTTGGGTGTCTTGTGATGACGCGAAAAAACTCGCCGAGTTCGAGCGTACACTCACCAATAACCTCGGCCGCGATGCGGCCAACAGCTTGGCTTATTTGGCCACCAGCCGCGTCAATCTGGATTTGACGATGGAACGCTGGCCTGAATTGCGCTTCCACGCTACGCGGGAACACGCCATTACGCTCTAAGGGTATTGCGCTGGATGCAACAATTTTAAATCGTTGCATCCAGATACCCCGCGTAAATATCACCAAAATTAAGCATGGCATCTTAAAAGTGATGGGCTATAACTACATTATTTCTTTTAGAGAAGTATTGTCATCATGCCTCACGCTTCCCTACCCGATTGGCTAAGCACTCTGGCCATTTGCAGCCTACTTATCGGCATTGCTTGCTTTGTATACATCCTGCTCGATCAACGCCAACGCCCCAAGCCGATGATGTCCGTCATGCTGTGGGTGTGGCCAATTAATGCGTTGTGGGCTGGCCCTTTTGCAATTTGGGCTTACCGACACATTGGCAACGGCAGCAAACCGCGCATTTCCCATACCGTATCAAGCATGAAAATGCCCTCTCCGTCGTCAATGCCTCAAGGCATGAATGCTAAAGCCAAACCCGCAATGATGGACAGCATGTCGATGCAAGACAGGCCAAACATGCCCAATATGGATATGTCTAATATGGATATGTCCAAAATGAAGATGCCTGCCCCTGCCCCTACTTCAACCCCAAACTCAATGTCGTCCATGCCTGACATGGAAATGGCTATGCCAATGGACATGAAGATGGATATGCCGATGCATATGGGCGCAAAAAAACCCTTCTGGCAAAGCATTACCGCCGGCACACTGCATTGTGGCGCTGGTTGCAGCCTGGCCGATTTGATCGGCCCGTGGTTATTTGCTGCCACCCCCTTTTTATTATGGGGCAGTCCGGTCTTTGGCGAATGGGCGCTCTCCTACCTGCTGGCCCTCGCCATTGGCGTTACCTTCCAGTACGGTGGTTTGCTCGGCATGGTGCCCGAAACCGGCGCAGCGCTCTGGTGGCGGGCACTCAAAGTGGACTCGCTGTCTTTAACCTCATGGCAAATTGGCATGTATGGCTGGATGGCGCTGGCTATTTTTGCGTTGATCGGGCCAATGTCGCCCACTGAGCCGATATTTTGGTTCATGATGCAAATCGCCATGGCTTGCGGCTTTATCACCGCCTACCCGATGAACTGGTTTTTAGTCAAAACTGGCATTAAAACCGCCATGTAAACGGCATCCATCGGTCATAGCACGCGGTTCAATCCTTCCCAATGGCGATCCGATTGAACCGCGACATCATGCGCCCCCAAGCTTGCATATTTCTGAATCATTCCCTGTGGTAACGCGTAAAATACCCAAACCTTGGCCACACACGGCGTATTTTATGACTCGTTTTCTGGCTGTATTTTTGCTATTGCTACTCTCAAACGCCTTTGCTGCGCCCATTGATTTACTCTTGGCGCGGCCAGAGGGCAACGCCAGTAGTAGCGCAGCGCTCATCAACAGCGATAGTGAATTTTTACGCTTAAATCAGCGGCTTGAATTAGCCGAATCGGCCCTTAGCGCCTTAGAAAAAAACGTCAACTCAGCCGATCGCGAATTAAGTCGATTTTGGCTCACGCTCGAAATTTACGCCTACCGGCAACACATTGCCGCACTCAATGGCCTGAACGCCTTAGATCAACAAGGCAATCGCATTACCCCCAGCCATGCCAGCCAAAGCGATGTACAGCGCCAAAATGAGCGCCAATTGCTTGAGCAAGAAATCGATGTTTTACGCAACAACCTCAGCGCACAAGAAGGCTACCTCAATACCATTCACGACGAACTAGGCCAAGCACAAGCTGAACTACGCCTCCATCAAGGCTTGCTTGAAAAAACCACGACCCCCAGCACCCGCACGCAAATCGCCGCCCAAGCCGCCATTTCACAGCACAAAGTGGACACCTGGCTAGCAACGCTGGCCAGCATCGACGCGCGACAACAATTTAACCGTGCGCAATTGCAAGCCCGCCGTGAGCAAGTATTGGCACTGGATACCGCGCTAGGCCCCAATCAAGATCAATTGCAAGATGAAGTGCTCAATGACGAGCTGCAACACATTACCCAGCAGCAACAGCACTACGCGCAATTACAAAAGATTCAAATCAATAAAGAGCAACAGCTACGCCAACAACTCACCGCAATCAAAACGCAGCGCACAACACTCAATCGCCAATTGGACAGTGCAAAAACAAGCAATAAAGCCCAATTGCAAACACAAGAATTGGCTTTGGATCAACAAGAACAAGCGCTGCAACAGCAGCTTGAAACACTCGCCATTGAATCGGGGGTTTTGTCTGACTTGATGATGACCAACACCATAGAAAATCGTTTTTGGAACAGACGCCTGGCACTTAAAAACAGTGGTAAACAAGCTGAAATTCAGCAATTGAATGAAGAAGCACAAAACTGGTTAAACACCTTGCGCAGCATGCGGGCTGCCATGCAAAAATCGGCAGGTATTGCTCAGGATCAGCTAGATCAACTCAGTAGAGCGAGCGATACCCCTGCGGTTTTACGGCAAACTTGGCAAGAAAGAGAAGCCATCTACCGCGAAGCGGCCATTGATTTACGCCGCTCAGATGAAAAATTTAATCGCTGGCTCAATGAAACTGCACAGCAAGATAAAACGCTGGCGATGCGCACCGATTATTGGCAAGAAAAGATGCACACACAGCTGGGCCAAATTTGGCACTATGAGTTATTTAGCGTTAACGACCATATCGAAGTGGATGGCCAGCGTATTAATATTTCACGCGGGGTGACTATCGGCAAAATGTGCATCGCCGTTTTACTCATTACGCTCGGTTTCGCGCTGTGTATTTTCATCAGCCATTTCATCGAAAAAGCCCTCATCCAACGTAGCCGATTTCCTGAAGTCTCAATTCGCATCGCCAAACGCTGGATCTTATCGATTGCCTTTATTGGCCTACTGATTAATTCATTGCTGATTGTCCAAATCCCACTCGCCGCTTTTGCTTTTTTAGGCGGTGCCATTGCCATTGGCTTGGGTTTTGGCATGCAAACACTGCTCAAAAACCTAATCAGCGGCCTAATGATGCTGCTCGAGCGCCCTTTTCGTCCTGGCGACACCATTGCCGTGGCCGGCATTTTAGGCACGGTTGTTGATATGAATGTGCGCGCAGCCGTGGTGCGCGATGTGAATGGCATCGACACCTTGGTGCCCAACAGCACTTTTCTGGAACAAAATGTCACCAACTGGAGTTATACCAACAGCGTCATTCGCCAAGGTTTTCAAGTCGGCGTCGCCTATGGCAGTGATTTACGCCTTGTTGCAAAATTACTCGAAGAGGAAGTGCTACGACACGGGCAAATCTGTAAAAATAAAGCCCCTGAAATCCTACTCGAAGACTTTGCTGCCGATGCGCTCACCTTTGGCATTTATTACTGGCTCGATATCGGCGCGGGAACGATTGGTCGTCAAGTCGCCAGCGATTTGCGCTTTATGATTGATGCCAGTTTTAGAAAACACGATATTTGCATTGCTTACCCGCAGCGAGACGTTCATCTGGATGTCAGCAGCCCACTTAAAATCCAACTCCAAACCTCAGACCCCGCACTTGCATCCGGCAAGACGGCGGCCAATTAAGGCTTATTGAACCATGTCCGAATCGATTTCTCCCACCCTTCTCGCCCAGTTCACGCCCGATGAAAGCACCGTGTATCAAAGACTCAGTCGGCAACGGCAATGCACCAGCACAGAGCTGATTAAGCACTGTTCAATTGCTAATCCACATGGATTGATTGCTGCGATCAACCAAAAACTCGTTGATAGCCATTGGCATATTTTTGTGAGCGTTGCACGCAGCAGCAAACCACAAGCCGCCCCTCTGGCCTACTACCGCCTCTGCCGAAAACCGCTAAATCGGCCGTAACCGCGCGGGACAAACCCACTGACGGTTGACTAAAAAAACTTAGGTATATTAATCAACGCCTTTAAAATAAAGCATCTCAAGCCAATACCCTAGGGTCTGTTGACGTTTGGTTTGCCAACCGCGTTTGCGCGGCTTTTGGCCTGAGGCAAGGCACGAAGCGCGTAGCGTAGTCATTCTACGCCAGCGCTTTGTAACGCAGCATCAGGCCAAAAGCCGCCAAACCCTGCGGGCTGGGCACTTTTCGCGGCGACTCTGTGTTGTAGCAAGCTCACATAGAATGACTATGCATCGCTTACTACGCCTTGATTCGCCGCGAAAAGTACTCCAGCGCGGCGGAAAACCAAACGTCAACAGACCCTAGCTGGCTCAAGCATCACGGCGCGGAATAAAAGCAAAACACTTGACGCTCTAAAGTCAACACTGTCACTATTGGCCCATGAACTTAATCAAACACACTCTTTCAGTTGCTTATTACTGGTGGCGCCTCTAGGCGGCACTGGGTTTGTTTGTTTCGACAAAACCTGCCGCCGGATTACGGTGACAGGTTTTTTGTTTTTTTACCCCTCTCCCATCCGGCGGCTCCCAATTTAAGGAGCAGCAGCATGTCACAACCCTCTACTCATTCGAGTCCATCGGCAGCCAGCATCGTGGTCACTGGCGATCGCACCACGGGCCCACTGCATTTAGGCCATTATGTTGGCTCATTACAAACTCGCCTTAGCTTACAAGAAACCCATCAGCCCTTTATTTTATTAGCCGACACGCAAGCTTTGGCCGACCATCAAGGCGATTATCGTGCGGTGCGGCAGTCGGTGATTGATGTGGCACTGGACTACCTTGCCGTCGGCATCGACCCGAAAAAGTCGACTATTTTGATTCAATCGATGGTGCCTGAACTGGCGGAGCTGTCGTTTTACTTGATGAATTTAGTCTCCATCGCCCGCTTAGAGCGTAATCCCACCGTCAAATCCGAGCTCAAAGCCAAAGGGCAAGATCGCAATGTAGCCGCCGGTTTTTTAACTTACCCCGTTAGCCAAGCCGCTGACATTACCGCCTTACGCGGCACTTTAATTCCGGTCGGTGCCGATCAATTGCCGATGATTGAGCAAACCAATGAAATTGTTCGCCGCTTTAATCGGATGGTGGGCGAAGACATTCTCAGTGAATGCAGCGCGCTATTGTCCGACACCAGTCGCTTACCCGGCATTGATGGCAAAAAGAAAATGAGCCGTGCGGCGGGCAATCACATTGCCCTCTCTGCCAGCGCCGACGAAATCCATCAAGCCGTCAACAACATGTACACCGACGCCCAACACCTCACCATCGCTAGCCCTGGGCAAGTTGCAGGGAATGTGGTATTTCGCTTTTTAGATGCATTTGACGTCGATCCGCTGCACGTTGCGCAACTCAAGGCGCAATATCAACATGGCGGCTTAGCCGACCAAGTCATCAAAACGCGGCTTGATGAACAACTACAAGCCTTGATTGCGCCGATTCGTGAGCGCCGTGCGCAATTGGCCAAAGATCCCGATGCTGTTTTGTCGATGTTACTCTGCGGCTCAGCCAAAGCGCGACAAACTGCGGCCCTGACTTTGCATAAAGTCAAAACCGCCATGGGAATGTATTACTTTTAATCCGACACCAAGCTGTCACTAAGCTGCCATATTGCAAAATATAATCTATAACGCCAAGATGCAGGCACGTTCTGCTCTTGGCCTAGCTCAAGCGAAGGTCATTGCACTTAAGTATTCAGCAAAAGCTTCTGACATCCTTGCCTCGCCTTGTCATCCAACTTTTGTGCGCGTATTTAATCAGCCATTTTTAATGGAAAGTTAGCCAATGCCACTCTCGCTACTGATTGTCGATCAAGATTGCTCTGCTTACGAAGCACTACAAGAAAAACTAGGTGCACACTTTAGAATACAAATGACCCAGAACAGCGCACAAGCGATCGCTGTGCTGGCTGAGACTCAGCCCGATATTTTATTAATCGACGGTAATTTAGCCGATCAAAACGCTTACGCCGTTTGCCAAAACTACAAAAAAAACAATCCCAATGGCCAACTGCTGTTTATCGCCAGTACCGAGAAAGGCGATTATTTGGCCGCTTACGATGCCGGTGCTGACGACTTTATCAGTAAGCCGTTTTTTAATGACGAGCTGCAACAAAAACTGATTTTATTTAAACGCAGCATCAAACAAACCCAGCAACTACGCAGCTCAGTGCAAGCGGCCACCGATACTGCGATGCAAGCCATTTCAAACTCCGCCGAACTGGGCACGGTGATTAATTTTTTTAAAAAAGCCAGTCTCGCCCCCGATGAAGCCAGCTTACTCAAAGCGCTGGTACAAACCACCGCCAAGTTTCAAGTTCAAGTCGCCGCCCAAATTCATCATCAAGGCACCCTTGTCACACTCAATAGCCAAGGACGCAGCAGCCCACTGGAAGAGCATATGCTGCAAACGCTGGCGCAAGACCCGCAGCGTATTTATGAAATGGGCAAACGATTGGTCATCAACTTCCCCCGAATTATTTTGCAAGTCAAAGACATGCCCATCAGCCAGCCCGATTTATGTGGCCGTTTACGTGACCATACCGCCATCTTGGTCGAGGCGGCAGAAACCCGGTTGGATGGCATTTTAAATGAAGGACAAATTCGTGGTCAGCAGCAGCTCACCCTCAACGCCATCACACTGATTCAATCGTCCATTCAAAAACTAGAGAATGAATACCGCCAACAAGCCGGCTCTTCGATGCGATTGTTTAGCGAATTACAAGAGAAGTTTGAGCACAAGATGGTGTATTTAGGCCTCACCGATTCACAAGAAGGGGCACTACTGGATATGATTGCGCAAAGCTTGGCGGCCGCCACACAAATTTACGATCAAGGCTTATCGCTAGACGATGAGTTTTCTCATGTGATTGCCACCTTAATTTACCTCACTCAGCAATCACCACACGCCATAACGCCCAGCGCGCCAGAGGCAGAAAATGATAGCGATGACATCATGTTGTTTTAATTACTCACTCTGCAATGATGGTAATCATAATGGGTATAGCCACGTAAACTATTAACAATACTCATTAGCGAGCAATACCTATAAGATTTAGACTTATTTTTTTAGCCATCGATGTCATTTATCCACGTCTGTGGGAATATCCCTAATACTTTTCAACGCCATATTCCCCCAGCATCAACTCACATCGATACACGCACCAGGGGCAGATCAT
>NZ_CAMTIA010000031.1 GCF_947072475.1 uncultured Deefgea sp.
GCCGGTGCAATTCGCTAAAGCTCATTGCCCCCTACGATTGTGGCTTACGAGTTATTGGTTAATGTCCAAGAGTTGATCCAGAAATAAACGAATTGATATAAATGTAAAAAAACCGGCGCGAAGCCGGTTTTTTTAATTAATCCATCATTTTAGCGAGCGAAACGCGATTGGGCGCGAAGCTAGCGGCGACGTGTACGTTGAGTACACGAGCCGCGCAGCGAAGATGTTTTATTTTCTTCTTGGCTCAATCACGTTGCAGCCGCTAAAGATTAGTTTTTAGTTTGGTCAACGATTTTGTTAGCTTGAATCCAAGGCATCATTGAGCGCAATTTGTTACCCACTACTTCAATGCCGTGTGCGGCGTTGTTGCGGCGCGCTGCGGTCATTGATGCGTAGTTAGTTTGGCCTTCCAAGATGAATTGTTTCGCGTATTCGCCAGACTGAATGTTTTTCAGTGCTTGACGCATTGCTTTGCGAGATTCTTCGTTGATCACTTGTGGGCCAGTCACGTATTCGCCGTATTCAGCGTTGTTTGAGATCGAGTAGTTCATGTTGGCGATACCGCCTTCGAACATCAAATCAACGATCAATTTCAATTCGTGCAAGCACTCAAAGTACGCCATTTCTGGCTCGTACCCGGCTTCAACCAAGGTCTCAAAACCCATTTTCACCAATTCAACTGCGCCACCGCACAATACCGCTTGTTCGCCGAACAAGTCAGTTTCGGTTTCGTCTTTGAATGACGTTTCGATGATACCAGTACGGCCGCCGCCCACGCCTGAAGCGTAAGACATAGCGATTTCCAGCGCTTTGCCTGATGCATTTTGGTAAACCGCGATCAAATCTGGCACGCCGCCGCCACGCACGAATTCTGAACGTACCGTGTGGCCAGGTGCTTTTGGCGCGATCATGATGACGTCGAGGTCTTTACGTGGCACCACTTGGTTGTAATGAATCGCAAAGCCGTGAGCGAAAGCGAGTGTTGCGCCTTGCTTGATGTTCGGTTCGATTTCATTTTTGTACAATGCAGATTGGAACTCATCTGGGGTCAAAATCATGACAACATCTGCGCCAGCAACAGCAGTGGCTACGTCAGTTACTTTTAAGCCGTGGGCTTGTGCTTTAGCTACGGTAGCAGAACCAGCGCGCAAACCAACCGTTACATCAACGCCTGAATCTTGCAAGTTGCAAGCGTGGGCATGGCCTTGTGAGCCGTAACCGATGATGGCTACTTTTTTAGATTTGATGATGCTGATGTCGCAATCTTTATCGTAAGAAACTTTCATGTTATTTCCTTAGTTAAATGTAATTTCTCTGGTGGGTGAATTCCGTCCCCCTTGTCGGGGGTGGGTTAGGGTGGGGGTGAAACTACGGAGTTCATCCGTAAGCCACACCCCCATCCCAGCCTTCCCCCGTCAAGGGGGAAGGGGTACAGCAGCACTGCAATAGAGTCTTATGGTTAATGGGTATTGCTTTATAGGCATTAACTGCAAATGCTTACAGTTAAATACCCCGTTATAGTTTCAAGATCCGTTCACCACGGCCAATGCCTGAGGCACCGGTGCGCACGGTTTCTAAAATCGCCGATTGGTCGAGCGCGCTGATAAAAGCGCTGAGCTTTTCACCGGTGCCAGTCAGTTCAATCGTATAGGTTTTTTCGGTCACGTCGATGATGCGCCCACGGAAAATATCCGCCATGCGTTTCATTTCGTCGCGATCTTTGCCGGTAGCGCGTACTTTAATCAGCATCAGTTCACGCTCAATGTGATCGGCCTCGTTCAGGTCGATCACTTTAACCACTTCAATCAGCTTGTTGAGCTGCTTGGTGATTTGTTCGATCACTTCTTCTGAGCCATGCGTGACAATCGTCATACGGCTCATCGTTGGATCTTCGGTGGTTTGCACCGTTAGCGAATCAATATTGTAGCCACGAGCCGAAAACAGCCCCGTCACGCGCGATAGCGCACCGGCTTCGTTTTCAATTAGGACAGATAAAATATGGCGCATGTTCATCTCTCCTTAGCAAAGATTGCCGTAATCACGGTTGTTTTCAAATGGCACAAGCTGCATTGATTGCATATGCGGTGGCAAGTCCATTTGGTTGAGCCCTTTGCCGTTTTGGATCATTGGGAACACATTGGCTTTGGGATTGGTTAAGAAATCCATAAATACCAAGCGCTCTTTCATCGCAAACGCTTCGCGTAGTGCGGGCTCAACGTCGGCTGGCTTGGTGATTTGCATGCCAACGTGACCATAGGCTTCAGCCAACTTCACAAAGTCAGGTAGCGCATCCACATACGACTCAGAATAACGCGTGCCATAGAAGAACTCTTGCCATTGGCGAACCATACCCAAGTAGCCGTTGTTCAGATTAATAATCTTCACTGGCGTGTGGTATTGCTTGCACGTCGACAATTCTTGAATATTCATCTGGATCGAGCCGTCGCCGGTGATACAAGCCACATCGGCATCTGGATTAGCCAGTTGGGCACCCATCGCAGCCGGTAGACCAAAGCCCATCGTGCCCAAGCCGCCAGAGTTAATCCATTGGCGTGGACGGTTAAATTGATAATATTGCGCGGTAAACATTTGATGCTGGCCGACGTCGGAGGTGATAATCGCTTCGCCACCGGTGACTTCAAATAGTTTTTGCATCACAAATTGCGGCTGAATAATTTCGTCGTCTTGTGGATACCACAAGCTTTTCGGTGCACGCCATTCGTTAATCTGATCCCACCACGCATTCAAGGCTTTTTCGCTTGGACGGGCGTTGCTTTCTTTCAGAACCGCGATCAAATCTTTGAGTACGTCTTTCACGTCGCCAACGATAGGCACGTCGACTTTCACGCGTTTGGCAATCGACGATGGATCGATGTCGATTTGCACGATGCGTTTGTTTTGCGACAAAAACTGCGCCGGATTCGAAATCACTCGGTCATCAAAACGGGCGCCGATGGCAATAATCGTATCGGCATAATGCATCGCCATATTGGCTTCATACGTGCCGTGCATGCCGAGCATACCGACAAACAGCGGGTCCGATCCCGGATATGCGCCCAAACCCATCAGCGTATTGGTGCATGGCACATTGAGCATGCGCACCAACTCAGTGACTTCTGCTGAGGCATTGCCCAAGATCGCGCCGCCGCCAACATAAATAAACGGACGTTTCGCTTCAGAGAGTAATTGCGCCGCTTTTTTGATCTGCCCTGGATGGCCTTTTACCGGCGGGTTATAGCTGCGAATCGAGACCGATTTAGGGTACTCAAACACCGCTTTGGCTTGCGTCACATCTTTCGGTACGTCAATCACCACTGGGCCGGGACGACCGGTGGTGGCAATATAAAACGCTTTTTTGATCGTGGTTGCTAGATCTTTAACATCTTTGACCAAGAAATTATGCTTCACAATCGGGCGCGAACAGCCAACCATATCGACTTCTTGGAAGGCGTCTGAGCCAATTGACGGCGTGCCGACTTGACCAGAAATCACCACCATCGGAATCGAATCCATAAACGCCGTGGCAATGCCGGTTAAAGCATTGGTGGCCCCTGGGCCGGATGTAACTAACGCCACGCCAATTTTATTGCTGGAGCGTGAGTAAGCATCAGCAGCATGAACGGCAGCTTGTTCATGACGAACGAGTACGTGTTTGAATTTGTTTTGTTTGAAAATCGCATCATAGATTTCCAAAACCGCGCCGCCGGGATAGCCGAATACAAATTCGACATTTTCTTCGGCAAGACAGCGCGCAAGAATTTCAGCGCCCGAGATCTGCATGGGATAAGTCCTGAGTCAATCGTTGATCGGTTGGTGCAAGCTGCTAGTTAGCAGCAGGCAACTATTGAAGAGCATTCAATAGGCAATGCCGCGTATGTAAGCTTTACGGGCTTATCTATTACAACGGGCATTTTATTAACTGGACTTGCCGCAGTTCACTGGCTTGTGGCCATCAAGAACGAAGTGTGATGCGCTTGCGGTGTTGATCCAGTGCCCCTGCCGTCTGTTTAAACGACCGGTCGCTTTAGTGACTTGGTGTAGGGGGTTAAAGGTAAACGATAGGCTTTATTTTGGCAAGTTTTTCTGGCTGAATATTTTTGCTTTTGTTAGTATCAATCCCCTGTTTTTGCTGGCTATTTGGCAGCAGTGTTACGCATCCCTGTTTTGGAGTCTAAGTTTGGCAAGTCAGCAGCAATTAAATGATTTTTTAGCCAGCGTCGAGCGCCGTGCATGGCGGCAAGCGCAGTACGCCGTGCGCGATCATGAGCACGCTTTGGATATTGTGCAAGATGCCATGCTGAAATTAGCCACGCGTTATGCTGACAAACCCGCGTCTGAATGGCCGATGTTGTTTCAAACTATCTTGCAAAATACGATACGAGACTTTCTTCGTCGGAATAAATTGCGTCAATTTTGGGTGAGTTTGTATTCAAAGTTTTCTTCTAATTCTGATGATGAAACTGACGCAGCCGATCCGCTATCTTATGTGCCGCACAATAGTGAGCTCAATCCCAGCGCAGAACAGGCGGTTTTACAGCAGCAAAATATGGCGTTAATCGAAGAAGGACTGGCTTTATTGCCAGCACGTCAACGCGAAGCCTTCTTGCTGCGTTATTGGGAAGAACTCGATGTGCAAGAAACCGCGCAAGTGATGGGCTGCTCAGTGGGGAGTGTCAAAACGCATTGTTCGCGTGCCTGCCATACCTTGGCCGATTGGCTTAAACAACAGGGGCTCACCCTATGAATGAATTTGATGAAGCAAAGCAGCAGCATTTAGCACAATTGAGTCGGCAGGTGGCGGATGCGCCGATTCCTGAGGATATTCGTGCCCGTTTAATTCAGGCGCGCCAAGCGGCGGTAGCACAGGCCGGCTTGCCACATTCTCGCGCGAGCGAGGTGCTGGCGCTGGTCAATACCCACCCTAAAATCAGCATGGTCAGCGTATTGCTGGTGCTGTTATTGAGTGTCACTTTCGTGCAACAGCAGCAGGCCAAACCAATGACCAGGTCGATTGATTTGGCTTTATTAAGTAGCGATGTGGCGATGGACGATTTACTCGACCCCACTTTATTGGATGCGCCGCCACGATGAAACGATGGATCATATTGCTGTGTACCGTATTGGTTTGGAGTGCTGCGGCGCAGGCCGCGCCAGCTTGGTCGGAATTAACGCCAGCTCAGCGCGACGTATTAAGCGCCATGCAAACGCAATGGGATGGTTTGCCGACGGAAGATCAGCAACGATTTTCGCTCTTGGCTTTGCGCTTTGCGCAAATGCCGCCGCATCATCAAGAAAAAATGCGGGCGCGATTAAATCGATGGGCCACATTAAGCCCTGAGCAGCGTGAGCGCGCGCGCGAAAACTACCGACGCTTGCAAGCGATGTCGCCTGAAGAGCGACAAAAACTGATGCATCAGCGCCATCAACGACGAGCCAGCCAAGCTTGCTGTAATTCACCAAAAACTGAGTAGGACCAATATGTTAATCAGCGCGGGTTTAACACGCCGTTTTGTGTCGTTTTTGTATGAGATTTTATTACTCACTGCCTTGTTATTGATTGCTGAAGGGCTGTTTCAAGGCGGCTTTCAGCTGCTGTCTGGCCAAGCGGTGACCGAGTTAAGTGCATATCCTTGGCTCAATGCGCTCAATTTTGCGTGGCTGACGCTGGTGACCCTATTGTATTTTGGCTGGTGCTGGCTGCGCGGCGGGCAAACCTTGGCGATGAAAACTTGGCGCTGCCGCTTGTTGATGCAAGACGGCGCCAATTTAACGCCTAAAGCGGTGTTGATTCGTTTTGTGCTGGCGAGCGGCTGTTATCTGCCTTTATTGCCGATTTATCTGTTGGCGCGTAAACAGCCGGAATATCAACTGGGCTTGTATATTGCCGGCGGCTTATTTGTATTGCCGTTTATTTGGGCGCTATTTGATCGCGATAAGCAGTTTATTTACGATCGTTTTGCCAAAACCCGCACGGTGTTTTTTCCCAAAGAAGTGCCATCAAAATACGCCAAGCCCAATCAGGATGAGGCTGTATAGTCATATAGGGCATTTTTTAACTGCCTTGGGCGCGGCTTTTTACCGTCGCAATCAGTGGCGCAGTTTAAAGCCCTAGACTGACGATCGCGGCACGGTATCAACTTCAAATCTGAATATGACGAAAAAAACCGGCGATGTTCAGATTACGTGTTGATGGTGACGAAAGCTTCGCGGCATTCCCTCTCCCTTGATGGGAGAGGGTTAGGGTGAGGGTGATACGCCGGCGTATATTTTAAGCTCAACACCCCCATCCCAACCTTCCCCCGTCGAGGGGGAAGGCGCTGAAGTCGATCCGCTCAAGCACTTGTGATACATCATCAACATCAAATCTGAACAAAGCCAAAAAACCGTTGTCACTGGCGTCTGAACCAGTACAACGGTTTTTTTGTGCCGGTTTTAGTCTTGGCGACTGCGCAAAAAAGCCAGTAATAATAGCGCCACCAAAAAGCCAATCACCGGTTTATCACCGGCCCATTGATACGGCGTATGGCCTTGCATATGGCGAACTTCACCTTCTAAAACTGCTTGGGTTTGCTCGGGTAAGCTGCTCACAATTCGGCCTTTGGCATCAATAATCGCCGTTTTGCCGGTATTGGTGGCGCGGATGAGGTAGCGGCCGTTTTCGAGTGCGCGGGCGCGCGCCATTTGCGCGTGTTGTTCGGCCGCCCAAGAGCCATCAAACCACGCCATATTGGTAAAGTTAGTTAGCAATGTGGCGTTGGCGGCGTTAATGCGGATTTCGTCGCCAAAAACGTCTTCGTAACAAATATTGGCGGCAATCAGCCCGCCATTCATCGTCAATGGCGCTTGCGCCAGTGGGGCGCGCTGAAAACCGCTCATTGGCATCTCGAGCATTTGATACGCCCAGCCAAATAGCCACGGCAGCGGAATGTACTCACCAAACGGCACTAAGTGTGATTTGGCATACTGCTCTTGGGTTGGCTGGGCTAAATTCACCACGGAATTTTGATACTGATCTGGCTGTGGCCCACGCGTGGCGACGCCCATTAACAGCGTGGCGGATTTTTGCCGCGCGATTTGGCGTAGTTCGGCCAAATAGTCGGGCGGGATCTCGTTAAAAAACGACGGAATCGCCGTTTCTGGCAGCAAGATCAGCTGGCCTTGGGCGGCTTGAGTCAGCGTGAGGTAGCTTTTTAAACTGTCATAATAAAAATCGCTATTCCACTTCATGCTTTGCCCGATATTGCCCTGCAAAACGCTGACTTTGAGTGGCTCGCCGATGGGCTGCGTCCAATTGATTTTTTGCAGTAATTGGCTGCTACTGAATAATGCGATTGCTAAGCCGAGCGCAATTTTTTTATCCAATAAAAATACGCCAACGCATAAAGTCATTAACCAACCTGCGCCATAGCTGCCAATAATAGGGTATAGCCCGCCAAGCCAATCAATTTGTGCGCTACCGACCGATGCCCATGGAAAACCAGTAAACAGCCAACCGCGTAGCCATTCACATAAAATAAATATCGTTGGCGCAATCAGCGTAAAGCGCCAGCTATCGCGGCAAGGCATTTTCCATGTGAGCCAACCGGCTAACATCGGAAACAAAGCTAAATATGCGGCAAACAATAGCACTGCGCCCGCAGCTGCGGGTGCTGGCATTTTGCCGTGGGTATGTAAGCTGATGTAAATCCAGCCGGCATTGGCAATGAAATACCCCAGTCCCCAAGCCAAACCCGGCCACAAAGCTTGCCGTGCCGAACCGGCGTTTTGCCAGCCAGTAAATAAAATCCACAGCGAAATTGGCAGCAACCAAAATTGCGACAAAGGCGCAAAAGCGGCGACAGCGCTAGCGCCGGCAAGGCATTGAATCAGGAGTAATAGATAGCGGTTTTTGGGCATGGTTTTAAAAGCGAAGTTGCGGTGCAAGGTGGTTTGCAAAGAGGAGGTGGTTTGGATCACGACGCATTGTTTTATCGTGATCCATCGATGACTTAAGCTTCGTGATGATCGGTGATTTTCTCGAGCAAGATTGAATGCACGCGGCGGCTATCGGCGCGCAAAATCAAGCAGTGGTAGCCATGGCAATCGATGCTTTCGCCACGCTTAGGCACATGGCCAAAGCAATCCATCATCACCCCAGCAATGGTGTCGAACTCGTCGGTTGGAAAGCGGCTACCGATGGTTTCATTCAGATCAGTCAGTTCGGTCACGCCTTTGACGCGCCAATGGCCTTTGCGATCTTGCACCATATTGTCTTCGTCTTCATCTTCGTCGTATTCGTCTTCGATATCGCCGACGATTTGTTCCATCACGTCTTCAATGGTGACTAATCCGGCAACGCCGCCGTATTCATCGACGACAATCGCCATATGGTTGCGATTATTCCGAAAATCTTTAAGTAGCACATTTAGGCGTTTGGCTTCGGGGATGTACACCGCAGGGCGCAGCATTTCGCGCACATTAAACTCGCTGTCGTTGGCATAAAACCGCAGCAAATCTTTGGCCAGCAATACGCCCAATACATGGTCTTTGCTGCCGTCGATGACCGGAAAGCGCGAGTGGGCAGTTTCAATGACAAAGGGGATAAATTCGGCAGGGGAGTCGTTGATGTCGATGACATCCATTTGCGAGCGCGGCACCATCACATCGCGCACTTGCATATCGCCTACATTGAGCACGCCTTCGATCATACCGAGGGCATCGGCGTCGAGTAATTGGCGCTCAAAAGCAGTGTGGAGAATTTCAACCAGTTCGCCGCGGTTTTCCGGCTCCCGTAACAGGAAATGGGTCAATCTTTCTAATAAGCTGGGCTTATAACTCGGGGACGGAACGTCGTCCATAATTCAAATTACTCCTAAAGTTGGCGTCGCAATGACCGCCGGTGTTCCTCTCTTGTGAAAGGGGCTGGAATCAGGGAGCGGCTAAAAAATGACGCTCACTTGCAAGCTTGTGCTTAGCAAGCGGCGAAATTATTCACGCTCGGTCAGATAGGGGTCATCATAACCCAGCTGCGTGACAATTTGGGTTTCAAGCAACTCCATCGCTTCGGCCTCAGCCTCTTCAAGATGGTCAAATCCTTGTAGATGCAGCGTACCATGTACCACCATATGGCAATAATGCGCCAATAAGGGCTTGCCTTGCTGCTGCGCTTCACGCTCAATCACCGCACCACACAATACCAAATCACCCATTAAAGGCTGACCTGAAACCTGTGGCAATTCGTCATCAAAAGTAAAGGTCAGTACATTGGTGGCGTAATCTTTTTGCCGATAATCGCGGTTCAGTGTTTGGCCTTCGTCGGTATCGACAAAGCGCAGCGTGATTTCAGCGTGCGCAATTTGCGCGGACAAGGCGGCACTCACCCATTTTTTTAATAAGCTTTTACGCGGAATGGGGCTGTTGCGGCTGGCGTTTTGTATCGTAATCATTTGCACGAGTTTGCTCATGGATTGGAAGTCTTAAAACCTAAATCTTGAATCACAGAGAACACAGAGCCTCACAGAGAAAACCGCTAATTGGAGTTAAAACTAATTCTACTTGGTCACTCCAAAAACCTTTCAACGCAGAGTCGCAGAGACGCGGAGAAAAGCCAAAGAGTTTCTAATGAATTAGCTAAGATTTACTCGTTTTTCCTCTGTGTCTCTGCGACTCTGCGTCGGAACTTCAAGGTTTAGCTGTTGTTTTTAAATGGTGTTTTTCATACGCGGTAACAATTTTTTGCACCAGTGGATGGCGTACCACATCGGCGGCGGTGAAGTGGTGAATGCCAATGCCGCGCACGCCGAGCAAGACTTCTTGCGCGTCGGTCAGGCCGGATTTTTGATGCTTAGGCAAATCTACTTGCGTAGCGTCGCCGGTAATCACCGCTTTGCTGCCAAAACCAATCCGCGTTAAAAACATCTTCATTTGTTCTGGCGTGGTGTTTTGCGCTTCGTCCAAAATAATAAAACTGTGGCTTAGCGTTCGGCCACGCATAAACGCCAGTGGGGCGATTTCGATAATTTGTTTTTCAAATAACTTGGTGACTTTTTCTACGCCCATTAAGTCGTACAGCGCGTCGTACAGTGGCCGCAAATACGGATCGACTTTTTGCACCAAGTCGCCCGGCAAAAAGCCCAGCTTTTCACCCGCCTCAACGGCGGGGCGAACCAAGACTAATCTTTGCACGGTATCTCGCTCTAGCGCATCAATGGCGCTGGCTACCGCTAGATACGTCTTGCCGGTACCGGCTGGGCCAATGCCAAACGTGATGTCGTTGTCGGCAATGGCTTTGATATACACATTTTGCCCCGGCGTGCGCCCGCGTAAATCACCGCGTTTGGTACGCAATTGCGGCACGGTAGGATCAATAATTTGCGCGTTGGGATTACGCAAGATTTCCATCAAACCCAATTGCACCGCATCGACGTCGAGTGGCGAGGCGCTGTCTTCGTAAAAGCATTCCAACGCATCGAGCGCCTGACGAACTGCTTTGAGCGCACCCGCCACCCGAAACGTCTCGTTGTGACGGCTGATGGTTACCTCAAAAGCGACTTCGATTTGTTTTAGATTTTCGTCTAAAGCGCCGCATAAATTGGCGAGGCGCAGATTATCGATGGGCGTGAAATGGATGGATTCGGTATGCACAGGTTTTTCTCAAGGGCAGGGCGGGTGATCAGGAGATGGATCGACAAAATTTCCGAAAATAGCAATTCTAAAGAACATCGTCATCCCCGAATGTTTTGATCGGGGATCCAGCCGCGCAGCTGGATTCCCGCCAACAACTCGCGGGAATGACGGTTTTTTAAATATCAGTTCTTGCTGTGCTTTGGTATAGATCCCATACCTCACTCAGCAATTATGATTTCGCCGCGCAAGCTGCGTGGGAAGGCATCGGTAATGCGAACTTCAACAAACTGATTCATCAGGCGTGGGCTGCCTTCAAAATTCACAATGCGGTTATTGTCGGTGCGGCCAGCGAGCTCGGTTTTGTCTTTTTTGGCAAAACGCTCAACCAACACGCGCTGCACGCTACCAATCATCGATAGATTGATCGCTTCGGCTTGTTGCTCTAGGCGTTTTTGCATGCGTTGCAAGCGCGCCAGTTTGATGGCTTCTGGCACATCATCCGGCAAATCAGCCGCTGGCGTGCCTGGGCGACGGCTGTAAACAAAGCTGTAGCTGGTATCAAAACCCACGTCTTCGATTAGCTTCATCGTGCGCTCGAAGTCTTCTTCGGTTTCGCCCGGAAAGCCGACGATAAAGTCGCTAGAAAAGCATAAATCAGGGCGCGCTTCGCGCAATTTGCGAATCACTGATTTGTATTCCAACGTGGTGTAACCGCGTTTCATATTCACCAACACGCGATCCGACCCCGCTTGCACCGGCAAATGTAATTGCGAGCACAGTTTTGGCAAAGTGCGGTAGCAATCGATAATCCGCGCCGTCATTTCTTTGGGGTGGCTGGTGGTGTAGCGAATGCGCTCGATGCCGGGTATTTCGTGCACGTATTCCAGTAAAGTCGCCAAATCGGCGATTTCGCCAGCGTCTTCGCCATCCAAAATCACGCCGCGATACGCGTTCACATTTTGGCCGAGCAAATGCAGTTCTTTCACGCCTTGCTGCGCCAAATGCGCAACTTCGGTCAAGATGTCTTCAAACGGGCGCGATACTTCTTCGCCACGCGTGTACGGCACCACGCAGAAACTGCAGTATTTAGAACAGCCTTCCATAATCGATACATACGCCGCGCCGCCTTCAACCCGAGCGGGTGGCAAGTGGTCGAATTTTTCGATTTCGGGGAAGGAAATATCCACTTGGCTAATGCCGGACTTGCGTTTTTCGGCAATCAATTCAGGCAGGCGGTGCAGGGTTTGCGGGCCAAACACAATATCCACATACGGCGCGCGCTTGATAATCGCATCGCCTTCTTGCGAGGCCACACAGCCGCCGACACCGATGACGATATTGGGATTGGCCAGTTTAAGCTCACGAACACGGCCTAAATCGGAGAAGACTTTTTCTTGCGCTTTTTCGCGCACGCTGCAGGTGTTAAATAAAATAATGTCCGCTTCTTCGACATTATCGGTTTTCACCAAGCCATCGGCCGCATGTAATACGTCGACCATTTTGTCTGAATCGTATTCATTCATTTGGCAGCCGAAGGTTTTAATAAATACTTTTTTGCTCATCGCTTTCTTCTATAGGGGTATTGGTTTTACTGCTTTTATCAACAAGGGCTGCATAGCAATACCCTTGGAAGGCAATAAAATAAGAATAAAATTGGCTGTATTGGGCAGTTTTGCCAGCAAAGACCAGGGCGTGATTTTAACGCAAATCGACCGGCAAGCGGCGCTCTTATGACATGGGATTTGTTACACCGGGATGAGCAGCGGCAATTAGGACTGCCGACTTGCACAATATCGTAGCCCCGATAGCGCGCAGCGAAATCGCAGGCTGCGCCGCGTTATCGCCAGCGCTGGCTCGCAATGATGCCATACGGGCGATTACGCTGCGCAAATCGCAGCTACACAGCTGATTCTACCTTTGCTGCAGAAACCCATAAAAAGCGTGGCCTTGGTAGGAGCGGGCTCGCCCGCGAAGGCGAGCTCAATAAGGAAAACTTTCGCTGGCAAGCCAGCTTCTTGTATCTTATTGCCAGTGGTGGTTAGCTACTGCCACACGAAGCAAAGTGAGCTTGACCAGTTCCTTTAAGGCCAGGCCTTGCGCTGACTCATGCCGCGAGCGCGGGCAATATCGCCCAAGGCATGCGCAATAAGCTGTGGATCGTTTTCCTCAAGGCAGGCCTCAAAATACAAAGTCATCTCTTCTTCGGTTTTGAGGTAGTCCGCGACATCCCATTTGCTAAGGCCGGTATTTGACATTATTGCTTCTCCTTCAGAATGCGAGCAATGGCTTGTGCTTGTTTCACTATTGCACCGCATTGCAGTCAACAAACCAGCAGCCTATCCACAAAAAAACACCGCGCGGTTCTTTGATTCGGCCGATGGATTTAAGGAAATCAATCTCAGCGGGCGAGAGTAGCCACGCTTTCCATACCAAATCCTTGCGGTTGGCTTCAAGCTGCACCCAAACCGGCGCATCACGCGGCACACGCTGCGCAGGGATCAAGCGATTTTGCTGATCACGCACCTGAAAAGCCGCCGAAACCGAAAAATCCTGCCCATTCAAACGAATCACCGGCGGCGCATAATAATCCATCTGCGCATAAGCCCCTTCCGGCAAATTCCGCGCCGCAAAGGCAGGGAGGGCGCTGAGTAATAAGCAAGC
Source organism: uncultured Deefgea sp. (assembly GCF_947072475.1). GTDB lineage: Bacteria > Pseudomonadota > Gammaproteobacteria > Burkholderiales > Chitinibacteraceae > Deefgea. Next base: position 13,267 of record NZ_CAMTIA010000031.1, read on the forward strand.
CACCAAAAATAAACGCATACGCCACCTCGTTAACTGATGCGCTTGATGGTAACAAGCCCAGATTTGTCAGGGAAGTTTTAATGTGAGAGTGGGGTGGAAAGGTTGAATGGGGGATGGGTAGTCAGATTGATATTGTTTTCGGTATAGGTATTTTTACCATTTGCGGCAGTTTTTGTGACAAAAATGGTCAGGTTTAGAATCAAAGGGGTCAGTGACTCTGACCCTCTTTGATTCGATTTTGATTTAAAGGTCTTTTAAAAGTGCTTTTAATGGACTAAAATGATTTTTATTTACTTCATTGTGGGGCGTGTGATGCAAAATATACTAGCGAGTAAAGCCGTTGGCATCAGTGAGCTTAAAGCAAATCCTGCTGCGGTATTGAGCGCGGCAGAATTTGAGCCGGTGGCTATTTTGAATCGTAATAAGCCCGTCGGTTACTTGATCAGTCCCTCTGTTTGGGAAGCCTTAGCGGATCACTTAGAAGATATTGAGCTGGTGGCGATTGCTAATAGCCGATTGCACGATGGTAAGCCGCTCATCGAGGTGTCGCTCGATGAGCTTTAAGCTGGTCTTTCATGAAGATGCAGGCATTGAATGGCGCAAGCTGGATCGTACCGTGGCTGAGCAATTCAAAAAGAAATTAAAAGAACGCCTCGAAAATCCACGCATCCTCAGTGCAAAAGTGAGTGGCGGAGCTGATCTGTATAAAATTAAATTACGCACCGTTGGCTATCGCTTAGTTTATCAAGTGATTGATGCACAAGTGATTGTCTTGGTGCTCTCTGTCGGTAAACGAGAGAAAAACGCGGCATATACTGCGGCGTTGGGGCGGCTTTGATATCAAACAGCATTCAAGATCGGCATGCCACATGCGGACGATGACGCTGCGCTAATCGTAGCTATGGCCTGAGTTGGATCGCGAGCAAATCAATTGACTCTGACCCCTTTGATTTGCTGTGCTATTTTTTTGGAAATTGTTGAGTCCAAATAAATGCGGGTAAAAAAATACCCCGCGAATGGCGGGGTATTGAGGCCGTTGTCTTACCGGTTAATTAGCCTTTGCAAGAAGATGGTGCCCATGCTGGTTTGCTCGTATTGCAAGTCCAGCTTTCAATTGCATTGCCGCCAGCATTCAGTGTTGGTGTTAAAGTAACTACAAAGTCATCATCAGCTACGATTTTACCTGTTGCGACAACAACGCCTGCATCATCGACAGCTAGGCTCGTAACATATTTTGTAGGTACAAAATCTGCATCGCAGGAGTCTGCTGCAGTAATATTTGCAGCTGATGCAGCTTCTGTTACACATGTGCGTGCAGTGCTTGCCGCTAAGATTACTTCAGTACCTTTTGCGCGGTTGGTGTAGTCGCTGTAAGCAGGAATAGCGACAGCAGCCAAAATACCGATAATCGCAATTACGATCATCAATTCAATTAATGTAAAACCTTGTTGTGCGCGTTGCATTGTGCGGTTCATGTTAGTTCTCCAGTGAGTGAGGTAGTCATTATGACTTGAATTGGTATAAGCAAGTCTTGTGCCAGCTTTGAGAGAGGTCTTGTTGACATGAAACCAATCGAATTTTTGTGATTATTGACGTAAATCGTCACTTTGATTGACTAACTTAGGCAGCTCCGTAGGTACGATTAGCGTAGCGTAATCGTACGAATGTGGCATCGCCATCAATCATCAAATCAAAGGGGTCAGAGTCGATTGATCTGCTTTCCATTCAACTCAGACCTGTTTACCATTGCGAAATGCCGCTGATTTATGGTCGCCCCCTCGGCCCAAAGGCTCAACTAGGCGCTCCAGTTGGCTGCTAATACGTGCCTTGAATTGCGAATCGCCCAGTACCCACGCCTTGTTGACCGCCACGCGTAATTGGTCCAAGGTTTTTGCATCCAGCGCCGTATCAAACAATGCGCGGTAAGCCGCTTGCCGCGCCTCGGCGGAATCGCCCAAGGATTGATACAAAGCATGTGGGGTCAGTACCGGATTATCCACGCCCAGAGCATGACTGCGATAACTCGACCATGGGTAATCCACCGCATGCGCCACCATTCCTGCGCGAACCGAATTTAGCTCGATATACCGATGGCAGATCAATGCATAGGCCTCGCTATCGATCAGGCTGGCCTTGTAGCGACCTTCCCATAAAGTCCCGCTGCGGCGATAGGCATAATTAAAATACTGCACATAGTAGCGTCCAAGCTGCTGGATTAGTTTTGCCGTGCTGGTTTCGGCCAGCGGAGTCAGTAGCAAATGCACATGGTTGGTCATGAGTACATAGGCATTAATTTCGCAGCCATGCGCGTTAGCGGCATCGCGGAGCTTGTCCAAATAAAAATGGTAATCTTCATTCGCGATAAAGATCGGATCACGATTATTGCCGCGAACAATGACATGCTGCGGATGGCCTGGCAGTACAAAACGGGCTCGGCGTGCCATGGGAAAGCCTCTGTGCAAGGGAGGATTTAGCTTAGTGCAGCTGAGGGCGCGGGAAACAAGAAATCAATCGACTCTGACCCCTTTGATTTTCAGCGAAATCGCAGGCTCCGCCGTGTCGTGGCACGTACATTTTATTTCGGCGATTTCATGCGTACGAATACGCTGCGCTATTCGTACCTACGCTTTTCCAAATCCCAAATCCCGCTGTAATCTAATCGCCACCACAGCTGCGGTAGTTTTTAAGTTCGATCAGGCGTTGGTTGCTAGAGCCGCGCCAGGGTTGGCTGGTGGGTTGGTTTTGGTCGAATTTGCCGTCGATAAGCACGTCGATGTATTGCATGATGGCGAGGTCTTGCAGGTCTTCAAACACGTAGCCAGTCCAGAGCCAGATGTTTTTTTCTGGGTAGCGCTGTTTAAAGGCTTGGCAGAGTTGGAGGATGGCTTCCCGATTAGCTGGGTGCAGTGGGTCGCCGCCGGAGAGGCTAAGGCCGTCGTGTGATTCGCAGGCTTGCAGTAGTTTTTGTTCGATTTCAGCAGTGAAGGCTTGGCCGGATTTTCTATCCCATGTTGATGGGTTGTAGCAACCTTCGCACGCATGTTGGCAGCCGCTGACAAAAAGTGTCACGCGGATGCCGGGGCCGTTGATGAGATCATGCGTGTAATAGCGGTCGTAATTCATGGGTATTGGGCTGTGAGTCTTTATTTAAAATGCGTTGATGGATATACCTGTTGTTTATGATTGTATTCAGCTCCGTAGGTACGATTAGCGTAGCGTAATCGTACGAATGTGGCATCGCCATCAATCATCCGCTGCCTCGGCCGTCATATCCCCACACCAATCTGCCGGATAAATCCCCGCCGCCACTGCGCGATGAAAAGTAGAATACGGCCAGTCACTCACTTGTTTGACCAAACCGTGCTTGAGTGGATTCACATGTACATAATCAACGTGTCGTTGATAATCCAGCTCATCACGGATCAAGTGTTCCCAGTAATGCCGTTGCCAAATGCCCCGCTCCCCTGTTTTTTGGCGAACAACAGACAAGTGCTCTGTTTTGGGTAAAGCGCGCGAAAAGCCACTTTTAATCAAGCGCCAGCGCAGACTAAAATCCGCATCATCAGGCGGCAGCGTTAACACCGCGTGCAAATGCTCCGGCAGTACAACCCACGCATCAATTGTAAATGGATGACGCTTGCGCACCTGCCACACCACATGCCGTAATGTTTCAATTTCTCGTACCAGCAAATCATTTCCACGACGCTGCAGCAGGTTAACGGTAAAAAACCAAGTTCCACCCGCAAAAAAGCCCGACGATAATTTGGCATCAATATTCAAGCCTACAGTTTGCATTACAGAAACTCTAGCATTGTCGCTGCGACAGAGCGCAGCGAAATCGCAGGCTCCGCCGTGTCGTGGCACGTACATTTTATTTCGGCGATTTCATGCGTACGAATACGCTGCGCTATTCGTACCTACGCTTTTTCCAACGTCCAACGTCCAGCGCCCAACGCCCAATCCCCAATCACTCAACCGCATGCGCGTGGTGTTTGACTCGGCGCATGACTTCTTTTTGTTTGCCGTTGTTAAACGGTCGAGCGTTGGGGCTGCCGAGGTAGCCGCAGACTCGGCGGGTGACTGATAGCGTGGCGCTGTCGTGGTTGCCGCAGTCGGGGCAAACAAAGCCGTTGGCGGTGGCGAGGGTTTCGCCCATAAAGCCGCAAGCGCCGCAGGCGTCAACCGGCGTATTACTGCCAAAATACGGCACACGTTCGATGGCGTAATCCCAAATGCGTTCGAGCGCCAATAGATTGTGCTTCATATTCGGCAGCTCAACATAGGTAATGTGGCCGCCGGTTGCGAGCTCGGCATAGCCGGTTTCAAAGTCGATTTTTTCAAATGGATTCACTTTGCGGTACACATCCAGATGGAATGAATTGGTGTAATAGCCTTTGTCGGTCACGTCGCTAATGTCGCCAAAGCGTTCTTGATCGAGTTTACAAAAGCGATAGCACAGCGATTCGCTTGGCGTGGAATATAGCGAAAAGCCCAAGCCGGTTTCTTCTTTCCAGCGCTGCGTGGCATCTCCCATGGTTTTGACCACCTGATGCAAAAAGGCTTGCGCGGCGCTGCTGTCGGCAGGGTGTTGACCAAACAGTAATACGCCAACTTCGTGCAGACCGATATAACCCAAAGAGATCGACGCGCGGCCATCTTTAAATAGCGTCATGATGTCGTCTTGCGGCTGGAGTCGAATCCCAAACGCGCCTTCGGTATACAAAATCGGGGCGACATTGGCTTTTACGCCTTGCAGGCGTTGGATGCGAATATTGAGTGCGCGTAAGCACACTTGCAGGCGCTGCGCTAATAACTGATTAAATTGCTCAATATTGCCTTGCGCTTCAATGGCAATGCGCGGCAGGTTCAGGCTGACTACGCCCAAATTATTGCGGCCATTGAGGATTTCTTGGCCTTGTTCATCGCGCCAAGCGGGTAAAAAGCTGCGGCAGCCCATCGGCGACACTGGCACGCTCGAACCGGTAATTTGGCGATTGAGTTTGGCCGAGATAATGTCCGGATACATGCGTTTAGACGTGCATTCGAGCGCCAATTGTTTGATGTCGTAATTGGGATCGGTGGGTTTGAGGTTGATGCCTTCGTCGATAAAAAACACCAATTTAGGAAACACCGGCGTGGTGCCTTCTTTGCCTAGGCCTTTAATTCGCACGCGCAAAATCGATTGCTGAATAATGCGCTCGGCCCAGCTGGTGCCCATGCCGAATGAGAAGGTTACAAAGGGCTGCTGACCATTGGAGCTAAATAGCGTGTTGATCTCATATTCACACGCTTGAATACCGTCGTAGGCTTCTTTTTCGGTGCGCTCGGTGGCGTAGCGTTCTGGATCGGTAATGCCGTATTCATGGGCAATGGCCAAATTTTTGGCGTGGCTTTTGAGCACATACGGCGCGAGCACTTGGTCCAAATTGGGAATCGTCGTGCCGCCATATTGATGGCTGGCCACTTGAGCAATAATTTGTGCTGTGACCGCGCAAGCTACGCCGACTGATTTAGGGCTTTCGATTTTGGCATTGCCAAGGCGAAAGCCGTTTTTGAGCATGCCTTCTAAATCGACGAGGCAGCAATTGGTTAGTGGCAAAAACGGCGAGTAATCCAGATCATGAAAATGGATATCGCCTTGGTGGTGCGCTTCTAAAATATCTTTGGGCAAAAAGGTGCTGGCAAATTGTTTTGAGACAATGCCGGCCATCAAATCGCGCATCACCGGGAAAACATTGGCGTCTTTATTGGCGTTTTCTGTAGTGGCTTCGCTGTCGGTTTTATTGACTAAGCCCATCAGTTTGGCGTGTAGCTCCGAGCCTTGCGCGCGCGTGCGATCTCTGTCGTAGCGATATTGGATATAAATCCGCGCCACTTCGGGGTAATCATGCATCAAGGCGTCTTCGACCCATTGCTGAATCGTTGGAATATCTAATAAACCGCTCGGGGCACTGTGCTGGCTCAAAGTGCGGCATTGCATTTCAACTTGGCTGGTGATTTGCTCGGCCAATTGGTCTGGCTGCGGATATTTTGCAGCAGTGGCAGCGCGGCGGCAGGCTTCAAAAATTTTGGCACTGTCGTAGGCGGCTTGGGCGCCGTCGCGTTTAATCACTTTGAGCATGGCTGTTTTTTCCTTGATGCGTAATCGGTGGTACAGGTATTGAGATTATTGGCTGACAGGGCTTTTGCTTTTGGCCTGCAGCTTATTGTGTTGGTTTGTGGCTTTATCTCGAAGCAAACACAATATATGGTGTTTTTGTTTTGCTTGCTGCACATAATGAGCTGTTTTTGATGGCGGTCAATATTTGGTTTTTTTGCTTGGATGAGGCCAAATAATGACAATTTGTCGTGTTAATGCTGCGCCAATGCATGGCTTTGCTGGGCTGCAAAGACTTAGTGCTATGCTGAAAATCTCTTCGCAATACCTCTAATCGAATATTATTTATGCGCAAAATTGGCTTGGTTTTAATACTTGGTTTCAGCCTCGCATTACCGGCATGGGCGAATGACAAAAAAGAGCTGCATTTATTGCCCAATAGCAATGTGCAGCGCAGCGCCAATGCGGTGCTGTCTTTGATGTCGTATTCGGTGATTTTGGATTTAGCCGCCAGTAGTTTGTCGATTAAAGGCGCACAAAGCGAAAACAATAAATTAATGATGACGCAATTGGGCGGCGGTTCAACCATCAGCAAAGATCTGCCTTTGTATTTGGAAGGTGCGTTGGCGGGCAGTCGTTTTGACCCGACTTTTGTCGCCACCAATGGTGAACAAGAGCGTGCAATTCCCCTCAAATGGACTTCCGTGAGTGGCACCGGTGGTATCGGCTGGGATTTTCCGCTGGCAGAAAATTGGGTGTTGCGACCGATTGTTAATTTTTCATTGGGCACGGTGGCGAGTGATTTAAAAATCGCCAATTGGTGGATTAATTATAAAACCGGTAAAGAGTTTAATTTTTTTGATAAAGGCAGCATGAATGTGTACGGCTTAGGCGGCGCTTTAATGCTCGATTACGAGCTGGTCAAGCCCGAATATGAAGTGGATTTAGAGCTGCGCTTGTCGCAAGTGCATCTAAAAACATTCAAAACCGATGCCGCCGTATCGGGCAGCGCCACTTCACAAACCGCCAATTTATGGACGCGATATCGCGCGCCGACGGGACTGACTTTTTTAAGCCGTCCACTGCGTTATGTTTTAGAAGCCTCGCATTCGCATTATTACGGCGATCAAGCAGGGGTCTTGGGCTTTGATTATTTATCTACCGTGGGTTTGGGCTTTGAGGTCGATAGCAGCGCGCATGCCGTATTTGTCACCCGAACCCGGTTTTTAATGCGCTATATGTTTGGCCCGAATGTATCAGGCTCAGGGATGAGTATTGCGATGAGTTTTTAATGGGTATTGCCACCTAGCCATTTAAATATCATAGCTAGATGGAAATACCTTGGTCTTTGAAGTTTTAAATTCAAGCAACTCGGCTATGATTTACAGCATAAAGCGGGCGAGGTCGTCGTTGCTGGCGACGCTGGCGAGTTTGCTGCTGACAAATTCAGCATCAATAGTCACCGTGCCGCGTTTGGCGTCGAATGAAATGTCGGCGAGTAAACGCTCCATCACGGTATACAAGCGGCGTGCGCCGATGTTTTCGGTGCTTTCATTGACTTGCCATGCCATTTGCGCCAGTTTGCGAATGCCGTCTTCGGTGTACACCAGCTCGACGTCTTCAGTCGCTAGCAGGGCTTGATATTGCTTGGCGAGGCAAGCATCGGTGCCGGTTAGAATGGTGGCAAAGTCATCCACCGTGAGCGAGCTTAGCTCAACGCGAATCGGGAAACGGCCTTGTAATTCAGGAATCAAATCCGATGGTTTGGCCAAATGAAACGCGCCACTCGCGATAAACAAAATATGGTCGGTTTTAACCATGCCGTATTTAGTCGTCACGGTGGTGCCTTCCACTAGCGGCAGCAAATCGCGCTGTACGCCTTGGCGTGACACTTCACCGCCTTGCCCTTCTGAGCGGGTGGTGACTTTGTCGATTTCGTCGATAAACACAATGCCGTTTTGCTCAACCGCGCGTAGCGCCTCGGTTTTGGTGTCTTCATCATTGACTAGTTTGGCGGCTTCTTCGTCGATCAGTGCTTTGAGCGCGTCGGGCACTTTGAGTTTTTGCGCCTTGGTTTTTTCACTCATTGCACCTTTAAACATGTTTTGAATCTGGCTAGAAAAATCTTCCATTCCCGGTGGCGCAAACACTTCCATTGTCGGGGCGGTGGCTGAGACTTGGATTTCGATTTCTTTGTCGTCAAACTTGCCTTCACGCAGCATTTTTCTGAATTTTTGCCGAGTTTCGCTCATGCCATCATTGGCATTCACTTCGCCATACGTTGGCGTTGCGGGCGGCAATAGCACATCGAGTACGCGGTTTTCTGCGGCGTCTTCGGCCTTGATGCGATTTTTGCTGATGGCTTGATCGCGAACTTGCTTAATGGCGATTTCCATTAAGTCACGGATGATGCTGTCCACGTCTTTACCGACATAGCCCACTTCGGTGAATTTAGTCGCTTCAACTTTAATAAACGGCGCATCAGATAATTTGGCCAAACGACGGGCGATTTCGGTTTTACCCACGCCAGTCGGGCCAATCATTAAGATATTTTTTGGGGTGATTTCGCTGCGCAGTGGCTCGGCCACTTGCTGACGACGCCAGCGATTACGCAGCGCAATGGCAACGGCTTTTTTGGCAGCAGCTTGGCCGACGATGTGTTTGTCCAGTTCGTGGACAATTTCTTGTGGGGTCATTTGAGTCATGGCGCAATCCTTAAGCATACGGTTGTGAATCACATCTGGGCATTTGGCGATTTTTAAAGGTCTGAGTGTGACTTGGAGGAGACGCTGATGTGAATACCGGTGTGATAGCTAGTGCATTTCCCTGAATTTTGACTAATCTACTGTGTATGGCTTGCGTGAATATGACGTTAGCTAGTTTTTATCTTTGCTTAACAAGGGTTTAAATATATAAAATTTTTGCGTGTGTTGTAAGAGGCGATCGCACGATGGGGTTTAACAGGGGCGCATGATGATTGATGATGAAAACTGGCTCGAAGAAGATACTGATTTATCGCTCCGTGCGGAGATAGAGCCGTGGAATGTACTGGTGGTGGATGATGAACCCGATATTCATCATGTGACCAAATTGGCTCTATCTAATATTGATTTTTTAAATCGGCCGTTGAATTTATTGTCGTGTTATTCGGGCGCAGAAGCCTTGGATATGCTCAATACGCGTGACGATATTGCCTTGGTTTTGCTCGATGTGGTGATGGAGTCAGAAGACGCCGGTTTGAATGTGGCCAGAGATATTCGTGAAAAACTGCACAACCATCATATTCGGATTATTTTACGCACCGGCCAGCCCGGGGTTGCGCCAGAACGACACGTGATTGAAAACTACGACATCAATGATTACAAGGCCAAAACCGAGCTAACTCGGGATAAATTGTATACGGCAGTGCTAGGCACGTTGCGCTCTTACAACGACATTATGTTGATTGAACATCAACGCCGACAATTAGACGCCAATCGCCGTGGCTTAATTAAAGTTGTCGATGCCTCGACAACGATTTTTAAACAGCAATCGGTGATTAAGTTCGCGCAAGGCGTGCTCGAGCAATTGCAGTCGTTATTGTTTTTTGAACAAGACGCGTTGTATGTGGTGGTCAGTGGCGGCATGGCGGCGCTATCGCAAAGCGATGATTTAACTATTATGTACGCCACCGGCGGTTATCAGGCTTTTTGTGGCCAGAATTTGGACAATGCCGAGTTAAGTCGTTTAAAGCCATCGATTGATGAAGCACTTGCGCAGCGGCATAGCATTTTTGCGGCCGATCACTTTATTGGTTTTTTTCAAGCGCCACTTGGCTCGGTGAATTTACTGATTATTGATGGTCCGGTGGCGTTGTCGCACCCTGACGCTAATTTGATCGATATGTTTTGTAAGAATGTCGCGATTGCTTACGAAAACTTGATGCTCAATAAAGAGATCGAAGAAACGCAGCGCAGTATTATTTATCAGCTGTCCGAAGTGATCGAAAATCGCTCAAAAGACACTGGCAAGCATATTCACCGCATGGCTGAGTTTTCTTATGCGATGGCCATTGAGCTGGGCATGAGTGAAGAAGACGCTGAAATTATTCGCATCGCCAGTCCTTTGCACGATATTGGCAAAGTCGGTATTCCCGATTCGGTACTCAATAAACCGGGCGCCTTAGACGCCGAAGAGCGCGCGGTGATGAATACCCATGCGCAGCTTGGTTATGAAATGCTTAAAGCGTCTAAACCACGGATTTTAAAAATGGCGGCGGTGATTGCGCATCAGCATCATGAAAAGTGGAATGGCACCGGCTATCCGCAGCAATTGGTCGGTGAGCAAATTCATATTGCGGGGCGAATTATTGCTTTGGCCGATGTGTATGATGCGCTGGCGCATTCTCGTTGCTACAAACCGCCTTGGTCGCGAGAGCGGGTATTAGAAGAAATACAAGCCGGATCAGGAACGCATTTTGATCCTGAGGTGGTGGAGGCGTTTTTCCGTTGTTTACCCAAAATTGAAGAAATCAGAATGTCTTATCGAGATTACGCAGACTAACTGTGTAAGCTGTGAATTTGCGGTTAGAATAGGCGATTGAAATAATCAATCGCCTATTTTTTCGCCGTTCTCAATCCATGACTTGGGTCGTGTCATCAATATGTTTTCCGCTGGATCTTGCTTTATCGTGCTGCGGTAGGGCTTGCTACCGAGTGGTGACACAGCGTGCCAAGCCATCGATTGGGTTAAACCAAGGTTTGCGCCAATGAATAAAGACTACCTCGAACGAACGCTCTCTGCCCGTGTGTACGATGTTGCGATTGAATCGCCGCTTGAGCATGCGCCGAATTTATCGCGTCGTATTGGCAATACGGTGTATTTCAAACGTGAAGATATGCAGCCGGTGTTCTCGTTTAAAATTCGCGGCGCGTATAACAAAATGGTGCAATTATCCCGCGCTGATTTAGAGCGCGGTGTGATTGCGGCTTCGGCGGGCAATCATGCGCAAGGCGTGGCGATGGCCGCGCAATATTTAAAATGCCGTGCAACGATTGTGATGCCAGCCACTGCGCCGCGCATCAAGGTGGATGCGGTAACGCGCCGTGGCGCTGAGGTGGTGTTGATTGGTGATTCTTATTCCGATTGCTACGAGCACGCGATGAAACTGGTGGCGCAATCGGGCGCGACCTTTGTGCATCCTTATGATGATCCCGATGTGATTGCTGGGCAGGGCACGGTGGCGATGGAAATCTTACGCCAACATCCTGATCCGATTGACGCGGTGTTTATTCCAGTGGGCGGCGGTGGTTTGCTGGCGGGGATGGCGGCGTATATCAAGCGTTTACGCCCCGAAGTCAAAGTGATTGGCGTTGAGCCCACTGATGCCAATGCGATGTATTTATCGCTTAAATTGGGCGAGCGCATTACCTTGCCGCAAGTGGGGATTTTTGCTGACGGTGTGGCCGTGAAGCAAGTGGGCGAAGAAACCTTTCGCTTAGCCCAAGAATTTGTTGATGACGTAATCTTGGTCGATACCGATGCGATGTGCGCGGCGATTAAAGACGTGTTTGAAGATAATCGCTCGATTTTAGAGCCCGCTGGCGCATTGGCCATTGCCGGCATGAAGGCGTGGGCGGCGCGCGAAGGCGTGCAAGATCAAACTTTTGTGGCGATTGCTTCTGGCGCCAATATGAATTTTGACCGCTTGCGCTATGTGGCCGAGCAAGCCGAAATGGGCGAGCAACGCGAAGCGATTATGGTGGTGACGGTGCCGGAAAAACCGGGTAGTTTTCGCACCTTCTGTAGCTTGATTGGCGCGCGCAATGTGACTGAATTTAATTATCGCTACGCCAAAGCCAGCGAGGCGCATGTGTTTGTTGGCTTGTCGATTCAGCATCGCTCCGAAGTGGTGGATTTAATTGCCACGCTGGCGAGTCATGAATTGGCTGCGGTGGATTTAACCGACAATGAATTGGCCAAATTGCATATTCGCCATTTAGTCGGTGGGCATGCACCGCAAGCGGTGAATGAGCGCTTAATTCGCTTTGAGTTTCCTGAGCGCCCTGGCGCTTTGTTGAATTTTCTCAATGGCATGAGCGACAACTGGAATATTTCTTTATTTCATTATCGCAATCATGGCGCAGATTATGGTCGGGTCTTAGTGGGGATTCAGGTGCCGCCCAATGAGGATGCGCAATTTAATGCCTTCCTAACGCGCTTAGCTTATCCGTATTGGCTGGAGACGCATAATTTGGCGTATCAGTTATTTTTGGGTACCGACGCGGCAAGTTGATTTTAGTCTGATACATATTGTTATTTTGATGGCAGGTGTTGCATAGCACTTGCCATTTTTTGATGACGCTGTTCTTTTGTAACATTCTGACTTTATAGTGATGTATTGCCTTGTGTTGAGTGCAAAGCATCATCCCTAATCAATAGAGTGTTATGTTTGAGCTAAAAAAATACACTGTTTTTATAGTGACGCTCTTGCTCGGCGTGTTGCTGACTGTAGTGAGCATCAGCTTGTATTATTGGCAAGCCATTGATTCGGCGCGTGGGCGCTGGCAGCAAAGCCAAGAGCAGTTATTGTATCAATTTCAGACGCAGTTATTACTGACCCAGTCCGATTTGCACCTCATTCAAGCGGCTTTTATCGCGCAAAATCAACTTTCTCCCGAGCAATTCAGTCAATTGCAGTTACAAAGTCAAGCCCGCCAAATCAGCGCAGGCGTGTTGGCGATGGGCTTTGTGCGGCCAGTCTCGGCGGATTTTCTGAGTCAATATATTGAGCAAAATCGCAGCGATACCCGCTTTGCCACTGAGTTTTATTCGGTATTTGATGTCGCTAGCTCGCAGCAAAAAGAAGCGTTACAGATTGTGGATATGCTCAGCCCACTCAATAGTACGACTGCACAGTGGTTGGGGTTTAATTTGGCGCATGATGCGGCGCTAAAACGCGCTTTCGAGCGAGCCAAAGTGAGTGGCCAGCCGTGGATGAGTGATGGTTTTACCGCCAGCTTGGTGCGCACTGAATCGCTGGTATTTTATTTACCGATTTATCGCACGGTATTGAGCCGGCCAACGCCAGCGCTAAGATCGAGTCATTATTTGGGTAGCGCGATGGTATTGCTGCAAATCCAGCCTTTTTTTGCTGAACTCAATCGATTGGCCGACTCGGCTGGCTTGGCGTTTCGCGTCGTTGATCTGGGGGCTATCGACGCGGTAAATCGCGCAGAAACTGCGAGTAAAATCCGCTATACCTCGCCGCAGTTTGCATCCGATGCCAGCGCGCCAATGGCGAGGGCACCGGTGAATGTCTTGGGCCGACAATGGCGCTTTGAATTTCAAGCCATTACCAGTGCACTGAGTATGCGGCAAATGCAGCTTATGGCGTGCGGGGCGATTTTGGGCTTGGTTTTCAGTTTGTTGCTGGCTAGTTTATTACAGCGCCGCCATCGTTTGCCAGCGGTGGATGACAACGTGGATAAGCCCAGTTTGCATTTAACTCAGGTGCAACAAATGCGGGCTTTACTGGAGGCGGTGAGTGACCCTTTGATCTTGCGCGATGCACGCGGTCAAATTACCTATGCCAATGCCGTTGCCGAGTTGCGTTTGGCTGAGCATGATCGTTGTTTATTGGGCGCGGTTGAGCCGGTATTTGATGCCGCTGAATTGGGGCGATTAAGTATGCCGCTGCAACTCATGGTTAGCCATCTGGATCGCGATGCACAAGTGCGGCAGTACGAATTGATGCTCAAACCCTTGCGCGATGACCGCTTGCAATGGATGGGGACGGTGATGCAAGCGCGCGATATTAGCGCCAGTTCGGCGACGATTAAATCCCTGCGCGAGCAAGTTGAACGCTTGAATATGCTGGTGGATATTGCCAATGACTGGTTTTGGGAACAAGACCAAGAAGGGCGGTTTACTGCGGTTTCGGGCGATCTTTTTACTGATTTGGATCTTAATCCGGCGCTGTTTATTGGCAAATGCCGTTGGGAGTTGGGTCCCGGTGGATTGTCGGCGGCGCAATGGGCGGCGCATCGGGCTGTGCTGGCATCGCAACAAGCGTATCGTGATTTTGAGTATCAAGCTGAATTGAATCAGCAACTCTTGTTTCTCAGCGTTTCAGGCCAACCGATTTTTGATCACAACGGGCAATTTATGGCTTACCGCGGTGTGGGCCGCAATGTGACGGCGATTCGTTTGGCGCAAGCGGCCTTATTATCGGAGCAGCAGCGGGCCCAAGCGACGTTGGCGTCGATTTCTGATGCGGTGGTCAGCACCGACTTAAACGGCCGAATTTATTATCTCAACTCTGTGGCATCGGCATTATTGGGCTGGGATCCCGAAATGGCGCAAGGGCAATATCTCAGCTCGGTATACCAAACGATTGATGCCAAAACTCGCTTGCCGCTAGCGGGTTTGGCCGCGCTGGCTTTACAAAATTCAGCGCAATGCCTCGGCGCTCGGCGCAGTATTTTACTCAATAAGCTTGGGCTGCATTTTTATATAGAAGAAAGCGCCGCGCGAATTCGCGACGATGCGCACGCTACTTTGGGCGCTGTTTTGGTGTTTCGTGATATGAGTCATTGGCAAGATGAAGCGGATAGGGTCTGTGTATTTCCTGATTAGCGACCCTGCTCAGCACCATCGCGTAGGAGCGGGCTTGCCCGCGAAAGCAATGCCAATATCAGCGTGAACCGCCCCAGTTGACCGCACTTTCGCCGGCCAGCCAGCGTCTACCCGTGCCCACCCGTTTTTTGCTGGCTAGCGCACTCATCCGGTTTGATTTTGGCTTTGTTTGGATGGGGTGTTGATATTTTAAATTGCAGTCGATCCGCTCAGACGCAGGTGATTGATCATATCAATCCCTGATCTGAACCAAGCCATGAAAGTTCAGTAACCGCTTCATCGCTGAACGTGCATCCCGCTGGGCGGGCAATGTTGTTGGCGACTTAAGCGAGCTTAGTCGGCCAGACCTTCAAACAGTTTGGTGGATAAATAGCGCTCGCCAAATGATGGAATAATAATCGCAATCAGCTTGCCAGCGTTTTCTGGCCGTTTGGCTACTTGTAATGCCGCCCAGACCGCAGCACCGGCTGAAATGCCGCACAAAATACCTTCTTGCGTTGCCATTAAGCGGGCGGTGGCAAAGGCATCGTCATTACTGACGCCAATCACTTCGTCGTAAATCTCGGTATTGAGCACTTTAGGAATAAACCCCGCGCCAATGCCTTGAATCGGATGCGGCCCTTTGGCCCCGCCAGACAACACTGGGCTGGCTTCGGGTTCAATCGCAATCGCTTGAAATGAGGGTTTTTTAGCTTTAAGCACTTCGGCAATACCGGTAATCGTGCCGCCGGTGCCGACGCCAGCAACCAAGATATCAATCTGCCCATCGGTGTCTTCCCACAATTCAATCGCCGTGGTTTGGCGATGAATTTCTGGATTGGCTGGGTTTTCAAACTGCTGTGGCATTAAGTAATTGGCATGCTCTTCAGTCAGCGCTTTAGCTTTAGCAATCGCGCCGCCCATGCCATCTGGCCCCGGCGTTAAAATCAGCTCAGCACCATAACCACGCAATAAAGCGCGGCGCTCTTTTGACATGGTTTCTGGCATGGTTAGCACCAATTTATAACCCCGCGCAGCGCACACCATCGCCAAACCAATTCCAGTATTGCCCGAAGTCGGTTCAACAATCACTGTATCGGCGTGGATGAGGCCGGCTTGTTCGGCGGCATCGATCATGCTCACGGCAATTCGATCTTTTACCGAGTGCGATGGATTCATGTATTCAAGCTTGGCGACCAAAGTGGCCACGCAGCCTTCGGTAATGCGGTTGAGTTTAACCAATGGGGTGTGGCCGATCAGTTCGGTGACATTGTTCGCGATCTTCATAGCAGCTCCAGCTAAAATTAAACGGCAATCGGCAGATTGTAGACGGTATTATGTGCACAGTTAAAAGCACTTTTTTGCCTAAGGAAAGAAGTAATGCAGATATACCGTGTTGGCGGCGCTGTGCGTGATCGTTTATTGGGCTTGCCAGTCAAAGACATTGATTGGGTGGTGGTGGGCAGTACGCCGCAAGCGATGCTCGATTTGGGCTATCAAGCGGTGGGAAAGGACTTCCCAGTTTTTTTGCACCCTAAAACACATCAGGAGTATGCGCTGGCACGCTTTGAGCGTAAAAGCGGCCATGGCTATACCGGCTTTGAAGTGCAGGCTAGCCCGGATGTGACGCTGGAAGAAGACTTGCTGCGCCGTGATTTAACCATCAACGCCATTGCTGAGGACGAGCACGGCAACTTAATCGACCCGTATGCTGGACAGGCCGATTTGGCCGCTAAAGTATTACGCCACGTTTCGCCCGCTTTTGCCGAAGACCCGGTGCGAATCTTACGACTGGCACGATTTGCGGCGCGCTTTGGCTTTAGTGTCGCCGCTGAAACCATGGCCTTAATGCGGCAAATGGTCAGTGAGGGCGAAGTTGATCATTTGGTTGCTGAGCGCGTTTGGCAAGAAATGGCCAAAGGCTTAATGGAAGATAGTCCGAGTTTAATGTTCGCCATTTTGCGTGAATGCGGCGCTTTGGCCAAAATTGCGCCAGAGATCGACGCACTATGGGGCGTACCACAGCGCGCCGATTACCATCCCGAAGTCGATACCGGCCTGCATACCATGCTGGTGCTGGACTATTGCGCCGCGCAGGGCTGGCCATTGGCGACGCGCTTTGCCGCGCTGTGCCACGATTTGGGCAAGGCCACCACGCCAGCCGATGTTTTGCCACGCCATATTGGCCATGAAGCCCGTGGCGTGCCGCTGGTGGAGACGCTGTGCCAGCGCTTGCGAGTGCCCAGCGACTGTAAAGAATTGGCGGTTTTAGTCTGCCGCGAACATACCTTGGTGCATACCGCGCAGCAATTACGCCCCGAAACGCTGTGCGCTTTATTTATGCGCTGCGATGCATTGCGCCGACCAGAGCGATTTAAGCAATTACTTGACGCGTGTTTGGCCGATGCACGCGGCCGCTGGCAGTTTGAGCATTGTGACTATCCGCAGCAGGATTATTTGTTGCAACTGCGCGCCGTGTTGGCGGCGGTGGATGCCGGCGCGATTGCCGCGCAATGCAGCCAACCCAAAGACATTGCCAGCGCAGTACAGGCGGCACGAATTGCCGCGATTGCCCAAGCCAAGCCTGCGCTGTTGGCCGTTTTTCGCCGCGACGGTGTGTTGTAGCCAGTTCACATGACGATGCATCGCTGATTACGCTTTGATTTGCCGCGAAAATCGCGTAAGCAGCGGCGAGAAGCCAAACGTCAACAGACCCTAGCTTGGTCTCGTTTTATGGCGATAGCGGGGGTGAAGGCGCTTAAATGTATTTGTATTCTTTGTTTTTATTGTAAGAAATCATTCAGAATTTAATCTGCGGTTAAATGGCATGCTCGCTGGAGCGTGCTTTTTTTTGGGCGAAAAGAAATGCCTTTGCTAAGCTGAAATATCTTTTTTGCGAGGCATTATCATGAAGGTTGCTCAGGTTAAAGTCAGTAATTTTAATGATTTTGAAAATAAAGTCTCAGCACTAAGTCAGCTTGAGCCGCATTTTTTACTGGTTTTTGCCAGTCGTACATTACTCTCTGATCCACAGTGCTTTCAGCACTTGCGACAGTGTTTCCCTGCGGCCGCCTTATTGGGTTGCTCAACCGCCGGTGAAATTGCCAATGATGGCGTTGATGACGACTGTTGCGTGATCACTGCGGTGCATTGGCAGGCCGGTGTGCCGTATTGCGTCGAGACCGAATTGGCGGGCATGGCCGATAGCGAGGCGGCGGGCCAGCGATTGGCCAGCGCACTCAATGAGCAGCCATTGGGCGGGGTGATTGTGTTGGGCCAAGGGGTCGATATCAATGGCAGTGCCTTGCTGCAAGGCTTGATGGCCCGCTTGCAGAGCAAAGTGCCCGTGATGGGCGGTTTAGCTGGCGATGGCACGGCATTTAGCCAAACCTTGGTATTGAGTAATCAGGGCATTAGCAGTCATCGCATCGTTGCCATGGCAATTCCACCCGAGATACACATCGGTCATGGCTCATTCGGCGGCTGGCAGCCATTTGGCCCGGCCCGGCGCGTGACGCGCAGCGTGGGCAATGTGTTGTTTGAGCTGGATGCTGAGCCTGCGCTGGACGTTTACAAACGTTATTTAGGCGAATACGCCGCGCAACTGCCGTCTTCGGGTTTGTTGTTTCCTTTTGAAATGCTTGGGCAAGACCATCAAGCCATGGGCGTCGTGCGCACTATTTTGGGGGTGAATGAAGCCGATGGTAGCTTGATTTTGGCGGGCGATATTGTTGCCGATGGTTATTTACGGCTGATGCACGCCAGTAATGACGCGCTGATTGAAGGGGCAGAGGCCGCCGCCCAAGCGGCGCAATTGCTGGTGACGCCCGCCGATCAAAGTTTGGGCTTATTGGTCAGCTGTGTGGGGCGAAAACTGGTCATGGGTAGCCGAATCGACGAGGAAGTCGAAGCGGTTGCTGAGGTGTTTGGTCAGCATGTGACATTAGCTGGGTTTTATTCTTACGGTGAAATCAGCCCGTTTGTGAGTTCAACCGAATGCAAATTACATAACCAAACCATGACCATTACGACACTCAGTGAGCCGCAAGTATGAATCGATTACTGGCTCGTCAGTTAAAGCGCCATTTGGCGTGGACCGATGAAGCAATGTGCGAGGCCCAGCTGTGCGCTATCGAAGCCGATGCCGCTCAATGTCCTGACTCGCCTTGTTATGCGCTAGGGAAAAACTTGCGGCGTTTATTGGCCGCGATTGACGAGGCCTATCAGCAATCCGAACGCGATTTGACATTGAGTTCACGTAGCTTGCAAATTAGCTCGGATGAATTAACGCGCAGCAATGATGCATTGCGCCTTGAAAGTGCAATCCGGCAAAGAGCGATTAACGCTTTATGGCATACCGCCCACCAGCTGCAAGATAGCTTAGGCCTGCCTGCTGCCAATAATGCCGCCGCTGATTTAGAGCAATTGTCGATTTTGATGGGGCAGCTGGTCGATGCGCGCCAACAAGCCGAGCTCGCCTTGCAGGCACAAGCGGCGCAGTTTTTAACGTTGGTGAGTAATATTCCGGGGGTGGTATTTCGTCGTGAGATTGAGCCCCCTTGGGGTATGCAGTATATCGACAAAGAAATTGAAGTGCTCTCGGGCTATACCCCAGATTTATTTTTATCATCATCACCGCAGATCAGTTATCACAGTCTGGTATTGGCCGACGATATGCTGCAGCTTGATCAGACGATTGCTTTGGCCGTCGCCGGAGATGCGCGTTATAACGTTGAATATCGGATTCATGATGCGCGAGGCGTTTTGCATTGGGTGTATGAACGGGGACAAGTGCTGCGCGATGCGCACGGTAAAGTGCAATATGTAGATGGCATTTTGTTTGATATTACCGAGCAAAAACAGGCGGCGCTGCAAGTGCGGCAATTATCGGCCGCTATCGAAGCGAGCCCCAATCCGGTTTTAATTACCAATTTACAAGGCGGTATTGAATACGCCAATCCAAAGTTTGAGCAAACATTTGGTTTTAGCACGGCAGAAATCCTTGGCCGAAGCCCGGTCGAGGTGCTCGGTGGTGGCGTGCCCAATCCGGTCGCGCACAATAGAATTTTGCAGCACGTATTACAAGGCCAAGATTGGCATAAAGATTTACGTAATATCTGTAAAGATGGCACTTTAGTTTGGATGTCGGTCTCGATTTCTCCGATTCGTGATCAAAGCGGAGAAGTGACGCATTTTGTCGCCGTGTATGACAATATTGAATTAAGAAAAGCGGTAGAAGCCGAGTTAATTAATGCTAAAGAAACCGCCGACCAAGCCAATCGTTTAAAAAGCGATTTTTTAGCCAATATGAGTCATGAAATTCGCACACCAATGAATGCCATTATTGGCATGACGCATTTAACATTACAAACCGAGTTAAATAATAAACAACGGGATTATCTCAGTAAAATTAGTTACGCCGCAGAGTCGCTGTTGCATATTTTAAATGATATTCTGGATTTTTCTAAAATTGAAGCCGACCGATTAAGGATGGAATCAATTCCATTTCGATTTGATCAGGTTTTAACTCAAGTTCGATCTTTGCATGAAATTAAAGCGGAAGAAAAAAAACTTGAATTAGATATCACACTAGCCGCAAATTGCCCCGCAACGCTAGTGGGCGATCCCCTTAGACTGGGGCAAATCCTGAATAATCTAGTGAGTAATGCGATTAAATTTACCCAAGAAGGCATAATAAAATTATCGGTTGAAGTCGTCGCACAACAAGAAAAAAAAATTCGCCTGCATATTTCGGTGCGAGATAGTGGTATTGGCTTGACTCCGATGCAAATGAATAGTTTATTTAAACCATTTTCTCAAGCCGATAGCTCAACCACCCGCAAGTTTGGTGGTACAGGGCTGGGTTTATCGATTTGTAAAAGCTTGGTTGAAATGATGGAGGGCGAGCTGTGGGTTGAAAGCCAAGTCAATCTGGGCAGTACTTTTCATTTTACCGTTTGGCTAGAGTGCGCAGCGGTAGATATTGAAGTCGATCAACAAATGGGTCGTCGAAAAAATCTCAAAGGTGTGCGTATTTTATTGGTTGAAGATAATCCACTCAATCAACAAGTCGCACAGGAATTACTCACCGGCGCCGGGGCCAGTGTGCTGTTAGCTCAACATGGTGGCGAAGCTTTGGGCTGGCTCTCCATTGAGCCATTGCCGTGTGATTTTATTTTTATGGATTTACAAATGCCGGTGCTCGATGGACACCAAACAACACAATTAATTCGCAGTGATCCACGCTTTGTCGATTTACCTATTATTGCGATGACAGCGCACGCAATGTCGGATGAAAGACAGCGTTGCCTAGAGAACGGCATGAATGATTATATTACTAAGCCGATTCGCCCAGATGTGTTGTTTGCTACCGTAGTTAAATGGGCGGCAACACAAAATATTATGCTGGATGATATTGAGGTGAGTGAGCAATATTTTAATGAAGATCAACTTGCGCAATTTCCCGGTGTTAATACGCAAGAAGTTTTGCAGCGATTTATGGGCGGCGGATTCAACTAGTAAGTGCAACGGCGATGCAGGTCACTAAATGGGTGAAATG